>JAVKCN010000134.1:0-21094 GCA_040222715.1 Cyclobacteriaceae bacterium | reverse complement strand
GCTGCCGTAGTTCACCTAGGCTGGCGTTGAGGGTGTGAATATATGGATAACTCTGTCGAGTTACCCACATATTCACACCTTAGTAGTAACAGCAGCTTTCTTAGAATTTTACTACCTTACAAACCTAAAGGCGGCTGCCGCTTTTTCCATCGATGAAAAAGTAGGCAAAAAATCTAGGAAACTTTGAAACTCGCTTCGCTCAAACAGCAAAGTTTCCCCTAAAAAAACTTAATAAACAGATGCCTTACCCATAGAGGCTGTTCCAGAGTGAGACTGTAATTAGCAGTAATCCTAGAGCGACTGCTCCGGCTAGCCATCTTTCTTTTTTTCGTTGGTGGGTTCGTTCGGTGCGCCATTGTTTTAAAGCTTCGTAGTTCGTACCACGGCTTATCTGCTCACCTGGATTGGCCGCGTAGTAATCCTTCATACATTCAAAGGTTCCTTTTCGTCGGAGTAGAGCCCGATTGTCTTCGTAGCTCTTTTTCATGGCACTGATAACACCGCTCGCTCCCATCATGGCTTTGGTTATTGATTGTTATGACTGATTATTTCTCGTGGAAAAGTCCGTATTGACTATCTTCCAATTCATGCGCTTCTATGCTGTTGGATGTGATGACGACTTCTTGGTCGGAGGGTAGTACAATCTCGCAATACCCCGCTAGAGAATGGGCTGATAGCTTGCTCCCTGTGTTCACGGGCATAGATTCACCTTCCGTGTACTGTACCTGCAACAGCGATCCTTTTCTATTAGATATTTCCAGCAGATCGTCCTGATGATACAAGTGCACCTGAGCAGTATAATCGTCTAAGGTATACCGCAGATCCATCGATAAATCCAGGGAGGCATACTGTACCGAAAAGCCTGCTGAAACGGTAAATAAAGGTTCGATCCTATCAGCGACAGCACTGGCTTTAGGTTGATTTTCTCCCTTACCGATCAAACGATCTTCAATACCTGATGAAAGCCATAAAATAGCGATCGGGATACACACCCATAAGATACTGAATGGCTTATATCTGTTTAAAAATTTACGCATCACATTGTCAGTTTAAAAAGAGCGCAGCCGAATGTTAGTCCGGACTGCGCCGTGAGTGTAGGGGTGATTACAACTTAATGTTCTTTACCGGTTCGTCGGCCAGACCGGTGGAACGGGCGATATCCATCAGTTTGGTCAGACTAGCTTTGGTGCCGGGCTGGTCAGTCTGGTTCATCAGCTTGAACAGCAGGGCCGATACGGTGAGGTTCTTCATATCTTCGGCAGATACTCCGAACTGACTGATGAACTTCTTCAGGTTATCCTTGAAAGCCCCGCCGCCATTGGTATTAAAGAAGGTGTCTTTGATATCCAGCAGCGTATGGTTCTTCCGCACCATGCCATCAATCGCTTTGCCTTTGGCAATAGAGCCCATGATCTGGTCAAACAGCATGGTTTCTCCACCGATAATCTCAATATTAGATGCCTTCAGGGCTTCGCTGATCACCTGGGCCTGAGCCTCAGCAATATCCTTCTGGATATTGATCTTAGCCAGTTCAAGCGCTTTCTCAGTTTCCAGACGAAGTTTAAATTCTTCGTGGTCTTTGCCCGGTCCGTCCAGTACCTGCATGGCGTTGGCTTTGTCGCGGATACCTTCGGCTTCGGCTTTGTATTTCTCCTGCATCACCCGGGCTTCGGCCATACCCTGCTTCTCATCGGCAGAGGCTTTGATCTCGGTTACTTCAGCATCGGCCTTACCCTGCTCCTTGCTTACCTGGGCCGCCACCATACCAATTTTATGATCGGCTTCGGATTGGGCTTCGGCCCGTAGTCGGATACCCTGCGCTTCGGCCTCAGCCTGGGCTTCGATTACTCCGGCTTCGGCTTCTCCTTCTTTCTCCCGAGCGGCGGCTTTGGCCTCCATTACCTGCGCTTCAGATAATCCTATGGCCGCTTTCTGGGCCGCTTCGGCATCAGCCATAATTTTCATGGCTTTGGCACGGTGCTCGGCGGATTCCTCCTCAGCCTGGGCATCAATCATGATCTGCTTGGAGCGATGTTCGGAGGCTTGCTTGGCAGCTTCCGCAGCTTTGATTTCTTTCACCAGGGATTCCTGCGCTTCTTTCTCGGCATTGATCAGCGCCACTTCTTTATTACGATCGGCTTCCGCTTTGGCGCGCGTATCTTTGATCTTCTCTTCTTCTTCCACCGTAGCTTTCTCGACCATTACCCGCTCCCGGATGACCTCCTGAATATTCTTGCGCTCTTCTTCTAAAGATTTCTCCTTCTCGATGCGAGCAAGTTCAACAACCCGCTCCCTCTCCGTGGCTTCCAAGGCTTTGGCCTGCGCAACTCGCTCTATTTCAATAGCATCGGCGCGCTCCTTGTTGCGCTGAGCCACCAAAATCTGACGTTCTTTATTCTGTTCGGCTACTCCGATTTCTTCTTCGGTCCGGATGCGGGCCTCTTCCGAACGCTTGTGTTCTTCCTGCCGTACTTTTTCCCGTTCGGCATTTTCTCTTGATCGAATATTAGTCACTTCACTTTCCTGGCGCTCCCGCTGTTCGGTCAATTGCTTCTCCAGTTGCAGAATAGTTTCTTCGGCTTCCACATCCTGCTTCTTAATGGTTTTCCGCTTCTCGTTTTCAATCAGGTTAGATTGAATCTTTTGCTGAGCCGTCAGGTCAATAATTTTCTTGATACCTTCGGAATCCAGAATATTGTCTTCGTTGAGGTACTCCAGCGGAGTTTGTTCCAGGTAGTCAATAGCGCAGTCGTCCAGGATGTAGCCGTTCAGATCAGTACCGATTTCTTCCAGGATTTTATCTTTGAATTTTGCCCGGGAGTTGTACAGCTCCACAAATTCAAAGTGCTTACCCACGGTTTTCAGGGCTTCGGAGAATTTGGCATCAAACAAAATCTCCAGTTGCTTGGGGTCTGAAGCCCGGTCACAACCAATGGACTGAGCAACGTGGATGACATCTTCTTTGGTTTTATTGACCCGTGAAAAGAAGGTCACCTGAATATCAGCCCGTAAATTGTCTTTACAGATCAGCCCGTCTTTCCCGGTCCGGGAGATCATGATGGTTTTCACCGTGATGTCCATGACCTCCAGCCGGTGCAGTACCGGGATGACCATCAGCCCCGAAAAAGAGACTTTGGCTCCGCCGGTTCCGCCGGTAACAATCAAGGCTTGACCCTGCGAGGCTTTGTTGTACATCTTGATGATGGCAACTCCGATCGCAAACAGGAGTACGATCAGGATAATGCCCACGAATAGTGCGATAGATCCTTCCATTTTGAGTAGAGTTTAGTTGATATAGGGTTCGATAAAGTAAATGTTGCGTCCTTCCTGCTGCTCGATCACCATACCGGTCTCTCCCCGGTCCAGGGTAATCCCCTCGTACGTTTTGACGTTCAGCAGAAGGGGGGCGCCGGAAGTCTGTACCCGCGCCTGTCCAACTTTCAGATTACTGGCCTGGGAGGTGATGGTACAGATTTTCCCGATCACCGTTTCGTTCGCTTCCTGATTGAGTCCGGCAAACACTTTCACCAGTGGCGTGGTCAGGAATTTGGCAATGAACAACCCGGCTACTAAAGACGGCAGTAAAACCAGTAGTCCGATCAGGAATGAGGAGTTACCGAGATAGTGATTTCCCAGTACGGATAACACCCAGACGGGCAAAATCCAGAATGAGAGAAACACCATAAGCGGGATCTGACCCAGATTAAAGAAGGCCAGCACTCCATCAAAGCCAGCGCCGGAAAGATGACCGTCCACGTCCGCGTCAACATCTACATCAGTGTCCAGATCAAGGTCCACATCCAGTGAATCAATGTCAATAGCTCCGAGCAATACTACCAGCCAGTATATCAGTACAAAGGCGAGTAATAGCGTGGGAATCAGATTGGGTGCCGACACCGCGGCGGTGAATAGTTCTTTCATGGCGTTATATTAGTTATCGGGTCGCTGGCAACGCAAACTGACGCTGCCAACGGTTCCGGGTTTTACTTCTCTTCGTCAGAGGTATCAGCGTCTGCCTCTTCAGCATCAGCAGCTTCGGGTAACCCCAACCTTTTTTTCAGCTCCAGCAAACGCGCGTCGGCAGAAGGACGCTCACCGCTCCCCAGAGCTCGGTCAATTTCAGCATCCACACTGGTGGGCTGGTTGGCAATCTCTCCGTAGGACTCAGCCAAAGACTCTTCCTCTTCTACCCGCGCTTTCATGCGCTCCAGCATGGAAACGGTGCTGCTGGCATCAATGCCCCCCATTTGCTTATGGATGTTTTTGGTGGCCGTGCACACTTTCATGCGCGCCTTCAGCGTCCGCAATTCGTTTTCCCAGGTACCAATATTGGCTTTCAGTGTGTCAACGGTTCCTTCTAACTGTTGGACCGAGGCATCGTAACGACGGGCTTCCTGCTGGCGCATGGCTACATCTTTTTCTGCCTGTTCTTTTCGGCGCAACGCTTCGGAAGCCAATCGATCCGCTTCGTCAGAATCCAGCTCACCGGCTTCTGATTTGCGTAAAAGCAGAATCGCTTTATGTTCATATTCGCTCACGCGCTGCTCATAGGTGCCTATCTCCCGGTTGG
Source organism: Cyclobacteriaceae bacterium (assembly GCA_040222715.1). GTDB lineage: Bacteria > Bacteroidota > Bacteroidia > Cytophagales > Cyclobacteriaceae > Tunicatimonas. The sequence continues at coordinate 16,524 of JAVKCN010000134.1, read as the reverse complement.
TCCGGATTTGCAGGGCTTTTACCTCAGCCAGTGATTGCAGCGCTTTATCCATTTCCAATTTCAGGTCACGGATGCCCTGCTCGGTTACTTTGATGGGGTCTTCTAATTTGCTTATCGCCGCATGGGCTTCGGCTTGTCCTATCTTAAAGATTCGGGTGAAAATACTCATGGTAGTGTTGTTAAAATGAAAGTTACTGATATTACATTAATAGCAGGTTTCCTGATATGGTCATCTTACGCACTACCCAATATTTCATGACAATGACGAATTGTCATAAAACAAACGTAGCACAAAGAAAAGAAAGGAGATCGTTTTTTACGGCCCCATTTTCTTTAGAAACCTACATAGCCATCATTAGATGACTTAATAAAATACTAACTTGGTTAACCGGTTTGGTATTCAGTAAGTATATACGTAGCTTTACTAAAAATGTTAGCATTACTAATAAAATTAGATTTAAATTTTTCAAAATGTCGGTAATTGGTAAAAATATCAAGAAAATAAGGGGTATTAAACATATCAGTCAGGCAGAATTTGCTGATATCTTTGATATATCTCGGGCTAGTATTGGGGCTTATGAAGAAGGACGGGCCGAACCTCGTCTGGAAACAATCATCCTTATTGCTAACTACTTTAGCATATCCATTGATACACTGCTTACCAAAGAGCTATCAACTTCTGAATTGCGAGAGTATGACATCACTGATGGAAAGGACCCTATTATTACTGAAAATAATGACAAAGACTTAAAGAAGGAAGACACCCCCCTAGTAAAGCGGGATAGCTACGTAGAATACATCGTCAATTATCAGCATAAAGATTATATCAACAACCTGCCCTTTGTGCGATTGCCCGACACTCCTCAAAAGAAATCCCGGGCTTTCGAAGTACAAAATGATGCAATGGAAGCCAACCGGAAAGGGTTACTGAAGGGCGACATTCTTTCGTGTGCCCCGGTGTTGCTTTCCCCTGAGAAAAAACTAAGTAAAGATGGCGTTTATGTGATTGTGATGGAAGAAGACATCTACGTACGCCGGTACGACCATGCCGATGAACAATTGTTTTTCCGAGCCGATAACCCGAACTACGAGACTTTGGAAATTCAGCGAGATAAAATCCTGGAACTGTGGAAAGTCATTGGTTTTTATAGCACCGTGCTGAAACCACCCTTGTTTCTGGAAGAACGTGTGGCATTGCTGGAGCGAAAAGTAGCTGACCTGGAAAACAGATTTGGATGATCGGGCTCGGGTTTAAAATTAAATTACCTGCCTGAATACTTATACAAAAAATATTTTAACACATTCAAACCCCAATACCTGAGCACTCTTGCTACTTGTACAAATTGCTCTATTAATCTGCATCCATTTCCAGCAACAGGTTCGCAATCAGAGCGGTCCAGCCAGTTTGGTGGGATGCGCCAAGCCCCTGCCCGGTATCACCATTGAAAAATTCGTAGAAAAGGTGATGATTCTTAAAATGCTCATTTTCGGAATAATGATCGTACTGGTGATTGGCGTGGTAGTGAAACTTCCCGGCCGGATCTCGCTCAAAAATCCGCATCAACCTTTTACTGAGCTCCTGCGCGATTTGCTTCAGGTTCAGCTTATTTCCCGATCCGGTAGGAAACTCGTAAGTATAAGCGTCCCCGTAGTATTGATAATACTTACGTAATGACTGAATAATCAGGTAGTTGAGTGGCAACCAGATTGGGCCACGCCAGTTGGAATTTCCTCCAAACATATTTGAGGTGCTCTCTCCTGGTTCATACTGAATTTTGTGCTGACCGTGGTGGTCGAACAGGTAAGGATTTTTCTCATGGTACTTGGATAACGAACGAATACCATAATCAGACAGGAATTCATCCTCATCTAATAACCGCTTCAGAAGATGCTCCAACCGAAAACCCCGCATCATGGAAAACATATAGCTGTTACTCTCATTTTTTTCTTCGATGCGGGAGATCAACGAAGCCAGATCAGGACGGGTACGCATGATGTTGATGGTGCGCAGTTTGAACTCGTACAATTGATCAAAGATGCCCCGTTGCATAACTTCCACCGCAAATAGCGGAATAATACCGACCAGAGAACGCACCCTCATTCGCTCGGTGCCACCATTTTCAAATTGTACCACATCGTAGTAGAAATTATCCCGATCGTCCCAAAGTGAAATATCACGCTGACCGATGTGGTGCATAGCCCAGGCAATGTTCAGGAAATGCCGGAAGAATTTCGCAGCTGATTCCTCGTATGCAGCATTATAATGGGCTAACTCCAGCGACATCCGCAGCATGTTCAGCGCAAACATGGCCATCCAACTGGTGGCATCGGCCTGCTGCATCTTTTTGATACCGGGGGGCATGTAACTGCGGTCAAATACCCCAATGTTATCCAGTCCCAGGAAACCTCCTTCAAACAGGTCCGTACCATTGGCATCTTTCTGGTTGACCCACCAAGTGAAGTTCATCAGTAACTTTTGGAAGGCCCGCTCCAGAAAATTCCAGTCCGGTTTACCCGTTGTTTTCTTATCTTTCTCGTATACATTCCAGACGGCCCAGGCATGCACCGGGGGATTGACATCGCTGAAATTCCATTCGTAGGCGGGTATCTGCCCGTTGGGGTGCATATAGTATTCCCGCAGCATCAGTTGCAACTGCTCTTTGGCAAAATCAATGTCTACATAAGCAAAGGTCCAGGCGTGGAAGGCCAGATCCCAGGCGGCATACCAGGGGTATTCCCACTTATCGGGCATGGAAACGATGTGCCGGTTGGTCAGGTGCTGCCATTCAAAATTGCGGCGGTAATTCCGCTGAGGCGGCGTATCTCCCGGCTCCCCGAACAACCACTTGAATACATCCAGGTAATAAAACTGTTTGGTCCATAGCAGGCCACTCAGGGCACTACGCAGCAGTTTCTTCCGTTCGGGGTTTAAATGTTCCGGTGTAATATCAGTATAATAGGCATCGGTTTCCGATTCCCGGAGGCAAAATATCTCGTCAAAATCATTAAAGGGATCATCCAGCCGCTTTTTGCTGAGACGTACCCGGAACGTACGGGACTCCCCGGCAGGGATTTCTTCCTTCAGCCATACGGCCGACTTCGTGCCAAATTTCTCAGGGTTTATGGTAGCCGTTTCCCCTACGATGTAGTCGTTAATCCCGTCTTTTACAAAAGGGTACTCATTATTACTTTGGAAAATCCGGGCGTTATTGGTTTCATTTTCGCAAAACAACTGCTCTCCTCCTTCGTGATAAAAATAATGCTTCCCGTTGCGGCTGGAGCTGGCCCGGATGCACTGCGCTGAATCTGAAACCAGCCGGGGGCGAGAGTAACGAGGGTTATGCTTCCAGTAGTTGCGAAACCACAGATGAGGAAGCACGTGCAGGGATGCCGGACGATCGCCCCGGTTGTAGGCGGTGATCCGCATAAGTACATCTTCCGCTCCGCCCTTGGCATACTCAATATAACAATCAAAGTAACGGTTGTTCTCAAACACGTTGGTATCCAGCAGTTCAAACTCAGACTCCGTACGGCTCCGCTGGTTATTCTGCTGCAACTCATCGTAAGGAAAGGCCGCATGAGGATATTTGTACAGGAAACGGCAGTAAGCGTGGGTGGGCGAGGATTCTAAATGATAGTAAAGTTCTTTCACATCTTCACCATGATTCCCCTGATGATTGGTCAGTCCGAACAGCCGCTCTTTCAGTATGGGATCATTACCATTCCAGAAGGCAGGTGCCAGGCAGAGTATCTGATGTTGATCGCAAAAGCCGGCAATACCTTCTTCTCCCCAACGGTAGGCCATGCTGCGGGCCTGATCGTGGGATATGCTGCTCCAGGTATTTCCATTGGGAGTATAATCTTCGCGAACGGTTCCCCACTGTCTTTCAGTAAGATAGGGACCCCATTTCTTCCAGTTTCTATTCTCAGGCGAGCCGCTAAGTCGCTCCTGCTCTATCGTCTTCGCGTTCATTTGTTAGGTAGTGGTGGGTATGGACGTAAGTAGTAACATCTCGCAATTTCACAACTATACGAAATATACTACGGTTAATATTCAATAACAAAATACAATATTACTATAAATAACCACACAATAGAACAAAATTGCTATTTATAATGAGGAAAATTAGCAATAAATAATTCACAACTGCTATTGGGGTTATTACGGGCTTTTTCAGGACTGCTTTCTCTTCCAGTCCAAAAAATTTAATCTAAGGTGATTACCACTTTGCCGTAGCTCTGGCGAGACTCAACAAAAGTGTGGGCCTGGGGAAGTTGTTCGAAGGGAAAGACTTTGGACACCACCGGGCGAATGTTATGTGCCTGTACATAGGCAGTGAGCGCCTGCCATTCAGCTTCTACCACATGCTGGTGTCGAATAAGGTACCCGATGTGGGTGGCCAGCAGTCCGGTAGAATTTTGGGCCATTTGCAGTAATTTGACCTGTGGAATATTGCGCAGAAGCCGGGGCCAGGTAAGAGGGTTCCGCTTATTCCATTTCAGTCCGGCCATGCCGCCAATCACCAGCTTCCCGAAGGGGTTTAGCAGGTCGCGGCTCTTCCGGAAAGTCTCGCCACCCACCAGTTCCAGCACTACATCCACTCCCCCGCCCTGCTGCACATCCCGGATCACCGAAGCAAAATCCAGCTCCTGATAGTTGATGGGGTAGTCTACTCCCAGTTCTTCCAGCAGCAACAGTTTCTCCGGACGACTGGCCGTACCGAACACCTTGCAACCCAGCCCTTTAGCCAGTTGTACCGCCGCAGTACCCACGCCCCCGGCGGCCGCATTGATGAGCACAACGTCGGACGATTGCAGTCGCGCCAGTTTCATGAGCCCGACCCAGGCGGTCATGTAATTGACGATGAACGCTGCATTTTCTTCGGGAGAGAATTCCACCGGAGCGGGCAGAGCCATGTACTCGGGCACGATCATCTTCTCAGCGTAACTACCGTGCTGCCAACCGGCAATCACAGATTCACCAATGGAGCGGTCCACGCCTTCTCCTACGGCTTCAATCTCACCGTAGGCCTCCATGCCCAACACGTAGGGCAGCGGAGGTGCCCAGCGGTATTGCCCGCGACGGGAGAGAATCTCGGCATAATTGATACCAATACGACGGACTTTTACCCGTACTTCTCCCACTCCGGGAACCGGTTCGGGCATGTCTTGTAAGGTGAGCGATTCGGCAGGTCCGTGTTGAGAAAGGCGGTAGGCTAGCATAATGAAATAGAATCAAACAGGACTCAACTACATATGGGAGTCCCCTCAAATAGATAAACGTAAATTACTGATTTCTTAAATCGGTTTAGCTGACAATTTGTTTAGACAAACTGGTAAAACCCACGATACAGTGGCTTATCGATAGCGCTGGAGGACCGTGGCATCTACCCAGTAGATATCCTGGTTGCTGGTATACAGGAAATACTTCCCGTCCCGGGTAACAAAGGGGCAGAGTTCATGATGCTCACTGCTGATCAACTCCCGCATATTTTTTGCCTGTGCCCAGTCTCCCCGTTCATTTTTAAAGCTGATGTATAAATCTCCTTCACCCAGGCCATCCTGTCTGACCGAGCAGAAAATGAGGTAGGAGGCATCAGGAGCCACGAAGACATCGGCCTCATATGCCGGGGTATTCACGGAATCGCTCAGCCGGACTGGTTGCTGGAAAACACCCTGTTTGCGGGAAGATGCATAAATATCATAATCATGTTCCCGGCCTGCTTCTGCCCCACGGTTGGATGAAAAATATAGTGTTCCATCTTCGGTAAAGGACACATAATATTCATTGCCTTCGGAATTGATTTCAGGCCCGGCATGTATGGGGGCCGACCAACCGGTGTTTTCTCTAACCGAATACCAGATATCATAATCTTTTTTACCTTCTCCATCCTTCAGCGGTCGGTTTGAAATGTAGTACAGTTCATCCTCAGCAGGTGATAAAAATGGATCATTATGGCTGTACAGGTCATGCGTGATCAGCGTAGAAGGAGTACTCCAGCCATCATTTTCAAGTCTGGTATACCGGATCTCCGCTTTCCCATCGCGATCGACCGCATAGAAAAATTCTGTTCCATCGGCCGAGAAGACCGAACCAAATTCTAATTCCCCTTCCCGGGAAATAAGGTTAGGGGCAAAGATCTCCGGCACTGCCGCAGGTGGCGTTTGCTGAAGGTACTTCCCGGAATCATCTGAATTACCAGAACAGCCCAGCGTACATATTAAAGAAACATGCCAGTATATGCTTAAAATAGACTTCATACATTTCTGTTAAGAATGCTCAGGTAGTTACCTGTCGGACTGCTCTATGCTTTTTAGCAGTTCCTTCACTTTATAGGTATGCAAGGCACTTCGTATCTGATCTTCTTCCCGGGTATCCGGAAAGAATCGGTAGCGGGGAGCTATTATTTCGGCCACCTGTTCTACCGCCACGGAAATAATCATGCGGATGGAAAATGTATCCCCGGCCATTGCTCTGAGTCGAACCGTTTTTACCTCGAATAACGAATCAGACGGAGTGATCAGCGTGGCTTCCCCCTGAATCTTATAGCCTTTCTGCACGAAGACATCTACAAAACTCACACAGACCTTAGGATTGGTCCTGATGTTTTTGACACTGTGGGGTGATGCAATGTTGGCGATGACCAAAGCACCCGTGTCATCGTAGGTAAACAGCTCTTTGGGAGAAACATGAGGCATTCCGTCCGGGTCAACAGTAGCAAGCCAGCATAAAACTGAAGTGTCTATCCGATCCCGCACATTTTTCTCAAGCATGACCCATGATTATTTGCATACAATACCTAACAGGAAATTATTCTGCAATATAAGAATCAGCACCGGAAAAAAGAGTCTTAAGGCGTATCACTTACTCATCCACTTTGTTTCTTCTGTTATTCCGTTTTCAAAGATTCTACCGGATTCGCATTGGCCGAAGCGTAAGTGCGGTAACCCACAGTCAACAGAGAAATCAATAGCAGTACCAAACCGGGGATCAGGAAAAGATCTGCTCCTACATCAACTCGATAGGCGTAGTTGTCCAGCCAGGCTCTTCCTCCGAAGAAAACGGCCGGTGCAGCCACCAAAATCGCAATCAGTAACAAAATCAAATATTCTCGAGAAAGTAACATCATAAGGTGACTGATACTGGCTCCCAGCACTTTCCGGATGCCAATCTCCTTGATTCGCAGGGTAGCGGAAAATGATATCAGCGCGAACAATCCTAAGCAGGCGATGAAGATGGCCAGGATGGAAAAGGCCGAGAACAAGTTCTTGAACTGTACATCGGATTGGTATTGAAGGTTAAAGTTATCATCCATAAAAAAATAGGTGAAGGGGTTTCCGGGAAAGACTTCATCATACGTAGACTTAATGTAGGCAATGGTTTCGGGAACATCCGATAAGTTTACTTTGAATGAGAAGAAAGCACCGTATTCGTGGTTCAGGGCAAATAAATAGGGTACATCCTTTATTTGTAGTGAATTCCAGAAAAAATCATTGACTACTCCTACCACTTCCATGTTAATCGTATCGCCCACGATCGTCATCAAGGTTGCCCCGATAGCTTCTTCCGCTGAAGTAAAGTTATACGCTTTAACCGCCGCTTCATTAATTATTATCGGTCCATCATCTTTGTACCTCTCCATTTCATTGGTAAAAAGCCGACCCGCGATCAACTCTAAATCAAAAGTCTGCGTAAAGTCCGTATCTACCTGTTCTAAGTTAATCACCTGCCCTTCCGAGGGTAAGCGGTCGGCCCTCCAGATTTTGTCAGTAAACATATTACCAGTACCGGGCACGGTTCCCGTACCGGAGATACTTATTATAGAATGATGCCGGATAGCTTCATTCTTGAAAGTCTCATACGAGGATCTAAGATTATCATAATCCAGAATACGCGGCCCGCTGATTACCAGTATCTTTTCCATGTCAATACCTAATTCATAGTTCTTTATATAGGTAATCTGCTGATAGACCAGGTAGGCGCCCGAGATGAGCAGCAGGGACGTAAGAAACTGAAACACAATTAAACTCCTTCGCAAATTAAACCTCCCCTTTCTCGTTAGCTTGACCGACTTCTGGATGCTGATAGGTTGAAATGAGGAAAGGACAAAAGCCGGATACAGTCCTGAAAGAATAGAACCGAGTACAAAGATCGCTGAAAACCAAATCCAAAAACCGCTGTGTTGTAAAATATCGAGGGAAAGATCTTTTCCTATCATGTGGTTTAGAATGGGCAGCATACTATACGCTACTCCTATCGCAATAATAGCCGCCAGCAGGTTGATAAGCACCGATTCTACTAAAAATTGCCCTACCAACTGTTTCTTTAAAGCACCGATAGATTTGCGAACGCCCACTTCCTTCGCCCGATGCATGGCTCGGGCAGTAGAAAGGTTGATGTAATTGATCCAGGCAATAAGCAGGATGAACAGGGCGATGACCCCAAAAGCCCGTACATCATTGATGCTTCCCTGATTATTACCAATATCTCCATAGGGACCAGTTCTCAGGTGAATGTCCGTTACTGGTTCAAATCTTGTTTTCGGTTTTGCATCTAACCGCGCTAATTTTTCACCGGTATACCGGGTAATGAGCTGATCCGATTTTTTTCCCACCTCTGTCAGATCGGCTGATTCATTCATAATAAAGTAGGTCAGAAAGTTTTCCCAAACCCAACCATCGCTCTTTTTGTAAGGGCCATAGTTTTCCAGTAGATTCACCATAGGCATCAGCAACTCAAACTGCAAGTGGCTATTCTCCGGTAACTCTTTCAGTACTCCCTTCACCACAAAATCTCCCCCCAGCGACCCACCGATCACTTTTAATATTTTGCCAACTGGATTACGATCACCAAAATACTTAGCTGATACTTGTTCGGTAATAACGATGCTGTGTTTGTAAGTAAGGGCTGATTCCGAATTGCCGTATTTTAAAGGAAAATTGAATACTTGCAGAAAGTTGCTATCCACATACCAAATGTGATCTTCCTGATACGGATCATTCTTGTCAGGATTTGCAACAATTAACCCTTCATATTGGGGATGTATCCTGACAAAATCTTCAATTTCTGGAATGTTTTCTTTTTCCGTGGGTCCAAGTGCAAATGTGGTAGAAACCCCTACACCATCATTGTTATAAATTTGAGTGAACCGATAAATATTCTCAGCATTGGAATGAAACCGATCGTAACTAAGTTCAAAATGAATGTACTGATAGATCAGCAGGCAAACCCCCATCCCTACCGCCAAGCCCAGTATATTGATAAAAGAATAAAACTTATGCCGCAGCAACACGCGGGTACTGATGTTAAAGTAGTGTCGGAACATAGCCGAATTGGTTAGAGAGTATGAGGATATTGAACGCATCAGGCTAGGACGAAAAAGTACCAGCACTTGTAAGAGATATTGCCACTGCGCCCGATGTCTTCCCTGTTCTACTCTACGCTGATAGATCTCCTCCAGGTCACCCACGATCTCATCGTAGTACTCAGGATGGCAGAACCAGCAGAAGAAGCGGTGGGCGAATTGTTTGATCATCAGCCTTTACACATTAATCTTCCCGGAGGGTTTTGGCTGGGTCAAGGATCGCTACCTGGTAGATCTGGTAACCCACCGTGATCAGGGCAAATACGGTAACGATGCCTACCGCGAGGATGGCCAAAAGCCAGGGGAAGTCTATCCGGTAGGCGTAGTTTTCCAACCAGGAGTTCATACCAAAATAGGTGGCGGGTATCCCGATCAGGCCAGAGATGCCCAGTAGCACCAGAAAGTCTTTATAGAAAATTCCGATGATACTGGGGACCGAAGCGCCCAGAACCTTTCTCACTCCTACTTCCGTGGTGCGCTGCACGGCCATGAACGATGACAGACCGAACAATCCCAGAATGGCAATTAAAATAGCCAGCACGGATAGCGTGCTAAAGATCTCCCCAAAGCGACGGTCCTGCTCGTACAACGCAGCAAATCGATCATCCAGAAACGTGTAATCCAGAGGAGTATCCGGGAAGAATTCGGCCCAGGTTTCCTGCAAATACGCCAGCCCCTCCTGATACTGCTCCGGATTGAGCTTGACGACGCTGGCGGCCGGAGCGTAATCGGGAAGATATAAGGTAGGCTCTACACTGGATTTGAGCGAAGTCCGGTTGAAGTCTTTGACAACTCCGATGATCTCAAACTTTCGGTTCGTATCATCTTCGCCAAACTGTAGGTATTCATTCAGCACGGATTGTTCGTCTGATATGTTAAATTTCCGGAGAAAAGCCTGGTTGACCATCACCACCGAGGAGTCCGCCACCCGGTTGCGATCAAAGTTTCTTCCGTAGAGCAATTGCATATTCACCGCCGCCAGAAAATCTTCATCATTGAACTGTAAGTAGATAGTTCCCGTTTGCCGGTCGGTCAGGCCAACGATCCGGAGCTTTCCGGCATTGGAATTGATATCCGAACCATCGCCACCGGGCAGGTTGGATGTCCCCCCTACCGTCTCTATGGCCGAATGCTGGCGTAGGGCATCTTTGAAGGATTGTATCTGCGTGGTGATTCTTTCCCGGGCTTCTTCATTATTTTGCCCCCGAGGCATGTTCACTCCCACGACGAAATCGGTCGATATGCCCAGGTCTTTGCCTTGCATATACCGTAGCTGCTGGTACACAATGAAGGTACCGGCAATTAAAACGACGGATGCCGTGAACTGCACTACCACCAACCCTTTTCTAAGCAGCGCTCCGCTTTTGGAATTACGGTACTTCCCTTTGAGTACGGCCACCGGTTTGAAACCGGACAGTATTAATGCCGGATAAAAGCCGGATGCCAGCGAGCCCACGACAAAAAAGGTCAACAGGCTGTACAGAAACGGAGGGTGATTCCACACATGGGGAAGAAATGCCTGCCCCACCAATTGACGAAAGTAGGGAAGCGACAGTTCTGATAACAATAAAGCGATCAATGCCGCCAGGAAATTGACCAGCAGGGCTTCAAATAAAAACTGTCCGATGATCTGTACTTTGTACGCACCTACCGTTTTTCTCAATCCTACTTCTTTGGCCCGGTTCACGGCCCGGGCGGTAGACAGATTGATATAATTGATCCAGGCAATAAACAGGATGAACAAGGCGATGATCCGGGTAAATGTCACGGCTTTTTCACTGCCCGGAATTTCTGCCTCAAAGGTATAGTCTGACTTCAGGTGAATGTCGGTGATGGGAAACAGATTAAAACCCATACTACCCTCTTCCCCTAAATATTTTCTTGAAAGATCATCTACTTTATCTTTTACTTCGAAAATATTTGCCTGAGGCTTCAGCTTCAGATAAGCATAATAATTAAACCCGTTCCAATCGTCGTTCTCATACTGTTCTTTGATGCTTTCATCCGACATCAGCATGTCAAATTTGTAGTGGGTGTTCTCGGGTATATCCTGTATCACCCCGGTGACTTTGAAAGCTTGATTAAACCGCCCCAGAATCTCCAGCGTTTCCCCAATAGGGTCCTGATCGCCAAAGTAGAATTCGGCCTTACTTTGGGTCAGCACTAAAGTATTAGGTTCAGCCAGCATATCGTTGGCCGATCCTTGAATTACCTGATAGTCAAAGACATTGAAAAAGTTAGCATCAGCGGCAATCACCTGTTCCTCACTGATTAATTTATCTTCCTGACGGAAAACCAGCTCACCGAACTTGTAGGTGACGGTATAATCTTCTACTTCCGGTAATTCATCATGCAGAACTTTAGCGGCCGGATGATAGGTCATGGCATCTTTCACCCCGATTTCATCATTCACCACCTGCACGGTAGACAGCCGGTAAATCTGATCGGCACCGCTAAAGAAACCATCGTAACTTTCTTCAAAGCGGATGTACTCATTGATTAGCAGGAAGGCCGCCAATCCGATCGCCAGACCCAGAATGTTGATGGTGGCAAATAGCTTATATCGAAGCAGATTTCGCAGGCTGATTTTGAAATAGTTTTTAAACATAGGTAGGTTCATTAAAAGATCATGAGAAAAAGAACGCATCAAACTAGGTCGAAACAAACCAAGTACTCGTCCGAGATATTGCCACTGCGCCCGGCGCTTCCCTTGGACAAGGTTTCGCCGATAAAGTTCTTCCAGGTCGCCCTGAATCTCATCGTAGAAATCAGGATGACAGAACCATTGGAAAAATCGGTGAGCCCATTGTTTGATCATGAGCATTTGAAATCAAGGGCGAGTTTGGGAATAGACTCCCAGAGTTGGGTGCGAATATCCCGACTTTCCTGCAAAGCCTGCTTTCCATAAGCCGTAATGGTATAGTAGCGCTTCGGCTTCCCTCCCCGCTGCTCGTTCGATTCCCCGGTCCGGGATTCCAGGTAGCCTTTCTTTTCCAGGCGTTTCAATGCCGACTGCAAGGCTCCCACGCTCACGTTGCGCGCTGCTTTTTCTTCAATGGCATCCTTAATGGCCACTCCGTAGGCCTCATTGTAGAGTACGCCGACGGTGAGTAATACGATTTCTTCGAACTCCCCTAGTGGATATGCTTTCATGTAAATTCCTATTGGTAGTATTGCAAATATAATTGATTATGCTGAATTTCCTAATGGTAGTATTGCTGCCGGTAAAAATAGTGTACCCTCCTTCACTCCATCCCCTAACTGCTTATGTACGCTTTAATAAACCCACTGCCCAAAGAAATCCTGAAGGTTGCGTCCGGCGGCTTGTTCCATGGCTGACTGGAAATTTTTAGTGTTGACGGACTTTCCGTAGTACTGCTGGCTATATGCTTTGAGACCTTCCCAGAAGATGGCTTCTCCCAGCTCCGCTCTCAGCAAGTGCAGTACATAAGCCCCTTTGAAATAAACGATGTTCAGATCGTCAGCAGAGGGATTGGACCAATCGTCGAAAATCAGGGGCTTATCGGCTCCTTTTTGTTTGAGCTTTTGGTAAACATCGTGGTAGGCATTGATATTCTCCTGGTATTTTTCCGGGCCAAACCGATGTTCATTGTAGGCGGCGGACATAAAAGTGGCAAAGCCTTCATTGAGCCAGAAGTGCTGCCAGCTTTCGCAGGTAATCATATTGCCCCACCACTGGTGCGCCAGCTCATGCCCGATCAGGTTGGTTTCGGTACGATCCGCTAACACCATATTCCCATAGGATTCCCTGAGTACGGCAAACCCCGACATTTCCTGGTAATGCGTACCCATCAGAACTTGCGTGTACGATTCCTGGAAATAGGGCACACCTGATTTCTCTTCAAAAAAAACCAGCATATCGGCTGTGTTTTCAAAGATGGTATCCAGTGCTTCTGCCCGGTGTGCATCGGAATAATAGTGTAAAGATCGCCCGGGGAGTTGTTCCTCCGCCATAGTAAAAGAACCAATAGCAAACCCATAGGTATAAGCCGGAGTAGCGGCTTCCTGCCCCCAGGCATGCAGGGTTTTTCCGCCGGGTAGTTGTTTGGTATCACCGCGCATACCCGAAGCAATGCTGCTCAGGTGGTCGGGAATGCGTAAATCTAGGCGAATGCGGGCCCGGTCATGGGGTGGCATATGGCACACCATCCACTCGCTGGTAGAAAACACGGTGTACATCTGCTCCTTCTCGGTGATAAACTGCACCCCGCGCGTGGGAGTACCGTGGTAGAAGATATCTACTGTATGAGTGGCTTGCGTTGTATCCCGCATCCGGATTGTAAGTTCCCCCCCGGCTTGCTGAAAACCTTCCACCGATACTCCCCTGACCTCCTCAACGGTTAGTGACCCGCAGTTCAGTATCACTTCGCTGCCGGGTGTACGGGTTGAAAACACCACTTGTACATTGCCCACCAGGGATTTACCTGAGATATCGGGTTCCAGTTGTACGTGATAGCTTTCCACATCCAACTGGTCCAGGGTCGGTTGCGCCCGGATTTGCGTAAGGGTCAGACAGCAGGCAAGCGTAGTGAGAAATTTGACAGTCGTGATCATAGGGGGTGGTAAAGAGAACATGGTCCAGCAAACATACGTACCCGCGCCATCGAATGGAAGCGTTTTCTCTGCAATGGTGGGCTAAAGGAATATGATCATGATGCCCGGCACTAGCCGGTTTTCACACCTTCGTTTTCGGTAAAATAACTTACCACCTGGTTAATCACAGAAAGTATCGCCAGTATCGTGGCAAATTTTGGATGGTTGCATTGGTAGAGGAAGTATGCGGCGACCAGGAACATAATCCCCCTGAATAACGCCAAATAAGGCATACTTAATCGGTGGGTGGATTTGGGAGCAGCCCAATAGCCCCACAGCAGAATGGCAATCGCCGGGATCACAATCGCTAGCCCGTACTTCATCAGGGTGGTGTTCCCTTTCTGATAGCCAAAATAACTGAATGAACCAACCATGATCAGTTCAACCACAAACATGAGTATCTGGTTGGTGTATTTAAGCATCATATTGAACGAGTCGGGCAATATACCATGATTGGTGTCGGGCTTTATATGGATGATCCCGTGCCTAAAAATATTGAAATAGCTTGTAAAACTTCAAATGCCGGAGCATCAGAAAAACACTTCTGACACTGGTGAAACATGAATAAACAATCAATTAAATCAGTGAACATATGAAACAACAATCCAATCCCGATAATTTTATATGGTTTAGGTAAAAAAAGTAGTATAAAATAAACACCCATGGCATAGTAGGTATGTAAATAATGAAAGCCAATACTACATCGGTTGGTCTGAAATACCGGAGTGGCCAGCAAATGGTCCATATCTACCAGCATGGTGGCAATCAATAGGAAATACACTTTTTTCCATTCCTTTCTGAAAAACAGCAATGCAATAAAAAACGGAAAACCAAAATGTAAAAAGTAATGGATCGCTGCCTGCATTGAATGTGTTACTTTATTGAATAAGGGCAATGGGTTATTATCTGTCAAATTACACAGATTGAGCGCCGCTCCAATATTACATTCCCCTTAGCAAAATAACGGACTTTACAAGATTAACTACTGTCTTTTCCTCACTGTAGTAAATCACCAGCCCCGGAGCCAGGGACGGCTCACCAACGGTGAGAAGGGCCAGGGAATAGACAGCAAAATGATCAGCAACCCGATACTGAAGCCGATGGCCATCGTTTTAAATTTTTGCCGATCCGTGGCCTGTCGCTTGCTCCGGGCCGAAGCCAGGGAAATCACGATCACCGCAATGAACATCATCGAGGCGTGCTCCATGCCGAAAAACCGCGCATCCTGCTGATGCACCGCTTCCCGAAAATTATGCCATAAATAATCAACCGCCGGGCTGATGAAATACAGTATGATTCCGAGTAACCACTGGATATGGACAATGGTGGCCGTACGGTGTCGCACGCGGTCGTCCAGTTGGGTAAAAGGTTGTTGGGTAAGCCACCCCCGGTAGGCCCGATAGATGGCATATAGCAAACTGAGAAGGACCAACCAGCGAAACAGCGAATGAATGGGCAAGAGTGTTGAATACATATTACTGAGCGTTGATAAGGGTTTTTCTAGTAGTACGAAACCAATCCACTATCGAGGGGGCGCCGGCGAAAAACCAGATTGCCAGCACCGCATCGCACACCGCACAACCCGCCGATGAGGATGGACTGAACGTCACAATCGGGTTGGCATACAAATGATGTACAATGTCCCAACCAGTATGCAAGAGCCAGGCAATGCCAATGAAATAGTAGTGGGTTAAGCCTTTGAAGGCAATGAATGTCATAAGCGCACAAAACAGAAATTCCCACAAGCCCAATCCCCCACTCAGATAGGCGGCACCTGCCCCGGCTACGATGATAGCACTGAGTTTTTGCCGGTTGGGTTCTTTTACCAGAGACGAAAGCAGAATATACACTAAAGCAATTCCGACGGCCCCGAAAGCTTGTATTAATGTAAAGGACGGGGGGATATGAGTTTCCATAAGCTTTTATCTTGGTATGAAGTGTTAGGGGTTGGGTGTTAGGTTTATTCATTTTCCCCCAATAATACCCAGGAATTAATAGTGCAAAGCTCATAACAAACTCCGGGAAGGGTTAGGACGCAGGCAGCCGATATTAGGACGTTTCAATCAATTTACGGAATTCCAGCGGAGTCAGGCCCTCGTACTTCTTAAACAGACGAGTAAAGTAGGAAGCATCAAAGATCCCGATTTCTGCCGCAACTTCAGTGATCGCCAAGTCCGTCTGATACAGCAATACTTTGGCTTCCAGCACCAGCGTTTCATCAATCCACTTGGTAGGAGATTTTCCGGTAATAGCTTTCACCGATTTATTCAGATGATTGGGTGTGATACTCAACTGCGCAGCATAGTCGCTTACCCGGTGCTGACTTTTGATATTGGCAAAAAGCAGCTCTCTGAAATGATTGGCTATTGACACCGCCGCTGTTTGCTTACTTCCTGACAGAGGTTGATACGCACTGTTTACCTCACAAAGCAGGGCAATCAGATACGACTGTATGACGGCCGACTGTGCCAAACCTGTTTCCGAATAGGCTCGATACATTCGCAGCAGCAATTGCCTCACATATTCCGATGTTTGAGTATTTAGA
>JAVKCN010000133.1:0-87923 GCA_040222715.1 Cyclobacteriaceae bacterium | reverse complement strand
ATACTCCAGTTGGTTAGTTTTCAGAGAAAAAGAGCCTTGATTATTATTAATTTGAGTAGTAAAAGTTTTACCCGTGGCCAATAGTGAGTCATCCAGTTCAGTGATAATAAGGGATGTTCCATTAATGAACGGGCCTTTCTGGACATAGCCGGAGAGATTAATCGTAATGGTAGAATCAATCTCAGTAGTATCTATAGGTGGGATGAGTGGGTCTTCATCTTCGTGGCACCCTAAAAATGTAATCAGGAAAATTAGTAGAGAGAGAAGTAGCAGGTTTTTCATCAGTCAGTAAATAGGGTTTAAAAGACAAATTTACTGACTGATGTAATAAAAACAAAATGATTTATTATTATATTTTTCTAATTTTATTATTTAAATTATTTAATTTAAATAATATATTATTATTTAAATTAGCAAAGTTGTTATTTCAGAGGTGGGGTATATTCCCAGATACCATCGTATGATGTGAGAACATATCCTTTGTTATTGATTGAGTAAAATCCACCGCTACCATTTTGTTCTCTGAATGATTCTTCGGCAAAAACCCAGGTATCTTGAGAAGCATTATATTGGTAAAGGCCTGAGGTTTCGTAGGGATAACTTTCTTCGCAATAGATGTGAATTTTATCCTCCAGTGCAAAGAAACCAATCGGCAGGAAGTTAATATCATTTTTTTTGGTCCAGCTATCGGTTAACGGATGATACTCCCACAAATCAGAAAACAGATTAAAATAAGGGCGTTCCATTTCAATACTTTCCGACCATCCACTTCCAAATAGCGGATTGCCCGAGGAAGAAATGGCAAAGGCTCCCGTTCGAGCTTGCCCGGGAAAATCAGACATTTGAGTCCAGATATCAGCAGCAGGATCGTACCGCCAGAAATCTTTAGCTGGAGTTCCTCCCTCCGAAGCCGTAGTAGTTACTTCGCCCCAGCCTAAGTATGCCTTATTATTTGCTGTGAAGACCGTTTGAAACATTCGGCTGGCTCCCGGAAAGTTGGTCTTCTTTTTCCATGAGTCTGCCGTTGGGTCATATTCCCAAAGTTCCTTATGTAATGTGGAGTAATCTGCCGTATCGGTTCCTAAACAAATATAGCCTTTACCATTAAGAGCAAAAGATGAAGCTCTCCCTCTTCCAGCTCCTTTGTATTTTGCTTTTTCAATCCACTGGTTTGTTTCAGGGTTGTAGACAAACAACTCACCGTTGGAGGTTACGATGTAGAGTTTGCCGGATATCTCAAAACCCGTATCCAGCCTGCCAGCGTCAGGGTTAGGAAAATCAGCTTTTCTTTGCCAGGGACTAGTTTCAGTAATAAGATTGAAAAAAGCTTCTTTATCATTGATGACTAAAGATGATGAAATAGTGGCTGAGTATTCTTCGGCTGAAGTTAACTCAATCCATACCTTGTCGCCCTCTTTCAGGCTAAAACTGTTATCCGAGTATTTAGTACCATTCACATAAATGGCTCCATCCACAGGACTATCCGAACTAAACCAGGCTATTCCGGGAGGGGTAGGGTAGGGTAGTCCGGAAATTGTAATTGTGTCTGAGATGTATAATGTGCTGCGCTTAGCTGCCGTTACACTTTTAAAATTAAAACCGTTTGGAGAATAATCATCTGTAATCACCTCAAAGTTGGCCGCCACGGTATTGATTTCCAACATGGCAGCAGTACTGTTCATAAATTCAGTGCTTGATTTTACTTTGATGGCTAGCTCATCTCCATTCACGACCGAGGTTGAGTCGCCAGTGATCTCTTCACCATTTTTAATTAAGATTCCGTCGTAAATGCGTGCTGGAGTAGGATAGGGCAATCCACTGACGGTAATAGTATGGGAAGTATAGTAAGCATCTATGGCAACGTCCTTTTGGGTGGTGAAACTGAATGCATTGGGTATGTAATCATCAGTGACGACCTGAAAGTGCCGGACTAAGGTACCAATGGTAAGAATGGCTTGGGTGGTGTCGGTAAAAGCATTGCCGGACCTGAGCTGTAATTGTAATCGATCACCATTTTTGATTTGCGCTACTGTGTCTTCCCGCAGATTTCCATTCACCATCAGATGACCATGGCGGATACTCGCATTGGCGGTGCCACCTTCTTTGAGTCCGCTGATGGTGATTGTATTAGAGGTGAGTGTATCGTTGATCGCTACGTCGGTTTGTATCTCAAACGTAAAGTTTTCCGGAGTATCATCTTCATCTTTGTTCAAGATGCCGTCTCCGTCGCTATCGATGTACTGCTCAAAATTAGGTATGGTGGCTTGTAAGCCAAGTTCTTCGTACCGCTGTTGCAGGTTGCTTCTGATCTGGAGCAGATCTAATCCTTTGGCTTGTGCGCTGATTTTATCCTTATTAGTCTGACTATCCAGGGTACCGTCTTCCTGTAAGTCTGTCATAATATTGGCTACCAGTTCGGAGAGTTCGGCGACGGTATTATCTGCTTGCAGGATGGCTGAGATGGCTAACAAAATGGCATTATCTTCCCCATCCTGAGAAATATCCAGCAGTTCGGATTGTGCCATCGCATCCTGCTGAATGCCAAAGACGGCGAGAATTTCCTGCTGAGCCTGCACTTTTGCTTCGGTGAAGTCTTTTTCTTCTACCTGCATCAGGTACAGCACCCGGGTTCGCTCCATGTGCGAAAGCAGGTTGGCATTGATGCTACTGACATCCTCTACCTGAGAAAGGGCAAATAGCGTAAGCTGAGCTGCCGACTTGGCTCCTTTCACTTCATCAAAATAAAACCCATCGGCCTGAAGCTGGACAAAATTGGATTGCAGCTTGATACGGTTCAGCCGAAAGGACCCCTTATTATCCGTAATCTGGGTAGTAAAGTTCTTACCTGTAGTTGTTAATGTGCTATCCAGTTCAGAAACGGTGATCGCCGTACCATTGATGAACGGACCTTTCTGTATATAACCGGAGAGATCGACCGTAATGGTAGAGTCTGTATCAACCGTGAGGGTATCGGTAACCGCCGGTGGAGTAACTGCTTCCTCATCTTCCTGGCAGCTAATGAATAGGGGAGTTATAACAATAAATGATAGTAAATATCGATGCATAAAATTGATTTACTGTTTATCAGAATTTGTTCTTATGGGCTTTTATGATGATGTTAATTTTGTGGGGGAGTAAATTTCCAAAATTTGTTAGACTCAAAACCATACCCAACGTTAGCCGATGATATACTATTTATATCGTTAGGTTTTCCATCCAGAATTTTCCATTCATCAGCATCCTGATCGTATACCGCATACAGACCTTCTTGTGACCATGAATTCGGTACAACATAGGCTTTATTTCGAGTTACAAAGCTTGACACCCCGTCAAAAATCAGCGGAATATTACTTTTCTGCGTCCATGTATTATTGGTAGTACTGTATTCCCATACTAATCCATGGGTTGGTTCTGAGTTATCATTCTGAAATACCATATAAACGTTATTCTCTAATGAAAAGGCGGTTATATAACCCGTGGAGATAGGTGGGAGAGTGCCTTTATTTTCCCATGTATCCGACGAAGGAGAATATTCTCTTAATACATCACCTAGATAGTCTATATGGTAAATTTTTCCATTACAGCTAATGAGCGGTCCATCATATTCAAATCCAAGCTCAGGGGAGGATTTTTGGGCCCATTGATCTGTACTAGTATCAAGTTCCCAAAGATCTGCTGCAAGATTGTAGTAGCCTGTTTCTTCATCTAATTCTCCAGTACCTGCTTGTATCAAATAGTAGACTTTATTGTCTATAACAGTAAATCGAATTCCTGGATCAAAAGGAATTTTCCCCACCATTTTCCAAGAATCGGTGGAAGGGGTATACGTAAATAAATCATTACTACTTCTATCGCTTGCATATAGGGTTTCCCCGATGGAAAAATATGAACGCGGTTGTTCATCACTGGGAAAATCAGCTATTCTTTGCCAGGGATTCGGCCCGGTAGTTACAGAAAAGGAGGCTTCCTTATCGTTGATAGTCAGCGAGGAAGTAACCGTAATAACAAAATCTTCAGAAGATACTACTTCCATCCAAACCTGATCACCTTCCTTTAGGCTAAAATTGTTGTCATTGAATTTTTCACCGTTAACATAAATTGCTCCATTTGGAGCATCGGATACGAACCAGGCGGTTTCCGCAGGAGTAGCATGGGGAAGGCCTGAAATAGTGATTGTATCGGAAAAATAAACCGAATCACGTTTTGCATTGGAAATAGATGTGAAACTGAAGATATCAGGAGAATAAGCATCGGTTACCACCGCAAAGGGTTGTACAAGCGTACCGATAGAGAGAATGGCTTTGGTTGAATCAATAAATTGGCTACTTGATACGACCTGAACCTGTAGCTCATCTCCATTTTTTACATCTACTTCAGTATCTGAAGCAACCATGCCATTTACTACCAGAAACCCATTGGAAACAGAAGCTACTGCGATACCTCCTTCTTTCAAACCACTGATAGTAACGGTATTTGAGGTAAGGGTGTCGTTTACGGCTACGTTAACCTGAGTTTCAAACGAGAAATCTTCGGGAGTATCATCTTCATCTTTGTTCAGAATGCCGTCTCCATCGCTGTCAATGTAATGTTCAAAGTTAGGGATGGTGGCTGAAACGCCCATCGCGGCGTAGCGTTGCTCCAAGTGAGTTCTGATCTGGGGAAGATTGAGTGATATTGCCTGCGTTTTCAACGTGCTTTCAATGCTTTTACTGTTCAGTACTCCATCTTCTCGAAGGTCAGTGATGAGGTTCGCCAGCAGTTCGGAAAGTTCGGCGACGCTGTTGTTGGCTTGCAGGATGGCGGAGATGGCCAGCAAGATAGCATGCTGATCGCCCTCCTGAGAGATGTCCAGTTGCTCTGAATAACCTATGCTGTCCTGGGCAATGCCGAATACGGTGAGGATTTCCTGCTGAGCTTGCTGTTTGGCCTGATCAAACCGCTGTTCTTCTTCTTGCATCAGGTAGATGACCCGATTGCGTTCCAGGTGAGAGAGCAGGTTCACGTTTACGCTGCTGGCATCCGAGACATCAGCTAACGCAAAGAGCGTGAGTTGAGCGGCAGACTTTTCTCCTTTCACTTCATCAAAATAAAATCCATCGGCCTGTAACTGCACATAGGTGGTTTGAAGCGGAATCTCTTTCAGACTAAATGAGCCTTTATTATCAGCAATCTGGGTAGTAAAATTTCGTCCGGTAGCAATCAACTTTTCATTTAGCTCCGATAGGGTGATGGCCGTACCATTAATGAACGGGCCTTTCTGCACATAGCCTTTCAGATCGATGGCTACGGTAGAGTCAGGAGTCTCAGTTACTGTAGTATCTATTGCAATGGGGGGAGTGATGGGTTCTTCGTCATCGTGACAAGCGAAGAGTAAGGTGAAACCAACACTAAAAAAGTATCTAAAGAAATTATTAAGGGTCATATTAATCTTGTTAATAAGAGCTTTAATGCTGATTTAGGGATTAATTATGGTGTGTATTTCCAGACCTCACTACCATTAAAGTAATATGCATCATTGTTGTAAACAGTTACAGTAGCACCACTCCTTATTCTGTAACCATCAAGTTTTATCCAGGCTTGTGTATGGGGATTATATTCATAGAAATACTCTTCCCCTATAAGGTTAGAATTAGATGTACCTAAATATGCTTTTCCGCTGATAGTAAATCCAATACCATTCGTTATATTCTCTAAAATTGAATTATTTTTTTTAGTCCAATTGTTAGATTCAGGATTATATTCCCAAATATCTTTTTTATCCTGATACTTGCTATTAAAGCCACCAACTATAAACCCTTTTGATTCAAATGAAAAACTTACTGTATTGTATCTTTTAGAAGGAAAATTAGATATTTTATTCCATGTCTTTGTTATGGCACTGAATTTCCAAAAGTCATTAAGGTGGTAATCGTACCCTCGCCAGTTATAGCCTAATCCTATATAAACATTTTCATCAATGACCATACACGAAGCGGCTGCACGAGAAATTCCTGGAAAATCTTCTATTTGTTTCCATACATCTGTTTTAGGATCATATTCCCAGAAATCCTTTAAAGTAGAATAGTTACCCCCACCTCCGTCGATAGAATTTCCTAGTCCAACATATGCTTTTCCATTTTGAGTGAATGCTACTGCTTGCTCACGTGCCTTTCCTTTAAAGTTTGCGATTTTTTTCCATTCGTCCTTTTTTGGGTCATATCTGTAAAATTCATTTGTTGCACCAAATGTTTTTGCTCTTCCCAGTCCTACATACATCTTTTCGTTTAATAAAAAACTAACTTGATCGAAAGAACCTACGCCGGGAAATTTTGCTAGCCTTGTCCATAAATTGATTTTGTTAATCACCTCAAAAGAATTTTCTCTACTACCTATCCTTAAGGAAGTCTGAACTTTATTATACCATTCTGGATGAGATGTAACTTCAATGGTTAACTGGTCACCATTGATGACAGTTGTGGAATCTTCCGTGAGCTTAGTACCATTTTTAATCAACACTCCATTGGTAATTTTGGTAGGGGTAGGATATTTCAATCCATCAACAGTAATGGTATTAGAAGTATAGACGGTACTCCTTAAGGCACTCTCAACTTTAGTAAACGTAAAATCACTAGGTAGGTAATTATCAGTGATCACCGTAAATTCTTTATCAAGAGTTCCAAAAGTGACTATTGCAGTTACAGAATCGTTGTAGGTTCTACTAGAGGTTACTTGAATACTGACTTGGTCTTCGTTGACAAGATTGATACTGGTTTGTTCTATTACCTCGCCATTCTTTACAAACTGACCATTTTGAATCGTTGCTGTAATAAACCCATCTTCACTAATACCCGAAATAATAATTTCATTGGAAGTGACAGTAGTGTTAATCGCAACATTTTCTTGTGGATTAAATAAGAAGTCCTGGGGTGTATCATCATCATCTTTGTTAAGTACTCCGTCGCCATCACTGTCGACAAATTGCTCAAAGTT
Organism: Cyclobacteriaceae bacterium; assembly: GCA_040222715.1. Classification (GTDB taxonomy): domain Bacteria; phylum Bacteroidota; class Bacteroidia; order Cytophagales; family Cyclobacteriaceae; genus Tunicatimonas. The sequence goes on along the minus strand of JAVKCN010000133.1, from coordinate 80,954 downwards.
GGGAATCGTAGCTTCTACTCCTAAGGATGCATAGCGGGTTTGCATGTGTTGCCTTACCTCGCTTAGGTCAAGACCAATAGAGTTTCGTACTAAAGTGGCTTTGAGCTGATCACTGTCCAACGTGCCATCTTCCCGGATATCGGTGGTAATATCAGCCAGAAGTTCAGAAAGCTCAGCCACCGATTGGTTACCTTGTAAAATGGCCGATATCGCCAGAAGTATGGCGTTGTTGTCGCCGTCCTGAGAAATGTCCAGCAATTCGGAGCTGGTCATATTCTCCCGTTCAATACTGAAGATCGCCAGAATTTCCTGCTGGGCCTGTTGCTTCGCTTCCAGAAAGCCTGTTCCTTGGTTGATCAAATACATGACCCGGTCTTTTTCCAGGTGAGATAATACATTGACATTGATACTGGCATCTTCTGAGATATTTGCCAAAGCCATAAGCGTTAATTGAGCGGCCGATTTTTCTCCTTTGACTTCATCAAAGTAAAACCCGCTGGCAATCAATTGGAGGTTGGTGTAATCTAACTGGCTGGTTTTGATAAAAAAAGAACCTTTGTTATCGGCAATCTGGGTAGTAAAAGTTTTGCCAGTGGCAGCTAAAGAATCATCCAGTTCGGTAATAATAATGGACGTACCATTGATAAACGGCCCCTTTTGTACATAACCATTGATGGAAACGGGACTGGACGGGGTATCGGTAATTATTTCATCCTCACGACAGCCTAGTAAAAGTGAAACTGACATGAGTAAAAAGGCGGGGAGTAACTTCTTCATCAATTCGGCATCTTGTTCTAAAAGACAAAATTACCGATTGATCTTACATCCCCGAGCGTAGCCTTCAGCAAACCTTACATATGATCTTTTTTATACAAAATATGACTTTACTATTTATGCGCTTCCTCATAATGGGTTTTAAGTGCGTTCTCACCCCAATCGTTTTGCAAGTCTCGGATGACGGTGTGAATGTGGTTGGCGTTATTTTGCGTATTATCGTATTCGATGACAAAGCCCGGGCTTTGAATGCGGTAATAATGTGGATCTCCCACTTCCAATCCACCCGCCCAGGCAAAATGAATCTCGTCCAGTCCGGCATCCCGAATCGTTTGTAATTCATTTTCAGCTACCTCGGCTCGGTGCACATGATAATATACTTCAATCAGTTGCATGAGTTGCGTCTGCTGCTCCGTGGTCATATCGGCATAGGCCAGTCCCTCCAGATCGCCTACGTTCGCTTCTCGATCGGTACCCGTCACGATTTCGGGATAGGCTTCTTCGGCAATCAGGGCGGTTTGTAATTGCTTGTCTTCCAGGGATTTTACGATTTCACGGCCCAAATCCTCCTCGGGTTGAAGTACTCGCCAGCCTTTTTTGGGTCCTTTCGGCACATTGCCCGGATTGGCTCCGAAAAAAGTAGGTGTAGCCGAAACAATTTCGTTGGATAATGACGAGAAATTAAGGGAAAGATGATGACCTTCCAACCGCCAGCCCCAAACTTCACCCGCCTGAGGAGAACCGAATACCGAAAAATAATAATTTTCCGGGTCGCGATAAGTATCATTTGCCGGACGGTCTTCTACCAGTCGTAATACGTTTTCTAGAGCCATTACATCCTGCACCTTGGAAAACCCTTGCTCACTGAGGGAAAGCTGCAACAGTTGCATGGCGGCTTGTCGTTGGTCTTCGCCCATTGCCTTGAGGGGGAGTCCCTGACGTTCGATCGGAGTGTAGTGCCAGTTATAGCGTTCATCTTCTTCCAGTTCAAACGAGATTTGCTGGAGCTGGGCATCATCCAGCGTTTCTAAAAATTGTTGAGCTGCTTCAACCAGCGCAATGTCTTTTGGGGTAGAGGCAATGATGACAAAAGTCGATAGCGCAATGGCTAAGAATGAAAAAATGGCCGTTCTCATGGTGGTAGGTTGTTGGTGAATTATCCAGGAAGGTACGGATATTTCCATTTTTTTGGTAATTTTTCCGTTGAACTCTGAATACACAACCTATGAACCGAGAAACCATCGCTCGCTATCGCGAAGAAGCTGAACAACACCTCACCAACGAATTACTGCCTTTCTGGCTGGATCGCTCTCTAGACCAACAATACGGCGGTTTTATTACCCACTTTGACAAAGACGGGAATGATACTGGCACCGACGAAAAATCATTGATTGCCCAGACCCGCTGCGTGTATACCTTTGCCTCTGCCCACCGGGCGGGCTATGGCGGTGGAAAATGCCTGGAGTATGCCAGGCACGGACTGGATTTTTTATTATCGAAGATGTGGGACGAACAACACGGTGGGTTTTACTGGCTACTGGATCGTGAAGGCAATGTTGTGATTGATGAAAAGGTAATTTACGGGCACAGCTTCGCCATTTATAGCCTGTGCGAGTACACCCTGGCTTCAGGGGATACAACGGGACTGGAATACGCCTCTCGTTGCTTTGATCTCTTGCAAAAATATGCGGTGGATACCATGTATGGAGGGTATTTTGAAATGTTTCATCGGAACTGGGAGCTAAAGGGGGCTGGTGCGGCCGGGGGAGACCGGAAGACGCTGGATGTACACATGCATCTGATGGAGGCATTTACTACGTTGTACGAATGTAGCCAGCATACGGTCCATCGGCGCAGGCTGGAAGAAGCGATTGAGATTTTGCTGCAGCGGGTGCTGCACCCCCGGTACCGAACCGGTATTCCCCAGTTTTATGCGGACTGGCAAGTAGCTCCTCAAATCAAATTTGATATTGTGTGGGGCTGGGACCGCTTTACCGATTCCGGGCAAAAGGCGCAAGCCGATGACAATACCAGCTATGGGCATAACGTGGAATTTGCGTGGTTATTCACCCATGCGCTTAAGGTATTGGGCAAACCTGTTGAACAGTATTTTGATGTACTAAAGGCTTCTTATGACCATGCTGTGCAGTACGGAATTGATGAGACCTACGGGGGCGTATACGTGGAAGGGGCGCATTCCGGGCCGGTATACGACCAGGAAAAAGAATTCTGGCAGCAGGCCGAAGTACTGATTGGTATGCTGGAGGCCTCGCTTACCTTCGGATTAGAAAAATACTGGCCGGTTTACGAAAATGTTCATCGTTTTGTCTTCGATAAGATGATCCATCACTCCGTAGGAGAATGGTGGCCTCTGTTAACCCGAGAGGGCGAGCCCATCTGGACGCACATGAGTCATTCGTGGAAAGTAAACTACCATACCGTTCGAGCGATGGTGCAAAGTATAGCGCGATTGAAGCAACTGGAGGCACAGATGTAAGAAGGCTACATTTGGACTACATAATCAATAATTTGCTCAACCCGGGTATCAGCCTGCATTTTACTATTGAGTATTGTAGAGCGGTGGGGCAATGCTGTTAAACAAATGACGGCCCAAAGAATCAGTAAAACAGTAATTCTGAGTTTTAGTTCGGAAGTGATTTTTGTGCTCATAGCTTTTAAATCTTACTTATGTAATAAAAAAACTAATTTAAGTAATATTTATTAAATATTAAATAAATAAAAGCAAATTAATTATAATAATAGTTATATATAACCATCGATTTTAGGAGATTATGCTTGCCTGATAGCGATAAGAGGGTAGAAATGTTACTTTTTTGGGAAAACCTTTTAATAGTTTTTTTGCCCCAAAGCTTAGAAGAAAGCTAAGTGATATTCTTTTAAGTGTTCAATTAGGGCATGGAAGAAGCTGCGTTCCGGAGTACTTTTCCGGCCCGGGTTTTGGTAAAAGAGCCTTCCTCAACCGCAAACTGTCCATTGACAATTACATAGAAAATGCCTTCCGGGTATTGGTGGGGTTCCTCGAAAGTGGCTTTGTCAACAATGGTGGCCGGGTCGAAGATCGTGAGATCAGCAAAAGTGCCTTCCTGAATTCTGCCTCGGTCTTGCAGCCCGAGACGATCGGCAGGCATCTGAGTCATTTTGTGAATAGCCTGCTCTAAGGTGAGAATCTTTCGTTCTCGGACGTAGCGCCCCAGTACGCGGGGAAAGGTGCCATACCAGCGAGGGTGGGGGTGACCTTCGCCAAAAGCAGCCAGCCGACCATCTGAGGCAATCATGGTCTGCGGGTGTTGCATGATTCGGTCTACATCGCCCTGATCCATCGCGTGATAAATGGCGTTACAACCACCATTGGCTTGCGCTTCCATCACCAGCTCTGCTCCGTTTTCTACGGTCGGTTCCAGATCTCGGGAGACTACCCAGTCATGTAAAGTTTTGCCCTCCAATTCGGGCTGCCACTCGACTCTGGCAAATTGCACTCGCCGCAGGTCTTTCCCACCTCGGTCGTTCAGAATATTATAAATAATGCCCTGTTTGATGCTATCGCGTAAAACCGGGTTCTTGAGCCGTTGGAGAAAATCTTCCTGCCCGCCCGAACGTGCCCAACTTGGGATCAGCACGGAGATGCCGGTATGGCTGGCCGTGTAAGGATACTGGTCGATCATGACATCCAACCCTAATTGGCGGGCGGAGTCAACCATCGCCAGTGTTTTGGTGCTTGAACCCCACATCGGCTGCCCAATCGCTTTGTGGTGGGTAAGGATTACCGGAATATCGGCTTGATCGGCAATGCTGATAGCTTCGTCCACTGCATCCAGTAAGCCGAGTCCTTCTTCCCGGAGATGAGAGGTATAAATACCACCGTACTGCGATGCTACCTGGGATAGGGCAATTACTTCATCTACTTCAGAAAAAGCTCCCGGTATATATTTTAGTCCGGTTGAGATACCAAAGGCACCTTCCTGCATGGCGGTTGCCACCTGCTCCTTCATCTTTGTCAGTTCTTCCTCAGTAGGGGGGCGGTTTTCCAGATTCATGATGTTTTGCCGAATGGTATTGTGCCCTACCAGGTAAGCCACATTCATCCCAACACCTTTGGCTTCTACAGAATCAATATAAAGGCTCAGTGGCCAGGGGCCTCGTCCATCCGGGCCACCCAGAGCGGTGGTTACCCCTTGGCGAACGTGACTTTCGGCATCAGCCAGCTCGAGCAGGGGTTCGAGGTGGGCGTGGAGGTCAATAAAGCCGGGAGCTACGGCCAGACCAATGGCGTCAATCTCTTTTTCAGCGGTTTGGCCACTTAATTCGCCAATTGCAACAATTTTGTCCCCCTGTATGGCAATATTGGTTTGCTCTGGTGTCTGAAGGCTGCCATCGTATACCAGTCCATTTCGGATGATAATGTCATAGTCTTTAGAATTCTGACAGGAGCAGAGTACTGTCAACGCAAGGAGCAGGGAGGAGAAATAATGCATGGTCAGGGAAGGTTTGTGGTTGGGTTGTAATAATGCCGTATGGTCTGATTTCCGAATAAAGTGATTTTAGTGGGAAAGAGGAATAAAGATTGAAATAAAATTTCCAGAAAGACCTTTTGGTGAGTATAATATTCTGTAATAATGAAAAATTCCGTCTTTGAGACTAAAAAAATTCTTTTACAAATCGATCAGATCACCTGCCTGCTCCACGAGTTGTTGTCGCAGATGATCATCCAGTTTCGCTTGTTGTAAAGTTTTTACTTCCAGTAACTGTTCTACGGTGAGGCCTTCGGCACCCCGCAGGTCAGCTTTAAACAGGTTAGCATTTTTGAGATTAGCGCCCAGTAGTACTGTGCTTTTCAGGTCAGCTTCCGTCAGCAGGGCATTCTCAAAATCAGCTTTGATCAGAAATGAGCCTTCCAGGTTGGCTTTGATCATGAAGGTGTTGGAAAAGTTGGCACCACTGGCATACGAGCGCGTTAAGTTGGCCTGATTGAGGTTGGACCCCTGAAAATCTGTCTGGTTCATTCGGGCATTCTCCAAACTACACTGAATCAGATTGGAATGAGTAATGTTGGCAGAATTCAGATTTGAGCCTTTTAGAATGATATGGCTTAGATTGGTGCGTTTCAGATAACAGTTGACTAAGTCCAGCTTATATTTATTGTAGCGGTTCAGTCTTTTGATGTTACCCGCTGTACGGAAGGCCGACTCTTCGGATTCCCACAAGCGAAAATCATCAATTTCATCCTGGTACATACGGATTCTAAGCCGTTTTTGTCCACTTTCGTTAAGCCAGTAGATAAGAATACCGATCACAGCAATATCGAATAACATACCATGGGCTTCGGCCAGTACCTGTCCTACAAAATTATAATAGTCTTCTACATAGTACGAATAACTCAGGCCAATGACGATCACGGCCAACGCGAAGAGCACGAGGAAAGAAGTGAGTACAGGATGTTCTGGAATGGTTTTAATGCGTTCCAGCAGCAGTTTCCATCGGTCGACGCGCATTTGAAAGATTGTTGTGGGATTAAGTTTAACAACAGGCCAACAAAGTAGCAGATTCAGGCGGGGAAAAAGTTGTTTTTATGAGAGCAAATCTCACTATGTAGGAACTACGTTAAATTTAAGGCTTTTATCTTACGCACCAGTGTTTGATTAATTTTCTCATAAGATTCAAATGTCCAACCGGCTACATGAGGACTAAATAATACCCTTTCGGTTTGGCGAAGCTGGTCAAAGCTGTGCTGTTGTTGGGGAGTAAGCTGTTGCAATTTCTCATTTTCCAGCACATCCAGGGCAGCTCCGCGCACTTTTCCACGCTCCAAAGCTTTGGTGAGGTCTGAAAGGCGAATGACTTTGCCTCGCGCGGTGTTGATCAGATAAATATTTTTGACAAATTGAGACAAGTACGACTCGTCTACCAGAAATTGAGTTTCTGAGGTTAATGGTACATGCAAACTCAGTATATCTGCTTTTTCGAATACCTCGCTCATGGTTGCTTCGCGGGCAAATGCATTGCCGTAGTCTTGCTTATACTTATCATAGGCCAGTACAGTGACTCCGAAGCCCGATAGCCGTTGGGCGAAGGCCTGTCCCATGTAGCCATAGCCGATGATGCCTACGGTCTTGCCCATCAGTTCTACTCCCCGGTTTCCTTCCCGGTCCCATACCCCTTTCCGTATTTCCTGGTCGGCCAGTGAAATACGGTTGAGCAGGTTTAATAGCATGCCTAATGCATGTTCCGCCAATGCATCCCGGTTGCCTTCAGGTGCGTTTAGAATGCTGATGTGATATTCCTGCAAGGCTAACTCATCCAGTTGATCCAACCCGGCTCCGGCTCTCCCGACGAACTTTAACTGCGAGGCTTGCTCAATGAACTCACGATCAATCTGAAGTTTGCTGCGGACAATCAGCCCATCATACTCGGCAATTTGCTCCAATACCTCTTTACGGGTGATATTAGGGCGGTAGTCTGCTTGGAATCCAATATCGTTCAGCAAGGGAATGATGCTATCGTGCATCTTATCGACGATCAGGCACTTTTTCATAAGAAGTTAAAGACTAAAATTCATATAATATGTGGGCGACACTAAAGTAAACGGCCAGGCCCAGCAGGTCATTGGCGGTGGTAATAAAAGGGCCTGATGCCAGGGCAGGATTTACGCCAAATCGATCTAGAATTAAGGGGGTGATTGTTCCCATGAGCGAAGCTAGCAGTACCACGCTGAACAAGGCAATCGCCACTACGCCCGCGAGACGAAGCTCTTCGCCAAAAATCAGATTGAAACAAAGGACGAGTACTCCGAGTGCCAGACCGTTGATCACCGCTACGGTGAGTACTTTGGCGAGTCGCTTGGCCAACTGGTCGCCAAATACAGAGGAGGTTGCCAGACTTTGCACAACGAGTGAAGAAGATTGAATGCCCACATTGCCCCCGGTAGCGGTAATAAGCGGAATAAAAAAGGCCATGGCTGGCAGTAAGGCAATGTCACTCTCGAAAATACTCATAAACCTTGCGCCTAGCAGCCCACCGACCATTCCGATAATAAGCCAGGGCAATCGAGCACGGGACAACAGCCAGACGCTATCGCTGCGTTCTTCCACATCTTCGGAAATACCTGCCATCAGCTGACGCTCTTCTTCAGCCATTTCGGTAATGACGTCCACGATGTCATCAATGGTAATCCGGCCTACGAGTCGGTCCAGAATATCTACGACAGGAACCACTTCCAGGTCATACTTACGCATGATCTCAGCCACCTCCTCTTCTTCCATAAAGGTGGGCACCGAGATTACTTCACTGTCATAAATATCGGCGATCTTGGTACTGTCCTGGGATAAGATAATGCGCTTGAGGGATACTTTTCCCAGTAAATGGCTTCGGTCATCTACTACATATACCGAGTAGAGCTTGTCTACTTTTCCCGTTTGTCGGCGGATCTCCTCAATACATTGTAAGATGTCCCAGTTAATATCTACTTTGATTAACTCCTTCGCCATCAGCCCTCCGGCCCGATCTTCTTCGTAACGAATAAGATCCTTGACATGGCGGGCACGTTCGGCGTTCTTCATCAGGTCAATAACCTCTTCCCGGGTTTGAATGGGAAGACGGTTCAGAATATCTGCGCCATCATCAGAATCAAGGTAATCAATAAAATCAGCTAGTTCTTCGGAGGTGAAATTGCGCAGGAAGGCTGTCTGATCTTCATCTTCAATTTCCACGATTACATCCGCTGCTTTCTCTTTGTCCAGCAATTTGAGTACATACTTTGATTCTTCCGTATTGAGCTCGTAAAGCACCGTTAGAATATCAACAGCATTGGCCTCTACCATACTTTCCTGTACCATTCCCTGTTCATCCTGGGCAATGGCCTGACGAACCCACTCGAGGTAGGCAGGTGATACTTCGAACGGTAAGAATGTTAGCGCTTCCAAGATTCTTCAATTTGTTGGGTAAGACTCACAAAATCCTGCACCGACAACTGCTCGGCTCGCAGGTTCAACGTGGGTAGCTGACGGATCGCCTCCGGCAAATTTAGCGGTTTCAGTGCGTTACGCAAGGTCTTCCGACGGTTTTGAAACCCCTGTTTCACGACTCTTTTAAATAATACTTCATCGCACGCAAGTTGTTGGGTACCGTTGTGTCGGAGACGAATAACGGCCGATCGCACCTTGGGCGGTGGGTGAAATATGTGAGGTTCTACCGTAAACAGGTATTCTATATCATAATAGGCTTGCAGTAACACGCTTAATATCCCGTATGTTTTATTTCCATGTTCGGATTGAATCCGGTCGGCTACCTCTTTCTGAATCATTCCTACTACTTCGGGGATATTTTGGCGATGTTCTAATATTTTAAAGAAGATTTGAGAAGAAATGTTATAAGGAAAATTTCCGATGATGGCGAACGGCCGGGGAATAGGGTTGAGATCAGCTTTTAAAAAGTCCTGGTGCAGAATCGGTAGATTTTCATAGTGTTGCTTGAGGTAGCTGACCGATTCAACATCAATTTCCATCACGGTCGTTTGATATTGGGTAAGTTTAACCAGAAACTGGGTGAGAACCCCCATGCCAGGCCCTATTTCCAGCACTTGCTGGTAATTACCGTGCCCGCTTAAACTATGCACAATCTTCTCAGCAATATTGTTATCTTTCAAAAAATGTTGCCCCAGGAATTTCTTGGGACGCACGTTCGACATTGGTTTTTTCATCACTGTAAAGTAACGGAGGAAACCAGCAGGTTCGCCCCTGATTATCAAAAAACATTGTTAAATTGCGCTTCAAAAAGCCAAATGTATGTCCATTAAACTAAAAACTGCCAAATCAATAAAAGATAATGAACACACCATCGTATTGCTGGGTGAAGCACAGGAAGCTGAGTCTTATGCGTCGGGAGAGGCAGAAGCTCGCTATATTCAACAACGACTGACCGATAAAAAAGAAATTGTTTCACTAAATCAGTACGAGCGCTGGGTCTTTCTGGTCGCACCGATCACTGAAGCATCGGAGGATGAGCAACTGGAAGCCTGCCGCAAGCGAGGATTTATACTTTACCAAACAGCAAAGCAGGAAGGAATTGCTAAGGTGAAACTAACCGGAGGTAGTGCAGATCAATTGTTGGCTTTGGCAGAAGGGTTTTTACTGGCTTCGTATGAGTTTTCACGTTATAAGAAAGAAAGTGATGCCTCAGTGCCTTTCAAAGAGCTAAGTCTTGTACATGCAGATGTGAAGAGTGCAAACGTACGGGAGTTGGCTAACCTGATAGAAGGAACTTTTTTAGCACGCAATCTGGTCAACGAACCGGTCATTTCTCTGAATGCCGAGAAGCTAAGCAAGGCTTTTAAAAAAGCGGGCAAAGAAGCTGGTTTTAATGTAGAAGTATTTGACAAAGCCAAGATCAAATCCTTGAAGATGGGCGGCTTGCTGAGTGTGAATGCAGGAAGCGTAGATCCTCCGACCTTCAATGTGTTGGAATACAAACCCAAGAAACCCCTTAATGCGCAACCCTACGTGCTAGTAGGCAAGGGAGTCACGTACGATACCGGTGGGTTAAGCCTGAAGCCTTCTACTTCTATGGACACCATGAAGTCTGACATGGGAGGTTCGGCGGCGGTTATTGGTACCATGCTGGCCGTAGCCAAAAATGAGTTACCGATTCATGTAGTAGGATTAGTACCAGCTACTGATAATCGTCCGGGGGGTAATGCGATCGTACCGGGAGATGTAATCACCATTTCGGATGGTACCACCGTAGAAGTACTGAATACCGATGCTGAAGGGAGGTTGATTTTGGCCGATGCGCTCTCATTTGCCAAAAAGTATAAGCCTGCATTGGTGATTGACCTGGCAACACTGACTGGTGCGGCCGCAGTAGCCATCGGTAAAGAAGGTGTCGTCATGATGGGCAGTGCTTCCGAAGCGTACAAAGATCAGTTGAAGGAAGCTGGGAACCAGACATACGAACGGCTGGTAGAGTTTCCGCTCTGGAAAGAATACCGTGAGTATCTGAACTCTGATATTGCTGATTTGAAGAATATTGGGGGCCGCATGGCCGGGGCCATAACTGCCGGAATGTTTCTGAAGCATTTTACCGACTACGAATGGATACACCTGGACATTGCCGGAGTGGCTTTTCTGGATAGCCCGGATGGCTATCGGGGAAAAAATGGAACGGGAGCTGGTGTGCGAATGTTGTACCGTTTTTTCCGCAACCTGTCAAACCAAGCTAAAGTGTCATGAGCCATACTGATACCGCATGGGATAAACCAGCAAAGCCAAAAGCTAAGCATAAGAAAGGAGAGTTGCCGGTCATTGGCATCAGTATAGGGGATGTCAATGGCGTGGGGCCGGAAGTAATTATCAAGGCTCTGAGCGATAAACGCATTTTGAATCAGATGACTCCCATTATCTTTGGTTCAGCCAAGGTGATTTCATACTATCGAAAACAATGTAATCTTGATCAATTCAATTTCATGACCATGAAAGATCTGGATAACATTGCTTACGGGAAAGTCAATGTATACAATTGCTGGCAGGATCTGGTTGATCTCCAACCGGGTAAGGTAACCGATGTTGCTGGGCAGGCTGCCTGGCAAGCCCTGGAGCAAGCCACCAAAGCACTTAAGTCTGATACAATAGCGGCTTTGGTTACGGCTCCCATCAACAAAAATAATATTCAGAACGAAGCATTTACTTTTCCGGGACATACCGAATACCTGGCCAAAACTTTTGAAGCTGAAGAGCATCTCATGTTTTTGGTACATGACTCGCTCCGAGTAGGAGTGGTAACCGGGCATATACCCCTGCACCAGGTCAGCCAGAAAATTACCCGCAGCCTGGTGCGTGAGAAAATCCAGCTCATGGAGCAATCCCTGAAAACAGATTTCGGTATTGCTAAACCTAAAATTGCAGTTTTGGGACTTAATCCCCATGCGGGTGAAGAGGGGCTGTTAGGATCTGAAGAACAGGATATTTTGCTTCCCGTAATCAATGAGCTGAAGAATAAAGGGAAACTGATCTTTGGGCCTTTTCCCTCAGACGGCTTTTTTGGCGCTTTTCAACAAAAACAATTTGACGGGGTGCTGGCGATGTATCATGATCAGGGACTGATTCCCTTTAAAACGCTGGCTTTTGAAAAAGGAGTAAACTTTACCGCAGGCTTACCAGTTGTACGAACCTCTCCGGACCACGGAACGGGTTATAGTATTGCTGGACAGAATCAGGCTAGCGCAACCTCGATGAGGGAGGCCCTATATCTGGCCTGTGACGTAGTACGCCAAAGGCAGGAGTTTTTGAGTGAGGAAGACTGAATCCTTTTCTTCAGCGAGCTTTTTAATGGACTTTCTTTGATAATATTAAAAGGCAGAAAATGCATTTGAGCAAAAAAAGTATCTTACTCGCTGCTTTTTTTGTTTCTTCGGCATTGCTCGCTGCAATAGAGAACCTCATCCCAGACATTGTTCCACTTTTTTCGCCAATGAAAAGGTCGCTGACAAACCGGGCATATTTTGGTAGGAAAGTCGCTTTTCTTTCGCTGTTTGGTCAAACTATTCGAACAGGAGATATAAAGTAATAGTGTTAACAGCTACCTGAGTGAGGGGCTGGCTATAGCGATTTTCGTTGTCACTCAGTATGTTGAGCAACCCGCGGGAATAACGTAATTCAGGAGCAAATTTGAAGAGTGGAAAGTAGACATCCAGCCCAAAACCGGCTTGGAGTGATAAATTATTACTTTCAATAAGCAAACGATCACTTTCATTGCCACCACTATCTTTTCCGGTAGCTTCAATAGCGGCTTCTACACCGCCGATCAAATACATCCTATGGTTTCCTCGTCGTACAGATTTATATTTAAAAAGTATCGGTACTTCAATAAAAGTGGATTCTACAATTTGCTGATCAGTAACCAGTTGCCCGCCCTGAATATAGCGGTAATCCAGCCGATTTTCGTAAAAAACCACTTCAGGAGTGACCCTTAAGTCCAAATAGTCAGCCAAACGGAAGTTGGCAATGAGGCCCAGTGAGAAGCCAAAAGAGTTAGCAGGCATCACGGACTGAAGAGAGTCCATCGATGGTGCTGTAAAACTATCGCTGTACTGAATGCGGAAATTGGATGAGTGCATACCAATGGCAAAGCCATAATGCAGCCAACGGTTATCATAATTAGGAAGGTTATCCGATTTGGCATACATCTTACCGGATGGCTGCTGAGCCCATGCTACAGCAACCAACCCTACTACAAAAAATAGGGTTAAGATGCTTTTTTTCCTATATAAATAGAGCTTATGCCAAATGTAAGTGCTTTGCATCGTGTTTCAGTATAGCCTGCCTGTTGTAATGCCTGTAAGAATGCCTGCCCATCGGGGAAAGCCTGTACCGATTCGGGCAGATACGTGTAAGCAGACTGGTCTTTAGAAATAAATTTGCCAATGAGCGGCAGTACGTTTTTAAAATAGAAATTGTACAACTGTTTCATTGGAAACCAGGTTGGCTTGGAAAATTCTAATATCACTACGGAACCACCAGGCTTTAATACCCGATACATATCTTCCAACCCGTTTCTCAAATTTTCAAAGTTGCGTACACCAAAAGCAACGATCACAGCATCAAATATATTATCGTCGAAAAGTAATCTTTCTGAATCGCCCAACTGAAGTTCAATTCGGTCATCCAGCTTTTTACGCTTTAGTTTCTGACGACCTATCTCCAGCATACCTTCGGATATATCCACCCCAACAATCTTTTTAGGTTGCAGGGAGAGTGCTTCAATGGCAAAATCAGCCGTACCAGTGGCAATATCCAGAATGTACTGTGGTTGTGAGGGTTTGAGCAGCTTCACTGCTTTTTTTCTCCAATAAATGTCAATCCCCAGGCTTAAGAGGTGATTGAGTAAATCGTAACGGTGGCTGATGTTATTGAACATCTGCGCAACCTGTTCTTTCTTCGAAGAATGCTGATTTTTGTAAGGAACTACTGCCATAATATGATAACCGATCGCAAAAGTCTTCATTTAGCTACGGTTATCCAACGGGGAGGGCAGAAAATTTGTTCAGGTGTGTAACAAGCACTGTCAACGACCACAGTGCCGCTTCATTTGGATTCTACTGCGAGCCTCCTGCTGCTTATTGATTTGCTATTTGAGTGGTTTCCAGTACTCGAAGCTCAACCCGGCGGTTGAGTTCTCGCCCTTCCGATTCGTCATCGTTACTGGCAATAGGGTCTTCTTCACCGTATCCCTGAGCGGCTAATCGTTTTACTTCAATCCCCTGGCTGATCAGATAATCTACAATGGCCTGGGCTCGTTTGTGAGATAGTTGCTTATTATAAGATGCTGGGCCAACGCTATCGGTATGTCCGGCAATTTCAACACTCACTCCGGGGTTCCCGGATAAAAAGCTTTGTAAACGGGATAACTCCTCAAATGAGCTTTCTTTCAGATGGGCACTGTTAAAGTCAAAATAGACAAAGTCTAAAATCATGCGGTAATCTGCGACAACCGGATCAAGAGATACTTTCTTACGAAACTCCTGAGTCTCAGAAGTCATACCTGGTATATTGATTTTGAGACTTTTGTACATGTAACCGCCTTTTTCAACCGCCAGCACATATTCATTCGTTTGGTCGTTGGAGATATCGAAGCGATAGATGCCGTTGGAGATCTCCTGTGATGTCAGCGTTTCGTTTGTTTTTACTCCTTTCAACGTAACTTTTGCCTCTAGGGGCTGCTGGTTGGTGGCATCTTCCACTTTCAGTAAAAGTTGCACTGGTTGCTTGTCTGCGACTTGATTAGCCGGATCTTTACTTTTTACCTGTGCGATGTCACGATTACTAAGTCCGCCTTCGTCCGACAAATTATTCTGATTCTTTTTATCCAGCTTATCGCTAAGCGCATCAGCCTGATCAGGGATCTCAACCATATAAATATCAAGGTAACCTACTCCGTCATTGCGCACAGTTGAAAAGTATCCACGCTTGCCATCTTTGGTACTTACGAAATAAATATCATCGTCTGGAGTATTGATCGGGTAACCCAGGTTAACAGGTTCAGACCAGATATCGGTTTCCTGTTCATAAATAGATTTGAAAATATCGTATCCACCCATACCCTTTCGACCACGGCTACTGAAAAAAAGCGTTTTCCCATCGAAGTCCATAAACACTCCATCCTCGTCATAAGGAGTGTTTACGGCCTCACCCAGATTGGTCACTTTGCCCCATTCACCCCGTCGATCTTTTTCGCATTTATACAGATCAAGGCCACCAAAGCCACCCGGGCGGTCGCTGGAGAAATAAATGGTCTGTCCATCTGGAGATACTGAGACAGAATTCTCAGAGTATGTTGAGTTGATATTGTCACTTACTGGTTGAGGTTCTGACCAGGAGCCATCTGAGCGTTGATCTGATACAAAGAGATCACCGTTATTTTCATCCCGATAAATATATAGCTGCTTACCATCTGCTGATAATGCCGAGTTAGACTCAAAAAACAAGGTATTCACCGTTTCGCCAATATTTTTAGCCGGAGTCCATTTACCATCTTCTTTATAAGTGATAAAAATATCTTCGTATGCAAAGTTATCGTCGTATACGTTTTCGTTCAGGTTATCTTCTTTCCGGCGTGAGGTGAAAATCATCATGGTTTCATCCGCGTTGATCACCGGGGCATAATCTAAACTATTGGAATTGATAGAGCTACCAATATTGGTAATCTTAAAGTTGCGGGCATTGGCCATGAACTCGACTCCGTTTTTACACTCGTAGATTCGGCGCTCCACCTGATTTGCCGGAATCTTATCTTCGCCACGATAATCTTTATCTTTTTTGAGTTTTTCCAGATACAAGGTGTATTGTTGAATGGCCTGCTCAAAATCAAGGCCATATTGGTAGGAGCGAGCAATGGAATATAGGAGATCAAATCGGTAATCGGGATCTAATTCATAAACCCGTTGAAAGTAGGGGGTAGCCTCTCCTTTATTAATAGTTTCACTGATTGTTTTGCCGGCCATGAAGTTGGCCTTTACGTTATCAGGGTCTAGTTGAGTTGCCTGGATATACATCTCCTTCGCTTGCTCGGGAGCTTTCTGAACAAAGTAGATTTCGTCCCCGATTTCCACAAATTCCTTCGCTACCTGCTGGTTGTTATCCTGGGCATTGGCAAGCCCGGAGAACAACGTCCCAGTCAAAAGCATCAGGATGCATTTTGCAATGAATTTATTCATATAAACTTTACATGCTTGGCCACTCATATACTATATGCTATTGAAGGCCATGACTAACTCTAATAATTGCAGAATATGCTTTTGCAAGTTATATTACCAGGGTGTACTTTAAAATAGTCTGAAATTACAACGTAATATTTGACGGAGATACGTGTGATTCAGTGAGGTAGATTTACATGGATATTTGGTGAATGACCGGGGGCATGTAAGAAGGCGGTAAAGACGCAACGATGGTTGGGCAGGAAAAAAACATTCTGAGTAGTGGAATTGGAAGCATGCAACCGTATCTGAATACTATTCGTTATTCCGCTTAAATCGTTAATAATCAAACTTTTAAACTGCCATGTGACCACTTGCTCCTTTCTTGTTTTATAGCAGTATAAATTCAAAAAGCAGCCAAGGTTAGTGGGGAAGCCACACGTAAGGTTTTAAGTGATTTTACTTTCTCATCAGTTGTGCTAAATCAGGCAAAATCATGTGCTACTGGTAGAAAAATGCATAAATTGAATGCTTAATTTTATTCTTAAATTATTAAAACCTGTTGATACCCTTTGCTATATGGGGGATGTTTATGACGTTCTGACAAGGACATGCGATGGGTTGCAAGGCTATGATGGCTTTCTATTGCATCATCCCAGTGAGTTTTACAACAAAACTTACGTAAAAGGGAATGCCGCATCAAATTTGTGAGATAGAAAGAAATTTTTTTTACTAAAAAAAGATTTGTATTATTTCTATCAAGGATTAAATTTTCTATAATTTTATTCCGTCTATCCGAATAAATCCTATGTCGCTACTTATCCGGGGCCTGCTCGTAATTTCTCTTCTTTCTCATACCCTATGGGCGAGAGCCTTGAATGACGAACATTTTACCATTGTTGAGAAGAATCATAAGAAAGGCTTATTCGATGAAAATGGAAAAGTAATTATTCCGGTGGCTTACGATGACCTGGGGTGGAGCCAGGGATTGCCTCAGGTGTTTCATAAAGTGATCGGTTACCGGGATGGCAACTTGTGGGGGCTTATTGGTATTAAAAATAAAAAGATTTGCGAGCCTCGCTATGTCACACTGGCTCCCTTCGCTGATAAATTGCTGATTGCAGCAGCGTACACTCAGGAAAATCCCCGAAAAGTCCGTTACGGGTTGATCAATACCAAAGGAGAGCAGGAGCTATCATTTCGGTATTACTCTCTTTCTCAGCACAATACCCAACTTATTGCCTCTATTCTTCGGAATAACGTACCTACATACGGAGTGTTGGATCAGGATGGTGATGCCGTGGTTGGGTTTGATTATCGGAAAATTGCACCTCTTTCGAAAGGTCTGTACGGAGTGTATAACTTTCAGAAGCAAACAGCTTTGTATACCCAAGAGGGCGACGCACTCACTGATTTTGTATACGATAGCATTTCAATCTTTCAGGATCACCTGGCAATTATTTACCGGGAAGGTAAACAAGGGGTCATTCACGAGAACGGAATGGAGCTGATTGCCCCTCAGTACTACCGCATTAAAATTGATGGTCCTCAGACGGTCAGTGTACTCCCATTTAATACCTGGCACGTTTACACGGCTGAAAACCAATGGGTGCGTGATTATACCTTTGGCCAGATGCGACCAGTAGGATCAAATTTGTATCAGGTAAAATTGGGTGCGATAAAAACATTTGTTGATGGCGAAGGCCAGCCAGTTATCCCATCTCAGTGGAAAGTGAAGCAGTTGCAAGGTGAGTTTGCGGTACTGACCGAAGGCAATAAGTACGGAGTACTAAGAAACGAACCTGATGCCAAACATAGGGTTATTGTGCCACTGGAATATGATTCTTTACATATTGATGGTCACTATATTCTGGCCGGTAAAAAAGTCGGGGGTATGACATCAAAAGATTATGCCTGGTCGCTTTTTAATGCTGATGGCCTGAGTCTTACGTCTTTTACCTATCAGACAATGATGCCTCGAAGTGAAGGACGCTTTCTGGTTCAGCGGAAAAATCACTGGGGGTATATAGATACTACAGGCCTTGAGGCAATCTCCTGCCAGTACCTTCATGCTACTCCGTTTAGCGGAGGAGTGGCCAGTGTGGATTTTATTGAAGGGCAGGGTGTAATTGATCTTCAGGGAAATTGGAAAATTAAGCCTTTTAACTATCAGGGTGCTCGTTTGAAATTACAGCGTATTCATGATGACCTGTACATTTTTCAAACAGACCCTCATCGCTATGAAGCAACAAAATACGGATTGATCAACAGCCTTGGTGAACAGATATATACTTCATATAATAAGCTGATACACAATGGGCACAGTATATGGGAGCGGAGTGAGGAAGGGAAATATGGGTTGGTCAGTTATGCCGGAGAAAGTCTGCTCGACATTCAATACGATACTATTTCCGGGTTACTGGAGGATCAGGTATACATTTTTCAAAAAGAGGGCAAGAGTGGAATTTTAGACCCTCAGGGTAAGGTGTTGGTGGATCTGGAAAATAATTTTCAGGAGCTACATCCCATGAGTGATGAGTTTCTGGGAGTGAAAATCAATAATAAGTTTGGCTTCGTTGATAACATCGGTCGCCTTCGAATTGCCAATCGCTATGACTCAATTACTCATTTTGAGGATAATATGGCTGCGGTAAAACTATTGGGGCGCTGGGGCTATATTGACAAAAGCGAGCATCTGATTGTGCAACCGCATTTTGATTTGGCCCAGCCATTTCAGGGCAAACTAGCGGTAGTTAAAAAAGAGAATTTATTCGGTATGGTGAACCGTAAAGGTCAGACCGTGATACCGCTTGAGTATAGCCATATCGTCCCCATCCAACACGATCGCTTTTTAGTATATCAGGATCGGGAAGTGCGAGGGCAGTTAGTGTCTCAGGTAGGGCTGGTGAGTGACACCGGTAAAATGCTTATTTATCCAAAATACGATACCCTGGAAGACCTGGGCAACGGCTATGTTATTGTACGAAGGGGGGATGCTTATGGCTTGCTTACGGTAAGCGGGCGCAGCACCATTCCCCTAAAGCACGACCGAATCATTTACGATGCATTTAATGATGTGTATCTCGCCCTGGAAGAGCCATCATGGCAAACGTTGGAGCTTTCCACTGGTGTGGGAAACTAATGCCTATTTTTTAGAACCTCGGTTTTCGTCCTGCCCGGAGATGGATTGCCGCATATCAGTATCCGCCTGCATGTTTTGCATGCGGTAATAATCCATAATGCCCAGATGTCCATTTCGGAATGCTTCCGCCATGGCCTGAGGTACTTGAGCTTCGGCTTCAATCACTTTCGCGCGGGCTTCCTGCGATTTGGCACGCATCTCTTGTTCTTCTGCCACGGCCATGGCCCGGCGCTCTTCCGCTTTGGCTTCTGCCACTTTCAAATCAGCGTTTGCCTGATCGATTTGCAATTTGGCCCCAATATTTTCGCCAACATTCACATCAGCAATATCGATGGAGAGAATTTCAAAAGCAGTTCCGGCATCAAGGCCCCGTTGCAGCACCAGTTTGGATATCTTATCCGGGTTCTCCAATACATCCGTATGCATTTTAGCCGAGCCAATGGAGGTCACAATGCCTTCCCCGACCCGGGCCAAAATCGTATCTTCTCCGGCACCCCCCACCAGTTGGGAAATATTGGCGCGTACGGTAACCCGGGCTTTCGCCATAAGCTGAATGCCATCGGCCGCGACCGCGGCTACTTCCGGAGTATTAATCACTTTAGGGTTTACCGACATTTGTACGGCCTCCAAAACATCTCGCCCAGCCAGATCAATCGCTGTAGCCTGTTTAAAAGTCAGGTGGATATTGGCTTTGTCAGCAGAAATGAGGGCTTTAATGACTGAGGGAACATTACCTCCCGCCAGATAATGGGTTTCGAGATCGGAGGAGGTAATGTCTAATCCAGCTTTGGTGGCCGTAATTAGTGATCTTACGAGAATGCGGGGTGGTACTTTCCGTATACGCATGAACATCAGCTCAAACAAGCCTACCCGTACTCCGGAAAACTGGGCCTCAATCCATAGGTTAACGGGAATAAAGTAGAGGATCGTAAAAAATAAGACGACCCCGGCAATGATAATGGCAATAAGCGCAATTCCTTCCATAGCAATTTCTTCCTGAATGAGTGTTAGGTATTTTTTTGAATAGGTTCTACTAAAATCTTGTTGGGCTGCACATCCACCACCTGTACCTCCGTGCCTGAATCTACATACTGTCCCAATGTGCTTACTTCCACGGTGGTTTCCCGAAATTCTACTTTTCCGGAAGGACGCAAAGCGGAGATCGCCACTCCCCGGTCACCTTTCCAGATATCGAGTTTTACTTCTTCATTGACCCGACTTTTATTAGAGGATTTTAAGGATAGTTTATCCCAGGCGCCGGTGCGTAGGCTGAAAAACAGCGTAATGCCCAACAGCACGAAGGCAATACTTAACACCCCAAAGCCCAGAACATTCCCATAATTCAGGAAACTGATAATAATAGCCGCCGCAGTCAGCAATAAACCCGCGATGCCAAAAATGGTGGTTCCCGGAATAAAGATGAGTTCTACAACAATCAGCAGTATGCCGACTGCCAATAGAATGATAACCGCAAACCAATCAAGCATGTGTTAGGCGAAGTATAATAAAGTAAACAGCATAAGGTAGGAATAATCCGCCTCTTACGCTAGTAGTTCATAACAAATCCACCTTTAATACGCCTTGGCAAACAAAACCCTCCGTGAGGAAGGTTTCCCGGAGTAAATGCACTTTCCTTCTTCGGTTTCAGCATTGAGCGGAATGCAGCGAATGGTGGCCTTGGTTTCCTCTTTAATTTTAGCTTCTGTTTCTGAAGTGCCGTCCCAGTGGGCGTAGATAAAGCCGCCCTGCCGATCCAGAATCTGCTTAAACTCATCGTAATCATCCACCTTCACCGTACTTTCCTGCTGGAATGCCATCGCCTTATTATAAATCGCCTTTTGCATCTCCTCCAGCAGACTTTTGATCTGCTGAGCGAATGATTCATCCATTGTCATGGATTGTTTTTCGAGGGTATCCCGACGGGCTACCTCTACGGTATTATTTTCCAAGTCGCGGGGCCCAATGGCCAGGCGAACGGGTACCCCTTTAAGTTCGTATTCGGCAAACTTCCAGCCGGGCTTATGCGTATCCCGATTATCATATTTCACCGAAACTCCGAACTGCTCCAAAGATGTTTTCAGAAAAGCCACTTTCTCGGAGATGGCATTAAACTGTTCCTCGGTTTTGAAGATCGGGACAATCACTACCTGAATGGGAGCCAGAAGCGGAGGCAGTACCAGTCCCTGATCGTCACTGTGTGCCATAATCAAAGCACCCATCAGGCGGGTACTTACACCCCAGGAGGTACCCCAAACATGCTCCAGGCCACCTTCTTTAGAAGCAAATTTCACATCAAATGCTTTGGCAAAGTTTTGCCCCAGAAAGTGAGACGTGCCGGATTGCAACGCTTTTCCGTCTTGCATGAGCGCTTCGATACAGTAGGTTTCTATTGCTCCGGCAAAGCGTTCGCTGGGAGTTTTTATTCCCCGGATGACGGGTACGGCCATAAATTGTTCCACAAAAGTGGCGTAGACTTCCAGCATACGCTCCGTTTCTTCAATGGCTTCGGCTTCGGTGCTGTGGGCGGTGTGGCCTTCCTGCCAGAGAAATTCAGAAGTTCGAAGAAATAAACGCGTACGCATTTCCCAACGAACCACATTGGCCCATTGGTTAATCAGCAGCGGTAAATCCCGGTACGACTGCACCCAGTTGCGAAAAGAGTTCCAGATGACGGTTTCGGAAGTAGGGCGAACAATCAGCTCCTCTTCCAGCCGGGCTTCCGGGTCAACTACCACTCCGCTACCATCTTCCGCATTTTTCAGCCGGTGGTGGGTGACCACCGCACACTCTTTGGCAAAACCCTCCACATGTTCGGCCTCTTTGCTGAGATACGATTTCGGAATAAAAAGTGGAAAATAAGCATTGGAGTGTCCGGTATCTTTGAACATCCGATCAAGTTGGGCCTGAATCTTCTCCCAGATGGAAAAACCATAGGGTTTGATGATCATACAGCCGCGAACTTCAGAGGTCTCGGCCAGGTCGGCTTTTTTCACTAATTCGTTATACCACGCGGAGTAATCATCGCTGCGCTTTGGAATTCCTTTCGCCATAAATTCGTTATCTTGGTATAATAATTGCTATTTTTTATGTAGATTTAAGTGATTTCTTACGCGCAAAGATATTGATAAGAAATCTTTATCAGCGGTTTTGCCGTATTAAATTAGAGACACTACTAGAAATTGAAGGAGGATATTTATGAAAAACTTACTAGCAACATTAACAATCGGGCTTAGCGGATCGGTGCTTTTTAGCTCCTGCGCCCCCGATCAGTACGCTCAACAAGGCGAGTATGATGATTTGTACTTTACCTCGAATGACCGGGAAACGGTGAGCGTGGTAAAGTTAAATGACCCTAAAAAAGCAACCTATAATAATGATGGCTCTTATGTCTATCAGGAGGAAGTAGCATCTAAGAACTTTAATCCTGATGCGGTAGATGTAGAAAAATATCAGAGCGATCAGGATGAGGAAGCCAGCGATGCGGAATACTATGTGGCCGAGGAAAATCGTGATTATAACTATGCGAACCAGTTCAATGGCGCGCAGCCAAGCTATGCTTCGTACGGCAATCCCTACTACAGTGGTGCACGTATGAATGATCCTTTCTACAATCCTTATTGGGGAGGTTCAGCATACGGTAGCCCTTATAATAGTGGGTTTTACGATCCCTTCTATGATCCTTATTATTCGTCAGCCTTTTACGATCCTTTCTATGGATCTAACTGGTACGGACGTCCCGGACTTAATATTAGCTTTGGTTTAGCCTTTGGCAGCGCCTGGGGTTACGGTAATCCTTATCGTTGGAGAAATCCATACGCCTGGGGCCGACCTTACGGATGGGGTAGTGCTTATCGAACCGGGTTCTATGATGGATTTTATGCTTCTAATCCTTACTACCGATATGGTTATGGTCCTTCTGTAGTAATAGTCAACAATGAGGTTGCAGCCAATCAACGTAAAGTAGTCAGAGGAAGTAGAAGTGTTCGTACTTCTCGTGCAGTGCAGGGGAGTGATAGTAGAATGACTAGGGGTAGAACTTCAGCAAATAGCACAAGATACACTGCTAATCGAAGTAGAGATGCCTATAATACTGCGTCTCGTAGTGAATTATACAAACAGGAAGGAAGGACCTCTTCCGCTTCACGTTATCGTTCGGCATCATCATCTCCTGCCAGCACCAACAGTCGGCAGTATAGCCAAACTCGGGTTCGTCAGAGTAGTGGTTCCAATACTTCAACCTATACTCCAAACACTCGCACGCGTCAGTCAAGTACTGCGCCAAGTCGGGTAAGGCAGTATAATAACAGTAACTCAAATTACAGTAGTCCTTCTAATAACAGTCGTACGCGCTCTTATGGAAATACTAATTCTGGCTCTCGTAGCCGTAGCAGCTTCGGAAGTAGTTCACCATCCCGTAGCAGCGGAAGTAGTTATAGCAGTGGTTCAAGCAGATCGA
This sequence comes from Cyclobacteriaceae bacterium, assembly GCA_040222715.1. Classification (GTDB taxonomy): domain Bacteria; phylum Bacteroidota; class Bacteroidia; order Cytophagales; family Cyclobacteriaceae; genus Tunicatimonas. The sequence continues at coordinate 57,383 of JAVKCN010000133.1, read as the reverse complement.
GCAGTCCCAGCCGATCAAGCGGTTCTAGCTCCAGAAGTAGTTCATCACGACGCGGAGGGCAATAGAAATTAAACAAGCTTAGCCTAATTATTGTACTAGATAGTGTAGTAAGATCGTTTTCTTACTACACTTTTTTTTTGAACCTATCCTAGTTACTATGCAATTCCATAAAAATAAATTCCTGATTGCCTTAGGGCTATTTTTCTTAACCATCCCGGCATTTTCTCAGATTGCGGAAGACGCTTTGTTGTTTGGGCAGACCTCAGTAACGGGTACGGCCCGTTTTCAGGCCATTGGTGGGGCCGGATTCGCATTGGGTGGAGATGTCAGTTCTGCCACCCTGAACCCAGCAGGTCTGGGGTTTTACAATCGCTCCTCAGTAGTTATTACTCCAGTGTTCGATGTTATTAATACGACAACGGATTATTTGAATAAGTCGGCAGATGCATTCTCAACCAAGGCGGGCATTGCTAATTTTGGTATTGTCATTAATAACTCAAAAGATGGGCTTATTCCTTCGGATTGGCGAGGCGGTTCTTTTGCAGTCACATATAACCAGCTTAGCTCTCTGAATTTTGAATCTGAATACGGTCTAGTTACTGATAATTCTACAATTTTAGACGATTTTGTGGGAGAGGCTCACTTTTTGGTGGATGAATATAATGAGAATGCTAATATCATACAGCAAAGGGTGGAAGATGGCAATATCATTGGGTTTGCTGAGGCAGCTTTGCAAAATTTCCTAATAAGGCCCGATGATACAGGAGAAAACTTTTTCAGGTCAACGCCTGATGATGCAACTACAAACAAAGAAGGTAGCCTTTCTACTTCAGGGCGGCTCTCTCAGTGGGACTTTGCTTACGGAGGGAACTATAAAGACAAATTATACTTGGGTGCGAGCATTGGCTTTAAAAGTTTTAGCTATAGTAGAGAAGCTGAGTATAGAGAAACATACAATTACACGCAAGACTACTTAGATTTTATTCAGGATGATTTCTTTTTTCCTGCACCGGGAGATACTGTATCCATTGATTTTGTAGATTATAATCAGGTTAATGAAGTTTTAGAAATAAACGGAACAGGAATTAATGCTACTCTTGGTATCATATATCGTCCTGTAAATGAACTAACCGTAGGACTATCTTACCAAAGCCCAACCTTTTATAGCATCCGTAAAGAAGAATATTTTGATTTATATTCGGAAGTTACCGGAATACTACAAGAAGATGACATCAATCAGATTTTTGATATAGGAGGTGAGAGTGGAAATAGTGGATTATCACAAGGAAATCAATATGTAGATGAGTACACATTGTCAACTCCCTCCCGAACGGGTATTGGGGTGGCCTATTTCTTTGAGAAAGCTGGTTTTTTGACTCTAGATGCTGAGTACGTAAATTATCGCAAGAACCGGTTTTCTTCTAGTGAGTTTTCACTCAGTGATGTGAATAATGAGATAGAAACGCTGTTTAAGCCAGTGATCAATGCTCGGGTAGGCGGGGAGTTTAGGTACAATATTGTGCGGTTTCGGGCCGGATACGCTTTTTACGATGACCCTACCCAATTTGTCGATGATACACAGGATCGGGATCGCTCGGTGTTTTCCGGCGGTATTGGTATCAATGTAAATTCCTTTTTTGCCGATCTCACGGTAAGCCATACCCGCTATGAGTCAGATTTTGCTCCCTATATCAATGGGCCATACATTCCGCAGGAAAATGGCATTACCCGGACACTGCTGACATTAGGGTTTAACTTTTAAGCTTGGCAACAAGCGCATGTAGTGCATCCTTGGGGCTCACCGTGATGACTGCCTGCTGGTAGTGGGGAAGGCGGTAGGCAAACTTTTCCAGGTAGGCCTGTTCAAAATTGTTGGCGTCTAATTGTTGCAAGAGGGGGCGCACAGCAATCCCTTCTCGCAGCATGCGTTCGGCAATAATGGAAACCGGGGTATCCACAAACAGGGTGGTGCCCGCCTGGTTCATGATATCCATATTGTCGGAAAAGCAGGGCGCTCCCCCTCCAGTAGCCATCACAAAAGAAGGTTGCTGGTGGATAATGGATTGTAGGGTTTGCTGTTCCAATTGGCGAAAAAATGCTTCTCCCCGTTGGGCAAAAGTATCACGAATAGGCTGTCTGGTTTGCTCTTCAATGGCTTCATCCAGATCAATAAATGGTAAAGAGAGACTTTGAGCCAGTTGCTTTCCTAACGTGCTTTTTCCCGAACCGGGCAGCCCTACTAAAAATAGTTTCATATCAGAAAGCGTCGGCTACATTGGATTTAAGCAGTGCATCAAGCGTAGAAGCTGAGGGAATATCGTTGTAATGCCACTTGCCCCGGATGGTGCCATCTTGCAACAATACCAAACCAGGGTTAGCCCGGATAATGGTTTTTAGCACCGTAGCATCCGCGTAGAAATAAGGGATGCTAAAGTCCGGGTGCTCGCTCAAAAACTGCTGATATGTATCGGGCCCGGAAGCAGTAAGTACCATGGGTTCAATAGCATCAGGCAGTTGCGAAACCAGTGTTTGGATCTCAGTAATTGCCTCCTGATTGGCTTTCGTAACATCGTACATCACAATGGCTAGTTTGTTACCTTCAAAGGTGTTTTGGGTAAAATCTCCATCATCATTCCAAACGCTGTAATCAGTGATTTTCGGTTGCGCTTCAGGATTTAGCAAAACCATTTCTTTAAATTCGTAGCCATCCTGGGTAGGATATTCAGTGAATTCTTCCGTGGTACCATCTTTTTCCATAATGTACTTATACCGCAGAGGCTCAGCTGGTTGCATCAGCGCAGGAATATCAGCGCTTACGTAATAAGCCCGAAAATCAAAGAAGGGCAGGTGCTGAATAGCGTAAATCCCAATGATTGTGCAAATAATGGCAGATAATGCCACCGCCGTATGGCTGGCTTTGAGAGAAAAGGCTTCGGTAAATCGTTTTCGGTTGATAAACAGAACAACAATCAGTGTCAGCAGAATAATATCTTTGATAAATGATTGCCAGGGAGTAAGCTTGATAAAGTCACCAAAACAACCGCAGTCGGTTACTTTATCAAAGGCGGCAGAGTAGAATGTGAGAAACGTGAAGAATGTAATGAGTGCCAGCAGTACCCAGGCAGTAATTCGCATCCGGTAATTGATGAGTACTGCAACGCCCAGTACGACTTCCAGTACGCTTAAGAAGACAGAAAGCACCAGTGCCATGGGTACAAACCAATGGAAGAATGGAGCAAAGTCGATGGCAAATACCTCAAAATATTCTTCCAGCTTAATAGCCGTACCTACCGGATCATTTAATTTCACCAGGCCGGAAAACATGAAGAGTCCCCCAACCAATATTCTGGCAATCTGCTTTATCATATCTATTATATTAGTAGTGAATGAGTGATTGAATAGCTGGTTATTAGATATTCATTCGTTCATTCACCAATCATTCATTGATTTGCAACTGGATTAATGAAAACACCGCGTAATTAATCATGTCCTGATAGTTGGCCTTGACACCTTCGGAGATAAGTGTCTTTCCCTGGTTATCTTCAATCTGTTTGGTACGCAACAGTTTCATCAGAATGATGTCCGTCATGGAGCTTACCCGCATGTCGCGCCAGGCCTCGTCATAATCATGGTTCTTGCTTTTCAGCAAATCCAAGGTGTCACTGGCAATACGATCATACAGTGGTTCCAGTTCCTCAACTGACATATCCAGCGATGAATTGTCTGATAGTTCGAGCTGCATCATGGCCATAATACAGTAATTGATGATTCCCACAAACTCATCCGCAATAGTATCCTGCACCTGCTGGGTACCTTTTTCCTGGATTGAGCGGATACGCTGCGCTTTGATGAAAATCTGGTCAGTGAGTGAAGGAAGACGAAGAATTCTCCATGCCGTCCCATAATCATGCGTTTTCTTCAAAAAAACCTCTTTACAACGCCGTATTACTTGGTTATATTCGCGATAAGTTTGATCTCTCAAGATTTTTTTCTATTTATTCTTACTTGGGTACGGAAATTGAATTGACAGCAGAAAGTAACATCTTTTTTAAGAAAATTACACTCAATCTTCGGGGAAAGTTGATTGATCTGAGCACGCCGCGGGTGATGGGAGTCCTGAATGTGACCCCGGATTCATTCTACGATGGTGGAAAGTTCTCGAGCAGCGATCAGCCAATGTTGACTCAGGCAGAAAAAATGTTGCGTGAAGGAGCAACGATTATTGATATTGGTGGTTATTCTTCCAGACCCGGAGCGGTTGATGTTTCAACTGAGGAAGAAAAGCAAAGGGTGAGTACTGCAGTTGCCCTGGTGGCACAACATTTTCCGGAGGCAAATATCTCAGTAGATACGTTTCGGGCCGCGGTAGCAGAAGAGGCCTTAGCCGCCGGAGCCTGTATGATCAACGACATCTCCGGAGGTGCACTGGATGAGCACATGTTTGACGTGGTGGCCCGGAATCAGGTACCGTACATACTTATGCACATGCGAGGAACACCACAAACCATGAAGCAACTGACCGATTATGATCATATTGTTGTTGATATATTAGATTATTTTCAGCGTAAGGTAGCGGAGTTGAGAGAGAGAAAAGTCATTGATATTATCCTGGACCCTGGGTTTGGGTTTGCTAAAACAATTGATCAGAACTACACGCTGCTGAAAAACCTGACCGCTTTTCAGGTATTAGGACTACCGATATTGGCCGGATTGTCGCGTAAATCATTAATTTACAAGCGACTGGGTTATGGGCCGGAGGAAGCACTTAATGGTACTACTGTGCTGAATACCGTCGCGTTGATGCAAGGCGCTTCCTTACTACGGGTACACGATGTAAAAGAAGCGATGGAAGCGATTCAGTTAACGCAGTATGTGCGTGAAGAAACAAGGATATTGGAATAAGTAAAGTAGGTAAAAAACATTGACGTATCTTTTTTATATAGGGTTTTTAGAAATTAACTGGAATGATATCGTTGATATACTCCTGGTGAGTGTCTTGCTGTATCAGGTATATAAATTAATGCGGGGCAGTGTAGCCCTGAGTATATTTTTTGGTTTTCTTACCCTGTATCTATTATATCTGGTAGTGAAAGCAGCTCAGATGGAGTTGCTCTCAGCAATTTTAGGGCAGTTTATGGGAGTGGGAGTGTTGGCTGCCATCATTCTGTTTCAACAGGAAATCCGTAAGTTCCTCCTCCTGGTCGGAAAAACAACCACCATCAACCGGGATTCTTTCTTTAAAACTTTTTGGAAAAAAAAGGAGGAGCAGGAGAAACTCAATCTTACTCCCATCATCGATGCTTCCAAAAGCCTGAGTGGTTCCAATACCGGAGCGCTCATTGTATTCTCTAAGAACTCACCCTTAAAATTTTACGCTGAATCCGGCGATGAGATCGATGCAGTCGTTTCTAAACGGCTGTTATTGTCTATCTTTAATAAGTACAGTCCCTTGCATGATGGTGCCGTTATCATCTTTGAAGGGCGCATCAAAGCCGCCCGGTGTATTTTGCCGGTAACCGAGCGGGAAAACCTGCCTGCCGAACTGGGCCTTCGCCATCGGGCCGCCATTGGTATGACCGAAATTACCGATACCCTGGTGGTGGTGGTCTCCGAAGAAACCGGGCAGATGTCGGCGGTAGTGAATGGCGATATCTATCGCAACCTTTCGGCCAAAGAGTTACGTCAGCGCATCAACCAGTACCTGCTTGAAGAGCGAAGTGAAGAAGATTTCGTAATTAACCAGGCCAAGGCCGAAGAAGACGCCTTTATACAGAAGAAAGAGCAAAAACTGGAAAAGAAAGACAAAAAGGATAAAGATAAGAAGGAGCATAAAAAGGTGGATGAAAGTGTAAGCCCCGAACCGGCTAATCCTTCTTAGCCTTCTCCTCAGTGACGGAGGCGATCCCTGCGGAGCCGGTGGCTTTTATTCCTGAATCAGTTTCTGGTTGTAAAGGAAATTCCCGACGTATCTTATTGATTAGAAACAGCTTTTGCGCGGTAAAGCTGTTAGGGTGCATCTGCTCAAATAAACCTTTCCACTCCTCCCACAAGTCTGGAGCTCCCTGGCGAAATGCTTCCGACGCTACTTTCTTCTTGTCCAAAAATTCTTCAAAGGTATCCACGTATCAATCATTTAATGTTATTGCCCGAATTTGTACCGGAACCTTCGTCCGGATAGAAAGTGTAATGATACCAAAAGCTGTCAAAAAGGTAAAGTTTTTGTAGTAACATCAGAAACCGCATATTGATGAAAATAGAATCAGATGTTTCGCTAAAATCCTACAATACGCTCGGGATCGAGGCGAATGCCCACTACTTTACGGAAATTAGTAGTGTGGAGGAGTTACAGGAGCTGCTTCAGCAGGAGGCCTGGCAACAGACGCCTAAATTGATATTGGGCGGGGGCAGCAATCTTCTCTTTACCTCGCATTTCGATGGACTGGTCATGAAGATGGACATTCGTGGGATTGACGTTATAGAAGAAAACGAAGATTTCGTCTGGATTAGAGCCGGTGCCGGAGAGAACTGGCATGAACTAGTGATGTATTGTGTTGAACATGGCTGGGGTGGAGTAGAAAATCTGTCGCTGATTCCGGGCACGGTGGGAGCCGCACCCATGCAAAATATTGGAGCCTACGGCGTGGAGATCAAAGATGTGTTTGAATCCTTAGAGGCAGTAGAAATATCTACCGGAAGCCGCCGACAATTCACCGGAGAAGAATGCCGGTTTGGTTACCGGGAAAGTGTGTTTAAAAATACCTGCAAGGGACAATATATTATCACGTCAGTGGTATTCAGGTTAAGTAAGAAGCCGGTGATCAATACTGCTTACGGGGCCATTGAAGCTACCCTGACCGAACGGCTGGGAGCTGCGGCATTACAAAAAGCCAGCATTCGCGATGTAAGTGAGGCGGTGATGCATATTCGGCGGAGCAAGCTACCCGATCCGGCATTAATCGGCAATGCAGGCAGTTTCTTTAAAAACCCCATCGTCGGTCGGGCCATATTTGAGGAGATACAGCAAACCTACCCCACAGTACCCGGCTATCCGATCTCCGATCAGGAAGTAAAACTCCCGGCAGGCTGGCTGATTGAGCAGGCGGGCTGGAAAGGGAAGCGATTCGGCAGCGTAGGCGTGCATGATCAGCAGGCATTGGTGCTGGTCAATCACGGTGGGGCCAGTGGGGAAGCAGTAAAAAAGCTGGCCTACGACATCCAGGCGTCCGTGCAGGAAAAGTTTGGCGTGGCAATTGAGCCCGAAGTAAACATGGTCTAGATAATTTGTCTGCTATTTGACCGTTTAACAAGCAAGTACATTGCTATTTTTGGGGAAAACCAATAGTATTTTTCCGTACCTTTACATGAATTTCTATTACTAATTCTTAACCTGTTTAAATGATGAAGCGAAATATTGTTTACATGACATTGACCTTAATGATCTGTTGTCTTGTCGGTCAAACCGTTTTGGCGCAAAAAAGCTTAGAGCCTCGGCCAAGCCCTTTAAGTATTGCCGCCATGAAGCAAGGTGATGCCTATGTAAAAGTGGTTTACTCTCAGCCGCATAAGCGCGATCGTAAAGTATTTGGTGGGCTGGTGCCTTATGGAGAAGTTTGGCGACTGGGTGCAAACGAAGCTACTGAGATTACCCTGACCGAAGGGCTGACCATCAACGGTAGCAAATTAGAAGCGGGCACCTATTCAATGTATGCCATTCCCGAGCAGGATAAATGGACGTTGATCTTCAATAGCGCGCTTGGCGAGTGGGGACATTATAATTATAATGAAGATCTGGATGTTCTCCGGGTAGATGTGCCTACCTCCAAAACGGATGAGTCCTACGAGCCGTTCACCATCATGTTTAATGAAGCCGGTACCGAGATGATCATGGCGTGGGAAGACACCAAAGTAGTCGTTCCCGTCAGCATTGCTGCCTGATGCCAGAAGAAAGTGCGCGGTTGGCTGTTATTAACTACCCTGATACCTGCCAACCGTCTACGGCCTACCGTTCTACGCTATCATCTAATACCTGCCAACCGTCTACGGCCTACTGTTCTACGCTATCATCTGATACCTGCCAACCGTCTCCCGCCTGCTATTTTACTCCACCGTCACCGATTTAGCCAAATTCCGGGGCTGATCTACATTGCACCCACGCATCAACGCGATATGGTAAGATAGCAACTGTAAGGGAATGACCGAGATCAGGGGCGTAAGCAACTGATTCGTGGCCGGAATCTCCAGCACATGGTCGGCGATATTAGCAATTAACTCATCTCCTTCGGTCACCACGGCAATTACCTGCCCTTTGCGGGCCTTCACTTCCTGAATATTAGAGACTACTTTCTCGTAAGAACTGTCTTGCGTAGCAATTACCACCACGGGCATCTCCTCATCAATGAGGGCAATGGGGCCGTGCTTCATCTCCGCGGCAGGGTACCCTTCCGCATGAATGTAGCTGATCTCTTTCAGTTTCAAGGCACCTTCCAGAGCCACCGGGAAATTATGTCCTCGCCCCAGGTAAATGGCATTAGTGGCATCCTGGTAAATGCCGGAGATGTATTCTATCTGAGCATTTAATTTCAAAGCTTTTTCCACTTTGGCCGGTATCTCACTCATCTCCTGAAGCAATTGCTGGTAGGTGGTCTGATCCAGCGTACCCTTTCGGTATCCTGCCAGCATGGCAAACATGGTGAGCACCGTCAGTTGGGCGGTGAAGGCCTTGGTGCTGGCCACTCCAATTTCAGGGCCGGCGTGGGTATATGAGCCCGCGTGCGAAGCCCGGGCAATGGAAGACCCTACCACATTACATACTCCCAGCACAATGGCACCATGGGCCTTCGCCAGTTCAATGGCCGCCAGGGTATCCGCCGTTTCTCCCGACTGAGAGATGGCAATGATCACATCACCGGGGTTGATGACCGGGTTTCGGTACCGGAACTCCGAAGCGTATTCTACCTCTACCGGAATGCGGCACAGGTCTTCAAAGATATACTCCGCCACCAACCCGGCATGCCAGGAGGTGCCGCAGGCGATGATGATGATGCGATTGGCATTCACCATATTGTCAATGTAGTCGCGGATACCGCCCAGCATCATGGTGTTGGTGTCGGCATTGAGACGACCGCGCATACAATCGCTGATGGACTTGGGTTGCTCGTAGATCTCTTTGAGCATAAAATGGTCGAACCCGCCTTTTTCAATGGCCTCCAGTTCCAGATCCAGGGTTTGGATGTAGGGATCGGTGGTGTGTTCGGTATGAATATCTTTGATATTGAACTGTCCGTCCCTGATCACGCAAACTTCATTATCGTTCAGGTATACGACGTCGCTGGTGTACTCTACGATGGGCGTAGCATCCGAAGCCAGGAAGAACTCATCTTTCCCCAGGCCCAGCACCAGCGGGCTGCCTTTGCGGGCGGCAATCAGGGTATGAGGGTCATCGGCTGAGACAATGGCGATGGCGTAGGCGCCCACCACCCGGGTTAAAGCGACCCGCACGGCTTCTTCCAGGGAGTATCCTTCGTGTTCTTTTACATCTTCAATGAAGTGGATCAACACCTCGGTATCGGTTTCGCTGGCAAACTGATGGCCTTTGCTGATCAGTTCTTTGCGGAGGGCATCGTAGTTCTCAATAATCCCATTGTGGATGATTGCCAGGCGGTGGTTGCTGGAATAGTGGGGGTGGGCATTGGCATCGTTCGGCTCGCCGTGGGTGGCCCAGCGGGTGTGTCCAATGCCTAATTGGGCATGCAGTTTATGCTGACCTACTTCGTGTAAGTAATTTTCCAGATCAGAAACTTTACCCTTCTTTTTGTAAACGGACAGTTCTCCGTTCATGAGGGCCAGTCCCGCACTGTCATAGCCCCGGTATTCCAGGCGCTTCAATCCTTTTAAGATGACCGAATGGGCCGAGCGGTGTCCGATATAGGCAACAATACCACACATAAAAATGAATGTTTAAATGGGTGAAAAAGATTACGTACCAAATTCAGTGCTATAATCAGCCAACATGCTTGTATTATTTAACTGAGGTATAGACTTAATTCAATAAAACAACGCTGAAAGAAGTTTTCTTCGTGTTAATGCGAACCTAAGAGGATTGCCGTTCTAATAAAGTGTGCTCCTCTACCGGATAGTACAGATGTAGGAAAACCCCTTAAAACACTACCTTATGCCAGCTCTGACCCGCGATGGAGGGAGAGATACTCAAGAATCTCCAGGTCGTCGGGGGCGGGAGTCTGGTTGCGGCGGGCGAGTACGCGAGTTAGCACCTCCACCGCCTTCTCGAAACGGTATTCTTCCAGCGACTCACTGCCGCCCCAGGAGAAAGATGGGACAAATTTGGGCAGAAAGCCTCCGCCGAACAGGTTGGCAAACACGCCTACCACCGTTCCGGTATTAAACATGCTGTTGATACCACACTTACTGTGGTCGCCCATCATCAGCCCGCAAAAGGTCTGGCCGGTATCTTCCAGCCGACGGCTGCGGTAATCCCAGAGACGCACCGACTGATAATTGTTTTTGAGGTTAGAGGTGTTGGTGTCCGCCCCGAAGTTGCACCATTCGCCAATCACCGAGTTGCCGATAAAACCTTCGTGGCCTTTATTGCTATGGGCCTGTATTACCGTATTTTTCACCTCTCCACCCAGCTTGGAGTGGGGGCCGATGGTGGTGGCCTCCCGAATCTTTGCGCCCATATTCACGTGCGACGCTTCCAGCATGGCGAAGGGGCCTTTGATCACTGCATTCTCATGGATCATGGTATTCTTCCCTAAGTAAATGGGGCCGCTTTCGGCATTGAGGATGGCTGCCCGTACTTCCACGCCTTCTTCTACAAAGATCTGAGCATCGCCGTAGGTGCGGGTGTGGACGTCGGTGATGGTGCCGGAAGAACGCCCTCGGGTAAGCCAGTGATAGTCAGTGTGTATTTGGTCGCCATTGTGTAGAAAGATGTCCCAGGGGTGCCGGATCAGGGTGAGGTGTTCGGAATGAATAAGGGTACGATAACCGGGAAGGGCCGGAGTGGGCAGAGTGGGCAGGGAACCGGCCTGTATCAAAGCCTGTACATCTTCTCCCGGCATGCGGGTGGCAATAAAGCAGCCTTCCTGGCAAAGTACGGCGCGGGGTTCCAGTGTCAGTACCTGATCAATGAGGGCATCGGTGGGGCAAACCGCCGAATTCACGATCAGTTGATCGGCTTCCAGTCGCAGGGGATACTTGCGTTGCAGGTAGGGGACGGTGAGGTGCGAGGGCGTACCGGGTTCGGTGAACTCGGCCAGCCGCATTTGCCATTTTTCCCCCAGCGTACGGATACCTACCCGCAGGGTGGCTACCGGACGGGTAAGGGTGAAGGGTTTCAGGGCATCCCGAAAAGCAGGTATATCAATGAATGTAAGGTGCATGCCAGAACAAGGGTTGCAGGGTGTACGGATTGAACATGAGCCAAAATAGTTGGTATAGACCGGGCGTGTTTAGTAAACGAGTCACCGTGGGGTATGTTTGTGGTCTTTTCAGCCATATGCCTGATCGTGCATAAGCATCGCAGAAAAGCCCCGCCCGGAGGATGATCGTTTTTCAGACAGTACAACGGTCAATGGGCGGCTTATTGTTCTTTTCCTGCTGCCCCGCCCGTGGCCCGGGGTGTAGGGTTCATGCATAAATTGTTGTGAAATTGCCGGAATAACTCACTTCCCGAAGCCAACCGGACAGACCTTTAGGCTATCTGGTATGCACCCAGTGGTGCATTTCTGCTCTCGTCTTGCGTCGCCAGCCTACATATCCGTAAGCATCTTGGCATTTTTAGGGGCGTCGAAGTAGGTCTGGGCTACATCGGGCTGAAAGGCGGCCTGAGAGACGCTGATCTCAGTGATGTGTTCGGCAGGTTGCTCCTCTTTCCACCAGTAAGTATCAAAGCCTTTGGCCAGCGTAATGCCTCCCACGGTCTGGTAACCGGTCCAGTCCATAAACTTCTCGGGCATGTGGCCGCCATCGGGGAAGTAGCCGGGGTAAGAAACAATGTAGCGGGTAACCCCCACCTGTTTGGTTTCCTGGTCAATGTACACAATGTAGTAGTCATCCGGGGCATCGCCCACGTTTTCGCCAAAGGTGATCTTCACTGCATCGTAGGTGCGCTCCTCGTGGGTTTGCTCGCCCAGCTGTTCCAGGCTAAGCCCTTCGTCGGCCAGCACAAAGGGGATGCCCACAAAGTAATACGGAGTGAGTGACCAGAAGCGGGCATTGTAAGGCATTTCAGTATCGGCCGGGGTAATCCAGGCTTCCTGTCCGGTCCAGCCATACTGCACGGTGGTATCGGGCATCATCTGGTGACGGGTGCGGGCCGACCAGTAGTCGGCTACCTCGTAGGTATTGCGGGGAGTGCTGCCATCCAGCGGCTGATAATTAAACTGAAAGGCCAGGGGCCCCTGACTGAACCATTGGTCTAAACCGCCGTGGGCTTCAATGGCCTGCCAGATCAGTTGTCCGGCTTCGCTGGCGGTCAGCCGCTCCCGGGCACTGGCTACCCGATCCTCGATCCAGCCGGAGGGTACCCGGGCCAGAGAGTCCGGTGGGGAAGCATCGGAGTTGGGATCGGAGGGAGCAGTACATCGTAGGAATAAGGCGGTCATCAGGGCAATTACGGGCAAAATCTGTTTCATAGGAAGAGGTCTTTGCTTATTGCCTACGGAGAAAGCAGGGTGGGGTTAGGTCATCGTGCCGACGCTTGGTTCAAACACAGGAAGCTTGTCTGGAATAAAGTTGATAAAAGATCAGTGAGATTGGGTGACAAAGAGCCGTTGAGGACGACTGCCTTTATCCCTTCAAAAGGGGAGGGAGGCCTCGGTACACCCTGACCAAAACTGTCAAAAACCGTAGGAGGAACGCAGTACCACCTGACGAAAAATGTCTCTGCCACCACTGGGTACCCGGTACACCCTGACCAAATCAGGCAAAATGGTCAGTGGGCACCCGGTACCACCCGATGAAAATGGCTTATGACATGAGGTGGAACCCGGTACCAACCGGCCATTTGAAAAACATGTGCGGGTAATAACTTAAGTGAAAATGATCATATTTTAAGCAGTGTAAAGTTTTAAGCTAGCGTATTTATACTTCCTCTTTGTAAGATTGAAGTAATAAGTAAGGTCAATTTTTTAACATTTAGTCTGACCATTTATGCAATGCAGGAAAAATTCGGGTAGTATGATTTGCCGATGATTCTGTATTGTATTGCCCGGGCTAACCGCTTTTCTTTGAAGAAAAAATTGATCATGAGCTTTGAAAAACTGACCCGGAAATCAGAAAAAGCCATCAGCGGCGTATTGTCCAATGACCTCTGGCAGCAGAAAGTTGATCCGCTCGGGTTTTCAGTCGCCGAATTGCAAAAGGGGCAGGCGCTGAGCGATGAGTTAATGCAACTGTCGGCCATGCAGCAAAAAGAGTACGGTGAGCAATACAGTGCTACGGATGTTTTGCGTCGGGCCAAGAGCGATGCCTGGCAGGTCTACAAGCACCATCTCCAGATTGCTCGCCTGGCATTGGCCGATGATCGGGGTCAATACAAAGCGCTTCAGTTAGATGGCCGGCGGGAACGAAACTTATTGAAGTGGGTAAAGCAGGCCCGTACGTTCTACGCGAATGCCAAAAATGTTGCCCCCGCGCTAAAAGCCTACGGGTTGAAGTCTGAAGAACTTAAGCAGGGAGCAGCGATGGTGGAAGCCGTGTATCAGGCCTACGATCTTCGGGATAAAGAGCGGGACGAAGCCCTGCAAAGCACGCAGACTCGCTTACAGGCCGAGACCGCCCTGAGCCGCTGGATGAAACGCTACGAACGCGCCCTCCGCTTCGCCTTTGAAGACCAACCCGAAGTGCTGAAAGAACTCGGCCTGAAGGTGAAAGAAGAAACAGTAGCAACAGTTTTCATTTCGTCAATGCCGACCGGGCAAAACCCAGATGTGATCAACCCTTCATGATAGCGGTATCCTATAATGATTAGTGACGGATGAGTGGTGAAGAATGAGTAGTGACGAATGAATGATGAAGAATGAATAGTGAGATGATTAGTGAAGAATAAGTAGTGCGTGGAGGTACATGGTATTCTTGTATCACCAATCACTATTCGTTATACAGCTAAACCAGTCGCTCCGGCGAAGGTGACAAGTCGGTACGTTGGTTTTACTAAGCACTAAAGTACGCGTGATGCAGCCCGGCAGCGGAAGTTATGATAATTCATCTATCATAATGCCACCTTCCTGTCCATACTGTATTCATCCGTACTGCAAGTTAAACACCTAACTTATACGACATGGTACCTCGGAGTATTCCCTGCCTGTTGCTGGTCCTGCTGATTGGGGCCTGCCAATCATCCTCTCGATCCACCCCTTCTGATACCGGACTCCCGCCGCTGATGGGCCGGGTGAACGACTACGGGCATATCCTGAGCGATGAACAGGAACGGGTATTGAACGCCCGGCTTCAGCAACATGAAAAAGCCACTACCAATCAGGTGGTCATTGTTACCCTGGATTCTCTGGAACCATTCGAAACCATCGACGAATATTCGGTGAATCTGGCCAACTACTGGAAGGTGGGACAGGCGGATAAAGATAACGGAGTGCTGATTGCCCTCTGGGCCGGGCTCAGAAAGATCAGGATTCAGAACGGTTTTGGTTTAGAGGAACGGCTGACCGATGACGAAACCAGTGAAATTATTGAAAAACTGATGGCCCCTGAGTTTCTGAATGAGCACTACTTTGAGGGGCTCGATAAAGGATTGGGAGCCATCTTCTATGAAATAGAGTCTGAGTAGCTGCCTCGGCGGCCTGTACCGAGCGGAAAGGGCATGAAAAAAGCCAGACCTGGGTAGATCTGGCGGGTGAGGTAAAGGGGTTTACCCGACTATTTTTTCAGGAATGCCAGCAATCGCTGGTTCAACTCCTCCCGGTGGGTCACGTTCAATCCGTGCGGTCCCCCGGCAATTACATGATACTCATTGTTGGCAATACCTTCTGCTGCCTGTTTCCCGGCGGTGTCAATCGGTACAATCTGGTCTGCATCTCCGTGTACAATAAGCGTAGGCACCGTAACATGCTTTAGCTCCGGTCGGAAATCCGTTTCTCCCCAGGAAATTGCACATTGAATGGTCGCTCGAGGCGAGGCATAGGCGGCAATCGTCCAGTCGTAATGCAACTGCTGCTCACTGATCTTATCAATGTTCTCGGAATAGTTGTAGAAGTTCTTTGTGAACTGTTCCAGAAACCCTACCCGATCGGTTTTCAGGGCCTGCATGATATCGGTGAGCATGGCTTCCGGCACGCCGTCCGGGTTATCATCCTTCTGTTTTACCAGCGGAATGATGGAGCTGATGAGGGCGGCTTTGGCAATACGGTCGGCACCATAGTCGGTAAAGTAGCGCACCACTTCTCCTCCGCCCATCGAAAAGCCGCAGAGGATGCAGTCGTTAAGGTCCAGTTGGGTGATGATTTCGTTCAGGTCACTGGCCAGGGCGGAGTAATCGTAGCTCTCCCAGGGGGCAGAAGACACTCCAAAGCCCCGGCGATCGTAGGAGATACAGCGAAATCCCGCCTCTACAATCTCCGATACCTGCGGTTCCCAGGCACGGTGACTCAGGGGCCAGCCGTGGATCAGGATCACCGGTTGTCCGCTACCGTAATCTTCATAAAAGATTCCTACTTCTTCTTTTGCTTTCTTATTGGTTATGTAAGGCATAATGATTCAATTTTAATGGTAATACTATCGACATAACCATGATCAGCCGCAATGGTTTGGTGTCCGGACTGACTTTCAGGCCCCTGTTCCTGGCGAGGCAGTATCGCAAATTGGTGTAGAATTTGTCAGATGTATCAGTAAGGGGGTATGCTATAAGACATCTACCTCTTACCCATTGATTATGATTCATCACTACCGGGTCCTATGCTACATCGATATACCTTTCTCCTGCCATTTATACTTGTTGCCAGTGGGCTAACGCTGTCGTCGTCAGCCGCCAGCTCCGCCGGAATACCCCGGCTGCGCAAAGCAATTGTTGCCTTTACGGTAAATGCCGACAGCAGCCAGTTGCTATCGGAAGACCGATTTCGCATCGGCATCTGGGCCCAGATGGACAATGGCAAGCTTCGGCGCACTTCCGGCCTGAACGGTGGCTGGCTGTCGTGGAACCGGTTTGAGGTAAAGGTGGAGCATGGCTACTTCCAGCACGGCTGGGTGTACTTCGACCGTGCTGCCGTATACCGGGAGGGGCACACCATTCGCCTGAGCGTAGCGGTAAAAGACAACCCCGCCCTCACCCAGGCCTGCGAAGTAGCCATTCCGTACCTCATCTCCTTCAGCCTGGACTATGCCGGCACCGATGCCCTGACTCCCGGCCAGCGCATTCCCCTGATGATGGATGCCCACTTCAGTAATGGTGAGCAACACTTCATCCCCAACGTCCGCCGCACCCGACTGATTGACCCCGAGGCGTTCACGGTAGAGATCATGGGGCAGACGGTGGCGCTGGATGAAGCCTATTTACCCGCCTACTACTGCGAGCCGCTTTCCACCGTGACGCTACGGGCACAGTGGGCCCGCAACCCTGCCCTGTGCGAAGATGTAACCATCCCGATCAGCTACCAGGCTTTGTATCGCTGGTCCTTCAGTGGCAGTGATGCCTGGGATGGTTCCAGCGGCAGCGATTCCTCTATCGATGGCTCGGATGGGAGTGATGGTTCCGACGGTAAGGATGGAGACGATGGGGACAACCTGCGGGTGTACGTGCAATCCTTCGACTACGAGGGAGTAGCATTTCTGCGGGTTCGGATAGGTGAGCATCGGCAGTTACTGCTGCGCCCGGGAGAGGGCATCCTGCATCTGTACACCGAAGGAGGTGATGGCGGCGACGGTGGCGACGGGGGAGATGGCTACGACAGCACTACTGATAGTAAGGCGTGCAGCAGCGGGGGTGATGGCGGAGATGGCGGCGACGGTGGGGATGGTGGCCGTGTGACGTTCTTTGCCAATAGGGATATTCCAGAGCTGGAGTCAATCATTATCGTGCACAACAGCAGTGGCGATGGGGGAGACGGCGGCGATGATGGAGATGCCGGACACGGCGGCAGCGACGGCTCCGATGGCAGCGACGGGAGTGATGGGGCTGATGGAGGTACACCCGCCTTTGAGTTAGTGAGCTTAGAATCCCTGCGCCAGCACTTTGGCGAATGCCTTCCGTAAGTTTGCGAGATCCAGGAGCGGTGTTTAGCAGTAAAGCCTGGCCTGGTAAATCAGGTCGCACTTTGCTTCCTGACTCACCCAGCCTATCAATAACCTGATTCGCTCATGGGACTTTGCTTAAAAAGGATCATACGGCTTTAGGGAGTTTGATTTCAACATGATATTCACGCAATAGCTGGGCTAATTGGTTGAGAAAATCAATTCGTAATTGCTCAAAGTTCTCAATAGCGTTCGTATCGGGTTGGTCGAACTGACGATGAAATGAGATCATTTTATTGGTCTCATCAATTTTCTCCAATGTCGTAGTAATCTCAATGATTTTCTGCTTCTCCATACCTGATTTTTATGAGGCCCTTCTTCTGATGCTTCCGTGAGTAAGAGAATAAGTTTATCCAATATACTAAATCGTGTTGATACCTGAGATAGTAAGGATGGTCAGAAGGGTATACTTTTTCCACAAAACCATCAATATTCTGATAAATTCCGTTTTTGCGAAAAGCACGCAATGATTGCTCACATCGTTCAAACGTCTTAAATTGGATAAAGGAGACGATATCAATATCACGAGGGTTGAGTTTTTGAGTTACAAAACTACCATCCATCAACTGATATATCACAGACTCAGGCTGAATGGCATGTTGTAAATCCTGAACATAAGTGGTATATGTGTTAAAAAGCTTTCGCCTGCTTTTTGACGAAGGGAATGCATTAACAAAGGTTTCCTCAATTTCTTCTAACAAACACACGATTGGTTGATACGGAAATAAGTGCCCCTAGTCGTCAAAAGTAAGCATGGCCGATATTTATGTCAGATCTCCCGCAAGAATCCCCAACTCATGAGGCGGTCGGCATCTTCCAGCCAGCGGTCGCCAATATCGGTGCGATAATACATGTGGGGAATCAGCACATTTTTAATGCGGTTATAGACCTGTTTCTGGGCCTGTTGCATGGTGGGGCCGTTGCCGCAGACGATGAGCGCCACTCCAGCCGAGCCGGTGATCACCCACTCCCCGTTGCGTTCTTTCACATCTTCAATATGAATGCCTTCCAGCATCTTCTTCCCCTTGAAAACGATCACCGCATCCTTCGACATGGACTCAAAGTTCTTTTTGTCTTTAAAGGGAAAGGGCGGTACTACCAGGCGTACGCCAATATGGAATCCGCTTTTGGTCTTGAACTTGGGGTCTTCGCCCCGGGCCAGCTTATGGAAGAACTCACCAATGGGCGTGATCATGCTCTCCTGCTGGATGCTGATGGTCGGGTAGCCAAAACGGGAGGTCCACTCCAGCGGGTAAATGCCGTTGCCGTTTACTATGCAGTTGATATCGATGTAGCCCACGTAGTTTTCCTCGGCGAGCCGCTTCTCAAATTTCTTGAGGGTCGCATTGAAGAGTTTGTTCGGTCCGCTCCAAAACATGGTGGTGCCCATCTCACCCGTAGAAGGGCCCAGGTTGCCGGGGAATAGTTTTTTGTGCTCGAAGTTGATATTGATGGGATAGACGAACTGCTTGCCATTGAAGAATCCTCCCACGGCGATCTCCACTCCGGTAACCCGCTTTTGCAACTGGAATACGGTCATCTGATCGGACCAGGCCCGTTTGTAGTCACTGAGTACCCGTATAACATCCTGTCCGTCTTCTTCCTCTCCTACAAACAGCAGTCGCTTAATGTTCTGCGCTTCGCCGCTGGGCTTGATCACGTAGCGGGCCGGATGCTGTTGCACGTAGGCAATCCCTTCATCAAAAGAGCGGAAATCGCGGTAGGGAATGATGTTGACGCCAAACTTCTTCAGTTCCTCCTGTCCGTAAGCCCGGTCGTCCTCCAACTGGTCCGTGTAGGCTGTTCCGCCGACCACATGCTTGCCCAGTTTTCGCATTTCTTCAGCCATGGCACCGTGACCCAGCACATCGTCAAAAATAATGGTATCAGCCCAGTCTACCTCTTTACGCCAGTCGGTGGTTTTGGGAACGAAGCCATCCCCAATATCATTTTCGTTTTCTGCCTGAATAAAATACTTCACCTGATGGCCTTCTTTGACTACCTGCCAGGCAATATCGGTAATGAGACCATCGTATGAGACAAATAAAAAATTCTGTTTTTCCATTAAGCGTTTATTGTACGGCTTTGAGTAGTCTGGTATGGCGCATCTTTACTGCCGCTACTGCCCACTCGAAGCATGAATTTAAAACAATTACCCCCATCGCAAAGGTAATAATAGTAAGAATACGCGCAGGTCGGTTGAATGTTTTTTGTAAAAAGAAAAAACTTACCCAGGCCAAAACACCCGATGTGTTCAACTGCCGGGCTGTCATCTCCGCCATTTCCTGTTGCGTATGAATCAGGTCATGGGTTGTGCCCGCCGCTGCCACCATTGCTCTGGCTCATTTGCCACTGATATATATCGGGAAGGTTACCAATGTTGTGAGAAACAAGGCGATCTGTCCGGCACTTAGCGAGCTTTCGTGGTTTGGGTGCTGGGTTATAGGGAGGGGGAGTTGGGTGTTTGATCTTTCGGAGTGCTCCACTTTGTTTACCAATGCGGTGTCTTTCTTTTTCCAGGCCCCGGTCTTCAAAACCCAATACCTAATTCCCAATCCTCAAAAAAGATTGTAACTTAAGCAATCAAACATAACAACCTATGATGAACACTACACATCATGCCATTACCCTGTTGGGCACCGGGCTCATTGGTGATTTTTATACGGCCAGCCTGTATAATCAGCGGGGGCGCGACCGTATTCACGCGGTGTATTCCCGCTCTCAGGAGCGAGCCATCCAGTTTGCTGACAAGTGGAAAATTCCGCAAACCTATACCGATATTCACCAGGCCGTGCGCGATGAACAGAGTGATACGGTCATTGTCGCCCTTCCCAATCATTTGCATAAAGAAGCCATACTGGCCGCCGCTGCCGCTGGTAAAAATATCTTATGCACCAAGCCCCTCGCCATGGATGGAAAGGAAGCATTGGAGATCCTGGAAGCCGTAGAAAAAGCCGGAGTCTTTCACGGATATCTGGAAGACCTCACCTATACTCCTAAAACCCTGAAAGCCCGCGAGGCCGTACAGCGCGGAGCCGTCGGGCAGGTATTATGGACCCGATCTCGCGAGGCACATCCGGGCCCGCACAGCGACTGGTTTTGGCAGCCGGAGTATTCGGGTGGCGGAGCCATCATCGATATGGGCTGCCACTGCATAGAGATCGGGCGCAACTTTGTGGGAAAGGAAGTGAAACCGGTGGAAGTAATGTGCTGGGCCGATACGCTGGTGAAACCTATTGAGGCCGAAGACCACGCCGTAGGATTGGTGCGTTACGAAACCGGAGCGGTGACCCAGTTTGAAGTAAGCTGGGCGTTCCGGGGTGGTATGGACTTACGGGATGAAGTATCCGGTACGGAAGGCACGATCCGCCTGGATCATTTCTTACGAACTGGTTATGAGATGTTTACCTCCGTAGGGATGCAGGGATATGTGGCTGAAAAAGCCGAGCAGGAAACCGGCTGGCTCTTTCCGGTCGGAGACGAAATTCATGCGTTAGGGTATACCCATATGTTCACCGACATGTTCAATGCGATGGATGAAGAGCGAAGTCCGATGGAGAGCTTTTACGACGGTTATGTGGTGAATGCCATCATGGATGCCTGTTATGTTTCAGCCAAAAGCAAACAATGGGAACCCGTACAACTGCCGGTATGGCGAGGCAATACTGAGGGAAGTCAGCCCCTTGGAGCGAAGGAGTACGATGATGCCCACTGGCTCATTAAAGAAGAACACCTGCCCGACGGGCGAAAGAAAGTGATCTTAAAAGAAAAAGAATCCGGCAAAATCATTGAACAACAACTAAATGCGTAATCATGCAAACGAACTTCACTTTTACTAAGCAGCATCTGGCTGATTTTGAGCGGGATGGCTACGTCATCATTCCCCAGTTCTTCTCACCCCAGGAAGCAGAACTCATCTATCAGACTTCGGTAGAAGACCAGGTAATCCACGACCAGTCTTTTGATTTTAATGATAGTAAAGGTTTACGAACCAAACTGGCCTTGTGGTATACTCCTCAGGATGATATTTACGGATTGTACAGCCGCAGTGCCCGGATGGTGGAGGCTGCGGAAACCATTCTGGGAGGGAGCGTAGGGCATTATCATTCCAAACTCATGCAGAAAGAACCCAAGAAAGGCGGAGCCTGGGAGTGGCATCAGGACTATGGTTACTGGTACAATAATGGGTTTCTCTACCCGGATATGGTAAGCATCATGCTGGCCCTGACCGAAGCCAACCAGGAGAACGGCTGCATGCAGGTGCTCAAAGGTACCCACCGCATGGGACGGGTGGAGCACAATATGGCCGGGGAGCAGGTGGGAGCCCACATGGAGAAAGTAGAAGAAGCGTTGAAGCAGCACGAACTGGTGTATGTGGAGGTCCAGCCAGGCGATGCGCTGTTCTTTCATTGCAACCTGCTGCATCGCTCCAATGCCAATCTGAGCGATCATTCCCGCTGGTCGTTGATTTCGGTTTACAACCGCATCAGCAATAAACCCTATAAGGATGAACCAGCTTCCTGCTATACTCCGATTGACAAAGTAGCCGATGATGCCTTGCTGAAAGCCGGGAAAAAGGGAATTGCGGCAGAAGCTGATTTTCTTTCAAAGGATAAAGATGCCAAGTTCAAAGAAGAAATTCACTGAGCGTAAGAGGAGAGTGAGTGATTGAAAGTCTGAGTGAGTGAATAAAATACAGCTTATTCTTATTTATGGCTATCAGAGAGTACTCGGCTGATAAGGTAATGTTTATACTTCATACTGGCATTTTGACGAAAGATCGTATGAAAAATACCGGCATACGATGAGAGATCAGGAGTTTGTTGCCGCCCTGAAAGAGTGTCTGACGCATCGGTCATCGATAGCCAGTGAGCAGCAACTGCGGGAGGTGATCTCACCGCAGGAGCATCTGAAAGAGCTCAACACCATTGGTCAGGCTTTTCATTTTATCTTTGATTACGTGTACTTCCGTGTGCTGTACGTAGAACCGGGTTTTACGGCGGTGAGCGGTTATGAGGTAGAAACACTGTTGACCGGGTCGTATGGCCTGATACATTCGCTGCTTCACCCCGACGACAAGGTGCCTCTGTTAAAGATCATGAAGCAGATCAATCAGTATTTGTGCAATCAGCCAAAGGGTGTCCAGCCTCATGTGAGCTTTAGCTACCGTCTTAAGAAGAAAGATGGTAGCTACATTCGGCTGTTGCACGAATGGATTGAAATGGCCACTGACCCTTCCGGAAAGTTGATGTATAACCTCGAGCGTTGTACAGACATTACCCACTGGCAGGGAGAAAATACTACTGTACTGATGATCAGCCATGCGGAAGGTCACGAAAATGTGGTGTATGACCCGGAAGAAGAAAGAGGAATTGTGTGCACCTTTACGAAGTCGGAAGTGCGAGTGCTGAAATTGCTGGCTGAAGGGATGAGCAGTAAGCAGATTGCCGGAGCGTTAGACATCACCTTTAATACGGTCAATACCTACCGGAGAAAGATGCTGAAAAAAGCCCGGGTGAAAAATACCACCGAACTCATTCAGGTTGCCTACCTACAGGGAACGCTTTAAGTGACAACCGAGGATGGCAAGTTTGCCTGAACACTATTGGTCACTTCTTCTTGGATTTCTGTGTAATTGTACTTAACTTTCTATATATTTAATTATATTGATACAATCTGCCTGGAAACTATACTGACCTATGCCATTCCCATTAATTTCTACTCATAGTTTCTCTCGTGCACTACACGATGATGTTTACCAGAAGATCAGACTCGACCTAGAGAGAGGCATTAGTAACATCGGACCTTCTTTCTATATGATCCATGATTATCGCAAGCGAAATTATCGCTTTCTGAGCGAAGGTATGAATCAGGTGCTGGGATATACCCTGGATAGCTGCCTGGACGTAGAGGCGTTCCATGCGTTGATTCACCCGGAGGATACGCCGTCATTTCATGCGATTGAGAAAAAGTGGCGCACGCATGTGCGTCAGTGGGCGTGGGAGCAACATACATCTACCACCATCAACTTTGACTTCCGGGTAAAGCACGCATCTAAAAGGACGGTTCGCCTGCTGTTACAGGTAATACACTTAGAGCTTGATATTGCCGGTGAAGTATGCTTCAGTATTGAGAAATGCACGGATATCAGTTGCTGGAAGCGAACCGGGGAAATGGTGCTTTCGGTAATTGCTCCCGACTCCTCTGATAACCTTTACTATTATCCGCAGCGGGAAACCAAGGATCGCCCTGCCTGCCGTCTATCCAAAACCGAGTTAAAGATCCTGAAGCTTCTGACCCAGGGGAAGAGCAGCAAAGAGATTGCTGCGGTTCTGAAAATCACTTTCAATACCGCCAATACCCATCGTCGTAACATTCTTAGGAAAACCGGAGTGCAAAATACTACCCAACTGGTAAAGTATGCCTTGTGCCGGCAGTTGGCTTAAGCCGCCAGACGACAACCCGGCCGCATTTGCGTGGCTACGTTCCCATAAGAAACCGGAAACGATCTGTCAGGACAAACAGAAGACTCAGGGTGTTTGCACTACCGTGGGTAGTCCTTCTTCCAATGGCAGAGTAACGGTTACCGCTGACTTACCCGCTTCCTCAATCGATAGCACTACTTTTCCTGCCGCCTCCTGAAGCTGCGTTTGTACTTTTGGTACTTCTCCGTAAGCGGGCACCAGTAGCCAGGCGAAGGTGGTAGGCTGGGTGATATTGGTGGTATAGACCACGGTGGGGTTCGGCTCCTTGGTGCCGTAATCAGCACTGTACCATCCCTGGATAAAGGGCTCTTCCTGACCCGATACAATGTCGGTCTGCCAGGCTACCTCACCCATCGGGACGATGCGTAGGTTACCTTCGTCAGGGTTGGTGGAGACTGCTTCGCTGGCCTGTAGCTGTACATCGCAGGTAGGCGCATAATGCCAGAGTGCCTGCAAGGTGCGAGGTCGGTCGGTATCGAAGTGATCCAATACGATCCAGTACTGATCCCGAAGATACAGCACTGACCGGGTGTGGATGGCTTTTCCCTGCACATCTTCAAAACCATCGGAGAACGTGCTGCGGGCGTAGTCGTAGGTAGGTTGGTGGGTGTAGTCGTGTTCCGCTTTCAGGGGTGTTTGTGCTCGTACTGGGCCGCCGTTCTGCCCTTTACCATCAATCAGGATAACATTGTGGGAGAACGCGCTGCGAAAGTAACCTCGCCAGATCGTAGGGTCAAAGCTGAAATAATCCTGGTGGGTGTACCGACCGCCATCCACCAGTAAATCTTTGCCGTAGGCCGACACGGAGAGGTGCAGTTTGTCGGCATGTTGGTGGCCAGTACCGAAGGGGCCGCTATCAAAGAATGCCCAGTGTGCGTTAGCATCCCACCCGTTACGCATCACATGCATGCCGCCCCAGGGAAAGACAACGGTGGGCAGGCTGTCCGGTAGCTGGCCCTCCTGGCCGTTGGTGGCAATCCATTGCCAGTCGGGTCGGTTAAATTTCTCAGCCGCTTGGAGTACCCGGGGACGAAGGTCTTCCCGGTCCGAGTCGTTGTTGAGGGGCTGGTGTCCATCGGGCCGCATAGAGTAGGCCAGATAGTTGTACATATCTTCCACGCGCTTGACATAGGCATCGGAAATCTCGTAACCCGCTTTCTGAAAGTTCGTGGCAATGGACTCAAAGCGATGCAGGGCCACCCACTGGGTTTTGGTGGAAATCTCCGTCTGCACCCCATCGGGATACACCTGCCGCCGGATCTCCCGGGTCATCACCTCCAAGGCATAGTCTGCCCAACTACTGGCTTCCCGGAACTCAGGAAAGGCTAGCCCGGCCAGCGCCAGGCCATTCATTTCCATGGTGGTCCAGTTATGGCCTTGTTTATGGTACCGCTGGAGATAGGTGGCCTGATCGTTGATGCTGCATAGCATAAGCAGGCGAGCGGCAGGACTAAAGGCTTCGCTGGTTTGAAATCCGTAGAAAAGCTGAGGCCAGCTGGCTCCCAGGCGGTTGCCGGTTTCCAGGGTGCGCCACTCCACCTCACCAATATCCCGCCAGTCCAAACCTTGTGATTCGTCCAGCACCAGGTAGATGGAGTCACCCGGAGAGGGGAGGGGATGATGGATGACCCAGTCCCGGATGAGCTGGTCAAAGAGCGCGGCGTAGGCTGTATCGTCGGTCTCCTGCCAGGTAACATATAGGTTCGGGAGGTACTTATGGCCGTTGAGGGAATACCCAAATTCATCGTCCCGGTCGGGGCCGGTGTAGTCCCATTGCCAGCCGCCTTCCGGGTGATGGGGGATCTGATCGGTCTGGCTATTGATATACACTGAATCGTGCATGAGCTGTTGGGCGGCAGGCAGGGCTTCTTCAGGAGGTAAATTGTCCAGGGTCGTGACCACCCACGTTCGGTCGGTGCGCTGGTAATGATCCAGCAGCGATTGGGCCGCCTGCACGGTATCTCCCTGTTGCAGGGCTCTAAGTACTGGTTCCAGACTGCTGGTTTGCAAGTCTAATGCCTGAAACAGGGAGCGAAGTCGCTCGGGGTAAGCCTCCCAGAGGGCCTCGGCGGAAGTGATTGTGGTCCAGTCGGGGGGCATCGGGGCAGGAAGTGCAATGCTGCTGATGGGGCATAGGAGGATGAACAGTAAACAGAAAGGGCGTAGTATTGTCATATTAGTATGGCAGGTTGGTCAGGAATGATACGAAGGTTTAGGAAGAAACCCAATGAAAGTGGGCGAAGAAGTATATTTTTAGTGCAACACCCGGGTTTATATCAATTTTCTTCCTGGTAATGGACATTGCAATGCTGAAGCCTTTTTGCGTAATTGGCAGCGCCGAATGGTGAGCAGCCATGTAATCAGTCTTGTTTGATAAGCCAATCCTATGTCTCGTATTATTCTCCTCTCGCTGAGTGTAGTTTCTTTCCTGTCAGCCTGTACTTCACCCAATGAAGTGCCGCAGGAAACAGTAGACCAACCCTACAATGTGGTGGTCTTCCTGATTGATGATATGGGTTGGACCGACCTGGGCTGTTACGGCAGCGATCTGTACGAAACCCCCAACATCGACCGCCTGGCCGAAGAAGGGATTAAATTTACCAATGCCTATGCCGCCTGTACGGTATGCTCTCCCACCCGGGCCGCCATGATGACCGGCAAGTACCCGGCGCGCCTGAACCTGACCGACTGGATCTCGGGTCACGTGAATGAATTTGGCAAGTTACAGGTGCCGGACTGGACCCAGCACCTCTCTACCGAAGAAATCACCATTGCCGAGATTGCCAAGGCGGCGGGGTATGTGACGGCCCACGTAGGCAAGTGGCACCTGGGCGACTCGGTGGCTTATTACCCTCAATACCAGGGCTTTGATAAGAACGTAGCGGGTTATTATCGCGGACAGCCACCGAGCTACTTTTATCCCTATGTACGCGGACAGGATACCCTGCCGTACCTTGAGGGAGGGGAAGAAGGCGAGTACCTGACCGACCGACTGACCGACGAAGCGAGCCGCTTTATCCGCGATCATGCCCAGGACCCCTTCTTTCTGTACTTCCCGCACTATGCGGTACACACGCCCATTCAGGGTAAAGACAGCCTGACGCAGTACTACCAGCAAAAAGTGAAAGATGGCATGCAGCATACCAATGCCGAATATGCCGCCATGATACAAAGCACCGATGAAAGTGTGGGACGGGTCATGCAGTTGCTCGATAGCCTGGAACTGCGGGACAACACCCTGGTGGTATTTACCAGCGACAATGGCGGGCTGGAGCTGTTTGACATTACGCAGAATGATCCGCTTCGGGCGGGCAAGGGGTCGGCCTACGAGGGAGGAGTGCGGGTGCCCATGATCATCCGCTGGCCGGAGGCTGATCCCTCGCTGCACCTGCTGGACGAGCCGGTGATTA
The DNA here is from genome assembly GCA_040222715.1 of Cyclobacteriaceae bacterium. GTDB lineage: Bacteria > Bacteroidota > Bacteroidia > Cytophagales > Cyclobacteriaceae > Tunicatimonas. The sequence continues at coordinate 30,223 of JAVKCN010000133.1, read as the reverse complement.
CCATGGATGTGTTTGCCACCGTAGCCCATGTGCTGGGTACTGGCGGAGCCAGTGACTATTACCAGGATGGCGCAAATTTACTGCCGCTGTTGGAAAAGCAGGAGCCCACACTGGCGCGGGAAGCCCTGTTCTGGCATTACCCGCATTATCATCCCGGCGGGGCCAGCCCGTATAGTGCGGTGCGGCAGGATAATTACAAACTCATTGAGTTTATGGAAGACCAGCACCTGGAACTGTACGACCTGGAGGAAGATCCCGGCGAGCAGCATGACCTGATTGCAGAACTGCCGGAGATTGGTGAAGAACTGTACAACCTGCTGGAAGTCTGGCGCAACGAGGTGAAAGCCCAGATGCCCACGGAGAACCCACATTACGACTCTTTGAAATCGGCGGAGTTTTATCCTTCGTGATGTAAGGGGAGCGGTTGGCGGTAATCGGGAGACAGGATGCCGCAGGCGGGTAGCCCGTGCTTTATTTGCCCATTGTAAGCAGCCATACATACATGCCAATGAAGACCCTATTACCTTGCCCGCCTTCTACCCCCTGCCTCCCCTCGCTCGATCCACATTTCCCACCTCCCTGCCTCCCCTTATACCAACCTCGAGCGCGAAATATCCGTACATGCTTCTTGGTATTCATCATTTACATTTTACGAACACACACACCTATGTCCCTTCTAATTAAATGGTTGTTATCGGCCATCGCGGTAATGATTACGGCTTACATTTTACCAGGCGTGACCGTAGAAAGCTTCTGGGCTGCTTTAATCGTCGCTGTCATTCTGGCCCTCTTCAATGCTATTTTGAAACCCATACTGATCATCCTGACCATTCCTATCACATTGGTGACCTTTGGTTTATTCCTGCTGGTCATCAATGCCATCATCATCCTGATGACCGACGCGGTTATTGCGGGGTTTATGGTGAGTAACTTCTGGTGGGCGCTGGCATTCAGCCTGATCATGGCCGTACTTGGTTCGCTCTTCAACGACATTGCCGAACGGGCCTAACCGGGTAATTGGTAGAAGAAAAGCCGGGCCAGTGTACTGAGTATGATAGTTGGAGGGGGGGCTGACGTGATGGAAGCTTTACTTAAGCTATTTCAGAGAGCCTTTTTAGCGCCTAACAGAATGCCGAGCCGAATAATACAAAGGCTTGAAGCTCACTTGTGTTTCGGATCATAGCTTTGCGTGGCGATGGTTTTACGGTTTTTCCTGCGTAGGAAGGAAATCAATTGGATTATGTCGGGTGAAGAGGCCTTACGCACACCCGCTTTTCATGATAAAAGAGCTTGATTACCCGCTGCGTAAAGCGTTGACCTATGACGATGCGGCCTGATTTAGCCATGCAAAACCCCTTGCTCGGTTATCAAATCGAGTGGAATGACGATAGACGACCCGGTCATATGTTCCCAAATCGAGTGGAATGGCGATAGACGACCCGGTCATCTATTGCCAAACCGCGTGGAATAACGATAGATGACCCGGTCGACTGTTACTGAGTCCAGTGAAATGGCGATGCAACAGGTCATTTTCTGTTTCGGTTGCCGGTGGGAGGATGAGGCATATAGTGCCCGACACGATCAGTGTGGGCATCGGATGGCTCGGATTGACCGAAACGCTGCCTATCAGAAGCACAAAAGCAGCACCACCATCATGAGACGCAAATGCGCTCCGTACGGTGATGCTGCTCAGGCATCTATTGATCTCAGCCGGTCGTTAGCTGTTTTCTTTCACCGAAAATTTGTAAGCGGTGGTGGTGCGGTATGTTTCTCCGGGGCGTAATACTACCGACGGGAAATCCGGTTGGTTGGGAGAGTCCGGGAAATGTTCGGTTTCCAGACACAGGGCGGAGCGTTTCTGATAAGTAACCCCTTCTTTACCCGTGATAGAACCATCCAGGAAGTTACCGGTGTAGAATTGTATGCCAGGCTCTGTGGTGAATACCTCCAGGTAGCGCTTGGATTGAGGTTCAAATACCGTGGCGGCTAAGCTCAGCCCGTCCGTGGCTCCATTCAGCACCCAGCAGTGGTCATATCCTCCGCCTTTAATAAGTTGCTCATCCTCCTGGTCAATCCGACTGCCGACGGCCGTTGGTTCCGTAAAGTCAAAGGGAGTGCCTTCTACGGGGGCCAGTTCTCCGGTTGGAATCAGGTTTTCATCCACCGGTACAAACTGGTCGGCATCAAGCATTACCTCATGGTTCAGAATAGTTTGTGAGGGATTGCCCGTCAGGTTAAAGTAGGTATGGTTGGTGAGGTTCAGGACAGTGGGTTTATCGGTGGTGGCCTCATACTCAATACGCAGGGTATTATCTGCCTGTAAAGTGTAGGTCACCTGGGTTTGCAGGGTGCCGGGGTAGCCTTCTTCCCCATCCGGGCTGGTGTAGTGCAATGTGAGCTTCGGGCCATCGTCAGAAGTAGCGGTGTCGGCCTCCCATATTACTTTATCGAACCCCTTTGTGCCACCATGCAGGTGGTTGGGCCCATTGTTGACCGCCAGAGTATAGGTTTGGTCATCCAGTGTGAACTCGCCATTGGCAATGCGGTTCCCATAGCGCCCGACGAGGGCTCCGAAATAAGAAGGAGCCGTGTTATAGCCGTCCATGCTGTTATACCCCAGCACTACGTCGCCCAACTGTCCGCTGGCATCCGGCACCCGCCAGGCGGTAATAATACCACCGTAATTGGTGATGTCGACCTCGGTCTCTCCGTTGGTCAGGGTAAACAAGGTTACGGAAGATCCGTCAGCCGTGCTTCCGAAGGGAGATTGCGTGATAGAAGTAGTGGGCATAGCTTCAGTCTCTTGGTTGTTAGGTGTGCTCTGGCAGGCAAAGATGCCGATTAGCCAGATAAAGCAAAATGTTCTCATGCGGTAAATATAGTAAATGTGGTGTGTCTCCAAAGTACATGAGACCAGATTAAATATGCAACTATTCTGGCATTGGTTGGTTAGGAATGATGAAATAGCTGGTATTACTGGTATATTTTTTCATCTGTACATCATCCAACCTTTTTTCTTCTGTTTATGAAGCGGAATGCAAAATTTTATGAGCGAGGAGTACTTCCTTGCGGTCGTTCAGTCACATTCATCGAACTGGTATGAGCAAGCGTATTGCCGTGGCCGGAGCCTCCGGAGTGCTGGGGCAGGAGATTATTCAGCTTTTATCGGCACAGTCGTACCAGGTACGCAGTATTATTCGTGACCCCACCAGGCGCGCACTGGTGTCTCCTTATTCTGAGGAAGTCTGGGTAGGAGATGCCACCCGACCCGAGCAACTGGCGGGCTGTTGTGAGGGAGTAGATATTTTACTCACCACAATTGGGAAAAGCCTGAGCTTATTCACCGCCGAGAAGCACTCCTTTTACGAGATTGACTACCTGGCAAACTTGCATTTATTGCAGGAAGCCCAGCGAGCCGGGGTGCAGCGAATCATCTATGTCTCCATCTTCGGAAGCGAAACCTCCCCGAAACTCAGGCAGGGCTGGATGCAGGAAAGGTTTAGCCATGAGGTGATGCATTCGGGGATGTCTCACACCATCATCAAGCCGGTAGGCACGTTCTCCGGCTTGCACGACCTCATCATCATGGCTAAGCGCGGAGTACTCTTCACTCCCGGAGACGGCACTCCCAAAACCAACCCCATCCACCAGCGCGATCTGGCGCAGGTATGTATCGACCATCTGGAGGGCGGGCCTTCGGTGGTGGAGGTTGGCGGCCCGGAAATTCATAGCCGCAACGAGGTTGCTCAGCAGGTATGCCGGATGACTGTATGTCTCGGCAATATCCATGTGCCCCTGGCTTTGGTGAAACCCGGGCTACGCCTGGTGCGCCTGCTGAACCGAAACCTGCACGACAAGCTAAAATTTTTCACCCACATCACCACCCACGATATGGTGGCCCCGCAGTATGGCCACCGATTGTTTAAGGACTACCTGGAGGAAGTACTGAAAGAAAGTTCTTAGGCGCTTTAAATATATTGCCGACCTGTAGCCGCAACCGCTATCTGGTCTGTTACCTCATTTTTTGAGAAAGCCGCTCCCAAAAGGCGGCTTCCATCTGCGGAGCATCAATATCAGTATAGATGTTGATTGTTCGGGAAGTATTCTCAGGAGGGGGGCTGCCTTCTTCAAGGGTCGCCAGTTCCGGGTTGATGATCGCCTCAATCAGGGCCAGATCCCACATGTTCCATTGATCTCCGGCGTTCACCTCATCCCAGCGCTGGGCCAGAATACGGCTGGTCTCGTTGTTGATGGTGGCTAGCTTTGCTAAGGTATCCTTTCGCTGAAAGACCAGTTTGCCCGACACACTGGCCGGAATCACATAAATATCCAGTTCCGGGTGGTTCAGCACGATGTCCAATGCGTTGAGATCATTGCGGGCATTGAATTCGTTCTTGTTCCAGGCTTTCTTTTCCAAATCATACTGCATGCTGAGCATATATAGGCGAATGTTGCGGGCAATGGTGGTATCGGTCAGTATTGCTGCGGCTACATTGGTCACTGCTCCCAGGCATACAATATTCAGTTTATCTTCCGGAGACGCGGCCCGGGCCTGCGCAATAATATAGTCAGTGCCTTCCGATGCGGGAATGGGAGCACCGGGATAATACCCCCAGGCATAGCCGACCATTCGGTCGGCCCCCACCGGATGCGGCAGTGATGCCTGTCCGAGACTCTGAAGCAGCCTGAGGTTCTCGTCCTGGGATATCTGAACGGTATTGATATCCTGGGTCGGGTAGTTGTTCCACATAGTATCAGTCAGGAGCTGGGTATTGTTGAAGTGGGCAGAAGAGAGGGAGGTTACTTCCACGGAGTCGCTGAGGATGGCTCCCACAATGGCGTACAGGTCGTCCATCTCGTTTCCCGTATCAGCATCAAGCACGATTTGGGTCTGGGCCGGAGCCTGGAACCACAGTAACAGGCACAGGAAGGGCAGGGTATATTTTTTCATAGCGGGCTGGTAGTAATCAGGTAAAAGACCTGGATTGCAAAGGCCAAAAGTATGCCTTGTTCTGTTGCTAATCAAACGCTGTCTCAGTTCGTTTATCAACAAGCCCTGGAATATAAACTAACATTTTCGAAGCGGGAAGGTTTTATATACGTCCTTGTCCATGAGTATGAAAATCTACCAAAGGGAGTTACTTCCTATAATACGACTTTGTCTTTTTTACTTCATTTTCCTCAATCTGATTCCTTCGCCAGGCTATGGACAGCATGTTTACCAGCTAAAACCCGCCACGGAAATCCCACTGCTTACGGCAGGTGTTGGAGGAGCGGTGACCAGCGTTTTGCTCAGGAACAAATACAAGCCTCTGACTGCCGATGACCTGGGCCAACTGAATGCCAGTGATATTTTTGCTATCGACCATCCGGCTACCGGCAACTACGGAAAAGGTGCTCGTGTTGCTAGTGATGTATTTGTCAGCGTATCGTACGCCTTTCCCTTAACAACGCTATTTCTGCCGGACATCCGCAACGATCCTGGCACTATCGGAGTAATGCTCGCTGAAGCTTTACTGATCAACGAGACGCTCACCGGCATCACCAAGTCACTGGTCCGAAGGCCCCGGCCATTTACCTACAATCAGGATGTGCCGGAGAACATCCGCACCGGTGTTGGGAGCAATTACTCATTCTTTTCCGGGCATACTTCCTACACCGCTACCTTTTCTTTTTTCACCGCCAAAGTAATTTCTGATAATATTGACAACAACACTGTAAAAGCGGTTGTCTGGACCGGAGCAATCTTATGGCCGGCGGCAACGGGATATTTTCGCTACAAAGCCGGAATGCACTTTCCTACGGATGTAATTACCGGGTATGTGGTAGGGGCTTCTATTGGCTATTTTATACCCCAGCTGCATAAGATAAAAACGAAGAATGAGAATGCAAAGGTACAACTGAGTAGTTTACAGGTAGGTCCGGGCTTTTTTCAGGTAGCGGTTGCATTCTAAACCGTACTTTCAAAACTTATAGTTAAATCCGATGCGCATCACCTGAGTCTCATAGTTGTTTTCGTATCGAGCCGTAAACGCTTCTTCAACAATATCTTGTCGGATTCCAAAGTTGTAGAACAGGTCGCTGACTGAGAAGGTGAGTTCGCCTTTGCCGCTCATGAATCCTTTTTTAATGCCTATATCCACCGAAGAGCGGGATAGTTGTCTACCCTGAGGGATATTTTTCGGAGCATAGTAGATGCCCGTTAGCTGAAACTGCATCTGATGAGGCAGGTTGAACAACCCATTAAGTTTAGCATCCCAGGTGTTGTCATCGGATTCAGCAATGCGAAAGGGACGTTCATAAGGAAAAAGCAGCGTGCCGGTATACGCGTCTATGTGGTTATTATACCAGTTAAAGCTTCCCGAAAGCTTGGCGAAGTCTCCAATATCCTGGGTAAGAATCAATTCTATGCCCGTGTTGGTCGCTCCACCGGTATTTTGGTAAATCCGGTTGATGATGTTGTAATCCGTATTGCTACTGTCAATCGCATAGATGCGCATAAAGGGATCGTCGATAATGCGGTGAAAACCTGCCAGAAATGCCGAGCCCGATGGCCAGAGGAACTTGTAGGCCAGTTCAAAAGTCTGGGTAAACTGCGGACGAAGATAGGGATTGCCTACCTTCAGCAATTCGGGATCATCAAATTTGGGGAAAACCCGCAGTTCCGGCTCCCCCGTTCGGTCTACCCGGCGGTTGTAAAAGGCGGAGAGCCGATTGTTTTCATTGATTTTATAGGTAAAACGAACGTTGGGAAACAGGCGGAAGTAATCATAAGCGTCGTTGGTCGGGTAGTAGGCATTTTCCGGGCTCAGGGTATAAAACACATTGGTTTGTTCAGCCCGTAATCCTCCTTCGATATCATAAAAAGGTTGTTCCCATACATAATTCAGGTAAGCCGCATACAAATCTTCACCCCATCGGGACTGATCTCCCAGGTCCGGGTAGATAATCGAATTTTCACCCGGGGTAATGGTATATTCTACCGGAAGTCGGCGGATTCTTAGTTTGGCCCCGGCTTCCAAGCGGCCACTCATTAGCGGCTTCACATAGTCAATCCCCGCGGTGGTGGTGTGCTCAATAGCGAGAATATTCGTTCTGTCTTTTCCCTGCCGCACCGATGAACTGTCATTCAGAGAGTAGGTTTCATCTTCCCACCCCTGGGTGTACTGGAGGCTGGCGTCGAAGGTATGACCTGCTGCTTCAAATTTGTGTTTATACTGCAAGGATAAGTTGATGTACCCAGTGACCTCCTCCTCATTCCAGGCGTAATAACGATACCGCCTTTCAGCGTTTTGATCAACGTATGCCACCTGGGCTGTATCAACATGACGCTCAAAATCATAGATGCCCGAGAAGGTCAGCGTGTTTTGGTCATCCAGGCTCCAGTCTATTCCACCGTTCAGGATATAATGCACCTGTCGGCGGTTTTCCGGTACCTGAGAAATGGTATTTCTTCCATCAGCATACCTGCGGATGGTAAACTCATTGTTGGGAAGATGCTCCTGCAGGATGACCTGCGATTGCAGAAAATAATTGAGCTTAGGAGTGCGGTAGTTCAGGTTCAGGCTGGGAATGGCCTTAAGGTTGTTTTTGAAGCTACCCAGTTCCGTAGGCACATCTTCTCGGGGTGGGGATGAGAAAGCGCCTAATCCCAGGGTGAGTCCGGCATCACCACTGAGACCGCTTTCTTTTTCCTTTTTATAAATGATGTTGATGATACCGGCCATACCCGAAGCATCGTACTTGGCCGAGGGGTTATTGATAATCTCAATGCGCTCTATGTTGGCCGCCGGAATGTTATCCAGCGCCTTTTGGTTACCAAACCCCGTAAGGCTGGATTGCTTGCCATCTATAAGTACGGCGACTTTATCACTCCCCCTCAGAATGACCTTGCCTTCCTGATCTACCGTTACGCCAGGCATGGTTTTCATCACATCCAGCACGGAACCGCCTGATTGAGAAAGCACAGCATCTACGTCAAATGACTTACGGTCAAGGCCGGAAGAGACAATATCCCGTTGTCCCTGCACCACTACTTCATCCAGTTGGGAGGTAACCGCCTCAAGTTCAATCGTTCCTACATCAAAATAGGTATTCAACTCGCCGACGAGCACTTCTACATTTTTGGCCCGGTAGCCGACAAAAGTGACATTGAGGTTATAGCTTCCGGTAGGTAGCCCTTCAATGGAGAATAATCCTTTTTCATCGGTAATTACCCCAGTGACTAAGGTGCTATCGGGCAACGAAAAAACAGAAACTGAGGAATAGGAAAGAGGCTTATGGGAACTGGCTTCGGATACCTGTCCTGAGACTGTTCCGGGAGCCGGGGTGTTTCCCTGGGCATTAAGATAGAAGGGAGTCATTCCCAGTAAAAAAATAATAGCCAGCGTCTTTCTTCTCATGGGTAATTTTAAGATTGTCACTTCCTTTAAAGTGCTCAAGTTACAAAAAAATGTATAGCTTGGTTTGTCGGTAGCACCTACGTTTACACTTCCTCTAAAGCGTAATCTTAAATGTGTGACCTGTCATCAATAAAATAAGCACTTCCTCGAATGAAACCAACGATTAAGAAAATGGAAACCTGGATGCTATACGCCATTTTATCAATGCTCTTTGCCGGGGTGACGGCAATATTTGCTAAATACGGCCTGGAAAATGTCAGCGCCGATCTGGGGCTCGTCATCAGGACGTCCATTATTTTTGCCCTTGTACTGCTGACCGGATTTTGGAACAATGCTACGTCCGGGATATCCAACCTCACTGGCAAACAATTTTTCTTGTTACTGGCCTCCGGAGTAACGGCCTATTTAAGCTGGCTGTACTACTTCAGGGCACTGAAAGACGGGCCGGTAACTTATGTTGCCACTATAGACAAAGCCAGCATTGTGGTAACCCTGGTTTTATCCTTCCTGCTGCTCGGCGAACCGCTGAAACCCCAGGTGTTGATTGGTGGTGGATTGATACTGGTAGGCATGCTGGTGCTGGTGTGGAAATGAAAATATTGATGGAATGGGTTTTCAGGGTAAGTATACTAAGATACCTTATGATGCTCCGAAGACTTGTCTTTTTTCCCGAACAATCCTTTGATTTTTTCCCAGGTGATGGCATGCTTTTCAGTGCCTTGGGTGCCCAGTAGATAACTTACCGGCTGAAGAGGCTCTATATTATCACACACAATTTTAAACATGGCTAAAAAGGGAAGAAAGATAAACATACCGGCCAGTCCCCAGACCAGTCCGCCGATGATAATGGTCAGAATGGTAAAGAAGGGATTGATACGCACATTGGACCCCACGATGTTGGGAGTGAGTATATTGTTTTCGGTAAACTGGATGATGATAAATAGAATAATGACTCCGAGGGCGTAGCTGGGCGACTCTTCAGTGATGAGGGCCACCAGCAAGGGAATAGCCCCGCCAATGAGCGTACCAAAATAGGGGATGAAATTCATGACGGCTGAGATTATGCCCAGCAGCACGGCGTACTGAATACCCACAATGAGTAGCCCGATAGAATTCAGAAAGCACAGAATGAGTACCACCAGGGCAATGCCGCCCATGTAATACTTCGTTACGTGGGAGATCTCCCGCAGAATTCTGCTCATTTTCCGGTGTCCTTCAACGGGTGTCAGTCGCATTAAAAACTCCAGGAACTTGTTTCGGTAATACAACAGGAAAAAAACGTACACCGGCATTACCCCGATCTTGGCAACGGTGCTGGCAGTCGTACTAAAGAGGGCCTGAAAGAATTCTCCCCCTGAGGTGAACAGGGTAGAAATACCATCGCGCAGCCAGCGATCCTGCCGTTCTACCGTAACTCCATATTCGGAAGCAATATAGTTTTCCAGGTGGCGGACATTGCTCAATGCCTTTTTTCGCAGCTCGGGAAAATCGCCAACAAATACACTTAGTTGGTCATACATGACGTACACCGTGGCGCTAATGACCACAATGCCCAGCACAATACTCATGATGTTGGCCAGGATACGGGGAATTCCCTTCTTTTCAAGAAAACTGGCCAGGGGGTATAGCAGAAAGGCAAAGAGAATACCCATCAGCAGCGGTACTAAAAAGTCTTTGGCTGCAATCAGGCTATAAAAAACCAGGATGATAAACAGCAGGGTAAACGTAGCCCTGACAATGAATGAGTTTTTAATCGGCATGGGTATGCATCAGATAAAAAAATTGTATAAATCGTTACTAATCATACCAAAGAAGCTCATGGTTCGTTTCCGCATTTAACAGATTTTTTGGTAGAATATAGACAAACATGTCACAAAAATCGGGATTTTTATCACGATTATTCAGGCTTTCTTTCTGCATTGTGTAGATTTAATCGTCAAACCAGAAACCTCATGGACACCAACGATCAACAACCACCCTCCTTTTCTAGCTGGAAAGGTCTGTACGCCCTGGTACTTGGCACCCTGGCCGTACTCATCCTTTTATTCTACTGGCTAACCCAGACATACGCATGAGCACACTAGACTGGGTGGTACTATTTGGTACATTAGCATTTATTGTAACCTATGGTGTATACCGAGCTCGCGGTAGTAAAGATATAGATGGCTATCTTCGAGGAGGCAACAGTTTTAAATGGTGGACGGTGGGTTTATCCGTCATGGCTACGCAGGCCAGTGCCATTACTTTTCTGTCTACTCCCGGCCAGGCTTTCGAAGACGGTATGCGCTTCGTGCAGACCTACTTAGGACTGCCCCTCGCCATGATTGTTATTTCCGTCACGTTCATTCCTATCTACTACCGCCTGAAGGTATATACTGCCTATGAATTTCTGGAAAACCGTTTTGACCTGAAAACCCGCTTGTTTGCTGCTTTTTTATTTTTAGTACAACGGGGGCTGGCAGCCGGTATTACCATCTTTGCTCCTTCCATCGTGCTATCTACCATTCTGGGCTGGCGGTTGTCGGTTACCAATTTTCTGATCGGCATGCTGGTTATTATTTATACTGTCAGCGGAGGGACCAAGGCGGTGAGTCAGACCCAAAAGCAGCAAATGGCCGTGATGCTGGGCGGCATGATCGTGGCGGTCTTTGTCATCATCCAGTTACTGCCGGAACATGTATCTTTTGGCGATGCGATCGATGTAGCCGGCCATATGGGTAAGTTAAATGTGATCAACTTTGATTTTAATCTGAGCGACCGCTATAACTTTTGGTCGGGCATTACGGGTGGTTTTTTTCTGGCATTATCCTATTTTGGCACCGATCAGTCGCAAGTACAACGCTATCTGGTAGGGCGCTCGATCACACAAAGCCGATTGGGGCTGATAATGAACGGTTTGCTGAAAGTGCCTATGCAGTTTTTAATCCTGATGGTAGGGGTATTGGTGTTTGTATTTTACCAGTTTTATCAACCGCCTTTATTTTTTATTGAAAAGGGGCAGGAGAGTGTTGCCAACTCGGAATATACGGAGGACTGGCAGCAGTTGAATCAGCAATATGAAGATGTGTTTGAGAAGAAACGGGAGAGTATTCAGACCTTTCTGCAGCAACTGGACGAGGAAGACCAGCAGGCAGCAGAAACGACCAAGCAGCGAATTCGTGCGTTGCAAGAGGAAACGACGAATCTGAAATTGCAGGCGCGTGAAGTAGTAGCTAAGGCCAATCCTGAAAACGAAACTGAGGATACCGATTATGTCTTTATTACCTTCGTCATGCGGTACTTTCCGCAGGGGCTGGTGGGACTGTTACTGGCGGTAATCTTTTCGGCAGCCATGTCTTCTACCGCATCTGAACTGAATGCCTTAGGCACCACCACCACCATCGATTTCTACCGCCGCAAGGTTCGTCCGGAGGCCTCAGATGAGCATTATCTCCTGATGTCGCGTTTGTTTACCCTGGGGTGGGGTATTATTGCCATTATCTTTGCCTCTCTTGCCTCTTTAGCTGATAATCTGATTGAGTTTGTCAATATTGTCGGTTCCCTCTTTTACGGGACCATTCTGGGTATTTTTCTCATTGCGTTTTATATCCGGTACATTCAGGGAAATGCTGTTTTCTGGGCGGCGGTCATTGCAGAAAGTAGTATTCTTACCCTTTTTATTTTTTATCGTGATCAGATCGGTTTTTTGTGGTACAACGTGATTGGTTGTGCGTTGATGATTTTTTTAGCCATACTCCTGCACCCGCTTCTGTCTAAATCTGCTAACAAGTAGTATTGTATGATGCATTCTTTCATAAAAAAACACTTCCATCATGTGTACCTGTTTGGGGGCTTGTTGTTGACCATCGCCACAGGCTGTGGAAGTACATCAGGTATTATCATTGCTCCTGAGCAGGATTTTGTTTTAGGAGGCAATACCAATGACTTTTTTAATGTCACAGTAGTGAATGATGGAGACGTGCCCATTCTCCTATCAGAGCGGTTGGTATACGGAGAAGCGATTAATCTGGGATTATTGTCTAGTGGCGACCGTCGACGGGTCAGTTTTTTGGCCGGGTCGGCTGCTGTTTTCACCAATCCGACGAAGGATACGGCACAACTCATATTGCGGATCAAAGGAAACCCCGAATTGACGAAGGAGTTTCAGCCTCGTTAGTAGGCTTCATCTACTTCCAGCTTCTCCAGGATATCCGCCAGATCATCAAAATCTTTATAGCCAGGTTTAATCTCCTCACTTCCTTTCAGGGAAATTCCCTGAATGGCACTATTGTCCACAATAGAGAGAACATTTTCCGCAGTTACCCCAAATCCCAGCAAGATCGGATACTGCTCAGCCAGTTGTAAGGTGTCATCCACTGTCAGATGGGCGACACCTTGGTTATTTTCCAGTAAAAAGTACAAAACATCTTCCCGGTACTGCTGTAACACATCAGCCAGACTGCCCAATGAGTCAAATTCTCCTGCATCCAACAATAAAATGATGGGTGTTTCCAGTTTTTGCAACAGCGGTATTAACGCTGGGTTTGTCACCTGAATAGATTGTGCTGGCTCGTAAAGTGCTAACGATTCTTCCACTTTTTGCGCCGAGTACGATGTAAACTCAGAAGCATACTGAACCCCTGATAACCACTCACTTAGCGCCAGGAATGTACTGGGGTCAACATATTTTTCCTGCTCAGATTCAAAGCAAAAACCTAACATCTCAACCCCCATGCCGGCGCAGTAGCGGGCATCGCTCAGGTTGGTTACTTCTCCTACTTTTACAGTTGTTTTTAAGGCCATGCCGAAAAGTACAAAGGGATTCTAAGTTTTCAGAACATTTGTCGTGCTTTTGAATGCGTTGCTTAAACAAAACAATTATTTTTATTGTTTTTTTAACTCAACCAAGAGTAAATGGTGATTATTTTCAATAAAAGTCAGTTATTGTTGCAAATAATTCTAGAGGTCAATAATATTATCATAAAAAACAATTTCAATTTGTTGAGATTGGTGCGGAAGTTGTCATTTACATATTATAAAAACAGAAAAGTTAGTTTAGGTAGGCTTATGGCATCCATTTTTGGATGATAACTAAGAAGAATTGAGGTGAAATTTTAAGAAAAGCCGAATTAAGAAGTAATGAAAATACCCGCAGTAAGAAAGTTGGTTGAGAACTATACAATAGATCAACTGACAGAAGCCGAACAGGCATTAGTAAAAGCGCAGGAGCTGCCCATCACGGTAGAAGGAAGTGACGAGAGTGAGAGACTAACGCATCTTTTGGCCGCTGTATTTGTCTTGGAAAAGATGAAAACCGAGCATGTAGAGTTTAGGGAAGCTTTGCGCGATTATTCCCGGAGGGTTCGGGAATCTGCTAATTAATCTTTAGAAGAACGGGTTTTGCCCGTTCTTTTTTTGTTTTTTATCACATAGAATGCACCTTCGTAAGGTATTTGCTGTGACAAATGCTAAATAATACGATGTTGCGAACTCGTTTTTTCCTAATGATAGCCGCATTTGCCATGCTGGCTTGTGAGAGCGAATCTGTTCCGCCTTCTTCGGCGCGTCTGGGTATCAGCTATTTCCCCATTAAGGTAGGTGACTTTCGGGAATACGCTATACAGCATATATCATATACTATTGTAAATGCTCCCGATACGCAGCAATATTTCCTTCGCGAAGTGGTCGCTGACTCTTTTCCCGGTCAGGGAGGTGAGCTGGTATATCGGTTAGAACGGTTTTCCCGAGCCTCGATGGAGCAAAACTGGCAATTGGATTCGGTGTGGACCACCCGTACCAGTACCCAACGTGTGGTAGTAGTGGAAAATAACCTGCCGATTGTGAAGCTGGTCTTCCCCTTTACCAACGACTTACGATGGGATGGCAACGCTTTAAATGCAAAACCTGCCGATAGCTACGAACTACAATCAACCTCCGAAGCGTTACTAGAAGAAATAGAAAGCCCGTTAGATACATTATTTGGTCAGAGCGTAACTGTAGTGCAGAGCAATATTTCTTCTTTGGTAAGTGACAGCACTTTTTCGGAAACCTACGTAGATCAGATCGGACTTTTTTACAAAAAATCAGTTGCGTTGCAGTATTGTGCCGAAGAAGATTGTCTGGGACAATATATTGTTGAATTTGGGCGCGACTACCGGCAGACACTCATAGCCTATGGAAAAGAACAATAGACCCTCCTTACGCTCATTTACTTTCCTGGGAGTTTTATTACTCTATTTGTTACCCGGCACCGGTTGGGCACAGTTGCAACAATACATGATCTTTTTTCCGGATAAAGATACTGTTCAATTCTCGGTTGAGCAGCCGGAGCTCTTCCTCTCCGAGCGGGCACTGGAGCGACGGCAAAAGCAGAATATCGCGATAGATCAATCTGACCTGCCCGTAAACCCCGAGTATTTACGCGTGGTTGAGGAGCAGGGCGTGGAGGTAATCTATACTTCCAAATGGTTTAATGCCGCGCTGGTAGAAGCCTCAGAAGAGGCTGCCACCCAACTTACCGACTTAGAGGTTGTGCTGTATACAGAACTGGTAAAACCCGATGGGCGGGGAGGTAGAAAAAAAGAAGGTTCTTCCTTTGGAAGATCAAAAAAAGTAAAGCCTCACCAGCGCACAGCCGAACTTCTGAACGAAGAGCAAAATCAAATGCTGGGAATTAATGCCATGCATGAGATGGGGTATCATGGAGAAGGAGTGTTTGTGGCCGTCTTTGACGGTGGATTTCGCGGGGTAGATTCTTCGCCCTTTTTTGAGCACCTGTATACGAACGATCAACTGAAACTCTCGTACGATTTTGTGGGGAACGGCCCGGATGTTTACCGCTACGGGCAGCATGGCACCGAAGCTTTGTCCTGCATTGCAGCCTACCAGCCCGGAGTACTGGAAGCGGGCGCCTACGCTTCGGATATTATGTTATGCATTACCGAGGAGTCGGGTTCTGAATACCGCATTGAAGAATATAACTGGTTGTTTGCGGCCGAAAAGGCCGATAGCGCTGGCGTAGATGTAATCAGTACCTCCTTAGGCTATACTACCTTCGACGATGGTGGCATGAGCTATGCCTACGGTGATCTGGACGGTAAAACTGCCGCCATTACCCGGGCGGCCCGAATGGCTACTGCAAAAGGAATGGTGTGCGTGGTCAGTGCGGGTAATGAAGGCTCAGGAAGATGGCGTTACGTATCTCCGCCGGCCGATGCTCCCGATGTGCTGGCTGTAGGTGCCGTGAGCACCAGCGGCTTTCGAGTATCCTTTAGCTCGTTTGGGCCAACTTCCGATGGCCGGATTAAACCTGATGTGTCCGCCTTAGGTTTGCAGACGGTGGTGGTGGATGCCGAAGGACGAGTTACCCGATCGAATGGCACCTCTTTTTCTGCCCCCCTGATCGCAGGATTTGCCTCAGGAGTCTGGCAGGCCTTTCCCGAAGCCAACAACCTGGAAATCATGGATAAGATTCGTCTGGCCGGAAGTCAGTCCATGACCCCGGATAATGAACTGGGATACGGTATTCCCAATTTCATGTCTCTCATGGAGACCACGCCCCTGGCTATTGATGAGCCGAAAGCCCCGTCCAACTATACCGTTTTTCCCAACCCTATTGAATCGGGCGACCTGTTCATAGAGTCTTCTTCTCTAGTAAATGAGCCTTTAGATGTGTATGTATATAACAGTACCGGGCAATTATTGCTCAAAAAGCATATACCCATTACGGCGGATGATTCTTTTACCGTAGATACTTCCGATTTACAGCAAGGAGTATATATCTTGCATATTTTAAGCTCCACTGCTTCCGATACCGTCAAGATTATCAAATTTTAGGTAGATGAAATACATTGCCCCCTCCGTACTGGCTGCTGATTTCGGCAACCTTCAGCAGGCCATAGAGATGCTCAACCAAAGCGAAGCTGACTGGATTCATGTGGATGTGATGGATGGGGTTTTTGTCCCGAATATTTCCTTTGGCATGCCGGTCATCAAAGCCATTCAGGCACACGCCCAAAAGCCGTTGGATGTTCATTTGATGATTACCGACCCCGACCGATACCTTGAGGAGTTTCAAAAACTCGGGGCCGATCGTCTGACGGTTCATTACGAAGCCTGTCCCCACCTGCATCGGACCATCCAGCATATTAAGGAAGCAGGGTGCAAAGCCGGAGTGGCGATCAACCCCCATACCCCGGTGCAATTGCTGGAGGATATTCTTGAAGATCTAGATCTGGTACTGGTCATGTCGGTGAACCCGGGCTTTGGTGGGCAACAGTTTATTGAGCGTACTTATCACAAAGTCAGTGAGTTAGTTAGATTGATCCGGCACACGGGTTCGTCGGCGCTGATTGAGGTAGATGGCGGAGTTACCGACCAAAATGCGGCACAATTATCGGAAGCGGGAGTGAACGCATTCGTGGCAGGAAGTTTTGTGTTCAAAGCCAATGACCCGGTTCAAACCATTGCGAATCTGAAGCAAGCGGTGGCAGTATGAGAAAAGCACGTTGGGGGAGTGTACTTTTACTCTGGTGGATGGGGATCAGTATCACTGCGGTAGCCCAGCAGGCCATTGTGAATGGAACCGTGCAGGATAGTACCCGCCAACGACTGGCCGACGTAGCCATCTCAATTCAGGGCAGTGAACAGGGCGCCGTGACCGACGATGCGGGTTTCTTCCGGCTTTCTCTGGCCCCCGGCACCCATGATCTGATCTTCTCTCATCTGGAATACACCAATATTTTACGTCAAATCAGCGTAAAGGCCGGAGATACGCTGACGGTCTCGGTCACCCTGCGCCCGGATATACGGATACTGGAGCAGGTAGAGGTGATTGCCAATACGAACGACGAGAGCCGTATGGAACCAGGTTTGGTCAAACTTGATCCGAAAACGGCGCAGAATATCCCCTCGGCTTTTCAGGATTTTAACCGGATACTGGTGACCTTGCCGGGAGTAGTCAGCAACAATGAGCTAAGCTCTAACTATTCGGTGCGCGGTGGTAATTACGATGAAAATCTGGTGTATGTTAATAATATTCCGGTATATCGGCCTTTTCTGATCCGGGCCGGGCAGCAGGAGGGGCTAAGTTTTATCAACCCGGACATGGTGGCTGAAGTGGCTTTTTCATCCGGCGGCTGGCAGGCCAAGTACGGGGATAAGTTGTCGTCGAACCTGAATGTGCGCTACAAAAAACCAACGCAAACGGATGCTTCCCTGCGGGTAGGATTGCTCGGTGGAGCAGCTCATGTGGAAGGAAGTTTCGAAAATGGCTCTTATATAGCCGGAGTCCGGCACAAACGTTCCCAGTACCTGCTGGGTACTTTGGAGATCGATGGGCAGTATCGGCCCCAATTTACAGATATTCAATCTTATGTGAGCTACGATCTGGATGGAGATAAGAACGAGGCGAAAAGTGAAATCGGCCTGCTAGTGGCTTATGCTAACAATAATTACCAGGTAGAACCCCAAAGCCGGGAAACCAGCTTTGGTACCTTGCAGGAATCATTTCGGCTGTTTGTGGGCTACGCTGGTCAGGAAAACCTCACCTACCAAACCTTCCAGGCTGGTACGCAATGGACCTACCGTATCAGCGATCGTTGGAGCTCTCGTTTGATCGGGTCCTGGGTCAGAACGCAGGAGCGGGAATACTTTGATCTTATTGCAGCTTACCGTCTGTGCGATGTGGACGTAGGCGGTGATCTGGAGGTTAACGGGTGTGCTATGATTCTTGGTCTGGGAGCTAATCTTGATCATGCCCGTAATAAGTTGCAGGCGGATATCTTTAGTCTGGAAAACCGCATGGCTTATATTCTGAATTCCAGCAATACGCTGGAGTTCGGTGTGGGAGTAAGCCGGGAAGAGTTCCAGGACGAACTCTCAGAGTATCTGTTAAGCGATTCGGCTGACTATGTAACTGTTGAGCATACGGTGAGTAATGAATTGCAGTTAGACTCGCGCCGGTTCACCGCCTTTATACAGAACACCACCGAACTGGCCAATGTGCATACGATCAACTATGGAGTGCGCTTCAATTACTGGAACGTCAATCAGCAGTGGTTGATCAGCCCCCGGGTGCAGTATGCCTTTCAGCCGCCATCTTTAAACAATGTAGTTTTCCGAGCGTCCGCCGGACTATACCAGCAACCCCCTTTCTACCGGGAGCTACGAGACCGGGAAGGAAACCTGAATACTGATGTCAAAGCCCAGTCATCGGTGCATGCCATTGCCGGGGTAGATTATCGCTTTAGTATGTTGGGCCGGGAATTTACTTTGCTTACCGAACTGTATTACAAGCATTTATACAATGTGATTCCCTACGATATTGATAATGTGCGGATTCGTTATTTTGCGGAGAACAATGCCAAAGCCTATGCCACCGGGATTGATGCGCGCATCAGCGGAGAATTTATTCCGGGAGCCGAATCCTGGTTCAGCCTCGGCCTATTGCGCACCCGCGAAGATGTTGCCGGTGACGGTCAGGGCTATATTCGCCGCCCTTCGGATCAATTGGTGAATGTGGGGGTATTTTTTCAGGACCATTTACCGAATGACCCTAGCATGCGGGTTTATCTGAGCCTGCTGTATGGCTCGGGGCTTCCCTTTGGTCCGCCTCAGAATGACAAAAACCGTAATGCCTTCAAGGGGTCCGACTATAAGCGGGTAGATCTGGGTTTTTCCAAAGAAATCCGTTTGAATAAGACCAATCAGCGAAAAGTTTTCGAGTCGTTATGGATTGGGCTGGAAGTGCTTAATGCGCTGAAAGCGGGTAATGTTATTTCTTATACCTGGGTGCAGGATGTGCGTAATCAGCAGTTTGCGGTGCCCAATCGCCTTTCGGCCCGTTTCATCAATCTGAATGTGATTATCAGATAAATAAAGGGCTAACAAGGGGGAGAAGCAATCTATGCGGCTAATATAAAATGCACTCCTTCCTGATAGCCTCGGCTGATAAGGAAATCTCTGATCTTCTCTCGCTGGCCACGATTACCCACGTATGATACCACAAAATACTGGCCGGGTGGAGCAATATCCTGGTAGAAGATGCATGGGTGTTCCTGGGTTTTATCTCGAACCACATCAATATACGCGTCAATCTTTATTCCTTTTTCTTCCAGCAGGCGGGCTCGCTGTCGTGACTTACGACCGGCTCCCCACACCACAATTTTCGGATAAAACGGATTATGCTGCTGTAGCCAATCGGCCAGGTAATGAGTCTTGATGCGATAAAAAGCGTCGGTCGTATAGCGATCATCCGTACGGGTCAGGCGTTGGGGGTAGTCGTACCAGTCTAGCACCACATCAGGTACTTTCGCCATGCCTACTCCCTGACCGAGCCAGCGCAACATCAGTTCATAGTCTTCGGGAAAATCTCCGGAACGATAACTACCAAGTTGCTCCAAACACGTTCGGCGAAACGTAAGGGTTGGATTAATCATCGGCAATTCCACAAAGCGGTTAATCGCGATTTGTTCTGGCACTACTAAGGCGTTGACCCAGTCAACATAGTTTTTCATCCCTCGTTGAGGAAGGTCTGATTGATAACGAACCTGCCCGCTAACCACCCCAATCTCTGGCTGTTGTTCCATCAAAGCCAACTGTTTCTCCAATCGGGTAGGATGGGATATGTCATCGGCATCCATTCGGGCAATGTATGTGCCCTGAGCGTGCGTAAGCCCGGTGTTGAAAGCATGGACTACTCCGGGGTGATCTTCAATGATTAAGCTAATTTGTCTACTTGATTGGGCTAGAGATTGTGCTATTTTATAGCCCGAATCCGTGCATCCATTATCTACGAGAATTAGCTCCCAGTCGGAAGATGTTTGTGCTATTATGCTTGAAATTGCGCGGTGAATGGTGTTCTCGGCATTGAAGAAAGGTAAAATAAAGGAAACTGTTGGCATATACTGGAAGAAAAACACCTATTAAATATGAGTTCTTTGCGCAAATATTGAAAAATTGCCCGCAAAAAAAGTAAAGATATTACTTCTACTCATGACTGGTATCAGCCTTGCGTGAAAAAAAGCGTAGGGTAAATTTACATGCTGAGTTATGAAGTATAGAATTACAGCTATTATGCTGTTTATTCCGGTTATTGTTTGGGCACAAGATGCATGTACGAATAAATCTATATTAGATTGGGACGATGCCGATAAGCAGGGAAATCCGAATGGGCAAACCTATACGGTAGATGGAGTAGATCTCTCATTTACCTTAACCGATATCAATAACCGGGTGAATGATGGTGCATTCCAGCCCGATGCCAACTATGGAGTAGGGTCACTTCGCTGGAATCAGGATTTAGATAATAATGGTGAGAGCTCTTCCTTAACCATTAATACGGGAGGAGAGGCCCTCTACGATTTTTGTATTTTGATATACGGCATTAATGGTAATGATCAGGTAGCTGTAAATGGAAGTTACAATGCGGTAAATACGGCCTTTCAGGCCTCAATTATAGGTACTGATGGCGCTTTCGGAATAGATATTTATCAGGTGTGTTTTACCGGCCCAATTGATGAGTTTACCGTAATCTTTTTTAGCAATTCCGGAGGAAATCCACCCGATCAGACTATTGGTTTGGGAGATTTTGCGTGGTGTAATATTCAGGATACAGATGATGATGGGGTTGAGAATAGTGTGGATATTGATGATGATAATGACGGCATACTTGACGCGGTTGAAGGAACCGCCGATCCGGATGGAGATGGATTTCCCAATGATCAGGATATTGATTCGGATGGTGATGGTATTATAGACAATATTGAGGCGCAAGCCACAGCAGTATATGTTGCGCCTAGTGGTACGGATACCGATAATGACGGTTGGGACGACAGCTACGATTCCGATAACGGGGGAGTAGCCATCACCCTGGTAGATACCAATACGGATGGAACTGACGATTACCTGGATGATGATTCCGATGGGGATACCGTAGGAGACCTGATCGAAGGCAACGACATTGATTTTAACGGACTGGCGGATGTAACTCCTGATACCGGAGGCAATCGCAATCCATCAGGCATCGATACGGATGGAGATGGCCTGGACGATAGCTTCGATGCCATCGATGGACGAGGCGGAGCCGGGAACGCCGGACCATTGGGGCGAAACACCGTGCCGGAAAGTCTGTTGGACAATGATGACGAGTACAATTTCCGGGATACGGATGATGATGGCGATGGTACCAATACGGTAGATGAACTTACCGATACCAATGGAGATGGCATTCCTGAATTCGTACAGACTTGTGAAGACGGTTCTATCCTTGACTTTGATGATTTTGCCGTCGGGTCTACGCCCAGTTCTTTTAATGTAGATGGGGTGACCATTACATTTGAGTTTGCTGATGCATCAGGCAACGTACTCAACTACGATATCTATGAAGAGTTGCTGGATGCTGATAATAACATCTTCAGCGAGCATTATGTGCGGGTATTGCAAAACCTGGAAAATGCTACCCAGTATAGTACCATGAAAGTGAAATTTAGCCGGCCATTAAAAGGTTTTAGCTTCAACCTCATTGATATTGATCGCAACTCTCCTCAGTTTACCGACTATGTGTCAGTCAATGTGTATTCGGATGCGGATGTGGTGGTGCTGGATGCTGCTAATATTATTACGGGACGTTTTAACCAACTGAACGACAATAACTTTGTAGAGGGACTGGCTAATTCAGACCCAGTGGACTACTTTGGACACGTGCACATCTCCGTCGACCAAACAGTAGACTCTCTGGTCATCCGTTATGCGAATCCGGATGCGGGGCTGAACGGTGGAGTGAATGATCAGGCCGGAGGAATGAGTGACTTTACCTGGTGTGGGATTGATAGTGACTTCGATAATGTGCTGGATGTTTACGACAATGATGACAACAACAACGGAATTAATGACGTGGTAGAAGCCGGTGGGGTTGAAGGTGTTGATGCCGATCCTTCTGCCGATGCTGATGGTGATAAGGTGCCGAATTATCAGGATGCAGATTTTGCTGGTTTTACCGATGCCAATGCTGATGGTATCGACGACAATTTCGACTACGACCTCGATGGTATTCCTGACCATCTGGATAAAGATACAGATAATGACGGGCTACCCGATGCCGTAGAAGCCAACGGCGGGATATTGCCCGATAATATGGAGTCTGATGGAAGTTTCTCCGCGGCTTATGCCGCAAGTGCAACCGATGCGGATGGAGATGGCATTTTAGCAGAACTTGACCCGGACGAAGGCGGAACGGCGTTAGCTGTCAATAATTCTGATGGAGATGCGGTGGCTGACTTTCGAGATTTGGATGCTGATAATGACGGCCTGCCCGATCTGGTAGAAGCGGGAGGGATAGATGCTGACAATGATGGCCAGGTAGATAATTTTAATGATCAGGATACGGATGGAATCTCAGATCAATATGACCCCGATAACTTCGGTACTCCTTTATTACAAGGAGCCTTAATCCAAAAAGCCCGCAATTCTGACTCCGATGCATTTCCTGACTACCGGGATGTTGACTCCGATGCCGACGGAATTACGGATAATGTAGAAGCTCAGTCTGTGGCCGATTTTGTGGCACCGGGAGGAACAGACACCGATGGCGATGGGTGGGTAGATGAATATGATACCGACAACGGGGGAACGCCCATCACCTTGGTAGATACCGATGGCGACGGATTGGAGGATTATCGGGACACGGATGCCGATAACGATGGTGTAGGAGATAAAATAGAAAGCCGAGACGCTGATCTTGATGGAAAAGCGGATATCAATGCTGCCAATAGCGATGCCGACAACGACGGTTTGGATGATAACTTTGACCCTGATAGTGGTGGGACTGTTGCCCCCGTACTATCATCCGACAGTGACCTGATTCCAGATTATCGGGATATTGATGACGACAACGATGGTATTCTTACCAGCAATGAAGATACCAACGGCAACAATCGCTATTATGATGACTTTTCTCAGGGGGGGGGAGCCGTACCAGATTACCTTTTCAGCACCAATGATCCTGATAGAGATGGTATTGCTAATGATACCGATCTTGATGATAACAACGATGGTATCTCTGATATAGATCAGGGATATGGGGTTAATCCGGGCGAAGATGCTGACGTGGATGGCACTCCCAATTACCTGGATGCTGACTATATACATCCGACTTACGGAGCGTTTGTGGATGCCAATAGTGATGGCGTTAATGATATTTTTGATACCGACCGGGACGGTGTACCCAACCATTTTGACCTGGACTCGGATGGCGACGGTATCCCCAATGCTGTAGAGGCTAATGAGGGTATCCTACCAGCCAATATGACCGAGGATGGTCAGGTGGATCCTGCCTATGCTCAGGTAAACGATGGCGATGGCGATGGGGTAGTCAATGATCTTGACCCGGATGCCGGTGGCACGCCCCTGGTCAACCCTGATTTTGATGGCGATGGTTTTGCTGATGCCCTGGATCAGGATGCCGATGGCGATGGTATCACTGATGCGCAGGAGGCCCAGGCGACTGATACAAATGATAACGGAATCAATGATACTTTTACGGACAGTGATGGTGATGGAAATGCTGATTATCGGGACAGCGATGCTGATAATGATGGTATCCTGGATATATTAGAAAGTCGGGCTACCGGAGTAGCTGATAGCGGAAATGATACCGACCTTGATGGGCTGGATGATGCCTTTGATGCTGACAATGGCGGTACAACCCTTACTGGTTACGACCAGGATGGCGATACCATACCTGATTATCTGGACGATGATTCAGATGGGGATGGTATCTCTGATCTGGTAGAAGGTAATGATGCCAATGCCGATGGTGTGGCCGATGCTACTCCCATCGGAACAGATAGTGATGGCGACGGACTTGATGATAATTTTGAGGGAGGAGTGGCTTTGCAAAATACTGATGGCACCGGTGAGCCTGATTACCGGGATAATGACGATGACGGCGATGGTATTTCGACAACCGATGAATTAGTGGATCAAAATCCGGCCAATGGCACTCCGGATTACCTGGAGGTGAGCTCGGATTTTTGTGGTGGTGGACTTACCGCAAAAGATGGATACGCAAAGGCAATTGCAAATTCTAGTGGAGCCGTTAGGACAAATTCAGCTTTAGGAGCTCCCAATTACAATAGCGGTGCTGATAACTTTACAGACTTATGTTATACCAATGATCCTGGTGAGTATGTAACTCTTGATTTAGAAAGCTCAGCCCCCGGAGGTAGTACAATAGCATTGTATGTAACTTCAAACGAGGCAGGCTCGGGCTGGACAGTAAGTAGCTCCCAGGATGGAGTCGTTTTTTCTAATCCAACAACATACAGTAATTTAGTGCAGCGTAACAATATTGAGATAAGGACATACAATGTTCCTGCGGGTGGAATCCGGTATCTGCGATTGACCCGGGCTGCTGGTACCCCTTATGTAGATGGAGTAATTTTTGACGAATGCGTTTCTGATATAGACAACGATGAAGTGGCCGATGTAGATGATGAAGATAGTGATAATGACGGCTTATCAAACACGCAGGAAGGGAACGGTACGGACCCTTCTGCCGATGCCGATGCGGATGGTACTTTAAACTATTTGGATGCTGACTTTGCCGGTTTTGAAGATATCAACGGTGATGGGGTAGACGATAACTTTGATTTTGACCTGGATGGTATTGCTAACCACTTAGACCTGGATTCGGATAACGATGGTATTCCCGATGCAGTGGAGGCCAATGGCGGCAGTTTACCCGCCAATATGTCTTCTGCGGGAGCCTATCTGGTATCATACGCGTTGGCCAATGATACTGACGGCGACGGATATGTCAACGATGTAGACAGTGATAACGGGGGGGTAGCGTTGAGTAACCCAGATACGGATGCAGACGGATTAAACGACTTTACTGATCGTGATTCGGATAATGATGGCATTACCGATACTGCGGAAGCCGGAGGTGCTGATAGCGACCGGAATGGCATCTTAGACAATCTGAGTGATACAGATGCTGATGGCCTCGCTGACTCGGTAGACCCTGAAAATGGAGGAACCGCTCTGATCATTATCAATACGGACGGAACCGATAACCCTGATTATCTGGATACTGATTCGGATAATGACAGTGGCGGAGGTTCACCAGGGTTGCCGGATATTTTTGAAGCGCACGATAGTAATTTTGATGGAACTCCTGCCTGGGATGATAATGGTAATTTAACGCTGGATGCCAACGAAGGAAACATCGATCTGGATGGCGACGGGATACTTGATGCTTTTGATCCCAGCGAGGGAGGTATCGGAGCCGCATTACCCGATGTAGACAGTGATGGAAATGCAAATTATCGGGATAGTGATGATGATGGCGATGGTGTGCCTACAGCTTCTGAAGATGCCAATGGCGATGGAAATTTCTTTAATGATTTTACTGAAGGCCAGGATGTCAACTATAGTGCAACCTATAGTGGGGTGCCTGATTATTTATACAATCCTATATCTCCTCTTCCGGTAGAACTGCTTCGTTTTGTGGCTCATTGGGTCACTGATGGAGTAAAATTACAATGGGAGACAGTATACGAAGAGAATAACGATTATTTTGAGATAGAGCGTTCAACCGATGGTGCTCGCTTTAAAACCATTGGGCGCGTATCGGGAAAAGGCAATACAACTGGTCTTACTGCTTACAATTATCTTGATCCTGTAAAAAAATATGGAGCATATTATTATCGGTTAAAACAAGTAGATTTTGACGGTTCAGCTGTCTATTCTTCCAACCGCTATGTGGAAAGTGAATTGAGTAGGATGCCTATCGTGGAAGTGTTTCCTGTTCCTACGCCGGATATTTGTACAATCTCTGTAGTAGGTACACAGTTTGAGATCCATTACCAGCTGGTGGATCTGGAAGGGAGAGTTCTGAAAAGTGGTCGTTTCCAGCAGTCTGTTTCACTGGACATCCAGCACCTGAAAGCAGGTGCTTATGTCATCCGCTTAAACAGTGCGTCGTTTCAAAAATCGGTAAGAGTGATAAAGAAGTAGGCCTGAGAGAGCGTTGAAAAGAATACTGGTTCTTTCACTCATCAATAGTAATAAAAGAGCCGTAGTTGTCAGCTTGCGATAATATGCTGGCAACTACGACTTTCTTCGTCATGATGATAAAAGAAAAATGACCTTACTCGAGGTTGTAAAAAAAAGAGTAAGAATTAGCTGGCTACTTTGTCCTTCAGCAATTCAGCATAATTCTTTTGAAACTTTTTCACCTTGGGTTTAGTCACAGATTGGATATACGGATTACCTGGGTTATGCTCGTAATAGTCCTGATGGTAATCTTCGGCTATCCAGAATTTCTTGTAAGGTACCAATTGGGTTACAATAGGCTTGTTATATTTTCCCGATTCATCCAGTTTTTCCATGTATTGTTCAGCCAGTTTCTGCTGTTCTGGATTATGATAAAACACCGCAGAACGGTACTGCTTTCCTACGTCGGGTCCCTGACGGTTGAGTTGGGTAGGATCGTGGGTGCCAAAAAATACTTCTAAAAGCTGTTGGTAGGTAATGACCTTTGAGTCATAATAAATCTCAATTGCTTCGGCATGATCGGTCAGTCCGGCGCCTACCTGCTCATAGGTCGGATTCGCCTGCTCACCGCCTGAATACCCGGAAACTACACTTTTTACTCCTTTTACGCGTTCAAATACCGCTTCAGTACACCAGAAACAACCGCCAGCGAAGGTAGCCGTATCCAGTTCTTGCTTTTCAGCCTCGGTGAGGGAAGCAGGTTGTACATTATAACCTTCGTTTGAGGTGGCTTCCTGAGTAGGCGAAGTGCAATAAACTGCTGAGAATACAAAGGAGATAATTAAAATTACTTTATTCATGAATCTGAATTTTGTTAATAGGTGAAGCATTGCCTGCAGCTTAAGAGAGCTTATCCATCGTACACAATAACCTGAAGGCATGCATAAACAATATACGTCAAAATCCGAATGATTGGATTGCCTTAGTGCAGACTTGCTACTACTATAACGATACGGCAGAAGCAAAGTTTTTTTGCAAAACCAAAGGCCTTTTGTCGGCAGGAATACATTTTTTTCCCGCTACCTTA
This sequence comes from Cyclobacteriaceae bacterium, assembly GCA_040222715.1. GTDB lineage: Bacteria > Bacteroidota > Bacteroidia > Cytophagales > Cyclobacteriaceae > Tunicatimonas. The sequence goes on along the minus strand of JAVKCN010000133.1, from coordinate 2,758 downwards.
CCAAATACGATCAAATAAAAGCCGAACGAGGCTACCACATCATCACCGCAAATTGTCCGGTCAGATCCTGATAGTAAAGTCGAACGCGTAGTACATATTGGTGGTTTTTAATCAGTTTAAAGCGGATATGGGCATTATAGTCTTCCGCACTATCATCGTCGGCGGAGCGATAACGCAACTCTCCGTCTTCGTCCTCAAACAGTACCAGAATGGTGTCAGAAGTGCCAAAAGTACGGAAATCATAATAGCGAGTGGCTGTAGGACGGATGACATAATTCACCTGGTCACCAGGTTGGATAAACAGACGTTTAGCATTGAACAGCTCAAGCTCCTCTAATTCTTCCTCCAGTGGCGGGTAAAAAGTCTTGATCCACTGAATATCCCGTTCAGAAAGCCCTTCTTCCGGGTCAATACCCCCTTGGTACTCTTCCGGTTTTAGTATTAGCCCAGGACCGAAGGGATAGTGCATGATAGAGTCCGGGTCCCAGTTAGAACCCTGTACTGTATCCGGGTCAATTTTACGAATAATATTGTGAAAAGTCGTTTCCCGTGACCAGTTGTTCGGTGGAGCGGCCAGGGCTGCATATACGGCTTCTTCGTCCCAAATAATACCAGCGTTAGGGTTTTGGTGCTCGTGAGGTAAGCCCAGGGTATGCCCGATTTCATGCAGGGCTGTGTCCATGCCATCGTTGCCGGTCAGATCCCAGCCAAAATTCATGGTGCGTTGTCCCGCGCCGATTTCCAGCACGTAAGTGCCAATATACGACCAGGCACCATCTCCCTGCATAAAGCCAATACGCACTTCAGCATCCTCCCGGTCGTTAACTTCCTCAAACTCCAACCCGATTCCCAAGCTTTTCCAAAGGTCGAATGCCTGCCGGACTACTTTTTTCTGCGCTTCAGCCCCAACCCAGGTTCTAAATTGCTGTGTGCCGTCTGACAAAAACACTGTTTCCCCGTCGCTCTCCTGATCAAAGAAATAATAGTGAATCACCGTGCCATTGACCCATTTATTATCACTGATGATAATGGCTGCTGCCCGGTGGGGGTCAACTTCCGGGCCAAACACCCGGCGAGGCACTTCCGGCAGTGCACAATACGATGGGGTAGGATGCTCCTGGTCAGAAGCAGTTTTACTTGCAGATTTTTTCTTAGTGGCCATAATAGAAAAGGTTAAGATCGTTGGTGGTTTGAATGGTTTTTACTGCTTCTAATATTAAGTCAGACGCTGTGTTTTTATAAGTTTGAGTATACTCTTTTTCCAGACGAATGGCAATGAGCGGCATAGGTTTCTAGCTCAAAAAAAGTGCTTGCAATAAAAATGAAAACAGTAAGGAGGAAAAGGCAAACCTCATACCAGGCGTCCTGTCCCAACAACTGATGCTGTTAAACATCCTGGCAAGTGTAATATCATGCTTTGTATGGAAAATAATGTTTAGTGCGAAAAAAATTATAGAGGAGGGTTAGGGTAGAATATAATTATTTTAATTTCACATTAAACAATTTGATATAAAATATGATTATTGCTTATGAAAATGATAAATAAAAACTGATTAAACGCCATATATCCAAAAGTATAGCAACTGAAGATATCATACAAAATTACTTTTCATTGGGACAGAACGTCACTTTGTGAGTAAAAAATATAGGTTGGTGAGAAGGTTGATATATTCCTGTTTTTCAAGTTAGCGGCCTATCGGAAATATGGTATATTTAAGCAGAAACAGAATTTTACGATCATATTAAGAGTAAGTTAAGCTTACCAGCTTCGGCTAAATTTTTTTCGTTGAAAGGAGTTACCGATGGGTGACCTTTTGCTAAAACAAACATATATAGATAACACTCATTTTTAAAACCTATACTATGAGAACGAGTAGCCTTCTTAAAGTTACCGCAGGAGACTTGAGTTTTTTGTGGATATTCGCACTGCTATTACTAATTCCTTTTCAACCCTCAAGAGCGCAGGAGGTGACCATTGAGGAGGTGGCTGCGCAGTGCGAGGGAGTTCCCTATGACCAACGTATTCGGATCTCGGTTGCCCGCTTTTCGGTATCTACCCGTAGTGCGCAACGGGAGTTCGGAGACGAACTGGCCACCATCCTAAGTAACGCATTGCAGGGCGTCAACTGCTTCCGAGTGCTGGAGAGCGTTAGTAACCTGCAGGATATGACCAGTGAAATTGCTTTGGGACAGGAAGGATTTACGGCAGCGGGCAGTTCGCCCCAATCGGGAAAGATGTTGGGCCCCCAGTTGGTGGTGACAGGGGAAGTGACTGAGTATGCTGAGGGAGACAACAGTGTAAATGTATTGGGAATCGGTGGACGTAGCTCCAAAGCACATATTGGTTTTATTCTCAAAGTGCTCAATCCCGAAACCAGGGAAATTGTGTTTTCCAAGTCCATTGATGTAGAAGGTAAATCCAATGGGTTCTCGGGGGCTACCATCTTGGGAGTCCGTATGACCGGTACCCAACGGGGTAATATTGCTCTGAGCGATGCCATTGAGAAAGGCGTTATTATCGCCGTACAGGTATTGGCCACAAATAAAGACGGTTTTGGGGTAACGCCCAATAGTGGAGTTGCGGCAACCAAGGTATGGAATGCTTCTAACTGTCCGGTTGTGCGAGGCGGTAATGCACCAAAGGTCATGGTGATTATTCCTGAGTACCACATTACTCGCCAGGTACCTGACCCTGCTGGTGAAACCGAAATTATCCGTAAATTCGTAAACGCCGGATTCCCGGTGGTTGACCCGTCGA
>JAVKCN010000132.1:0-36466 GCA_040222715.1 Cyclobacteriaceae bacterium | reverse complement strand
AATGAAGAAGAATTTTATTGTGAAGAGGCTGTTGCTGCTGATAGCCTTGCTTTCTCTTGAGAATACTGCCTTCTGTCAGGAGCCTATCATCATCAACCCCACTACGTACGACCTGTACCCACTGATGAAGCAGAACCTCATTCCGCTTCAGAATGCCGATGAGCAACCCAAACCCATCAGCGATTTACCCAATGCCGTGCTGCGTTACCAGCATAATGTCATTTCCACCGAGTTGATCAATCAGTTGCAGAAGAAACCTGATCCGTATCCGGTGGAGCGATACACCCTGGTATTGCCCGACCTGGCCAGCGTGCGTGATACGCTTTTGGTAATGGTGGGCCTGGAAAATAAAGCGAGAGAACGCACCGTCAACACCCTGCTGATCGGCAGCGAAGGTAAAAATCTGGTGTACTTCATAGACTATAACAACAACTATAACTTTACCGACGATGGTGAGCCCCTGCGCTTTCGGAAGAAAACAGATATCAAAACCATCACCATTCGCTCGGCAGGAAAGAATGAACAGTTTTCCTACCTGCTGTATGACCTGGCCCAGTTTCCCCAGTACCTGCAAAGCTACGGGGTAGACCTCAGCAAATCCGCGGTGCAAACCACCAAAGAACCTATGTTTGCGGTGCCATTGCTGAGTCATCAATCCCGGTTAAACGCTTCTTTTGGCTTTATGACGGGCAGCGGAGGAGAGTCATTTTCCTTTGCCACCGTAGACGGAGTGGAAAAAGAGTATGTAGCAACCATTGACGCCATCTCCCTGCTTTCGGCCAGTGTTTCCTATGCTTTCAAAAACCTGAACCTGGGGGTAGAGATCGGGTACGAAGGCAACCAGATTGGGCAGACCAACTACCGGGTGAATGGTTTCACCAATTATAACATTGGCAAGTGGCCCCGCAAACGCTTTCTGTACGGTGCTTTTGTAGAATACGATATCCGGCTGTACCGCAACCTGTATTTTACCCCCAGTTACCACGTTTTCAAGTACAATTACCTGAAAACCGGGCCGTTCCAGGGATACGGTAATGATCTTAACCGGGAATACACCCACAATACCATCTTCCAAAACCGCCAGGGCGAACGCTACGGGGCTAAAATAAAACTACCCGTCAGCGAGAAAGTGCTGTTCTATGCTGAACTGGGATACGTGCGAAACCATCTGGAAGTGAACTCCGACTTTATTCAGGAAGCCTATCAGGTGGAGTCACTGGAAGCAGAGTACCGCACATTTAACTACGGCTTTGGTTGTCAGATTCTGTTGCTGAATCCTCAATAAAAAGCATCTTCAAAATGCTCGACTTTTAGGGCCGGAGTCAGGGTGATGGCGACAATATCGAAGCGGATCATGCCTTCCCACTGCTGCTCCCGCACATAATGGTCGGCGGCGGCCACAATAAGCTGGGCCTGTTCCGGGCTTACGAATGTTTCGGGAAAACCGTACGCACTATCCCGACGGGTTTTCACTTCTACGAATACCAGCAATGAGTCTTTTTGCATAATCAGGTCAATCTCAGCCCGCCGGTAGCGGAAGTTCCGCTGCACCACTTCATATCCTTTTTTACGCAAAAATGCCACGGCGATGTCCTCTCCCCGACGTCCGGTTTCTTGGGTAGAAGGCTTTTTCATACCAAATCGTGGGTTGTTTTCATTTAATATCGGGTAAAAATGAATTTCCAAGAATTAATCCACTATACATAACCCTCAGCATCAAGCTTTTATAAAGCTACTATTTTTGCAAACACTTTTACTTTGAGGACACTTACAATTTTGGTATGTTCAATCCCACAAAAACAGACACTATGTTACCTACCATAAACCCCACCCAAACCTCCGCCTGGTCGGCCCTGAGCGATCATTTCTCCAAGATGAAAGACGTGCACATGCGCACGCTGTTTCAGGAAGACCCGCAACGCTTCTCGCGCTTTTCACTCAATTTTGAAGACATCCTGCTGGATTTCTCCAAGAACCGGATCACCGAAGAAACCCATCAGCTACTGCTCGACCTGGCCAAAGACTGTAAGCTATCTGAGGCAATCCAGGCCATGTTTCGTGGTGATGCGATCAACCAGACCGAAGATCGGGCGGTATTGCACGTGGCATTGCGGAACCGCTCTAATGATCCTATTGAAGTAGACGGAGCCGATGTGATGCCCGACGTAAACGAGGTACTGGGTAAGATGAAAACTTTTTCGGAAAAGATCATCAGTGGAGAATGGAAAGGCTTCCGGGGCAAACCCATTCGCGATATTGTAAACATTGGTATCGGTGGCTCTGACCTGGGTCCGGTAATGGTTACGGAGGCATTAAAGCCTTACAAGAAAGAAGACATTGATGTACACTACGTTTCCAACGTGGATGGTACGCACATTAGCGAGGTCCTCAAACCCCTGAACCCCGAGACTACGCTGTTTGTGATTGCGTCCAAGACATTTACCACGCAGGAAACCATGACCAATGCCCAAACTGCAAAGGATTGGTTTCTCGAGCAGGCTAAAGATGAGAACGCGGTGAAAAAGCACTTCGTGGCCCTTTCCACCAACCGGGAATCGGTAGAAAAATTCGGCATTGATCCCGAAAATATGTTCGGCTTCTGGGATTGGGTCGGCGGACGCTACTCGCTCTGGTCGGCCATCGGGCTCACCATTGCCTGCTCCATTGGCTTTGAGAACTTTGAGGCACTATTAGGAGGTGCCCACGCCATGGACAAGCACTTCCGCGATACCGTGCCCGAGAAAAACCTTCCCGTTACGCTGGCCTTAATTGGTATCTGGTATAATAATTTCTTCGGATCTGAAACCGAAGCCATTCTGCCGTACGACCAGTACATGCATCGCTTTCCGGCCTACTTTCAGCAGGGCAATATGGAAAGCAACGGCAAGTACGTGGACCGCAACGGCAATCCGGTAGGTTACCAGACCGGTCCTGTGATCTGGGGCGAACCGGGCACTAACGGGCAACATGCGTTTTACCAGTTGATCCACCAGGGTACCAAACTCATTCCCTGCGATTTCATGGCTCCCGCCCAAAGCCAGAACCCCATTGGCGACCATCACCCTAAATTACTGGCCAATTTCTTTGCCCAGACCGAAGCATTGATGATGGGCAAAACCGAAGAGGAAGCCGCTCAGGAACTGCGCGATGCCGGAAAGTCCGACGAAGAAATTAATAAACTAGCCCCCTTCAAAACCTTCCTCGGTAATAAACCCACCAATTCCATTATATTCCAGAAGCTCACTCCGCACACCCTGGGGGCACTGATTGCCATGTACGAACACAAAATTTTCGTGCAGGGAGTGATCTGGAATATCTTCTCATTTGACCAATGGGGAGTGGAACTGGGCAAGCAACTGGCTAAGAAAATTTTACCGGAACTGGAAGGAGATGGCACCGTCAGCACGCACGATACCTCTACCAATGGCCTGATCAATGCCTATAAAAACATGCGCTAACAGGAACCTCATGAATGATGTGCTTAAGAATGATTAATTCGTCAGGTCATGGCTGCTGAAAAAAAGGCTGGTTTTATTCCGTATCAGAACCCTACCTATGAAGGTGGGGAACTGCTACGGCGAGCACAGGATTTTTATCAGTTTATGAACCAGCGCCGCTCACTGCGGATGTTCTCCGATAAACCGGTGCCTAAGCAAGTGATTGAAGACATCATCATGACGGCTTCCTCCGCCCCCTCCGGGGCCCATAAGCAACCCTGGACCTTCTGCGCCATCGCCAACCCGGAGGTAAAAGCCCGGATTCGCGAAGCAGCAGAACAGGAAGAGCACATTAACTACCACGGGCGCATGTCGGATACCTGGCTGGAAGACCTGAAAGTCTTTGACACCAATGAGCACAAGCCCTTTCTGGAAACTGCTCCCTGGCTGATTGTGGTCTGTAAACGGGCTTATGAAGAGGATGGCGGTGAAAAGAAGCATAACTACTATGTGAATGAATCGGTGGGCATTGCCAGCGGATTCATGCTCACCGCCATTCATCATGCCGGACTGGTTGCATTAACGCACACTCCCAGCCCCATGAATTTCCTGATGAAGGTGCTGAATCGCCCGGCCAACGAACGCCCCTTTCTGCTCATCCCGGTCGGTTACCCAGCCAAAGATGCCGTAGTGCCCGACATCCAACGAAAACCACCAGAAGACGTTATTGTATATTATGAATAGCCGTACAAATTACTATTTACTATGAATATGGAGGGTAATGATATTGAATACGAAAAAGACACATTTTCCAAAACTCATTCATTCACCATTGATGAGGTGCAAAGAATGTATAAGTATGGTATCTTACCTGAGGACGAACGATTGGAACTTATTGACGGACAATTATATGTCATGAGTCCGAAGAATCCACCCCACATCATTACGCAACGCAAGCTGATGAGCTTTTTTGGCTCACAGATTGATTCAAAAGATTATTTCCTCGACCGAGAAATACCGTTGGACATTTCTCAGCAGACGATGCCTGAACCTGACTTTCTGATCGTTCATCAGCGTCCGGAACTCTGGCAAAATGAGCATGTAAAAGCGAGCGATGTCATATTACTTGTTGAAGTGGCTGATAGTACTCTTGATCGTGATCTGGGCTTGAAAAAAGAATTGTATGCCCAGGCAGGCATACCTCACTATTGGGTAGTCAATTTACAAAAAAAACAAGTCCATGTGTTCAGCAACTGGCAGGATGGACAATATCAAACCACCACAATCTACCGCAAAGGCCCCATTCCGGTAAATTCCTTTGGTATTCAAATTACCTTTGGTGAAATTTTTCCCGAATAATAGGATTCCACTCTTCTGTTAATGCTTAAAATCATCAATCCATACTATGACTGAACTGTATCCTCTGAAATTCAAAACCATCTTTAAAGACAAGATCTGGGGTGGTGAAAAAATCAAAACCGTGCTGGGTAAAGACTTTGCTCCTCTGCCCAACTGTGGCGAGACCTGGGAAATTTCCGGCGTTACCGGGAATGTATCGGAGGTGGCTGAGGGTGCACTGGCCGGGAAGAGCCTGCAGGAGCTACTGAAAACTTACCAGGGAAAACTGGTGGGCGAGCGGGTGTATCAGCGCTACGGCAATGAATTCCCGCTGCTGGTCAAATTTATTGATGCCAATGATGATCTGTCTATTCAGGTACACCCGGACGATACCCTGGCGCAGAAACGCCACAATTCGTTTGGCAAAACTGAGATGTGGTACATCATGCAGGCTGATGATGAGGCTGAACTCACCGTAGGTTTTAACCAGCCGATGAGCCGGGCCAAGTATCTGGATTATTTTGAGGAGGGAAAACTGATGTCCATTTTGAACGAGGAAGAAGTGCAAGAGGGTGATGTGTTCTTTCTACCCGCCGGACGCGTACACAGCATCGGAAAAGGCATTTTGCTGGCAGAAATTCAGCAGACCTCCGACGTCACCTACCGTATCTATGACTTTGAGCGGAAAGACGATCAGGGCAAAACCCGGGAACTGCACGTAGAACAAGCGCTCGATGCCATTGATTACCAGGAATATGAGGAATACAAGACCTTATACGAATCTAAAGAAAACGATGTGGTAGAGATGGTTTCCTCGCCTTACTTCATCACCTCCCGATTACAATACAACGAAAACACCACCCGCAATTATGAGGGACGCGACTCTTTTACCATTTATGTTTGTGTAGATGGCGAAGCGGATATTCTCAGCAATGGTGAGCGTTACCCGATCAGGAAGGGCGAGGCATATTTATTGCCTGCCAGCATACAACAGGTAGAATTGGCAACCTCTTCGGGCTTTACGTTGTTAGAGTCATACGTACCCGAATAATTCCGAAGGTTCGGTGGAAGCAATGATCAGACTAACGACCTGTTTTTAGTCTTCTTTCTGTCATTTTCCCTTCAAGCCTTCATTCATTCTACCTTTGTACCATGCCTGAAAAGAACAAACAAGTCGCTATCCAACACCTGGGGCTGGTGGATTATGCCCGGGCCTGGGACTATCAGGAGCAGCTCTTTTCGGAGGTGGTACAAACCAAAATTACCAATCGCAGGCAACCGGATGCATGGCAGCCAACGAGAAACCATTTACTCTTTTGTCAGCACCCGCATGTTTATACGTTGGGGAAGAGTGGTAAGCAGGAAAACCTACTGCTATCTCCTGAGGAGCTTACCGAAAAACAGATTCAATATTATCCGATCAACCGGGGGGGTGATATTACGTACCACGGTCCCGGACAAATTGTGGGCTACCCGATTCTGGATCTGGATAATTTCTTCACCGACATTCACAAATACCTGCGAACGCTGGAAGAAGCCGTCATCCGCACGCTGGCTGATTACGGAGTGGATGCCGGACGCATTACCGGCCTCACGGGGGTTTGGATTGATTACGAGCAACAGATCAATCCCCGGAAAATCTGTGCCCTGGGAGTGAAAGCAAGCCGCTGGGTTACCATGCACGGCTTTGCGCTGAACGTCAATACGGACTTGCAGTATTTTGATTATATCGTCCCTTGCGGAATTGAAGACAAAGCAGTCACTTCGCTGGAGAAAGAATTAGGAGCGGCGCAGGATATGGCTGAAGTAGCCGAGCGCCTGCTGGGCCATCTGCAGAAAGTGTTTGAGATGAAAATTGTTGCAACGACTGAAAACAGTCATCTGAAAATGAATTTTGTATGAAAAAAGATATCAGTTTCCCAAAAGTAGAAGGTGTCCGCATGGCGATAGGTCGCCAAAAGAATACTGTTTCGGACGATTATGAATTTCATGTTTACCTGATTAACGAAAATGATTTTTCGCTGGAAAATGTGCTGGTAAATTCTTCGGGCTACAGCAAAAAGAAAACCAAGAAGACATCTGTACTGCGTCATTATCTGGAAACGCTGGCTCCCCAGAGTGCCACCAAAGTTGAGTTAATCAACCCGGATTTATTTGCCCTGGTGAACCAGTTTTGGGTAAGCTATTACCGTGACAAAGAGGTATATGATAAAAAGTTTGTCTTCATGCCCGACAGTGTTACTGAAGATAACTTCCAGTATATTGAGTCTCTGAATATGGAAGGCGTTTTACACGCCTGATTTCCCTACACTAACCAACCGATGATATGAGTCAAGTGCCCGTTATGCTGGGAATTGATGTTGGCACCACGGGAGTAAAAGTGCTAGCCGCCGATATTGAAGGAAAGAACATTTGTGCCGAAGACACCTCCTACCCTTTGCATCAGCCTCAGGACGGCTACCGGGAGCAGGACCCGCAGGAACTGCTTAGGGCAGTACACCAAACCGTAAGAAAAGTCATCAGTCAGCTGCACCAACCGCTGGCGGGAGTGAGCTTTAGCACGGCCATGCACAGCCTGTTTGCCGTAGATGAAGCAGGAAAGCCTTTGACTCCGATGATCATCTGGGCGGATACCCGCAGCCAGGAATATGCCGAAAAGCTGCGCCACTCTCCGATGGGAAAAGCCCTGTATCAACGGAGTGGCGCTCCCCTTCATGCCATGCTGCCCCTCTGTAAAATAGCCTGGCTGCGCGATCATCAACCCCAGGCTTTTCAACAAGCCCACAAATTTCTTTCGTTCAAAGAGTGGCTACTCCACCACTGGTTCGGAAAATATGTAATTGATTATTCGATGGCCACGGCGACCGGCCTGTTCAACCAACAGACCCTGACCTGGGATGAAGAAGCCCTCAGATTTGCCAGTATCAATACCGGGCAATTATCCCAGCCGGTGCCTACCACGCATGTCTTACGCGGACTTACCGCTGAAGCTGTTAAAGCCACTGACCTTCCAGCTAGTACGCCCGTAGTAGTGGGAGCCAGCGATGGTTGCTTAGCCAACCTGTACGCTAGCGGTCTTAATCCCCGTGAAGCTACCTTGACCCTGGGCACCAGCGGAGCCATCCGCCTGATTTCCCAGCAGGCTGTTCCGGATGAGCAGATGCGTATCTTTAACTATTTGTTAACTGAAAAATACCATGTGCTGGGTGGCCCCACCAACAATGGCGGGATTATTCTGAACTGGCTGGTAGAAAACCTATACAACCACCAATGTACTCCCGAAGATATTCTGGAGAAGGCTTCTCAGGTAGAACCCGGCACTGATAAACTAGTCTGTTTACCGTATTTCTACGGTGAACGGGCGCCCTTCTGGAACGAACGGGTGTCTGGGGGGTACTTCGGAGTGGATCAGGATCATACCCAGGATTATTTTGCGCGCGCTGCGCTGGAGGGAGTAGTATACAATATGTACAGCATTGCCCAAGGCCTGACCGATACAGCCGGAAGTTTTGATGCGATCTGGGCCGATGGCGGCCTTACCCGATCTGATTTTATGATTCAACTGATTGCCGACGTATTCAATAAGCCCGTTTACGTAGCGGAGAGCCACCATGGAGTGGCTGAAGGAGCCATTATGCTGGGAAGCTATGCATTGGGGCTGGTAGAATCTCTGGAGAAAGTAGCCAAAACTACCCGGAAGGAACGGGAATTCACTCCCAATACCAGGCTTCATCCGGTGTATCAGAAACAATACGAACGTTTCCGAAAGTGGGGAAGGCTCATCGCGCAACAAACGGATAATGCTTCATAGCTCGGTATCGTCCTCCGACACAATTTCCAACAATTGCTTTACCTCGTCAGCTTTCTCAAATTCGTTGAGCTTCTCAAAAGAGATGGTCAGATTCCGCAGCACGCGACGGATGATATCAATGGGCTGGCAGGGCTGGTAGAACATATCGTCGGGCGGCAGTTTGAGCTGTTTGATGTAGTTATCAATATCCTGCTTGGCAAATATCAACCCCCGATTGAATGCATTGATGTAAAACTGTATGTCAGTCTGTTTATAGGTAAGAATGAACAGGCTGGGAAGATTCACTCCATATACCGGCATTTTCAGGCGTTGGGCTACCAGCATATACACCACGCATAGTAAAATAGGATTTCCCTTTTTGGTCTCCAGTACCCGGTTGATCATGGAGTTGGCCGGAGCATGAAAGTTTTTGGTGTTAGCCCTGAATTTCAGCTTATTGAACAGTACACTGTTCAGGATGCGCACCTGATCGTAGGGGTGAATATCAGTTTTATATTCCAGCCATACATCGTAGAAGATTTGCTCAACATCGTTTTGAATGGTGCTTAGCAATAAATCGGGATACTGATAAGTGGCAATCAGCCACGTTCCTTCCAGAAGGTCCTGAGACGAAGCAGTATACCAAACCTTAAGCCGTTCTTTTAGAGATTCAAACTGAAGGGTATGAATGAGATCTTCAATCCGCCGTTGTACATCAGGATTAAAATTTTTCTCCCATTCCTGTTCCAAAAAAGGAATAATAGGGTTTCCGTAAGAAATGAGTCGTTCTTCAACATGGGTAAGAACTTCCCGGTCATCGTCATCCAGCAGGGCTACCAAGGCTTTTAGTTCTCGGTCGTTCATAGAGGGCATTTAAAATTTACTTCACAAGCTATTCCTTAAAGATACGCAAAGCCCCGCATTCTTTGCGAAGAAAAAGTGCGATTTAATCGCGGATGCTTCCCGGTTACTCCTCGTCTTTGTCTTTATTTTTACCACCGCCAAATAAGGAGAAATGCACGTAGCGTTTTGGCTGTTCCCGAAGATCAATGAGCAGCAGATCCAGATCTTTGGCTGTGCTGTTCAGGTTGTTATACAGCGAATCATTATTGATGAATTTACCCATCGAACCCTCGCCTTCGTTCATTTTAGTGGTGATCTCATTCAGGTTCTGCGCAATGAGATCCAGTTTTTCCATGGTGGGCTGAAGTTGCAGGTTGTTCATGCTATCCATCAGCCGATTCATTTTAACCAATAAAGGACCTACTCCCGTTTCGCGATCACCCAGTTGCTGGGTCAGCAGCTCCAGGTTGGCCAGAGTAGCGTCTAAGCGACGTTCGTTGCGTTGCAACATGCCACTCACACTTCGGGTGGTTACTTCCAGGTTATCCACTGTTTGCGAAACCGAGGTGGTATCGCCTACTAAAATACCCAGGATGTTGGACATTTCATCCTTATCACCGGCTCCAATGATTTCGTTGAACCGGGCCAGGGTGGAATCCAGCTTTTCAGCAATTGGCAGCGCCTGCGCCTGTACGCGCTCCACGATGCCCTGCGCCACTTCCGACTGTAAGGTGTCACCATCATCAATAGGCTTGCTAACATCGCCTACATTGAGATAGAGGGCTTTACTTCCTAGCAAATCACTGGAAACTAACGATGTGCTGGCACCTTCTCCCAGCAGAACATCCTTCTGGATGTTCAGAGTGACTAATAAATCGTTTTCCCGCTCCTGAAGCAACTCAATACTCAGCACTTGTCCCACCTTATAGCCGTTGATAAAAATCGGGTTAGACGCAGTCAGCCCCTCAATATTATCGTAAAGCACATAATAGGTTTTGTTCCGGGAAAAGACTTCGGTGCCTTTTAAAAACCGAACTCCCAGGAAGAGAATTACTGCGGCCACAATGGCGAGTAAGGCTACTTTAATTTCTTTGGATAATTTCACAAATAAAAAAATAAGTTTGCGTAAAATTTAGGAGATCATTCCTACATACATACTCAATAGGACCCTATTAGGTTTAACGAATTTTTAAATTACCCGGTTAATAAGTCTCTATCTCGTTCTTGTAATCACGAACCGCCCTGAAAATGCCCGAGGCAATGTAGGTTTGCCCCAGTTCATCATTCAGGTACTTTTCTTCTTTGGTGTTGGTCAGGAACCCTAGCTCAACCAGCACACTCGGCATCGAAGTCCTCCAAAGTACCAGGAAACCAGCCTGCTTCACTCCCCGGCTGCGTCGGCCCACCCGGTTTTTAAACTGGGATTCAATTTTATCAGCCAGTACCAGGCTGTTTCCCAGGTATGCATTCTGGTAAAGCGCAAATAAAATATGCGATTCCGGGGCATTAGGATCATACCCGGCATAACGTTCTTCAAAATTATCCTCCATCGTAATGACTGAATTTTCCCGACGAGCCACATTCAGGTTATCGTCCCGTTTGTGCATTCCCATCACGTAGGTTTCCGTACCATACGTAGCCGAGCTGCCGGGCAGAGCGTTAGCATGAATAGAAATGAATAAATCAGCTCCATTCTCATTGGCAATATCTGCCCGCTGCTCTAAAGGGATAAAATTGTCATTAGAACGCGTGTAAATCACTTCCACATCATCCAGATACTTGGTTAGCGTCTCTCCCAGCTTTTTGGCTACGTTCAGCGCCACGTCTTTTTCTTCGGAAAATACCCCGTGCGTACCAGGATCTTTTCCCCCATGCCCTGCATCGATGACGATTTTCTGGACTCGATATTGCTTCACTCCCACCGTACTGAACGAGGCCGTAAGCAGCAGAAAGGAAAAACAAGCGATGCATATAATATTTCTCACCATGCTTCGGTTGTTAGATTAACAAACCCTACTTTTGCGCAAACTTGCTATATTTTCTTCAAAACTTAAAAACACATTGCATTATTTACAATACGTATGTATTGTTTGGCTAGTATTTGCTACTACCACTAAATTATGGGCGCAGGTACCCGAAGGTACGCTTCCATCTGCCGATTCCCTGGGAATTCTTGGGCCCAATGATACTATTCCACCCAACCTCCCCCCCGTAGATACGACAACACTGGCCGCTGATTCTTTAGTTACCGACAGTGTGACCGTAGAACCCGAAGGAGATATTGAAACCACCATTGCCTACGATGCGGAGGATTCTATTCTTTTCGACGTACAAAACCAGATTATTTTTCTCTACGGTAATGCTACTATTGATTACGGAGAAACTTCGTTGCAGGCTGATTATATTGAACTGGACTGGATTAACAACGTGCTTACTGCCCGAGGAAGTGAAGATTCTACCGGGCAAATTACCGGAAAACCCATTTTTAATGATAATGGGGAGGAATACCAAACCGAAGAAATCCGCTATAATTTTAAAACCCGTCGAGCGTATATTTCGGGGGTACTTACCCAACCCCAGGGGCAGGGCGAAGGGTACGTGTACGGCGAGACTGTAAAAAAGAACGAGCGAGACGAAGTATTTATTGACAAAGGCTGGTACACCACCTGCGAATGCGAACCGGGCGAGATCCCTGATTTTTACATTCAATCCAAACGGCTTAAGGTAGTACCGGGCAATCTGGTGGTCTCCGGGCCCTTTAACATCGTTATTACCGATATTCCTACGCCGCTGGGCCTGCCTTTTGGGATTTTCCCCATGCCCCGTAAGCAGAACTCGGGAATTATCATTCCTCAGTACGGTGAAGAACAACGCCGGGGCTTTTTCCTGAGAAATGGCGGTTATTTCTTTGACATTAACGAATACGCAAACCTGACACTGCTGGGTGAAATCTATTCTAAAGGCAGTTACGGGTTTACCATCAACTCTCAATACCGGAAGCGGTACGCCTACAACGGAGGACTGGATTTCCGCTTCAACCAGCAGCGCTTAGACCCCGATAGTGAAGACTCGGAGACCGCTCGCGACTTTAGGCTCTCTTTCCGGCACGCCCCTCAATCACGGGGAGTAAGTCGCTTCTCTGCCTCAGTGAATGTCGCAACCACCTCGTATAACCGGAACAACCCCAGCCTGAATGTGCAGGAGAATTTAAATACTTCCTTAAGTTCCAGCGTCCAGTATTCCACTTCCTTCCGGAATACTCCATTTAACATGGCCCTGAGTGCCCGCCACAATCAGAACCTAATCACCGGAACGTTTAATGTGTTGCTGCCGGATATTTCCGTCAATATGAACCGCATTTATCCGTTTCAGAATATTGCCAAACGCCGCACCGGCTGGCTGGCCAAAGTGAATGTCGGCTACCGCATGAGCGGCCGTAATCAGTTTACCAACGAAGGAATTGACCCTCCCTCGGGCCTGCCTTATGACCAGATTGCAGATTATGATCCAATCATATCAGACAGTATTCTGGCCATCAATGGCGAAAACCTCCCCGAGATTCTTAAGCGAACTGAAACCGGATTGCGGCATACCATTCCCATTTCCACTTCCTTCAACCTGCTGAATTATATTACAGCCTCGCCATCGTTCAATTACGAAGAAATCTGGTATTTCAAAAAGTTTGCGTACGATGACACCGATCCTGAAAATATCGTTATTGACACCATTCCGGGATTTAACCGGGTGAGTTCCTGGAGTACCAGTATGAGTTTTAGCACTCGTTTGTACGGTACGTATAATCTTCGGAGCGAGCGCATTCAGGCAGTTCGCCATACCATTATCCCTTCCATCAGTATTGGTTACACTCCCGACTATGAAGACCGCTACTACGATGACGTACGCATTGGCCCGGAACTGGACCCATCTGAAGACCCGCTATATCAAGGCCGGGACCGAAACCTGATCTCTGTTCCTTTGTACGATGAACGGGTATATCGGGCTCCCAACGCCGGAAAAAGTGGCTCAATCGGGTTCTCTCTGAATAATAACATTGAGATGAAGGTGCGAGACA
Organism: Cyclobacteriaceae bacterium; assembly: GCA_040222715.1. Taxonomy (GTDB): domain Bacteria; phylum Bacteroidota; class Bacteroidia; order Cytophagales; family Cyclobacteriaceae; genus Tunicatimonas. The sequence goes on along the minus strand of JAVKCN010000132.1, from coordinate 22,986 downwards.
AAAATGATACGACGGACAATGAAAATGCCACGAAAAAGGTGCCTATTTTCGAAAGCCTGCAGATTGGCAGCAGTTATAATTTCGCCACCGATTCATTTAAATTAGCGCCTTTTAACATTTCAGCCCGAACACGACTGCTTGACGGAAAAGTTTCCATTAACGGTGGAGCTACGATTGACCCTTACACCTATATTCCCGACCCTATAGATCCCGTTGATACCGCCCAGGATGGATCTGTATATAACAACTTTGTTAAATATGACCAATATGCCTGGAATAGAAGTCCTATTCCCACTGGGGCAAATACCTCATACACTCCTCCAAACTGGAGTATCGGGACACTCTCCAGGGCCAACTTTAATATCAGTACCCGTTTACAACCCAAATCCAAGAAAGAAGACGAAGAGGAAGCCTCGCCAGATGGAGACATCGACCCAACGGTAGATGAGCTGGATCAACTGGAACTGGTGGGGCCGCAGTATAATGATTATGCCGATTTTGATGTTGCCTGGAGTCTACAGCTGCGCTATTCGTTTAATTACACCAAAGATCTAAGAAGAGAGCTGGTCAGCCCGCCTACCAGAGGCATTGATACCTACTATGCTACGGCTTATACTAACAGAAATTACGGTCCGGTTCGCCAATCGCTGCAATTTTCGGGTGATGCCAACCTGACGCCCAAATGGAAAGTGCGCTTTCAGTCGGGGTATGATTTTCAGCAAAAAGAAATTACCCAAACCAATATCACCATATTCCGCGACCTGGACTGCTTTGACTTCCGCTTCGACTGGGTGCCGTTCGGTCGATACACCTCGTATTACGTGCAGATCAACGTGAAATCTTCTATGCTCAGCGACCTGAAATTACAGCGCCGCCGGGTATGGCGCGACTTTTTCTAAGCGACTTCTTCAAAGCGACTTCTTCAAAGCGACTTTCTCTAATCCAACTGCCGTTGTGCTACGTAGGCTGCTCCAATCAGCGCAACCAGCAATAAGACTCCGGTGAGTTCGAAGGGTACAATAAAATCGCTCATGAGTTGGATGCCCAGTGACTGTATGGTGGAGGTTTGTATCAACTGGGCGTTTTCTATCCACGGGCTGCTGGCTACTTCAGCCTGTAATATTCCCTGCACTAACAGGTACAGCAAAGCTCCGCCAATCAGTACTCCCCAAAACTGGTTATGGTGCTGGGTGCGTACCGATTGTCCGGCAACTTTATTCGTGAGCATCACTCCAAAGATCATCAGCACCAAAACTCCGCCTACGTACACCATAATCTGGGTTACCGCCAGAAAATCAGCCCCGGCCAGTACGTATACTGCCGAAATGCCCAGAAAGGTAACCAGCAGCGAAAAGGCCGCATAGAGTACATTCCGGGTGAATAAAATGATCAGGGAAGACAAGACCACCAGCCCGGCAAACACATAGAAAGCAAGAACCTCAACAGATATGCTCATTCCTCCGTGGGTGGTTTTTTAGGGTTGGATGGCTTCTTAAGCGTCGGCATTTTAGGCTTAAACGCGGGTTTGGCCCCTATTTTAGGGCGAACGGCCGCTTTTGGCTTGCTAGCACTACTGGCTTTAGCGGCAGCTTTTTGTTGTTGGTATTGCTCAAACTCCTGCTTTTTCTCAGCAATCTCAGCATCACTCATGTCGGAGAAGGCAAATGTATGCTCTTCAATGTCAAACACACTAAAGTCGTAATCCTTGGTCATGGTGAGGCATTCGGTGGGGCACACGGTGGTGCACAGACCGCAGAAGCAGCACTTACCCATGTCAATATCAAAGGTAGCGGCATAAATCCGCCTGGATGATCCGTCTGAGGTTTTCCCGATTTCGCCCACCGACCGTACCGGTTCAATCTCAATACAGTCTACCGGACAAATCTTGGCACATTTATCGCACACAATGCAATCGTCTATCTCATTATGCAATTGATAGCGGCCGTTGTCTGGCACCGGAAAGGTTTCGTGAGGATACTGTAGGGTTACCACTCCATTCTGCCGGGCAAAATAATTATCCTCCGCCACCCCCATGGGCTCCCGCTGGTGGCGGGCCTGCCACAGATGCCGGATTGATAGTTTTAGCCCCCCCAACAAAGTGCGGATAGCTTCTCCAATATGGCCAAAGTACGAATTATTCGCGCCCACGCTTCCCATAAATAATGAATGCTTATATTATTGTCTAATATTTTTCTGACCCAAAGATACAAATGTTTCTTCCTGAAGAAAGACCGAGTAACTGGTAAATATCAGAATATGGATCAGGCAGATATGCCTGTGGAAAAAGCTTCTTGGTTGATTATATCAAGAGTGATAACGGTAGGACCTTAGCTACTTCTTTATTCGATTTTTATGGAATCTGCCTGGCTTTCTTCTTCTATCTCGTCGGTCTGCAACTGTTTGTCGTAGAGTTCTTTGTACACTCCGTTCTTGGCCAGCAACGATTCATTGGTACCCTGCTCCACAATAATTCCATCATCCAGCACAATGATTTTATCAGCCAGTTTAGCCGATGATACCCGGTGGGAAATAATGACTGTGGTCCGATCCTGCATCACGTCTTTTAACCCGTTGAGGATGGTGTTCTCGGTTTTGGTATCCACCGCCGACAGGCAATCGTCCAGGATTAAGATTTTAGGATTGAGGGCAATGGCCCGGGCAATGGAAACGCGCTGCTTCTGCCCGCCCGAAAGGGTAATGCCGCGCTCACCAACACGGGTGGCAAAGCCTTCGGGAAACTCATTCAGGGTTTTTTCCAGATCAGCGATATAGGCGGCCTCCCGTACCTGATCTTCGTCCGCATCTTCCTGTGAGCCAAAGGCAATGTTATTGAAAATGGTATTGGAGAATAAAAATATGTCTTGCGGCACATAACCAATCTGGCTGCGCAACGATTCCAGATCGTATCGTTTAATATCAATTCCATCAATCAGCACCTTGCCGGAGGTGACATCGTACATACGGGGAATGATGTTGGCAATGGTGCTTTTACCTGACCCGGTCGTTCCTACAATCGCAATAGACTGTCCTGCTTTTACGCTGAACGTTACGTCTTTTAATGCCTGAATACCGGAATCCGGGTAAACAAATTTCACTCCTTCCAGGGATATATTACCCTGAATTTCTCGTTTCAGATGTTCTTCAGAAATAATCTGGGTTTTGGTATTCAAAAACTCATTGATTCGCTTCTGGGAAGCAGCCGCCCGCTGTATAATACTGGTGATCCAGCCCAGGGAAGCTACCGGCCAGGTCAGCATATTCACATAGATGATAAACTCGGCAATTACCCCCGGAGAAATAGCTCCGCTGATTACCTCCATACCGCCAATAAACACCGTAATTACCGAACTTAAGCCCACCAGTGCCATAATCAGTGGAATAAACAGCGCGTTTACTTTAGAAAGACTGATGGATTTCACTTTGTAATTGTCGCTTTCTACGCTGAATTTCCGCACCGAATCTTCTTCCCGCACAAATGCCTTCAGCACCCGGATGCCCGAAAAGGCCTCCTGCACAAAAGTGGATAAATCGGATAAACTTCGCTGAATCTCTTCTGACTTCCGGTTGATAATATTATTGACATAGTAAATACTCAGCGATAAAATGGGGAGCGGAATCAGCGTGTATAACGTCAGCCGCGCATTGACCGAAATCATATACGGAATGAGCAGAGCAAACAGGGTAAACAAATTGAGCCCATACATGATGGCTGGCCCCAGATACATTCGCACTTTGCTCACATCTTCCGAAATACGCGCCATCAGATCACCGGTATTATTCTTCCGGTAAAAACTCATGGGCAATGTTTGATAATGAGCGTAGACTTCATTTTTCAGGTCGTACTCAATCAGCCGGGAAACCACAATGATGGTCTGGCGCATCAGGAAAGTGAAGAACCCCTTAGCCAATGCCAATACCAGAATCGCCACTCCATACACCACAATACTCTTGGCAAACGTATCATAAATGCGATTTTGCAGCTCCAACCCCTCAAATATCTGGTATAAAGAAATGTTTTCTCCGACCAGGTTAATAGCCCGACGGACAATTTGCGCGGGAATGATTGCCAGGATATTAGAGATGATGATAAATAACAGCCCCAGTAAGAGGCGGTAACGGTACTTATACAGGTACTTATTGAGATAGCTGAGTTCCTTCACGTTGTTTTAAAACGGTAGTTTCTTTAAATGGTTCTTATTACTAAAAGTGAATTGATGTCCACGCTAAAAAAATCTATTTTTGTGCTCATTCAGGAAAGAATATTATGACAGATTCTGCATCTATAGCCACCCGCAAAACCACTTCGAATAAAATGCTTTCACCATCCTTGTTTGAGCTGATGGCGCCCTACGAGCATGAGCAGGTAGTACACTGCTACGATCCTGCTACCGGACTCAAAGCCATTGTCGCCATCCATTCTACGGAACTGGGCCCGGCCATGGGCGGCACTCGCATGTGGCACTATGCCTCAGACGAAGAAGCCCTCACCGATGCCCTGCGGCTGGCCCGTGGCATGACCTATAAATCTGCCATTGCCGGCCTGAATGTGGGAGGTGGGAAAGCCGTACTGGTTGGTGACCCCCAGCAGTTAAAAAACGAAGCCTATCTGCGTCGCTTTGGCAAATTTATTGATAGCCTGGGAGGAAAATATGTGACGGCCGGAGATGTAAACATGACCTTACGTGATCTGGAGTACATTCGCATGGAAACTCGACATGTCACCGGGCTGCCTGAAACCATCGGTGGTTCCGGTGCATCCTCGCTCATTACAGCTTATGGAGTGTATATGGGTATGAAAGCCGCTGCCCGGGAGGCATTCGGCACCGATAGCCTGGACGGTAAAAAAGTAGCGGTGCAGGGCGCGGGTGCAGTGGGTAGCAAACTGATTGAGTACCTGACCAAAGAGAAAGCCCTCATCTTCGTTTCAGATGTGGAAGAAGGTAAGTTACAGCGAATTTCACGAGAATTTGGTGCCCATATTGTCAGCACCGAAGGCATCTACGATATCGAGGCTGACATCTATTCGCCCTGCGCGTTGGGTGCCACACTGAACGATGATACCCTCTCCCGCCTCACCTGCCAGGTAATTGCCGGAGGGGCGAATAACCAACTGGCCGATGAGCAGAAACATGGCCCGCTACTTCAGAAAAAAGGCGTAGTGTATGCACCGGATTTTCTGGTGAATGCCGGAGGCATTATGGCGGTGGCTGCCGAATATTTTGGTGAGTACTCCAAAGACTATCTGTTTCAAAAGGCAGAACGAATTTACGATGTCTGCCGAGATGTGTTAAAAAAGGCCGCCCAACAGCAAACCGACCCCCATCAGGTAGCAAAGCAAATGGCCGAGGCCCGTATCGCCTCCATCGCTCGGCTACGTCAGAAACGTTAAAATCACTTCTTTTCAATACATCACTTCCAGGGGCATTCAAGAAAAATGCAAAATGATGTAAATCTTTTACCTACTTTTGTTGTTTTTCTGCTGTTACTCTGGCTCATAACGTCACTATATGCTGAATCGAAGACTTTTGCGGATTAAAGCTATGCAGCACATTTATGCATACCATCGGTGTCAACAGGCCAACCATGAATTAGCCTTTGCGTACGTGCGAGATGCTTTCGAGCCTGATCTGAATAGTATGGAATTGCCCGACCCTGAAGAATTGGCACAGGACCGCCGCATGGCTGAAGAAGTGTTGCAGGCTCGCCTGGCAGGTAATCTGGGGCCCGCTAAAGTGTCTGAGAAAGCCCAGCGGGTTGCCAAAGATGCCTTGGCTCGCTACGATAATCAGAGCCAGAAAGACCGCGCTTTTTTACAAAACCAGATGGTAGACCGGGCGGAGAAAATGAGCGATCATTACAAATTAGCCTTGTTGCTGCTGGTGGAAGTAGCCGAAGAGTCGTACCGCGATTTGCAAAAGAAACCAAACTCGCGCAACCCCGACAGCGTGTTGCCCGAAGAAGTAGGCTCAACCCGCTTCTATCTCAACCCCGTTATCCAGGCTATTCGTGATCATAAAGGGCTTCAAGCGGAAATCGAACAAAAAAACTGGTCATGGCAGGAGCAGCGCGTAGCCATACGGCAGCTTTACAAAAATACGATTAAGGCCGATGATGCGTTTGTTACATATCAGCACGCAACGGAAACAACCCTGGAAGAAGACATTACGATTGTCCGACACGTGTTTAATGATTATCTGCTGAAGAATGAGATGGTCAATAATTTCTTTGAAGAAAGTGATATCAGCTGGGAAGAAAACAAGAAAGTAATTAAGAACCTGGCCAATCGAAGCTTGAAATCATTGTCAGACCATCCGGATGAGGGGATTGAGATTGCCTCATTAACTCCCAACTGGGAAGATGACAAGGCTTTTTTTAAAGAACTCTACACGGTCACGCTTCGTAATGATGACGAATACGAACAGATTATCGGAGAGAAATCGGAAAACTGGGCAGTAGACCGGATTGCCAGCATGGACCGGGTCATACTTAAAATGGCCATTGCTGAAATGATGAATTTTCCCAGTATCCCGGTGAAAGTAACGATTAACGAATACGTTGATATATCAAAACAGTACAGTACCCAAAAAAGTAAACAATTTATCAATGGTCTGCTCGATGTAATTGCACAAACCCTTCAGGAAAGGAATTTAATTCGAAAAAGTGGAAGAGGTTTGATTGACAATCGTTGAACAAATCGGTTATCTTTGCGAATTAAGGAGATAATACGACCTTTGTGAAGCAGGCAACACTTTTAACATTTAGTATTCATGAGCAAAACTGCAGGTAGTTTATTATTTTTAGTATCCGGTTTAGTGGCTGGAGTGGCAGTTGGTTTTTTATATGCCCCGGACACCGGCAACAATACCCGCGATCGCATGACGTATCGGTTAGAGCGGTACCGCTTTAAATTAGAGGAACTGTTGGGTGATCTAATACGTTCAAAAGAGCAATTGCCGGATAGCGCTGCCAAAACCGATGGCGAGAAAGTGATCAATGATGCCAGAGAGAAGGCTCGCCAGTTGTTGGACGATGTGGATAGCCTGTTAGGGCAAATCCGGAAAGAATAACCATCACTGTCATCCTTTTTCGTTGTTATATCTTATATACGATTTAATTATACATTTATGAAACGAGTTGGTTTAAGCCTGGTCATCATGTTTGTAGGCGTTTGGAGCCTTACGTCGTGCGATTCTAATGCCGCCCTGGAAAACCGGGTGAATGAGCTTGAAAGTCGGGTTTCCGAACTGGAAGGTGGCGATTCACAGGCTGCTTTAGGCACTACCCAAACGGCCGCATTTGAAGAAAATGCGACAGCCTCATCCGGAGCGGTAGCCTCTGGCAATGCCTCAAAATTTGAATTTGAGGAAACCACCCATGACTTTGGTACAATTACCGAAGGAGAAGTGGTTGAACACACTTTCAAGTTTACCAACACTGGAGAAGCTCCTTTGGTGATTCAAAACACCTCAGCATCCTGCGGTTGTACTACGCCCAGTTATTCTCGCGAGCCAGTGGCACCAGGGGAAACCGGCGAAGTACAGGTGAAATTCAACAGCCAGAGTCGCCCCGGTGTACAAAACAAAACAATCACCATTACAGCCAATACCGAGCCGTCTGTTACCCGATTGTTTATCAAAACCAATGTAACTCCGAAAGGAGAAGAGGTCTCCGGACCTATTCGTAAATAACCCTTATTCAATACTTAACCTATGTTGCAATTTATTTTATTGCAAGCAAGCTCAGGACAAAGCGGGCTTATTGGCAATCTTATCTTATTAGGAGGGATTGCCGTCATTTTTTATTTTTTCATGATTCGTCCGCAGCAAAAAAAGCAAAAAGACCAGAAGGGTTTTATCGGATCAATTAAGAAAGGAGATATGGTAGTGACGATCGGTGGCATGCACGGCAAAGTGGTTGCCATTGATGACCAAAGTGTGACCCTGGAAGTCGACCGGAGTGCACGCATTAAGTTTGACAAAACATCCATATCCTTAGAAGCGAGCAAGCAGTACGTTAAACAATAGAGTTGAGTCAACTTGTTAAGCAATTACAGTATCTGACTCGTCGCCTTGAGCGACTTCTTCCTTCCCGAAGAGGAAACCTTAAGGTTGTGATTTTGTGTATTATCGCTGCCACAACCTTCTGGTTTTTTAGTGCGCTTAATAAATCCAACTACACCACCCGTGTTCGCTATCCTATTGTATTCAACTACATGCCGGACAGCACAACCTACCTGCTGAGCGAACTGCCCGAAGATATTACGGTGCAGGTAACCGGTGGCGGATGGGACCTGCTGAAGAAATCGCTGCGGTTGAATACCACCCCGGTAGAAGTTACCCTGGACACTCCCACACAAACCAAATACATTTTGGGGCAGTCGTTGGCCGAGCAGGTCAGTAACCAACTGGATAACCTTCGTTTAGACTACGTAGTCACTGATACCCTACGGATCAATATTGACAGCCTGGAGACAAAAAATGTAGCAGTGGAGTTAGACCCCCAATCGCTGCACCTGGCTGAAAACTACCGTCTGGTATCTGGGGTCTTGATCTCTCCCGCTCAAGTAACATTACGCGGCCCCGCCACGCTAATTCAGCAAGCACCTGATACCCTGCGGGTGCAACTGGATGATGATGAAGTAGAAGGGCGACTGGAAACTACCTTGCCCTTGCCCATTGCTGACAACCGCTTGAGTGCCTACCCTGACGAGGTAATGCTCAACCTTACAACAGAATTATATACCCGGGTTGAACGAAAAACCCCCATCATTCCTGTTAACTTTCCGGCAGATTCTTCGGCCTATTTATCTCAAGACTTTGTGACAGTGTCTTTCTGGCTACCGGATGATCTCATCTCCCCAGCCTTAAACCGCTTGAGCTTTCAGGTAGAAGCGGACTTACAAACAATGAACCCGGAAGATAGCACGATTACAGCAAAACTGGTTACCTTTCCGGCAATTGTAAGCGATATCAGTCTGAGCCCCACCCATATTAAAGTAAACAATGCCCCCTAATGCTTTACAAGTCGGTGTCACTGGAGGAATTGGTTCTGGTAAGACTTTTCTTTGTAAAATTTTTGAAGTTTTAGGAATTGCCGTATATTACGCAGACCAGCGGGCCAAATGGTTACAGAATAATCATGCTGATTTGGTAACACAAATTAAATCAGCATTTGGCGAAAATACCTACAAAAGCAATGGGTGCTTAGATCGGATTTTTTTAGCTAGAGAAGTATTTAGTAATCCTAAGAAATTAGCCTTACTAAATCAGTTAGTGCACCCGAAGGTAAATCAGGATTATAAACAATGGGTACAGCAGCGGCTTTCAGCGCCCTATACACTTAAGGAAGCTGCTTTACTTTACGAATCAGGCTCCTATCAACAGTTAGATTGTATCATTAATGTAGATGCCTCGAAAGACACGCGCTTACGAAGGGTGTTGGCCCGTGATAAACATCGTACAGAGGAGCAGGTCAATGCCATCATGGAAAAACAATTCAGCGACGAGGAAAGACGTCGCTTAGCTAATTTCACAATAGACAATAACGAAGGGATTTTAGTGGTTCCTCAGGTGCTGTATATACATCAGACGTTACTAAAAAAAGCCAATGGCAACTAGAAGGTATCCCTCCTTTTTACAAGTTTATTCTGCTAATACCAACGTAATTTTTCATTATCATGAGTATCGACCGATACAGAAACGAGATCTGGAAAGAGATCAAATTTGACACCCCTCTGCCCCACGCAAAATATGAAATATCCAGCCATGGCCGGGTAAAAAGTTATGCTGTTGATAAAACCAACGGGCGCATCATGAAAGGCTCGGATGTGAATGGCTATTTGTCGGTTATGGTTCGCTTGGGGAAGAAAATTTCTCAAACACACTACATCCATCGCCTGGTTGCCAGTGCATTTCTCGAACACGTGTCCCGGGAACATAAATATGTTGTACACCTGGACTATGACAAGAAAAACAACAGCCGGTATAACCTGCGTTGGATGACCGAGCATGAGTTGAATGAGCACAATAACCATAACCCTGCCATTTTGCGAAGCCGCACCACTGGCTACAAACTGACCGAATCGGATGTGCGCGTTATTAAGCGGCTGCTCAAAAGCAACAAAACACGTTTGAGCATGATTGCCAAACGGTTTAACATTACCCATACCCAGCTCAACCGCATTCGCTCGGGTGAGAATTGGGGCAACGTGACGATCTGAAGAAGGTACCGTTCTGCCTATAGTAAATCGTTGGGTAGCGAGATCTGATCAGAATAAAACTTGAGGCGGGTATGAGAATTGGGCAGTAATTCTATCCGATCTATCTTATCCAGCTTATGGTTGTAAAAAACCTCTACATAGAACCCCCACAACAGATACAGGTTAATTTTATAGCCATAGTAACGAATAGCCACCACAAACGTCCCCTCCCGATACAACAACTGTACCTTATCTTGTAAAGGCAATGTGGTAAATTCTGACGGTGACATATCGGATATCCAAGGATTAATTTTCAATGCATACGCTGGAAAATGGAAAGCTCTTCCACAAAAAATCGCTGCCATAAAAAGGCGGTGAACAGCCTTTTTACCAGGATTAATCTTTAAAAAACTGAGCATGAAAGATACAAAAAAAACCGCTTATGCCATAACATAAGCGGTCCCCGTGGCGCGGTTGCTTTGGGGTGAAAGACGGGACTCGAACCCGCGACCTCCTGAACCACAATCAGGCATTCTAACCAACTGAACTACAATCACCATTTGTAAGGGAATGCAAATTTAGACATCTACCTGCATATTCCCAAGAGGGTTATTGTTTTTTAATAAATGTATACTGGGTTTTTACCGGAAAGTGGTCAGAATAGGTAATATTTCGGAGCGTTTGATATTGGTGTACTTTTAAGTTTTCACTAAAAAACTGGTTGTCAATCCGCAGGAAGAAGAGCTTGCCATTGTAACTGAACCCGAGCCCGTTGCCGGCACGCTCAAAGGCATTACGTAGCTGATGACGAAGAGTAAAATACGTATAACTATACGGAATATCGTTAAAATCCCCACACACTGCCACCGGGTACGGGCTGGATTCTATATGCGTGAGTAAATGGTCTATCTGGCCGGCCCGGCTGATAAACCCCGACTTTAGCTTATGGAAAATAGTAGCGTAATTATTACGTGCCCGCTCAAAATCGCTTAGGTCATTCTCATCAATACTCATAGACTGGAGATGCACATTATAAATACGAACGACTCCCTGTTCGGTCTCAATGTCAGCATACATGGCATAGGGAGTAGAATCCGGTAGGGCAACCACGCCTCTCTCTGTGATAGGATAACGGCTGAAAATTGCCAAGCCAAACTCAGCCCCAATACGATTTACCAGGGTAGGACGTATGTAAGCCTGATAATCACCCTGGCTGGAGAGTCGCCGGGTAGAATTGAAGAGGGCAGACTGATCATCGTTATAATATTCCTGCAGGCACTTAATATCCGCGTCCTGCTCAGACAACCACTCAATCATGGCTTTGCCGGGTTCATTCTCAGTATGTAAATAGGCATAAGTATTAAATACGCGCACATTATAGCTGAGAATCGTAAACGCTCCCTCCGCTGACGGCGGAGGATTGCTTACTGAAAAGCTCACCATCAAATATTGATACCCTAATGCCAGGGAAATTAACGAGTAGAGATACCATTTTCTCCGCTGCACAATATAATACGCCAGTAAAAATGCATGGAGCAACAGCAACCCGGGAATGGTAAGGGATAAGAAACCCGCTAGCCACGCATCAGCCGGTGATATATGGGGACTGAGGTAGGCCATTAGGGTAATGACTACTAATACGATATTAAACGTTTTTGCCAATCTGATCTCTCAAAATATAAGTGAAGGATATCAAGGATACTGCCAGACTATAGAAATTTAATCAGATTCTCGCTGAAATTCTAAGCGCAAACCTTGCTCCGACTCATCAAAACTGCCTTCCGCATACGCGCAGTGACCCGAGATAAATGTATGGGTAACCCGAGACTGAAAGGTAGTGCCCTGAAAAGGTGACCATCCGCACTGGTAGAGAATGGTATCCGGATGCACCGTCCACGGTTGGTTCAGGTCAGTGATCACCAGATCAGCATAGTAGCCTTCACGAATAAACCCTCGGCGGTCTACCTGAAATAGCTGCGCCGGATGATGACAGCCCTTTTCTACTATTTTTTCTAAAGATATTTTTCCCTGATGGTAGAGTTCCAGCAGAGCCACCAAGCTATGTTGCACAAGCGGCCCACCCGAAGGGGCTTTAAAATATGTTTGTTGCTTTTCCGCCAGCGTATGCGGGGCATGATCTGTCGCAATAACATCAATGGTATCATCCAGTACTGCAGCCAGAATAGCCTGCTGGTCGTGGTCAGTTTTCACCGCCGGGTTCCATTTAATCAACGTCCCCTTCTCATCGTAGTCCTGATCGTTAAACCAGAGATGATGAATACAGGCCTCCGCCGTAATATGTTTCTCAGCAAGTGGTACAGCATTACTGAATAGTGATAGTTCTTTGGCTGTAGAAATGTGCAAAACGTGCAGCCGCGTGCCAAATTCCCGAGCCAAAGATACTGCCAGCGACGAAGACTTGTAGCACGCTTCCGCACTGCGAATTTCAGGATGCAGACGAATTGGCACCTCCTCCCCGTACTTCTCCCGAAACAATTGCATATTGGCGCGAATGGTCGCCTCGTCTTCGCAATGGGTGGCGACCAGCATCGGCGACTGGGCAAATACATTACGGAGGGTTTGCTCATCATCTACCAGCATATTGCCCGTAGAAGAGCCCATAAAGACTTTCAATCCACAGACCTGCCGTGTATTGGTGTGTAGCACTTCATCCAGATTGTCATTAGACACGCCCATATAAAACGAATAGTTTGCCAGTGAGCGCTGAGCCGCAATATCGTACTTATCCTGTAGCAATGCCTGGGTAAGGGTATTGGGCACGGTGTTGGGCATTTCCATAAAGGAGGTTACTCCCCCGGCTACGGCGGCTTTGGCTTCTGAATAAATAGTGGCCTTGTGGGTAAGTCCGGGTTCTCGGAAATGCACCTGATCGTCAATCAGACCAGGCAACAGGTAACGCCCCTGGGCATCATAGGTAACGTCGGTATCTACTGAAGCTAAATCACCGTCGATCCGGGTAATAAAATGGCCTTCGATCAATACATCCGCTTCGCGAATAGTATGTTCATTAACAATACGGGTGTTAAGAATTTTGGCAGTGTGCATATTTACAGAAAATCTAATACGCTTTTATAAGCGACAAAAAACAATACTCTTTAGACTAATGGATGCACTATAACAAGATGCGATTTGAAGATACAGGTATGATGCGCAATACACAAAAGAATGCCTATGATACATTCCCCTAAATATGAACAAAAACCGATTATTCCTTACATTCTAACCAAATATTTAGTTTTGAAAATACAATTAGCCTTCGTAACTAGATTGACGAAACTCAACCCAAAGAGGTCGTCATGGTACATATCAAAGAGCATCCGTATCAGAAAAAAAACCAAGAAACTCCTTATTTCATGGAGGTGCAGCGCTTTCGCCAAACCTGGATATGGGTGCTGCTCGGAGCAATATTAGGCACATTACTATTTTTGGGAGCTTTTCAGGCTATACAGTTGCGAGTATCTGGCATCCACTGGTTATCCACCTCGTCATTGTTACTGATGGGCGGTATCTGGATGGTATTGGCATTACTGGCTTACAAAGCCCACTTATTTACCCAGATCAACGAAAACGGGGTGCATTTCCAGCTATTCCCTTTCCACCTCACCATTCAACGCATTACCTGGGCCGACATTGAAGAAATGTATGTGCGTGATTACGATGCTATTGCTGAATATGGCGGCTGGGGACTAAAATACAGCCAGCAAGGCAAAGCGTATACCATTTCCGGCCGCTACGGAGTTCAGCTACAATTAGCTGATGACCAGCAGGTACTCATTGGTACCCAACGCCCCATAGAACTGGAAAAGCTGATTCTGCAAATGCGCTATAACTATGAGATGCAGTAATTAGTAGTGATACGTTCCATGCTCGCCTTGAATTGTCACCTGCTTTTGATCTGAAGCTTCTACTCGTCCAATAATCTGGGCAGCGACCCCCATATTTTCTGCCATGGTAATAATTTCTTTGGCGTAGACCTCCGATACATACAGCTCCAGGCGGTGCCCCATGTTAAATACCTGATACATCTCTTTCCAGTCGGTTTGGCTTTCCTGCTGAATTAGCTCAAACAAAGGTGGCGTTGGAAACAATTGATCTTTAATCACATGCAATCCCTCAATAAAATGCAGCACTTTGGTTTGGGCCCCGCCACTGCAATGCACGACTCCATGAATATGCGAGCGCAAATGGGTTAATACTTCCCGCATAATTGGAGCATAGGTTCGAGTAGGCGACAATACCAGTTTTCCGACAGTTATCGGTTGGCCATCCACCAGGATTTCGTCGGTGAGCGCCCGACTGCCAGCATAAACTAATTCTTCGGGTACCTGAGGATCATAGCTTTCCGGGTAGCGTGATGCCAATGCATGTTGAAATACATCGTGCCGGGCCGAGGTCAGTCCATTACTCCCCATCCCCCCATTGTACTCCGTTTCATAGGTGGCTTGTCCAAAAGAGGCCAGTCCTACCACCACATCTCCAGCGGTAATCCGGTTGTTTGTAATTACTTCATCCCGACGCATGCGGGCGGTAACGGTGCTGTCGACCACCACCGTGCGTACCAGATCACCCAGATCAGCGGTCTCGCCTCCGGTGCTGATAATGTTCATGCCATGCTCTCGAAGCAGCTGCAGCACTTCTTCGGTACCTTCAATAATGGCCTGAATGACTTCGCCCGGTATCAGGTGTTTATTACGACCAATGGTAGAAGAAAGTAGAATGTTGTCGGTAGCGCCCACGCAAAGCAGATCATCGGTATTCATCACCACGGCATCCTGGGCAATGCCTTTCCAGACGGAGAGATCGCCTGTTTCTTTCCAATACAAGTAGGCCAGGGATGATTTGGTACCGGCTCCATCCGCATGCATAATATTGCAATAATCCGGATCTCCTCCCAGCCAGTCAGGAACAATTTTACAGAATGCACTGGGATACAGCCCTTTATCTACGTGCCGGATCGCCTGATGGACATCTTCTTTGGTTGCGGAGACTCCCCGCTGTCGGTAACGTTCGCTCATGAGAGCAAAGTTAAAATAAAAACGCTCATCCGACCAGCGAATGAGCGTTTTGATCTATGTTTCAATCAGCTTATTCGGAAGAACTGCTCACCTGCGTATTCTCCTGAATGCGGATGACTTTAAACTCCGTACGTCGGTTAATCTCGTGCTGATCATCATTAATAGCATTTTTGATAATCAGTTGCTCTTCACCGTAGCCCTTGGCAGTAATACGGCCCGGGTCGATGCCACTTTCTATAAGGTACTGCACAGCGGACTCAGCTCTGCGCTGCGATAACTTCTGGTTGTAGTCATTATCACCCTGCGAATCGGTATGAGAGCTAAGCTCAATGGCAATCTGGGGGTTGTCCTCTAAAATATTGACCAGTTTGTCAAGTTCAATCGCTGCGGCATCCGTAATAAAAGACTCATTAAACTCGTAATAAATATTTTCCATCACAATGGATTTATCCAGCACAAGTTTGTTGAGCACAATTTTCGTTTGGAAGGTCGTGTCAGTCACCATATCCACCAGTTCTTCCTGCGGAATCGTCCTTCCTACGGTGCTGAAACCAACGCGCTCGGTGAAATACCCTTCTTTCTCGGCAATCAATTCATAATTCGTACCACCTTCGACCTTGAAATTAAATTCACCTTCTCCCCCGGTAGTTTCATTAGCAATGTCGGCACCTTGCGGATATGTTAATTTCACCTTTACTCCCTCCACGATTTCCTCTTCTCCGTTTTCTTCATTTTCTGTAACCGTGATACCCGCTAAGAAATAATTCACCGTTTTCAGACTGGGATCGTCGTTAACAAAGGCGTAGATATCATCATCTCCGGCTCCACTATTACGATTTGAGGTAAAATAACCATCTTTGATGGTGGTAAATGAGATCCCAAAATCATCAGCAGTAGAATTCACCGGAGGGCCTAAGTTCTCAATGGTAATAGCTCCATCGTTTCGGGTTGCCACAAAAATATCCAAAGCACCCATGCTCGGATGCCCATCGGATGAAAAATAAAGCTTCCCGTCATCGGTCACGTATGGAAACATTTCGTTGCCGGGCGTATTGATGGCACTTCCCATATTCCGCACATCGCTCCAGCGTCCGCGGCTGTCTACCCGGGCCGAATACAGATCGATGCCTCCCTGCCCACCCGGACGATTGGATGAAAAATAAAGCGTCTTTCCATCGCGGCTGAAAGCTGGAGTAGAATCCCAGGCATTTGGGTCGTTGATACTTAATATTGTGGGGGTAGTCCAGGCACCTTTCAAGTAGCGAGAGGCATATAAGTTTACATCCTGAGTACCCTTTCGCTTACCGTTGTTGCCCCGGGCAAATATCATCATCTTCCCATCCGGAGAAAACGCAATGGCTCCTTCATTGATGGCCTCAGTAGCAAACTCAGCGCCCATGGTTTCTGCCTGATCTATCAGGATCTGATCGTTTTGGATGGGTGCCTTATATATATTGGTAAATCCGGTGCCGGTTGCTTTGTAGATTTTTTCGCTTTCGCGGGAAGAAGTAAAGTAAAAAGAACCCCGGTACACCGTAGGCGCGTATTCAGCCTCTTCGGTATTCACTGATGCCACTGGTTCTATCTCAAAATACTGATCTTTGACTAAAATATTATTCAGATTGTCCAGATTGGTGATTTCCTGCTCAGCCCATTCGGTGTACTCTAATACGCTATCCTCCGATAGTTTTAGATATTCCTGCAACTGCTGTTTGGCCTGATCATACTCACCATTTTGCTTGAGTGACATGGCATAATGAAATACGGCAGCCGTATCGGGCACGCCCATGTCAATAGCGGCTTCGTAGAACGGCAGCGCCTCATCCAGTCGATTGCTCAGCCGATATGCTTCGGCAATACGATAGTTTGATCCGCCTACTTCTACTCCATTATCAACCGCAATCCGGTACTGATCAATCGCTACATTGTAATCGCCGGTTTCAAAACTGTTGTATCCCTTAATCAAGGCGCGCCGCCCGGGATTACACGCAGCAAGCAGCACAGCGAGAAACAGAAAGCTGAAACGATGTATTCTTATCATAAGTCTGCTGAAATTTTCTAAAGATACGAATTATGCCTCTCACAAACGAATCAACGCCTGATCGCAACATCATCAAAACGCCAGGCCTTCGTAGAAAGTATGCAACAGGGCTTCCCAAGTATAAAAAACCAGGTCAAATACTAGACACTTTTGGCAGGTAACGAGATAGCCAGGAATCTTTTACCGGAAGCTTCCAACGTTTGTCAAACGCTCCTTTATTCAGTACCGTATTATCAAAAGTCAGCATCTCAGGTTGAATTACACCTTCCTTGATCTGCGCTTTGGCCTGGGCCATGGGCATCAGGCGAACCTCATCATCCAGCCAGAAGGCAATTTGGGTACGGTCGAAAAAACTGAGGGTTGATCGGTCTGTGGTGAACTTCTGCTCCAACTCCCGGACAAACGCCACCGAACTGTCGATGGAACATCCACTGGCTGCATTATACTGTTCATCCACCGCCACGACCAGAAAATAATGGTGAAACAATTGGACCGACGAACGCAACTCTTGTCCATGAGCGGCCCATCGATTGGTAAACTGTTGCCCTAACTGAAAAGCGTAGGCTTGCTGATCTTCACTTAACTTCTGGTTGGCCTGGTAAATCCAAACCCGCGCGGTAGCTGGCATTTCATCAAAAGGAATATACATGCTAAAAAGCTTTTTTATAGTAACACGAAACGTTTAATTTGGCATATTAGCTCTTCGACAAACAAAATTCAGGTAGTATTGGTGCAACGAAAGCGCGTGCTTCTTCGAAATATTCTTTTACTTATTGTCATCTCCACCCTGGGCTTCATGGTCTACTACATCAGCCGGGCTTTACCCATCCTCACTGGTTTTGGAGCAAAACACCTGTGTTCCTGTCGGTTTGTAGCGCAACGCCCCGATAGTGCCATACTGGTCAATGAACTGGCTCGCTTTCCTTACCGTCTGGCCGACTATCACGTGAATGAATCCGACTCTTTTGCCACCGCTACTATTTTCGGGGTAGCGACCCGAAAAGCGGTCTATCGTACCGGCGCCGGTTGTGTTTTGTTATTGAATGAAGATGAAAATAGCGCTCCTGATATTCCGCAACTTGCCTCGCTGCCTGACTTTCAAACCTCTGGATTTCAAATCCCGCTGGATACCCTCACTTATCCCGACGTTGATTATCAACAGTTGGATACCATACTGGAGTGGGCCTTTTCTGAACCGAATATAGACCACCCCAAAAATACCAAAGCCGTCGTCGTGGTGTACAATGATACCCTGGTAGCGGAGCGATATGCTCCCGGGTTCTCCCCGGATACTCCCATGCCCGGCTGGTCCATGACCAAAAGTATTATCAATGCCCTGATAGGTATCAGCGTGCAGCAAACCCAACTTGCGGTAGATGACCCCGCTCCCGTACCTGCATGGCAGACAGAGGGCGATCCACGCCGCAATATTACCTGGACTGATTTACTACGGATGAGCAGCGGTCTGGCCTGGGATGAAACCTATTTCGGGGTGAGCGATGTCACGCGTATGCTCTATCTTTCCGAAGACATGGCCAGCATTGCGATCAATCAACCCCTAAAAGCCACTCCGGGTCGCGAATGGTATTATTCCAGTGGCACCACCAACATACTGTCTTTTCTGCTCCGACAACACTGGGGTGATGATGCCTACTATGCCCTGCCCTATCAAAAATTATTTCGCCCGCTGGGCATGAGCAGTGCCGTGATAGAAGCTGATCTATCCGGAACCTTCGTAGGCTCTTCTTATATGCTGGCTACTGCCCGAGACTGGGCCAAATTCGGATTACTGTATTATCATAATGGAGTCTGGCAGGACGAGCGTATCCTGCCCGAAGGTTGGATCAACTATACTACCCGACCCGTAGCTGACGCACCTTTTCGTAAATATGGTGCCCAGTTTTGGTTGAATGCCGGAGAACGCGGACGTTCCGACCGACGAGAGTTCCCGGATGTGCCTTCCGAACTGTTCTTTGCCCAGGGGTTTGATGAGCAAAGTGTATTCATTTTGCCCAAACATAAGCTGGTCGTCGTTCGGCTGGGCATCACTTCCCGAGGTGATTTTGATAAGAATTACTTTCTGTCAGCGCTTATAAAGGCTTTTCCCCGACCGGAATAAGTTTCATGCCATCAAACGATTATAGTTGATTATTCTCGGCAATCAGTTCGGCCAGGTCTTTTACCGCTACTTCACCTTCTTTCTCTTTATTCTTCACCCCATCGCTCATCATGGTCATGCAAAAGGGGCAGGCTACTGCAATGGTTTTGGCTCCGGTCGCCAGGGCTTCTTCGGTGCGGTCGATATTTACTTCCTTCTTCCCGGGTTCGGCATCCTTAAACATCTGGGCACCACCTGCGCCACAGCAAAACCCTTTGGTCCGGCAGCGTTTCATTTCCACCAGATCAGCGTCCAAAGATTCAAGTACCTCGCGGGGAGCTTCATAGATATTATTAGCTCGCCCCAGATAGCAGGAATCATGATATGTAATTTTCTTTCCTTTAAACGTACCACCACCGCTCATTTTAATTTTCCCCTCATTGATCAGTTGCTGAAGAAAGGTAGAATGGTGTATTACTTCATAGGTTCCTCCCAGTTCCGGGTATTCATTCTTAATGGTGTTGAAACAATGCGGACAGGCGGTGACAATTTTTTTAACTTCGTAACCATTCAGCACCTCAATATTGGCGGCTGCCTGCATTTGGAACAGAAACTCATTCCCCGCCCGACGAGCCGGATCACCGGTGCAGGCTTCTTCCGTGCCCAGCACGGCAAACTTCACTCCCACTTCATTTAATATTTTTACAAAAGCTTTGGTTACCCGCTTGTAGCGATCATCGTACGAACCAGCACAACCTACCCAAAATAATATCTCCGGGGCTTCACCTTTTGCTACTAAATCGGCCATTGTAGGCACTTGTATTTCCTGATTGCTCATATATTATTCTTTTACCTGATAGTTTATACAGTTGATTTACTCTTCGGTTTGCTGGGTAGGCGCAGGCTTATTTTCATTCTTTAGCTCATCGGCCCAGTTAAAACGATCCGAAGGTGAAAATTTCCAGGGAGCAAAATTATTCTCAACATTGGAGAACATCGCATTCCAGGCAGCGGGTGATTGCGCTTCTTCCATTGCAATGTAGCGGCGCATCTGAAGGATAATAGATAGTGGATTGATATTGATCGGACAGGCTTCTACGCAGGCATTACAGGTAGTGCAGGCGTTTAACTCTTCCCGCGTGATGAAATCGTCCAATAACGATTTGCCGTCTTCCAGACCATTTTCGCCTTTCGCCTGTTGCTGTCCCACGCTCTCCAACCGATCCCGGGTATCCATCATGATCTTGCGGGGAGAGAGTTTTTTTCCGGTCTGATTGGCCGGACACTCCGATGTGCAACGTCCGCATTCCGAACAAGCATACGCTCCCATCAGATCCGTCCACATCAGATCGTTAACATCTTTGGCTCCAAAACGACCGATCTCATCGGCTTCTGTACTTTCTTCTCCGGCCTCAGGCTGTGCCCCCAGCATAATCTGCACTTCTTTGGTCACGGCTGGCATATTATCCATTTTTCCTTTGGGCACCAACCGTGAAAAATAGGTGTTCGGAAAAGCCATAAAAATGTGCAAGTGCTTGGAATAGGTAATATAAATGGCAAAGCCGAGGATGCCAATAATATGAAACCACCAGGCAAAACGCTCAATAAATACGAGGCCAACAGTGCTTACCCCGGTGAATAGTGGTGAGAGTAAGGAGCTGAAGAATAAAGATCCGGTTGTTGCATAACCTGTCTCGGGGCGGGTTTGTAAAATCTGATCGGTTGCATTCATGGTCAGGATAGCAAACATGAGCACAATTTCGATGGCCAGGATGAGGTTAGCATCCAGTTTTGGCCAGGCTGTCATTTCCCGAGACTGAAACCGTTTGACTTTCTGCACATTTCTTCGCCATAAAAATACCAGGCAAGCAACAATGACCAATACTGCCAGTGTTTCGAAAATATTCATCGCTACCAGATATACATCTCCCAGATAAGGCTGAAAGAGACGATGCGTTCCTAACAAGCCGTCCAGCACAAACTCCAATACTTCCAGATTAATAACAATGAAGCCTACGTATATAAACAAGTGTAAAATAGCAGGGATGATGCGTTTAAACATCTTTTTCTGCCCAAACGCCACCATTAGCATGGTCCGCCACCGCTCTGAGGGTTGGTCATTTCGCTGTTCATCTCTTCCTAAAAGGATATTTTGACGAATCCGGCGAATTCGTTTGGTTAGAAGAAAAGTAGCAACCCCCACTACGATAAGAAATGTGGTCTGTCCGAGGTAAACAATCATAACCTATAACTTTTTATATTTTTTTTTTGCAGCACTTAGATTTTTATCTACTTTTGTAGCCCATTACGGTGATGTAGCTCAGTTGGTAGAGCATCGGACTGAAAATCCGTGAGTCGGTGGTTCGAGCCCACTCATCACCATTATTTTAAAAGCCTTCTACTCCTTGTAGGAAGGCTTTTTTATTGTCTATAAACGCTCCTCTTTCTTCACAATCTCTATACTTTACTACATACTAATTCTCAACAATTTTGTTAGATGTAAATATAATAAATCTATCAAATAGTATGCAAGCACACTATTTTTAATAACAAAGAATATTGCTGGAAAACTTGTAATATTCGAAATGTAATATCCATTTTAATGCATTTATTTAAATAATTTATAATGAAATGGCTATTACATTATTTTATCATTTTGCCAATTAGAAGGATTATACATTGCCCGAATTGCATGCAAAATATGTGATTTATAAACATACCAATATCATACAAAATTACAACTTCTTAATTTGGTAATAACTGTAAGTAAAATTACACATGTATGTATTTCTCCGAAGGCCGATTCTTATTCTGTAGTCAGGCCTATATCTTTGTAATGTACCGAAAAAACAAATTACTGATAACAACAAATATTTATGAAGCAGGCGAAGCAGTTGCGTTGGGGGTTTGTAGTAGCAAGCTTGCTTTTCTTCTCACAATCATATGCACAAATTTCAACCCGTAAGTTAGAAGCAATTTATCTATATAACTTTACAAAATATATCAACTTTCCTACTACATCCGGATATACAATCGGGGTGTTACAGGATCAGGAAATAACAAGTGAGTTACAAGAAAATTTAGAGAGCAAAGGTGGAATTGATGTTAAAACCATTAACACAGTAGGGGAGGCTGAAAATTGCCACATCGTGTATGTTCCTAAAACTAAATCATCACAGTTGACAGCGTTAGTTTCTAAACTGAATAAAGCCGGTGTGCTGATTGTCACTGAGGAAGATTTAGCGAACCAGGGCGCACCAGTCAGCTTTGTGATTGATGGTTCCAAACTAAGATTTAAGATTAACAAACTGGCTTTAGAACAAAGCGGGTTGCAAGCGAGCAGTAGCTTATTAAGTCTGGCAATTCTTGTTGAAGCTTAAAGTCAGTAAAAATATAGGTTAGGTTGTGTAGTGTAGTAAAAGAGACGGCCCACAGATAGATGGGCCCTCCTTTACCCTTCAGAACAAACCATCAGCATTCAAAATTTAGGTTAGGTTGTGTAGTGTAGTAAAAGAGACGGCCCACAGATAGATGGGCCCTCCTTTACCCTTCAGAACAAACCATCAGCATTCAAAATTTAGGTTAGGTTGTGTAGTGTAGTAAAAGAGACGGC
>JAVKCN010000131.1:0-23575 GCA_040222715.1 Cyclobacteriaceae bacterium | reverse complement strand
ATTGGAATTTCAAAAAGTGCTTTGCCCAAACTTGATCATGGTAATTTATACCAATAAAAAAACCGGGCTTTGCTCAGGTTGATTCATGATCCCAAGTTATCTACTTTTGAGATTCGGTTCAATAACCGTAATGACTTGATAAAAAAACGAACCAAAAAAATCAAGAAATCTCAAAGCTTCCCCGCACAAGGCTAGCACACGCCCGCTGAGCTTTCGGGCCAGCGCACGACCATATGGTGATTAATTCAGACTGTGTTGGTTCATTTTCAAGAAAATTAATTTAATATAGTAATCCAAAATCAGTTTAAAGTCTCAATACTCTAGTCATACTTTCTGGAGTGTTGAAAGATAGAATCTCAACTCAAAAAGTAATGCCTAAAAACAAGGAAGCACTCAAAAGATATAGAATAATTCATAGCTTACTCAGAAGGGGATACAAGTATAAAACCAGCGAAATTGTAGAAAGATGCAACGATTTAGGCATTCCTGTTAAGCAGCGTACAATACAGAATGATTTGAAAGATTTGGCTGAAAGTACAGAATTAGGTTTTTATCTTCCTATTAAAATAGATACAAGAACCAAAACCTATTATTACTCTGAGATTCCATCTAACTTTTTTCCTGTTCTTGATCTTGAAAAAGACGAAATAATAGCCTTGTTATTTTATAACACAATTATCAATCAATATAGAGAGTACCCTATATTTTCTGAGATATCGAATGCTGTTAAGAAGGTAATTGATAACTCTAATATTGCACCACATATGAAAGAGCTTTTTCAAGAAAAAAGGCTACTTGATACAGAGGTTCATCCACCTGTTAATGGTGTTGAGTTTATACCTGAAATCCTTGAAGCCATACAGAATCGAAGGATTATTCAGCTAGTATATACAAAGTTCAGTGGGACAACTAAAAGCTATTGTATTAAACCTATTCTATTAAAAGAAGACAAACGTTTATGGTATATAGTAGGTGTACATATTAAGCATGGAACTTTCATCACATTCGCATTGGATAGAATCGAGGCCGTTACTCATATGGATGATGAGTTTGAGGAGGTTTGCTTTGATGTTTCTGAGCATTTTAAATACTCATTTGGTATTACGGTAACGGAAGAAAAACCTATTGAAGTCAAAATTTCTTTTACTCCGCAACAAGGAAATTACTTGAAGACTCTCCCTATTCATCCTTCTCAAAAGATAATAAGAGATACTGCTGATGAATTGTTAATTTCCGTAGTTGTTATTCCTTCTTATGAATTTTATTCTAAGATTAAAAGCTATGGTGATCAGGCGACAATTATATCCCCAACATCTGTGAAAGAAAAAGTCTTAGAAGAATTAAAGAGGACTCTAGAAAATTATAGTAACTAAAACTTTTTTCATTTTTTTTGAATGGCGCAAGTACAATGCGTCACGTCATACTTTCTTTAAAAAGTAAAGTAAGGTTAAAGTCAAAGAAAATGATAAATGTAGAGCAATTAGAAACTCAGACTACTTCATCTGATTTGACATGTAAAAAAATGAGAGATAAAATTTGGTATAATTTTATCCGATCTAAATATCAAGCAATTTATTTGTGTTATTTTAATTCTTATTTGAGGACAATTGATAGAGTACTAATCATCATTACTACTGTTTCATCCTCGGGAAGTATAGGTGGATGGCTAATTTGGACACATGTTCCGTATCTATGGGCATCAATTCTTGGTGTTGCTCAATTAATAAATATTATTAAACCTCTTCTGCCTTATTTGAAAGATAAAGAGCAACTATCTGAAACATATATCTTTTATGAGACACTGCATCTTGATTATGAAAAGCTTTGGATAGAGTTCGAGGCTTCAGAAGATGTAAACGCGGCATCTAAAAAATATTTTGAACTTAAGGAGAAAGAACTTCAGATATTAGGGAAATTGAAGAATATTAGAGTGAATAATTATAAGAAAATTGAAAGATTAGCAAGAAGAGATTGGGCAGAATATCTTTCTATTAATTATGACGTTAAAGTTGAGAAATAATGGCAAAACAGCAAAAACCATCATCGAGGCCTACTCCACGTCCGAGTCGTACTCCTGGAACAACAAAAAATATTCCAATGCCGCGAAATCCACCACCACCGCCACCGAAGAAGTAAATCTCTAAAAATATTTGCTGCATTCAGTTTGTCAAGTTGTATAAAGAATCTGACTTGGCTTACTTAAATATAGTGTGTAGGGTTTGAAACTTTGCGAGCGTGCGGAGCCTGTGGTGTGGAAGCTGTAAACGTTTCTTGATTTTTCTTTGGTTCGTTTCTTTGTATCAAGACAAAGAAATGAACATCAACTAACGCACAAGCTACGAAATAGAGCTAATTGGAAAGAGACTAACAATAGATAGAAACCTACTCTTCCCTTTCCTTCACCCACTCCACCGAAAACGAAACACACTTCACTGATTTAGCATCCGTTGTCTGATCTCTTTTATGATGGCTATAGATGGCATGCACCATTCCCGCATTATCCTGAATGACGGCGGGGTAGTGGCTTTGGGCGGCTTTATCTCCGCGGGTATCCTGTTCCAGGTGGCGGGTCCACTTCCAACTCTTCCCATTATCATCCGAGATAGAAACGGCCAGGCTGTGGCGGCCGTCTTCGGTATCGTTATACACGATGAGCCACTCGCCGGAGGCTAGCGTTACCATGTCAAAGCCGGAGCCGGGGTTGGGGAGCGGCGTATCTCTGGCAATGCTCCAGGTCTCGCCGCGGTCGGTAGATTCGGTGCGCTGCATGCGTTGGGGAGGGGGGCCGTTGTCGCGCAGGTAGGCTGCCAGCGTGCCATCTTCCTGTTGGGCAATGGTTGCCTGTATGCCAATGCCGCCTACCACGGGGTTGCTGGTCTGCCAGTGCTGGCCGCCATCGTCGGTATAGGCAAAGAGGGTGGTTTCAATACCATCCGAGTACAGCGGCAGGATGATGCGCTGGTCGAGCAGGAAGGGTTTGTTCTTGGTTTGCCAACCCAGGCGGCGGGAGAGAGGATACCCCAGGGTGGTATTCGTCGGCGGGTTATCGCTGAGAATACGTCCTGAGCGCATCATGTTCTCTCCGTTCGCCAGGCTGTCCACAAATCGTCGGAAGGGCGGCCATCGTTCGTCCAGTTCGGCAGCCTCTTCGGGCGAGAGCTGGGGGCGGATGTCCTGCTGCCAGTAGGTTTCGTACGCGTCCATCTGTTTCTTTACGGCGGCTACAAAGGCATCGTCGGGCTGTATGCCGCGTTCGGTCTTGCCGCCGGGTTTGAGTAGTATGTTGTCCTGCCAGTGCCAGTTGGGAGCGGCTTCACCTTCGTAATCTTCGCTGAGGCGGTAGGTGAGGAGGGAGGTTTCCCACTGGTTGGCCAGCACGGTGTACCAGACGAGCCACAGCCGTTCCTGCGGGTCGAGGAAGAGGACGGGGTTGATGTCGGGGAAGCCGGGTTGGTCGGCCATGAGGAAAGGTTCGGTCCAGGTGCTTTGGTTTTTGGGTAGGCGAGCGCCCATGATGCGTACGTCGTCGGCCCAGCGTTCGCCGGAGCCCTGGAACCAGGCGGCGAGGAGGTCACCGTTGGGAAGGGCGGCGATGGTGGGGGCGTGCACGTGTTCTTTTTGGTAGGGGAAGATGAGGGTGGGTTTGTTTGGGGTTTGAGCAAAGAGAAATGTTGGGAGTAGTAGGGTTAGTATGGTGGTGTAGATTAGTTTCATCTTTGTTTTTGTCGTATGTATTTCTTTTTGTAAAACTCGTCACATTTATCTTTCTAACTTTGCCCTCTAGCCGGGCGGGCTCCTACTTTTTCCATCGATGAAAAAGTAGGCAAAAAATCTAGGAAACCTTGAAACTCGCTTCGCTCAAACAGCAAGGTTTCCGATTGCTTAGATGAGACATTCAGTTAAAAACTTTCGCATATTTAAAATTCTGTTGAAGTTAAGTGCGGTGGCCTGAAAGCTCAGCGGGCGTGCGCAGGCCTTGTGCGGGGAAGCATTGAGGTTTCCGCGCCGCGTAGGCTTGAATTTTTCTTTGGCCACCGTGGCGCGGTTCTGTTTCTTTTGTTTCAAGTCGGCCCGACCGGGACGGGGTCTCCCAGACAAAAGAAATGAACATCAACTAGTGCACAAGCAAAAGAATACGCTCTTTTGAGAAAACCCATAACAAGCTCAGGTACATTAAAGCAAACTACCAAACTACTTAACCATTAATCACCTCCATATACCTCGCCATCCAGTAAGGAAGCAAATACTCCGCTCCGGTCAGCTCTCGTAAAGCATTTTGCCCGCCATCCAGCTCAAAAGGATTCCCGTTATAGCGCATGATCCGTCGTTCACCGTGAGGCAGTAGCTCCTCCGTTACCTGATTACGAAAGCCGGGGTCTTCGCGGAACGTCAGGTCTTTCCGGTGAGAGTTCTTCGTGTTGTAGCGGATCTGATCCAGCGTGAACTCTCGGAGGAACCAGAGGGTGGCTTCTTCGTCAAACGAACCTTCGGTGGCTTTGGTGATGAGGTTCCAGACAGCATTTTTCTCCGGTCGCTCAATCTCCCAGTGCTGGCGGATCGTCTCCTCGTATTGCTTACGCAGATCCTCGTTAAAGGCATGGCGATGAATTACCCAGTAGGTCAGGAAGGCCATCTCATCATCGGAATGGTTCCAGCCGCCGTCGCCCATCTCATGGCCCAGGTGCACGTAGCCCGGCGTGGGTTTGATGTCGTGTACATCGATCATGATGTTATCCAGATAGCCGTGTTTCTTCATCATGCGCTCGGCTTCCTTCTTGAATTTCTCGTCTCCGGTGAGGTCGTAGGTCAGTTGCAGTCCGGCAATCAGGGTGAGGCTGCCCAGGCGGCGGTCGCCGATGGTGGGAGGGTACCAGTTGATGTATTCCGGGTTCCAGCGTCCCCAGAGGGTGGGTTCCCCGTCGGCATCCACCATGTAGTAGTCGTTATCAATGATGTGGTTCATGATCGCCGCCATGAAATCAGCCACCCGTTGTTTTTCCGAATCGTTTTCCGCCAGGAACTCATCCATCAGCGAGGCCACGTAGATATAAGCGACAAACTCATCGCTGCTGGTGTGGCCCTTCCATTCCCAGGCAGTATCCGGGGCATTGCGCCAGCGGTCTTTATCCGATACCTTAAACCCTTTTCGCTCAAACGTCCGGGATGGGAATCCTTTCAGCGGATTGATGGAAAGAATGCGCTCAAAGGCCTCGAAACACTCCCAGGCATTCCGCTTGGCTTTGGGTTCCTGCGTCACCGCATACCGATACGCCTGACTTCCCAGGTAAAAGGCCGACCACAGCCCGTCGTTGTCCGTATCAATCATTTCGCCGGTGGTAATATCGGCCGAGTCGGACAGGCGCATTTCGGCAATAAAGCCGTAGCGGATGTGGCGTTGACGAATCTTCTTCTCAAAATAATCGGCTTTCTTAGCCAGCGTCATCGGTAGATAATCCACTTTATTCAAACCAGTAGGAGTGAGGAGGTATACATTGCCCTCGCTATCCGAAGCCATATCAATTACCTTATCCTGATCCAGCCAGCGTTTAGAGGCAAAGTAGCGGAAGTTGCTATTGGGTTGTTGCAGAAAAGCTCCCTGCGGAGTAGCGGCCCAGAGCCCGTCGCGCGTTACCTGCAGGTCGGTGATCTGCGGAACCGGCACCTTGTTGATGCGGGGAGTGGTAATCGTTCCGTCTTTGGGAGAAATGCCGTAGTAGCCATCGTGGGTGCCCAGCATGAGTTGGTCGCCATCAAAGGCCATACTGGTCGCATCTTCGGTCGCGTGCAGCTCTTTCCACTCCGTTCCGGCCAGTTGATAAACGCCGCCTTCGGTGAGGGCGAAGAACTGCCCGTCATTTGTCGTTAACGAAAGTATGGAAGCAGCGAGGTCGGGCAGCGAGGTCCAGGCATCTTTCTGATACACCGCGGTTTGCTTCTCTCCGGCTATCAGCACGGTACCATCGCGGTTTACAGCCATCTGGCTGAATGCGCCCTCGGGCAGAGTAGCGTAAGGTATACCAGCGTGAGCATTGGTCAGAAACTGATCGGGATATAAATAGTAGAGGTGCCCGCTCTCTTCCTGAATGGCGATATCCACCGGCACCTTATCCGCCAGCGGACGATAACCGATATCGCGCACCACCTGATCATCAATTACCCGGTAAAGCCCTTGGTCGGTGAGCACGTACACTATATCGTCGTAATTGACTGCCACTTTCATTAGTTGAGCGGAGGCCAGTTCGTCGGCCAGGGTGTATTTCACCGATACGGGCTGGCGATAGGTGGTGTCGGGCACGGTGGCCGATAACGGTAGGGTTAGCCACCAGAAGCAGCAAAGCAGTAGTGATGTAGTCAGGTATCTCATGGTTTAGCTAGGTAGGTTTATTTTTCTAATTGATCCCGGCGTTGTTTCAGCTCGCGCCAGGTGGTCATTTTAATGTTGTGGTCCAGCAGGTACTGTTGCAGTCGTGGGTCCAGCATGGCTTGCAGATCGCCTTCGCGAGATAGCCCCGAGCCGGAGATGAAGGGGAATACCTCGGTGGGGTCGGTGCAGTGGACGATAAACATCGTCACGCCTGGTTCCAGCTCTTCGAAGGCTTTCAGGAACTCCTGCACCTTTGCCTCCCGCATATTTTCAATTGTTGCTTCCTGTCCTTTGGGTACTCGCCAGCCGCCGCTGGTATTGTGCAGGTCATCCAGCACCGGAAGTCCCGCTTCCCAGACCATCTTGCCAATAGCCGGGGCTTTGTCCAGTACCTTTGGCACCGGTACGTTCATACCTTCTTTATACTGTCCGGCGGCTTTCAGATGTCGGATAGATTCATCCCGGTACTGCTTCCGAAGCGCGGTATTATGCCCGCCCGGCAGCATCACCGGAATGTCGTAATCCATGCCCACCTTGATGTAGCGCTCCAGAAACTGGTCGGTGGCGAAGAGGGTACCCATGTGGGAGTCCAGATGGGTGGGGCGGTAGCCCATGCCCAATGTGCGCTCAACCTGTAAGCGGATTTCCTGCTCTACTTCATCGGCAGAGGCATGGGTAGCCACGGCTTCCACATCCCGCCACATGGCGCCTTCCTCGTCAACCAGTCCGGGCACGGTTTCTATCCCGGCCAGCGGCTCCCAGCGGTAGTCTTTCCATTCGGAGGTCAGCGTAAGATGCAGTCCGGCATCTACGTCAGGATGTTCTTTCGCGTAGCGGATGAAACTGGCGGCCCAGGGGCAGGGCATCATCACACTCACCGAGTTGGCCAAACCTTCCAGCGCCTGAATCGCTCCCTGATTAGAATCAAATGACATTCCCGCATCGTCCACGTGCATGATGATGACCCGATCGTCGGGTGCCCAGCCCAGGCGTTCAGCGTAAGTCTGGGCCAGCAAACCGGCCGGAGCGGCCAGCATTAAAATAAGTGTGCTGAGGATGGAAACATTCATGGCGAGGTGGTCTTGGGTGGTTGTTGGTAAGCGAGCAACAGGGTCAGTAAAGCGGATGGTTGCGAGAAATCAGGGATGATGATATGTGCTCCGGCGCGGATGAGGCGTTCCCGCTTGGCGGTATTCAGCCCGTGTCGCCGTAATTCATCGGAGGCAATCCCCACGCAGAGGGCACCCACCTTCCGGCCTTCCCGTATTTCCGAAGGACCATCGCCAATGACAATAATTTCTTCCGGGCGGGCCTGCTGCTCATCAATCAGGTAGCGGAGCACTTTTCGTTTGGCACTGATGCCGTCGGGGCGGGCACCGTGTATGCCTCCGTCGAAGAGCGGACCATATCCCAGCGTATTGGCCTCCTGGATGACGTTCGCCTCATCGGTGCCACTGGCCAGGTACAGGCTGGTGGCGGCTTCTTTGGCCTGGTGGAGAAAAGGTACGGCTCCTTTGATCGTGAAATCTTCAATGCCCAGTTCTTCCCGCTGAAACTGATCGGTGCGCTGCGCCACCGCCTGATCAAGGAGCTCCAGGAATTGTGCTTTGTAAAACTCAGCTGATTGAACATCGGCTTCCGGAACGTGACCTTCCCGTTGGACCAATTCAACCAGTCCCTCCATTTGCACAATGGTGGGAGCTCCGGTGGTCTGGCTGATGAGCTGCGCGGTCTTTTGGGCAAGTACGGCCTGTTCTTCGGAAGAGATATCGCGGAGGGCCTCGCCGGCAATGGCGCGAATCATCATTGGTTGCATCAGTTCCTCCCAGCCTTCGCGCAACACGGAGATGGTGCCATCGTGGTCAAACATCAGGTATTTCACCGGAAGTGAGCGGCGGTAGGGCTCAACGATCTCAATGGAAGTGTCCGGATGAAAAGTGGCCGTTCCCGGATGGGCAGCCCGGTAGGGATGGTACACGTAACTGCATTCGTGCAGCAGTAGCTCGATTTCCTGGGGAGATGCCGTGCCGGTCTGGTATAATTTGCGTACGGTGACGGCGGCGGCAGCGTTGGCTACCGTTAAGCATTGGGACAGGTCAGCATTGACGGCCAGACAACTGGCTACGGTACTAATGGCCGTATCACCCGCACCCACCGAGTCGATCTCGCCGTCGTGCCAGATGCCGGAGATGGTTTGTACGTGGGTGTCATCACAATAGAGCATCCCATATTCGCTCCGCGTCATCAGTACCGGAGCCTGCAACTGATGGTGTAACGCCGACGCGTGCGCAATGCAGGCTTCGGTATGCCGTTCATCAAAGGCCGGAATACCCAGCACCCGGGCGGTTTCCGCCGTATTGACTTTCAGCGTGATGTGCCGGGCATGCTGCCCCAGGTTTCGCATATCAGCCACGAACCGGCAATGGGGAAATTGCTGAGAGAGCTGGTTCAATTGCGCAACTGCTTCGGGGTTGAGCAGGGGCTTGACGAACTGCTGGTTGATCAGGAGCAAATCCAGATCGGGCAGGGCTGCTTCTACTCCTTCGAGTATTTGTTGCAGCATGGACGGATCAGTCTCGTTGTAAGATCCGAAGTCCAGTCGGTGGTCTTCTTCCTTGCCCATCATGGGCTTGACATACGCGCAGCTTTGCCACCGGGTAGGTTGTACCAGCAGCCCCGAGGTGTCAACCTGCTGCTGGTGTAAGAGGTGCAGCAACTCCCGGCCCCACAGGTCTTCGGCGCGCAAACCAAATACGCGAATCTTTTCCACGCCCAAAGCTCGGAAGTTGTTTACGACATTG
This sequence comes from Cyclobacteriaceae bacterium, assembly GCA_040222715.1. Classification (GTDB taxonomy): domain Bacteria; phylum Bacteroidota; class Bacteroidia; order Cytophagales; family Cyclobacteriaceae; genus Tunicatimonas. Next base: position 14,410 of record JAVKCN010000131.1, on the reverse strand, counting down.
CCCGCTGCTCCCAGGTAGGTGCGGACGGCTCCCGCCCGGTGTACGATCTTGCCCGTTTCCAGCGACAGTTCTCCGGTATCCTTCTCAATGGGATAGTACACATCCACGGCAAAATCGCCAATCACCCCGACGCGCAGGGTAGAAATGTTTTGAAACAGGGTAGCTAAGGAATCGTTCATGATGGCTCGCCGGTTTCTTTCATTTTCTGAATCGTTTGGGTGGTAGAGTAGCCATCCACAAAATCAATCAGCACCACCTCCTGGGCAAACTCTCGTCCTACCACGTCTTCCACTTTATAATCCCCACCTTTTACCAGCGTATCCGGTTTAATCTGCGAAAGCAGTTCGTAGGGCGTGTCCTCACCAAACTTGACCACATAATCGACACAGGCGAGGCTTTCCAGCAGGTAGGCTCGGTCATCTTCCTGGTTGATCGGGCGGTTTTCGCCCTTGAGGCGTTTCACCGAGGCATCGGTATTGAGGCCGATCACCAGCAGATCTCCCAGGTCTCGGGCGGCCCGCAGGTAGGTGGCGTGGCCCCGGTGCAGAATGTCGAAACAGCCGTTGGTAAACACAATTTTCTTTCCTTGTGCCCGGGCAGCTTCCAGTTGACTGAGTAATTGGGGAAGGGTGGTTGTAGCGGTAGGTTGGTTCATGATATATCAGGCATTAAAGTCATAGGTGTTCGTTGAATTCCTGTAAGAAGGTACGCATCTTTTCTTTCTCCGCCTCACTCAGGTTGGTCAGGGGTGGGACTAACAGGCCCGTACCGATGCCCCGTTCGGCCAGGGCAAACTTGATTCCGGAGATCACCGTCTTCCCATCCTGGTAGAGGTGATGACTTATCTGCATGATCTGCTGGTGCAGAAAACGGGCTTTGTCCAGGTCATGCTGTTGTACGGCTTCGTATAAACGTACATACAGGGAAGGGAAGATATTTGCGCCTCCGTTCACTCCGCCTTGGGCACCCAGTAGCACGGTTTCCAGCAGAAACTCCTCCGGGCCCACGAAGTAGCTTTTATGAATGTCAGCACACTGTTGCTGTAGCCGGTGAAAGTGCATTAGATCGACGGTGCTGTCTTTATAGCCTTCTATGTTCGGCAGTTTGAGCAACGCCACTACCGTGTCTGGTTCCAGGATGTTACGAGTATGGCTGGGGATATTGTACAGGAACAGGGGCAAGGGGCTCTCTTCGGATAGCTGTCGGAAGAAGTCATAGAGTGCTGTCTGACTGGCCGGATAATAGAACGGGGGAGCTGCCACCACCGCCGTTGCACCTAAGCGTTCGGCCCGTTGGGCCCAGTCTACCGCGTCGGCCAGGCAGCAATCGGTAATGCCTGCCAGCCAGGGAATACGTTGTCCTACTTCTTCGCTGACCTGTTGCAATAGCGCCATTTTTACCGTTTCCGGCAGGCTGGGGGCTTCGCCCGTAGTGCCCAGCACAAAAATACCGTGGACCCCGCCCTCAATCACATGCTTCAGTAATTGAGACAGGGCATCGGTATCTAACGTCAGTTGCCGGGTTAATGGAGTGATGAGCGGCGGAATGATGCCGTGCAGATTATATAATGCGTTATTGGACATTGGGTTGTCGTATTGGTTGATTTTTAGATGGCATGGTCCAGGCTTCTGACCGCCCATCGGGCAGTCGTCGGTCAAGGGTAAATATATCGAGGTTTGGTAATGCTATTGCCATACACTGAAGCGGATTTGGGAGCCGGGCATCTCATCGTGGCTATTGATGAGTACCCAGCCCAATAACAGTAAAAACAATACCAGCGTGATCGCCAGGCGCGCTCCATGAAGGTTACTCACCGAAGTAACCAAAGGTGGAGCAATGAAGGGCGCCGTATAGCGACCCAGCACGAAAATCGCAATCAGATTCAACCAGTAGAGACCATCGCGCAGCGATCCATATCCCCACCAGGCTCCGGTATGAATATTACTCAGTGCAATATACCAGCCTAGTAACGCGATCAACAGCCACCACGCATCTTTGGTAGTCCAGTTTTGCTGGTTGATCTTCGGCCAGAAAAACAGGATGAGGGCAATCGCCAGCACGATGCTGCCTCCCCAGACCAGCAACAGTTTGGTATTGACAAAACCGATCGCATCATTCACCCCGATACGCTCGGCATCTTCTACCATTTGCAGGGGATCAAAACGCTGGATGATGTTGAGGAAGGGGAGTAATATGATGAGAAACAATCCGCTCAGTTGATTGGCCCGGCGATCAGCCGGTCTGCTTTCGGGCCATTCCTGGGAGTAGATGGCATAGGCCATGCCGGTTCCCCCGAAAAAGCCCAGGGAATATTCCATCACATTCCACCAGTTGAAGGCAATCCCGGAGGCTGATCCTACCACTTGCAGAAAGTTGCCAAAAGCGAATCCGAACCCTGCACCCAGCGCAGTATACAGGGCTACGGTAAAGCTCCGGGAGAAACCATTCCGGTACAGGTACCAGCCTAAAGCCAGCGCTGCCCCCAGGCAACCGGCCCATAGCTCGGAGCGGGGTGGGGTCATCAGCCATTCTAACTGATAAATCAGGATACCCCAGATCAGGTAACCTCCGGCTACCATCTGTGCGATGAGTGAACCCCAGTCCGGTTTTTGTTTGTCCGATGAGTCCAGTGCCAGCCCGGCCAGTCCTCCGCCCAGAAAGCCATACAGGCCACCAATGACGAAGAGCATGCTCAGTCCGTAGCTAACGTTCAGCCAGTCTGACCCTCGTCCGTAGCCCACCACGACTCCGTAGCTCATCATGCCACCTGCTCCCCAGCCCAGTGCGCCGAGGGCAACCACAATGGGAAGTCGCGTATACCAGTCCGGGCGGCGGGCCAGTACGAGTACGGTCAGCACTCCGATGGCCCCGGCCCAGGCCGCCCCATGTTCGTGCCCGAATTGACCACGGACGGCCCAGGCGGTGCCCAGTGCCAGCGCCACGATCAGCACTTTCATCCATACCGTATAAATGATTCGCATACTTTAGCGGGATTGAAATGCCAGCGGGCTTTCGGGAATCTGATCCCGGGTTCCCATCCAGAAGGCTATCTTCTCTCGTTGCCAGGTATAGGTGACGGCGATGGTATCTCCGTAGGAGATGATGGCCGGATACGAAAACTCATCGTCCGGATCACCTTCTTCAATATCCAGGATGCGGGGCCAGGTTTTTCCGTTATCGAAAGACAGTGCAATGGCAAGCGGAGCGCGGGCACCCCAGTTCTCATTATCGCGATTATACGCCAGGGCCAGCGTACCATCCGGCAGTTGGGTGAGATCAATGCCACTATTGGGGTTGGGAAGGTCGGTGCGATACACCGGCGACCAGGTGCTGCCATAATCGTCAGAATCGCTGCGATAGATGTAGCCATTGGAGCTGCGGAGCAGCATGTGAACCAGTCCGGGCTCCGATTCCCAGAGCGTGGGCTGGATGATGCCCTCCCCAGTCAGTTCATCCCGGTCCACGGGTAGATAGGCCGTTTTCTTCCAGCTTTTGCCCTGGTCTGAGCTTCGGTCTACGAAGGCGTTCCATACCTGATTGGCTTCATTGGAGGCCCCGGCCAGCCAGGTGCCGTTGGAAAGTATGATGGGTTTATTCCGTACCGGCCCGCGTCCGCCCCGGTCACCCGCGACCAGTTCGGTGGCTTCGCTCCAGCTTTCACCCTCATCCGTAGAGGTCTTGACCCAGGTTTCCCAGTGGTCGATCTCTTTACCTACTTTAAAGAAAAGGTAGATGGTACTGTCGGCAGCCTGAAACAATACGGGATTCCAGTGAGGGGCATTGCGCAGTTTGGCAATCTCACGGGGTGCTGACCAGGCATGCGGTTGACCGCTGGCCAGCCAGATGCCAACGTCGTCATCTTTTTCTTCAGTGCCGCCGAACCAGGCCACCAGGAACCTGCCACCCGCACTATGCAATACTGTGGAGGCATGGCACTGCGGAAACGGCTGTTCGTCTCCGAAGATAAAATCCTGGATTGGTAAGGTCGTTGTGGGGGGCTCCAGATGCTGCTCCACGGGTTGGGTCGGGGGAGAACAGGCCGTAAGCAGCCCGATTCCGATGGCAATAGATGATAAATAAGGTGAAAAAACTGATCCTGATGGACGTTTCCTGACCAGTGGTTTACAGTGAGTCAGTAGTTGATCAAATAACATTGGGACAATAGGCATTGGGACAATATAGATTACGCATAATGGCTTTTGGTATGTCAATAAGGTATTGACAACCTGCAACAGTACATTGAGAATAGTCTGTGGTGAACTACCGCAGTATTCCGTTACATACCAAAAGGAGTCATCGAATAGCGTAATGCCCTCAAAAAAGTTTACTTTTTTTCTGAAGAGCGTTGCATATACTGACTGACAGCCGTTTATTATTTGAACAGTAGAGTGAGTAAACCCAGGGGAGATAAGGAGTAAAGGGTTAATGATGTTTTATGGTGCACCAATGCCTGACGAAGGACGGCAATAGAACGATAGATAAGCGTGCGGGCGTATTTAACCTCTTTCAGTTCCAGTACCGTGGCGATTTCTTCGTAATCCATCTCTTCATAGAAGCGTAAAAATACTGCTTCCTTCTGCCGGGAAGTTAACTGGCCCAGGGCTTTGGTCAGCAGTGCCTTCCGGGTCTCACCCAGTTGCTGAAGTACCAGTTGCTGCTCGTGCGACAGTGTATGCGATTCTTCGGACTGGCCCATTCCATAGAGGCTGAACCGCTGTTGTTTCTGGTGTAGCCGGAGCAGTTTGCGGCGGAATGACACATACAGGTAGGAGCGTACCTGATGAACATCACTCAGTGAAGTATGCCGGGTATAGAGATCAACAAAAAAGTCCTGTAAACTATCCTGCACAAAAGGGCGGTCAGATACCAGTTGTAATCCGTAACGAAATAGCTGAGGATAAAAGAGATCATACAATGCCTCCAGGGCTGATTGAGAGCCTAGTTGTAACTGTTGCCAGTGGTATAGGTCTTGTGAATGATCGTTATTTGAGAGCATAGCGTAATATGATGAAGGATTCATAACGTCCGTCCTAAAGGTAGATAGGATATCTGCATTTTGACTCCTCGTCCAGATTAACTTTTTATTAACTCTTTAATTAAATAACATAAAATTTTTGATACTTAAAACTACCCAAAGGCTAATATCCCTTAGAAATCCACATTTCAGGGAAGTAATGGAAGCGAAGTGGTGGAAAATTGATGGACAGATAGTATTTACCCCTTTCCTCAGTGGATTATTGGCAGACTCGTCGTATTTTGGGTGGCAGAAATAGCGATGATGCATGATGAGTGATTGATGAACCAGGATAGGATGCCATTCACCCATTTACTCAACGTTTCAAACCTTCAATATATTTAAACACAACAACCTGCTTTGGCCTCTATGACGCAATCTAACAAAACTCCTCTACTGCCTTTTATCCTGATTACCAGCCTGTTTCTGATGTGGGGACTGGCCAATAATATGACCGACACCCTGCTGGCCGCCTTCAAGCGGATCATGAGTATGTCGGACTTCCAGACCTCCTGGATTCAGGTGGCCTTCTACGGGTCGTACTTTTGTCTGGCCCTGCCTGCCGCAATTATCATCAAGAAATTTACCTACAAAACCGGAGTACTGCTGGGGCTGGGGCTATTCATTGCCGGTTCCCTGCTGTTCTACCCGGCCAGCCAGACGATGGTGTACGGGCACTTTCTGGCCTCGCTCTTTATCCTGGCCGGTGGGTTATCTATTCTGGAAACCGCCTCCAATCCCTACATCATTGCCATGGGCCCGGAAGAAACCGGCACCCAGCGCCTCAATCTGGCACAATCCTTCAACCCGATCGGTTCAATTATCGGGGTACTATTGAGCAAGCTGTTTATTCTCTCGCAACTCAACGAAGCCAGTGCCGAAACCCGCGCGTCCATGAGCCCGGATGCTTTACAGGCCATACAATCGCAGGAGCTGGCCGCTGTGATGGGACCCTACGTGGGAGTGGCGGGCATTCTGTTAATCCTGTGGATTACCATTGCCGTTACCCGGATGCCCAAAGCCTCCGATGCAGATGACTCCCTGGATATTGGAGCTACCGTGAAGCGGTTGATGAAGAATTCCAATTACGTATGGGGGGTAGTCGCTCAGTTTTTTTACGTTGGCGCGCAGATTTGCGTGTGGTCCTTCACCATTCGTTATGTGATGCAGGAGTTGAGCGTGAATGAGGATGATGCAGCTTCCTATTATCTGGCGGCGCTGATTCTTTTTACCGTCTCTCGTTTTATCTGTACGGCCCTGATGAAGTTCATTGCTCCGGGCAATCTGCTGGCCGGGTTGTCTGTTCTGGCGGTGATCTGTACGTTGATTGTCATTGTGGCGGGGGGATATGTAGGCGTCTACGCCCTGGTAGCGATTTCCGGTTGTATGTCGCTGATGTTTCCTACGATCTACGGACTGGCCGTTCGCGGCCTGGGCAATGATACCAAGATCGGTGGCTCCGGGCTGATCATGGCCATCCTGGGTGGGGCAGTAATTACCTCCATACAGGGACAGGTATCGGATATGACGCAAAGCATCCATCTGGCCTACATTGTACCTCTGCTGTGCTTCGTGATTGTGGCCTTTTACGGACGCATAGCACGACGGAATGCCAGAGCTTCTCTTTCTCCGGCGGAGTAGTTAGGAGAGGATGAAAACTACTTTAAAGCAAGAAGGCTTCACGCATCGCGTAAAGCCTTCTTGCTTTAAATACCTGGGTGAGTCCCAGCTTACAGCTTTTGAATAGCTTCCTGAATGTTCTCGTTACCACCACCGATGATCTCAAAGTTTTTTCGATAAGTCTGGGTATTGCCCAGGGCTTCTACGATGGTGTACGCTACATCCGAGCGGGAAATCTGCCCGGTTTTATCTTCCAGGTGTTTCTGGGCAATGATGCGTTGGCTTTCTGGATCATCATTCAGGGTGCCGGGTCGGATAATGGTATAGTTCAGCGAACTCTTCTCCAGTCTTTTATCCGCCTCAGCTTTGGCCTTAAGGTAAGGAATCAACTTTTCCGGTCCCTGCTCGGGAGCATCGGTTCCTACGGCACTCAGCATGACAAATCGCTCTACGGCATTATGCTCACAGGCTTCGATCACCTTGATCGCCCCATCGCGGTCAATCGCCCAGGTCTTATCTTCTCCGGTATGTGCGCCAGAGCCAGCGGCAAAAATAACGGCGTCACATCCCTCTACGGCAAATGCTATATCGTGTTCCAGATCAGCCACAACCGGAACTGCTCCTCTTTTTTCAAACTCTTCCGTCTGCTCTGGTTTGCGTACCATGGCCCGCACGGTATGTTCTCGCTCTATTAACAGATCTACAATCTGGCTACCGGTTTGTCCATTCGCTCCTACAACTAATACTTCCATAGTTCTATTATTTATGGGTTATATAAGTAAAAAAAATAAGGATGCTGCTTGTCAGCGATCCTATGCTTTTATAACTGACGAGGCCGGGGAATGTTAGACATGATGTCTGTGTCTACTCTTTTTGACCCTGTTACCATGCATCAAATTTTCATTTGGGGCGTGCCCTCAGCGTAGTAGCGAGACTATAAGTTGTCCTGATTAAGAACCGGACAGGTGGTCTGAAGAAAGATACAATATGCAACTCCCAAAGAGTATTCGTAATTTCACCGCGTGAGTGATTACCTGCTGTTTGTGGATACCGAAACCTCAGGCTGGCCAAAAAACTGGCATCAGTCCTATGCTGCTGAAGGAAACTGGCCCCATGTGGTGCAGGCTGCCTGGATGATTTACACCAAGGACGGGCGGGTGGTAAAAACAGAGAATCATTTTATCAGTAATGATGATTTCAGCATTTCTCCCACTTCGCAACAGATTCATGGCATTAGCCAGGAGTTTCGGCTCGCCCAGGGAAAAAGCCGGAAGATCGTTCTGAATACCTTGCATCAGGATCTGCTGCAATACCAGCCGCTGGTCATCGGTTATTTTACCCAACTGGATTACCACATGCTCAGCGCGGAGTTTTACCGTCTGAGGATGGACAACCCGTTGGAGAAGCTTCCCGTCTTCTGTGTGATGAAATCGGCGGCTTTATACAGTTATTTTCCGTCCCGAAAGTACCTGTCGCTTGATAGACTGTACGAGAAGCTCTTTCAAACTCCGTTGCGGGAGCATCATGATGCACTGGTGGATACCCAGGCCACGGCCCGCTGCTTTTTTGCGCTACGGCAGCAGGGGCGAATCAACGATAAGATTATTGCCCGGCAGCAACAGGACGAAACCGTGGTAAAGGTGCCCAGCACTGATCAAAGGGTAAAGCTCGGCTGGTTGCTGTTAGCCGCTTTCCTGCTTGTCGTCCTGCTGTATTGGTTCCTGCGCGGAGCGTAGTATTGGGTCGCGCGCCTTTTATCTCCGGGCTATCCGGCGTTGGCGAATATTTCCTGAAACATCTGTCCCAGTTCCTTCATACTCGATGCCGTGGCAAAGGCGCCTTCCTCCCTGACGGTGCGGTCATGCCCTTCGGGGATGTGGCTGGCGGCCAGAAATCCGATCACCTGCATCCCGGCCCGATGCGCGGCCATCACTCCGCTTTGGCTATCTTCTACCACCAGGCAGTGCGCCGGGTCTACGCCCAGTTCGCGGGCGGCCAGCAGGTACACATCCGGGGCAGGTTTGGGGTGCTCCACCATTTCTGCTGAAAAGATTTGCTTCCCGAAAACATCGGAAAGTCCGGCTACCTTCAGGGAAGAGAGCACCCGTGCCAGACGACTGTTGGATACCACTGCTTTGGTGATGGGGATTTTCGATATGGTTTCCTGCACTCCCGGTATGGGTTGCAGATCGTGGTCTAGGGCGTGCTCGATTTGCAGTCGCAGCTTGGCAAGGAAATCATCCGGCAGTTCGATGTGGTGATCGCGGGAAATGAGGCTGAGGATATCCGCTTCCACTTTCCCGGCAAAGGCCCGGGCATATTCCTGGGGGTTCATCTCAAAGCCATAGGGCTTCAGCATACGTAAAGATACCTGAGAGGCCAGAATTTCGCTGTCTACTAATACGCCATCGCAATCAAAAATAACGGCCTGAATGGGAGAAATCATAGGTTTTGAAGATTAAGTTAAATGAGCGAGTGAATGATGCTGTGTATTGATTTCAGTACAAAGGTAACAAAAGCGTTTAACCTGATCGGGTTAAGGAATTGTTAATATGATCTTTCTTAGCCGAAAAGGGTATGGGTGAAAGCCACTTTGATCTTTAACTGGAACTTCTCAATCGTCTTGAAGATCTCCTTCAGGGTTACCTGTTCAATGTTGGTCAGGCTTTTGGGCTCCAGGTAATTATCCGGTGCCGACCCATCGTGGATGATCTGGGTCGCCTGTTTTTTCAGGCGCATGCGCATCAGGTAATAATATGCCTGCATCAGTTCCTGGTATTCCTTCTCCGAAAAGATACCTTTTTCTCGTAATGCTTCCAGCCGTTCTCCGGTATTGGTCTTGAAGATCCGGTGTTTCAGGGCGTATACCCGCACCAGGTCTACCAGGGGCGTCATGGCTTTTTTCAGGTTAAATACCTTCTGAGAGTCCTTGGTGAACGTCCTGATATTCTTGAAAAACGTCAGGGGTGGTTCGTACTGCAACGCATTGTTGGCCATCTGATACAGAAAACGGTTCAGCGGCTTTTGCAATTGGTCATCCAGAAACAGTCTGAGTTCGTCCATGATCTGCTGATCTCCGTAGAGGTAGCGGCAGTCAAAGAAGGTGGCAGCGTTCATCACCGTTTCGGGAAAAGACTCATTGATCCACTGCGCGTAGTTGCGTTTCCAGTGTGATAAGGAATGCGTCCATTTAGGGTTTTTGGCCATAAAACCGCCGGTGCAGAAACTAAAACCGACATAGTTCAGCCGCTCGGACACCTTTTCAGCAAAGGCCAGGAAGTAGGCGCGTACCCGTTCCCGCTGCTCATTGGCTTTATCTTCGTAAATAATGGCATTGTCCTGGTCGGTTTTAAGGGTTTGTTCCTTGCGACCCTCACTTCCCAATACCATAAAGACAAATTTAGCGGGCGGAGGCCCCATCTCGGCGATCACCCCCTCAATCACTTTCTGGGCGATCGTATCCGACACGGTGGTCACAACCTGGTTCACGATTTCGGCTTTGATACCGCTATCCAGTAGCTGAGAGGTTACCTCTGGCATCTGCGCCCACTTTCCTTTCAGTTCTTCTAAAGAGACCGCCAGCTTAACCGACTGGACAAACACGAAAGGAGACTGTCCGCGTTCGCTGAGCAGTTTATTGCGGCTCATTACTCCCTGGTACGTTCCCGCATCTTCAATAAGTAAATATCGGGCATGGGTCTGGAACATCAGCAGAATGGCCTCGGAGATGGTCGCCTGTCGGTCGATGGAAACCAACTGATGATCCATCACCTGGCGGATGGGCTGCTCTACATTTTGCTTCTCAGCCACCACATGATCTCGCAGGGTGATATCTGTTACGTACCCGATGATCTGCCCCTGGGCATCTTTCACAAACAGGCAACTTATTTTTTGCTCCGCCATGATCCGGGCCGCCTGGTAAATGGGGGTTTGGCTGTCGCAGGAAATAATCTCCCGGTATTCCACGCTTTCCACTTTCCGTTGTTGCGCTTCCTGCTGATAGGCAATGGCTGCTATTTCCTGCGGCAACGTCATCATTTCCAGAAAATCTTCTTCCGCTTCTTCCAAAAATATATGGGGTATCGCTGTTATCTTATTCATTTGTACATCATGATTAATGAAGCATGACTGAGGTCATGCTTTTAATGATAAAGTTACGAGTGATGAAAAGCCGCTTTTGTTCTCTTACCCCAGGAGGTAATCAGACTTTCCAAACTAATAGCGGGTCTTTTTTGCTGGGTTGGTAACAGCTCATGACTCACCTGTTTGACTCCTTCTATGGTATAGAGTGCCTGAGGAGCAATACTTTCCAGACTACTGAGCAGGCTACCCAGTCGGCTTCGCTTGCATACTGTAAACAGTATCTGGGTGTTACCCGACTGATCGTTGGCATCTACCATGGAATATCGGTATTGGTTTTCGGTCAGATAATCAAGTAAGGCATGGGGGATATTTTTACTGATGATCCGCACCAGCACACTACCGTACGCCATTTTCTCTTCGATCCACATCCCGGCGAAAGTGCCAGTGGCAAATCCGGCGGCATACATGAAGAATGCCACCATGTTACTGGCGTCCTGCATGATCCGGGATAAGGCGACAATGGTGATGAAGGCTTCAAAAAAGCCCAGGATGGCGGCCATCCGGCGGGCGTTATTGACCACGAACATCAGCTTTACGGTGGCTACCGTCACGTCGGCTACCCGGGCCAGAAAGATCAGGGTCGGTAACAGTATATAACTTATAACATCAAATTCTATCATAATAAATTTCCTTTTTAATGTGGTTTAATTTCCGGGCTGACCCAGATTCTTAAATGACTACCCATTGCCGTAAAACGACAACTAGGGGTTCATTTTTGGCCTTGGCCAGCGTTACATGAAAATTTCAGGAGATGACCTGATACAATAGTCTGCTTACGGATACTGTACAGGAAAATAGGGAAGGCTTTATTTAATCAACTTTTTTACGCACAATCAGTTTCAACAGCACAACACCCGGTTTAAGTAGATATTGGAAAGCACTGAGATTGCTCGAATAAGGCAATTCACTGATGATGGTTTCTTCTTTCGGTTTTAACTCACACTGCAAATTTACGCAAAAACAATAAGTTTGTTGCGAATATTAAAAAATATATAGTTTTTGGATAAAATATTAATATTAAATATGTTGAAATAATAAAAATTTATCAAGCGAGTGCTTAAGGCTAGCAATAGGAAGTTATAAGCAGGAGTGGTTTCAACAAATTTGCAAAAAGAAGGGGGGTAAATTGCGAAAAGTGAAATATCGGGGGATGTAAGAAAATGACAGCCTTTTGCATGGTCCGGAAAAGGCAATTTGGATCGTTGCGGCGTTTATCCCCAGCAACGCCCACCAATGGCGCCCCGGATCTGGTGATAATACCTTCTTGCAGTGAATTTTCCTCCCTCCCAAAAAAGTAGTAGTTTATCCAAATAACAGGTCTTTAAACAGATAATACGACAACCCATGAGCAATAACAGTGTGCATCCAGCACAGATTGTGCGGATCGGCGAGACAGAACAGGAAACGATGGATCTGGTGGCGGTAGAAGAACCTTTGGCCATTCGCTTAGCTTACGGTTCCGTCCACCATCGCCAGCAGCGCGACCTATCCGTTACCATGCGGACGCCCGGCCATGATTTTGAACTGGTGCAGGGTTTTTTATTCTCGGAAGGTATTATTTGCCGGAGGGAAGATATTGAGCGTATCCGTTACTGCCAGAATATCAAGAAACCAGCCGAAGCGGACAATGTGGTGCGGGTAAGTTTGTCTCCGGAAGTGCCCATCGACTGGCAGCAGTTACAGCGGCACTTTTATACCACTTCCAGTTGTGGAGTGTGCGGTAAAGCATCCATTGAAGCAGTACAAACGACGTGTTCCCCGCTCAATACCGAGGATTTTTCGGTGAGCCCGGAGGTCATCCATCAGGCACCTCAGATATTACGAAAAGCCCAACTGATTTTCGAGCATACGGGTGGCTTACATGCAGCAGGCTTGTTTTCCCGAAGTGGAGAACTGCTGCTGTGGCGGGAAGACATTGGGCGGCACAATGCCCTGGATAAACTGATTGGCGCTGCGCTCTCCCAAAATCAACTTCCCCTGAGTCAGTCTTTTATTTTGCTGAGCGGACGCGTGAGTTTTGAGTTGGTGCAGAAAGCACTGATGGCCGGAGTGCCCATGCTGGCTGCCGTGGGAGCTCCGTCCAGTCTGGCCGTACAACTGGCCCGGCAATACGGTATGGCGCTGCTCGGTTTTGTCCGCAACCAGCGATTTAATATTTACGCTGAACCTCAACAAATCATCGTACCCCAACCTATCTAATCTAAATCCTTATGTCCGATACTTCCAATAATAAGCCCGATCAGGCCTTTGAAGAACAGTATGAGCTTAAGCTCACCCGACCGAAAAAAGTAGCGGCGGGCATTACCGCAGTTGCCAGTTCTGCCCGACACGTATACGGCGAAGTGGGAGTGGTTGAAGGAACCAAACTCATGACCCGGATCAACCAGTTTGATGGGTTTGACTGCCCTGGTTGTGCCTGGCCCGACCCGGATGAAACCCGGTCAGTGGCAGAGTTTTGTGAAAACGGAGCCAAAGCTGTGGCGGAGGAAGCGACCACTGCCCGAGCGGATGCTGCTTTTTTTCAACAACATTCGGTGGCTGCGCTATCCACGTGGACGGATTACGAACTGGGTAAAAGCGGGCGTATTACCGAACCTATGCTGCTTCGGGCAGGCAGTACACACTACGAGCCAGTTCCCTGGGAAGAAGCTTTTCAATTGATCGGTCAGCAACTTCGAGCATTGACATCTCCCGACGAAGCTATCTTTTATACTTCCGGACGCACCAGCAACGAGGCAGCTTTTCTGTATCAGCTTTTCGTGCGGCAATACGGTACCAACAACCTACCCGACTGCTCTAATATGTGCCATGAGTCGAGTGGTACCGGCTTATCAGAAACCGTAGGCATCGGTAAAGGCTCGGTGACGCTGAATGACTTCTACGAAGCCGAGGTGATTGTGATCATGGGACAAAATCCCGGTACCAACCACCCGCGGATGCTGTCGGCTTTACAAAAAGCAAAGCATCATGGGGCAAAGATCATTTCGGTAAACCCGTTGCCGGAAACCGGACTGCTAAACTTCAAGAATCCCCAGCACCCGCTGGAAATGGTCGGTTCGGGTACTTCACTCACGGATATCTTCTTGCAGGTGAAGGTCAATGCAGATGTTCCGTTGCTGAAGGCCATCATGAAACAGTTGCTGGAAAAAGAAGCGCAGCAGCCGGGTAGCGTTTTAGATCAGGCATTTATCCAATCCAAAACGCATGGGTACGAAACGCTACGGCAGGATTTGGAGCAGTATGATCTGGATACATTAATTCAACAGTCGGGGGTTGAGCGAGTGCTTATTGAACAAGCTGTAGCACTATTGGCAGCGAAAAGTAAAATCATTGTTTGTTGGGCAATGGGGCTTACCCAGCATAAAAACGGAGTAGATAATGTACGGGAGGTGGTCAATCTGCTGCTGCTGAAAGGCAGTATTGGCAAGCCCGGAGCTGGTACCTGTCCGGTACGCGGACATAGTAATGTGCAGGGCGACCGCACCGTTGGTATCTGGGAAAAGCTCAAGCCGGAATTTGCCCAAAAGCTCAAAGCGCACTTTCATTTTGATCCTCCTACGGAAGAAGGCTATAATACCATGCATGCCATTGAGGCGATGGTGAAAGGAAAGGCGAAGTTCTTTTTGGGCATGG
>JAVKCN010000130.1:0-13629 GCA_040222715.1 Cyclobacteriaceae bacterium | reverse complement strand
GGAACCGAAATCCTGCTTGGATAAAAAACGGGTGATTTGGTCATGACTGACAGAGTTATCTAGCATTCTTGATAGCCCTGTTGCATTGGCTTGATTCGTAGATACTAATAAATAATCCGTATATAAATCCAATAATGACTTGTCCATAGTTGAACCTTAAGCTAGTGAATTTACAAGTTTCTATATAAATTTAAGCACATACAAACTCTCACTGCGTAACATCAGTTAATAAGTAAGCACTATGCCGAAAATAATTATAACGTCATTGCGACGAGGCACGAGGAAGCAATCTGCTGCTAATGAGCCGACGTGGCGCGGGGGAGATAGCTTCGTCATTCTTCCTCGCTATGACGCTAAAAATATAAGCTGATTTTGTCACAGTGCTTACCCAACCAGAAATAAGTATAATCAATACGTCATCGCGAACGAATGTGAGGCGATCTTACGCCACGGCAGAACGCTTCGCAGAGCCTCGCGGTGACGTCTGGAAAAATGATACTTTAATTTGGTCGAATACTTAGATATAAAAAAGCCTGAACCATCAGGGTTTTAATTCTGATGAGCTCAGGCAATAGGGAAAAACGATTGGTAGTTACAGGTTGTTGCAGCCAGTAGGCATCGTTGTCTTACCGAACAAAGGCCGCGGCTAATCCCCCGTCTACGTTTAATACGTTTCCGGTACTTTTATTGGCGAGTCCCCCGACGAAAGCAAATACTCCATTGGCAATATCTTCCGGCAAAATCACTTCACCCAACAGGGTCCGCTGCGCATAGTGATTGGGTAGTTCATCCAACGAAACTCCGTAGGCTTTGGCACGGCCCTCGGCCCAGCCTCCGGCCCAGATGTTACTTCCCTGAATCACGGCATCGGGGTTAACCACATTTACCCGGATTTTGTCTTTCCCTAATTCTGCCGCCAGCAGACGAGATAAGTGCAGTTGGGCTGCTTTTGCCGAACCGTAAGCCGCATTGTTCGGGCCGGATACCAGGGCATTTTTACTCACGATATTGATCACATCTCCTCCCATGCCCTGCTTACGCATCAGGTCTACGGCGGCCTGAGTCATACGGAATTGCCCTTTGACCATCACGTTATGCTGGATGTCCCAATCAGTTTCTGATGTATCTTCCAGGGTTTTAGAAATGGAAAGCCCGGCATTATTCACCAAAATATCTATACCGCCGAAGGCCAGACAACTATCGTGGAAAGCTTTGCTGATATCCTCAGGCTGGGTTACGTTCATCACCGTTCCGATCACCGAGTCTTTCCCGAATCGCTTCACAAACTCCTGCCGGGTTTCTTCAACCCGTTCCGGATTCATGTCTGAGAGAATGACACAGGCCCCTTCCTGGATAAACTTCTCAGCAATGGCCTTGCCGATACCACCTCCGCTTCCGGTGATCATGGCAATCTTCCGGGACAGCGGTTGCTCGGGAGGCATGCGCTTCAGTTTATCCTCTTCCAGCAGCCAGTACTCAATATCAAAGGCTTCCTGAAGGGGCAAAGAAGTGTATTTGGAAACTGCCTCGGAGCCCCGCATCACATTAATGGCATTGATGTAGAATTCGCTGGCGACCCGGGCGGTCTGCTTGTTTTTGGCGAAGGTAAACATCCCCACTCCCGGCCAGAGAATGACCACTGGGTTTGGATCACGCATGCCGGGGCTGTTGTCGTGCTTGTGCTGTTCGTAATATTCAGCGTAGTCTTTTCGGTATTCCTGGAATGCACCGTGCAACTGCTCACGCAGGGCTTTGGCATCGGAAATATCTGCATTGGCTGGCAGGAAATCCAGTACCAGAGGTCGGATTTTGGTACGCAAAAAGTGATCAGGACAAGACGTACCCATGGGGGCCAGTGTCTGCAAGTCTTCGCTGTTGATAAACTGTAGTACGCGCTCATCATCGGTGAAATGGCCAATCATGGCCTGGTGGCTGGAGCATAGCCCACGCAAGGTCGGAGCCAACGTAGCAGCCTGTTGTTTACGCTCAGTTTCGGGTAGCGATTCCATTTTTACCCCTCCGAATACCGGGCGATCTTTGCCCATGTGCTCTTCCAGATAGGCAGAAGCCTTTTCAATCACATTCAGGCTATTCATGTAACAGTCGTAGGCATTATCTCCCCAGGTGAATAACCCGTGGCTGCCCAGGGTGATGCCCCTTAGGTTGGGATTTTCCTTGATGCATTTTTCCATCTGAAGTCCCAGATCAAAGCCCGGACGCTGCCAGTCTACCCAGCCAATTTGCCCTTCAAAAAGTTCTTCATTGATGCGCTTGCCATCTTTGGCCGCGGCAATGGCGATGAGGGCATCGGGGTGCAGGTGATCTATGTGTTTGTAAGGAAGAAACGCGTGCAGGGGAGTGTCGATGCTGGGAGCGCGGGAGTCCAGATCGTAGAGGCAGTGATAGAACAGGCCTACCATTTCATCTTCGTGTTCCAATCCCCGGTATCGGTTTTTCAGAGCATGGAGCCGGTCGAGGTACAAACCGGCCAGGCCGTTTCGTTTCAATGACCCGATGTCGCCGCCCGAACCCTTGATCCACATTACTTCGGTGTCTTTCCCGGTAAGTGGATCTTTCTCTATGGTTTTGCAACTCGTGTTACCGCCGCCGTAGTTGGTAATCCGCAAATCGGCTCCCAGGATGTTGGATCGGTAAAGTAGCAGGGCGATTTCGTCACCTTCCAGTGATTTGGCTTTTTCTTCGTCCCAGAGGTAATTGACATATTTGAATGTAGTCACTGCGCTTTCCATACAAGGGTAGGTTTTAAGAGGATAAAAAATTAGTTTACGCAAAACAAAAATACGAAAAATCAGGACAGCTTACCGTCCTGTACTATCTTGATGCGAGGGGGTATTTCTGTGCCCACCGGGCGATCAGTTTTGAGTGCCTTACCGGTGAGTCTTACCAGATTTTCCGGTCAAGAATTTTTGATGATCGTGCCAATTCACCAAACATATTGGTTGAACGGTTTTTTACAACTTATTCCCTGCCTGCCAGGCACAATGCTTATGGAATTAGCAGCGTTATCCCTGTGTTTATAGATCGCTATACATTAAATTTATTATTTTCGGCTTGATTCCAGGCTCGGAAAGACAAACTGATATGAACCAAAGACCTATTCTCGCCCTTTCTTTTTATGTTCTATGTATTAGCCTGTGGGCCTGCCAGCCTGAATCCTCGGTGCAGCAAAGCCCGAACCTGTTAGAACCACCACCCGCCAATCGTTTCACCAAAACTGTGTTAATAGAAGACCTGGAAGAGCCCATGGAGATTGAGGTGACCAGGAATCATCGGGTCTTTTTTGTGGAGCGTAAAGGGCAGGTAAAGTTATATAATCCGGCTACCGGAACCGCAGATTTGATTGGTGAGATTGCCGTATTTTCTGGTAACAACGACGGCTTACTGGGTCTGGCGCTTGATCCTGACTTTTACGAAAACCAGCTTATCTATTTTTATTACTCTCCCGCCGGTGATGAGCCCAAGCAACGGCTTTCCCGAATTAAACTGGTAGATAATCAGTTGGATATGACCTCAGAGGAAGTGATTTTAGAGATTCCTACCCAGCGGGAGACCTGCTGCCACTCGGCGGGTTCATTGGAGTTTGGTCCGAATGGCCTATTGTACGTTACCGCCGGAGATAATACCAACCCCTGGGAATCGGACGGGTATGCGCCTTTAGACTCTCGCCCGGACCGGGTCGGCTATGATGCCCAGCAAACGGCCGGTAATACCAACGACCTCCGAGGTAAAATTCTGCGCATCCGGCCACTGCCCTATGGCACTGCAGGAGAGGCTCTCTATGAAATTCCTGAAGGGAACTTATTCCCCAAAGATGGATCTGGAGGGCGTCCGGAGATTTATGTGATGGGGACGCGCAACCCATTCCGCATCTCCATCGATCCTCAGACATCGTATCTCTACTTTGGTGATGTCGGACCCGATGCCAGCACGGCCAGCGAGAAAGGGCCTAATTCCTACGATGAATTGAATGTAGTAAAAGAACCCGGCAACTACGGTTGGCCTTACTTCATTGCCGACAATCAGGGCTATCCTTCCCGGAATTTTGCCAACGACACCTACGGGGAGGTGAATGACCCCGAACACCCGTTGAACACATCGGCGAATAATACCGGAGCGCGGGAGCTGCCTCCGGCCCGTCCGGCGATGCTGTATTATAATTATCAGGAAAGCGAAGCGTGGCCTAGTTTGGGTAAAGGCGGTCGATCGATCATGGCCGGCGAAGTATATCGCTTCCATCATTATGCCAATACAGTGGGGAAATTTCCGGTATACTATGATAACTGTCTATTCATTTATGAATGGATGCGTAACTGGATTAAAGTGGCCCGGCTCGATGAAGACGGTGAACTGGTAGAATTAGAAGACTTTATGCCGGAAACCAACTTTGAGAAACCGATGGACATGCAGTTTGGCCCGGATGGCTCACTGTATGTGCTGGAGTACGGCAGTGCGTGGTACAGCGATAACAGCGATGCCAAACTTAGTCGTATCAGCTATACCCAGGGCAATCGCCCGCCAGTGGCCAAAGTAGAGGTTTCTACCCGTGCCGGAGCAGTGCCGCTGGAAGTACAGTTTTCTGCCACTTCATCCTACGATCTGGATAGCGACTCCCTGACCTACGCCTGGCAGTTTGGAGAAGAAGGCGAGCCAGTGGAAGATCAGGAGACTACTACCTTTACCTTTGAAGAAGCGGGGGAGTACCCCTGCACCCTGGTGGTGACCGACACCAATGGCGAACAATCAACTACCCACCTGACGATTTTAGCCGGCAACGCCCCACCCCAGGTCGCTATCGAACTGGCGGGAAATGAAACATTCTACTGGCATAACCAGCCCATTCCGTACCAGGTGAAAGTATCCGATCAGGAGGATGGTAGTCTGGCAAACCAAGATATTGATACGGCTCGGGTATTCGTGTTCTGGGACCGGGGCATTGGGGAAAACCTGTCACCTATGGTAACGGGGCATCAGGAAGCGATGGGCGCGGCCTCCAGCGTGCTGGTCGGAAAAAAACTGATTGATGAGAATGATTGTAAAAACTGCCATAAACCCAATGAGTCCTCCATCGGACCCTCGTATAAAGAGGTAGCTTTCCGCTATCAGGAAGACACTACTGCCCGAGATCGACTGGCTAAGAAAGTGATTGCTGGCGGCGGCGGCGTGTGGGACAAAAACTTTGTGATGGTGGGACATCCTGATCTTTCGGAAAAAGCAGCAAAAGAGATGGTCAATTATATCCTATCGATGGCCGACGAAGGAGAAAAATCTCAGCGGATTGCTACCCAGGGGCAGGTTCAGCCCCAGCAGTTTCAGGAAGATGGTTTGTACCGCATCACTGCGAAGTACGAAGATCAGGGAGGAGCAGGAGTGCCTTCGCAAACCGCGGAAGTGTTTCGTACACTACGACCCGCCCGCATACAGGCCGAAGCGTTCAACGACGTGAAAAACCTGCGGATTGGCGGAGAAGTAGAAGATGGAGATGACCGTTTTATTGAGAATATCAAACACGGATCATATGCCGTCTACGAAGATATTGATCTGACCCAGGTGTATAGCATCACATTGCGTTACGCCAGCGAAAGTGCCGGAGGAACCGTAACATTGCATCTGGATAGCCCTGATGGAGATACGATTGGTGAAACAACACTTGCTCCCACGGGAAGCTGGCAAAACTGGCAGGAACAAACCATGGCTATTAATCCAACCAGTGAGAAGCACGATCTGTACTTTGTATTTAAAAATGGGCGACGGCAACGGGAAAACCTGGTGACCGTAGACTGGTTCTACTTTTCCAGCAAAGGGCCGTTCCTTTCTCATCGTTGATCTTTTCTTTAAATAATTGACCCCGATGCAACGCCTGCCTTTTGGTTTACGATGTGATCTGATCGCGCATCCCGAATACGTATCTTCTCGCGGCTTTCCTACCAACATCCCGCTTTCGGAATGTGCACGTTATCTCGCCCCTACAGAATCGGTGCGCATTACCCATAGGCAACCAGCATTAAGCTGGTGCCTTCCACCGGATGTCCGGCAACAGGCTTTTCAGGTTTTGGTCTCAGACCAACTCGAGGCATTGTTGCAGGAAGAAGGAAATTATTGGGACAGTGGTAAAATCACCTCAGGAAACGCTCAAAGCATTCTGTACAACGGAAAGCAGCTCCGGTCCAGTACTTCCTACCATTGGACTGTGCGAGTATGGGATGAGCAGGGTCAGGTGAGCGATTATGCAAAGCCGCAAACTTTTCTAACTGGCGCCCTGGAAAGAAAATACACTCCTGCTCACTATCCCTCCCAAAAACAGCTTCAATTTCCCCGGGAAGTGCAGCGGATCAATGATGATCACTTCTCCCTGGATTTTGGGAAAGCCGCTTTCGGAACGCTTCAACTTACGCTTACCAGCGATGTTGAGGGGCATGAAGTAATCATACATCTGGGAGAAGTATTGGAAACACCGGGCAAGATCCACCGGGAGCCGGGAGGAGGGAGAAGGTATCGATCTGTCTCGCTCCGGCTGAAACACGGCACGCATACCTACCAAATACAATTTTCACCCGACCGGAAGAATACCCGCAAGCATGCGATTAAAATGCCGGAATACATCGGTGAAGTCATGCCCTTTCGTTATGTGGAGATCGTCAACTATTCAGGGCAGCTCATTGAGAATCAACTACAGCGCATCGCCGTGGGTTATCCTTTTGAGGATGAGGCATCTTATTTTCATAGTTCGGATACGGTGTTGAATCAGGTGTGGGATTTGTGCAAATACACCATTAAAGCAACCAGTTTTGCGGGCATTTACGTGGATGGTGACCGGGAGCGAGTCTGTTACGAGTCGGATTCGTATATCAATCAGTTAAGCCACTACGGGGTGGATGCGGAATATTCGCTGGCCCGGAGAACGCTGGAATACCTGTTGCACCATGCCACCTGGCCTACCGAATGGGTACTACATGGAGTCATGGCCGCCCATGCTGACTGGATGTACACTGGCAATACGCAAATGATTGAGCGATACTATCCGGTATTGAAAAACCGAACCCTGGTAAGTCTGGCCGATGCAAAAGGGTTGATCAGCAGCCGGAGAGCTCGCCGCCGTACGGAACGAGGAGTGCGGTATGACCGTACTTCTTTCAAGAAAAAAAACATCAAGGATATTGTAGACTGGCCACAAACCGGCGGCATGGGCCTGAGTGAAGAAGATCCGGGCGAAACTGATGGGTTTGAGTTTTGCGAGGTCAACACGGTGGTGAATGCTTTTCACTATTATACCCTGCAATTAATGGCTTCTATGGCGCAGGCGATTGGCAAGGAACGAGAATATCAGTTCTGGCAACAGCAGCAGAAAAAGGTATATCAATCCTTCCAACAGCACTTATTTGACCCGGACCGTCAGGTGTATGTGGATGGCATTGGCAGCCAGCATGCCTCTTTACATGCCAATATGTTTCCATTAGCGTTTGGGTTAGTGCCTTCGGCATGCCGGGCTTCGGTGGTCGCATTTATCAAATCCCGGGGGATGGCGTGCAGCGTGTACGGTGTGCAGTACCTGCTGGATGGGTTATACGGTGCCGGTGAAGCGGAATATGCCCTGCAACTGCTTACCTCAACCGGAGAACGCAGCTGGCACAGCATGATAGCGGCTGGCTCAACAATGACGATGGAAGCCTGGGGCGATCGCTTTAAACCCAATCAGGACTGGAACCACGCCTGGGGAGCGGCTCCGGCCAATATTATTCCCCGCTATCTGGCCGGAGTACGCCCGCTGGCGGCTGGTTTTTCCAAAGTGGTTATTCAGCCCCAACCGGGTTCACTGACTGAGTTTGAAATCAAAGTGCCGAGTATTCGGGGAGCGTTTGTGCTTCATTATCAGCGTAACACATCATCTTATGAGCTAAAGCTGCACATTCCGGGAAATGTGGCAGCGGCGGTGTACCTGCCCGCCCTGACCGGGCAGGTGCGGGTTTACCAAAACGAACATGAAATCGCTGTAAAACAAGCCGGATCATTCTATGAAGTTCCTGTTGTTTTTGGAGGAGATTATACCTTTCGGGTAGTGTTGGCGGAGGATGGAAAAAGCGATGAAAAGATCGTGTCTTAGCATAGATTTGTTGATGGCTTTTCACCCGGATATACTTCGTGATTTTTGGCGAAATGCAACTTAATTTAAGGTTTTTATGTCTATTTAAATGGGCATTAGCGTTGCTGGGCCCTTTAACCCAACCTGGCGATGAGAAACAAAAATATGATCTTCTGGGGGCTGCTGGGAAGCGGTATCCTGTTCGTACTACTGCTGATTATTATTGGGAATATCCTGACAATTGGCGATAATCTGGCTGAAGTACACCCTTACCTCAGTTACGCCTTTTATTCTGTTTCGGTCTTACTACTTTTTTTTCTCATCATTCGTCCGGTATTGAGTGTCTTTTCTTTGCCTGAAATCCGGGCGGGACAGTTTCTGGATGAGGATATGACCGACCCTGGCTCCAAAGTAGCCCGTAAAGTGGCTAAGCAACTGATTGGGCAGAGACAATTGGAACTGGTAGAGAAAAACGAGCTCAATCGGTTACTAAAAAGCGGTCAGGACCCCTCCGAAGCGCTGGGCAAAATCTTTGACGGACGCTTAGACCGGATGGATGATATCATTCACCGGCACGCCAAGCAGGTGTTCATCTCCACCGCTCTGTCTCAGAATGGTCGCCTGGATGCCATATTAGTTCTGATGATCAACTTCCGTATGATGAAGGAGTTGGTGCGTAACTACGGCTACCGCCCAACCTATGGGCAGCTGGTCAAGACTTATACCAAAGTGCTGGCGGCGGCATTGATCGCCGATGGTATCGAAGACACTCAGTTAGCAGAAATCTTCCCTCAGATAAGCCGAGGCTTTTTGGGAGTCATTCCCGGATTAGGCGCGCTGTCTTCCTCTATCCTGCAAGGTACGGGAAATGCTTTTCTTACTTTGCGGGTGGGCTACATTACCAAAGCTTACTACGCTATGGCCGGCCAAGGCCTGTCTCGCCGTGAATTACGGGTGGCTGCTAACAAAACAGCTATTAAGAAGCTTTCCCTGGTCGTACGCGAGTCGCTGCTGGTATTTCCCCGCGAAGCTCAACGCAAAGCCCGGGAAGTGCTGAAGTTTGTATAAACTCATTTCCCGACTCTAGCACGCTTTTTTCAATACTCAGGTAACTTCCTTTCCCAAATCTGATTTTTGAGAATAAATAGTCTGAATTATTTGATATAATTCTTGCAAGATTACTTTAAAGTATTTTACTTTGTATTTCAAAGTACTTTCAAGTATGCAAAAAACGGATTATTTACAGGATATCACTGAAATCCGTTCCATGATGGAGCGTTCTTCGCGGTTCATTTCATTGAGCGGACTATCCGGGGTTATGGCAGGAGTATATGCCCTGGCGGGTGCTGGAGTGGCACATGCGTGCCTGAGCCAGTACAGGGCCGGGCAATTAGGTTCTTATGGTACAGTAGTGGGGTATCTGTTTATCATTGCGGCAACCGTACTGTTGCTGGCAGTGGGTACGGGTATCTGGCTCACTACCCGGCGGGCCCGGCGACAGGGGCAAAAAGTGTGGGATGCGACTGCCCGCCGCCTGATCATCCATTTACTTATTCCTCTGGTTGCCGGAGGGGTTTTCTGTCTGATCCTGGTAGGGCAGGGATACACCGGAATTGTAGCCCCCAGCATGTTAATGTTTTATGGATTGGCTCTGATCAATGCCAGCAAATATACGCTTACTGATGTGATGTATCTGGGATTGGCAGAAGTGGCGTTGGGATTATTATCAGCGATTGTCATTGGCTATGGACTGCTATTTTGGGCGATTGGGTTTGGAGTGCTGCATTTGGTGTATGGAGCGTCTATGTACTACAAATACGAACGGTGAAGCATTTATTACATCAGTTTGATAAAGCTTTTGAAAACAAAGTACGATTGGGCGTAATGTCTGCACTGATGGTCAACGACTCGCTGGATTTTAATACGCTGAAAGAGTTGCTGGGAGTTACGGATGGAAACCTGGCCAGTCACCTGAAAGCTTTGGAGAAAGTTGACTATATCGATGTGCAAAAGCAGTTTGTCGGGCGGAAACCGAACACCCAATACGTGGCTACACTACCTGGAAAAAAAGCGTTTTCGGCTCATCTGGATGCTTTAGAGATGCTACTAAAAGCCCAAAAAAATGCATAACAAAAAATTTTGCGAGTTCACTTTGAAATACAAAGTACTTTTGAAAAATTATGAAAACACGTTCACTCAGAATCTGGCTTTGGGCGGGTATTTCGCTCATCGGTAGTTACCTGTTCTATCAGCAATCAGCGGGCATAAACTACCTCGTATTCTCTATACTGTCTGTCATATTAGTCTTCGGACTTCACCCTGCACTACGACAGTCGAGACAGGGGAAAGCGATCGCTTTTGGGTGTTTGATAACAGCAGCAGGCGTCGTATGGCACCATACATTACTGGCTGTTTTGCTAAACTGGGTTTCCTTTGTAGCCCTTGCCGGATACTGCGTGTATCCCTATACTTCGCTCGCCGCCGCACTGCCCAACGGGCTTTACGCCATGCTATTTTCCATCTGGAAAGGACGATGGCTCGCTGATCATGCAGGCAAAGAGGGATGGGCAGGTATTGGTATAGCACGCGTAGCATCCTGCCTTGTTCCCGTGGGAATTACGGTGCTCTTTCTAGTGCTTTACACGATTGCTAACCCTGCGTTTGCCGCTTTGGTACAACAGGCGCAAGGAGAGATCATTTCGCCTTTCAGGCTGATTTTCACCCTGACCTGCGCCTACGGACTAATTGCGCTGGTTTACCCGGCAGGCCTTGCAATACTTCTTAGAGCTGATCAGCGTACTCCTAATACGTTAATACGCCAGCGAAAAACAGCTTCTCTTTTTTCATTCAGTACTATTGCGCTGAAGCATGAGTTCCGCGCCGGATGGCTTCTGTTTATACTACTGAATAGTTTGCTTCTTCTGTTCAATGGAATAGATCTATTATACCTGGTTACCGGACAGTTGCCAGAAGGAGTAACCTATTCAGCTTATGTGCATCAGGGCGTAACGGCACTCATTATCTCGATTGTACTGGCAATTGGCATTGTCATGTACTTCTTCCGGCGAAACCTCAACTTCTACCACCGCAGTGGGCAGTTGAAAATGGCCGCTTACGGATGGATATGCCAGAACATACTGCTTGTGCTTACTACGGCTTACAAAAATGGCTTATACATTGATGCCTACGGACTCACCCAAAAAAGGGTGGGCGTATACGTCTATCTGGCCCTGGCGCTGGCCGGATTACTGACTACCTACATGAAGGTAAAGCAGATCAAAAGCAATGCCTTTTTGCTTCGATACAATAGCTGGGTGGTTTATACGGTGCTGGCAGGCATGACGCTGTTTAACTGGCCGCGTATCATCACTAAGTATAACCTTACGCACTTACCGGCTGATCAAATCGACTTCCAATACCTAAGCCGTTTGTCTAACAACAATCTGGATCTGTTATCTGAGGCATTACATAATCCGGCATATCGCTTACCAAAAAAAGTACAATCACGAATTAAACATAAAATGGAAGACTTACAGGATTCGGCTCTCCAGCAGGACTGGCGCTCATGGAATTTTGCTGAAGCTCAGGTACTAAACCAATTGACTTATGAATAAGCTATTATCAATTCGTAAGTGTTTTTTGAGTTTTTTACCTGCTTTCCGAGGAGTTATGCAGGCGCTTAAGACAGAGAACAACCTGCGGATTCAGGCATTAATCACGCTGATTGTTGTCTTTGTAGGTATAAAACAGACATTTGACTGGATAAGCTGGTGCCTGGTGATTTTGGCCATAGGTATGGTTTTTGGAGCGGAGATGATAAATACTGTTATAGAGAAACTTGCAGATCGGGTGACGGTGAATTACGATCCTGAGATAAAATTAATTAAAGATATGGCTGCCGGAGCTGTACTGGTAGTTTGTTTATCTGTTGCAGGTATGGGTGTGCTCTTACTGATGAATTGCTAAAAAAATGATGAAAAGTAAAATAGGAGTGGTATTGTATTTTGCCACTGCATTGATATTTGTACTTCCCCCCGAAAGCTTTTTACATGATTTGCTCCACTCTTTTGCGGTGCAGGCACTGATTGGCTATTTGGTTATAGGAATAGTAGCAGGCTTATTCAGAAGCATGACTACCATTGGTGTATCGTTGAGTGCGGCCCTGCTGGTAGCCTGGGGGCTTTATCATGCGCAGCTATCCGGTACCGACACATTAGAACAGGCTGGATTATACGAAGAAGATACCATCGTTCGGGTAGCGCACTTCAACGTGCTGTGCATCAACAGCCAGTTTGAAGAAACTGCCTCATCTGCCCTGGCTACTCAGGCAGATTTGCTGTCATTTCAGGAAGTGAGCATGGCGTGGGGAGATCAGTTAAAGCAACGGTTGGCAGAGGATTATCCCTATTCCCATATTGTTACTTATGAAGATCAGGCCGGACGGGGTTTAGCGGTGTTTTCCAAATATCCTTTTGAGAATGTACAAACCATTTACTGGGACGGAGTTCCTAATATTGTGGGCGATCTTCAACTTCCGGATCATACCATTCACTTTCTAGCCTCTCATCCATTATCGCCCCGTAGCCGATGGCGTTATCATCAGCGGAATCAGCATATCCGCCACATTGCCCAGTATATTCAGAAAATAGACCAGCCTACCCTGGTGATCGGCGATTTCAATGCGGTTCCCTGGAATCCGGCCATTCAGGATTTGAGAAGAGTAGCCCGGATGCAGGATAGCCATACTGGCTGGGCACCCACCTACCCCTCCCGATTACAATCAATTGGTATTCCGATAGACTATATTTTTCATTCTGATGATTTTCAGTGCCGGAAATTTGAAGCATTACCCGTAAGCGGCTCCGACCATCGCGGTATAGTAGGCGAGTATTTGCTTAAAAGTGCGGGATAATCTGTTGACTTATGCTACACTTTGGGGAACCTGGTGCAGATGCAATGCTTTGTCATCAGAATTTTATTCTGTAAATATGCAATAATTAGTAATTTTAATGGTATTTATTGTGATTAATTAAATAATAATTCTTTTACCCTTGATGGTAAGCTAAGTGGTATTCTCCTTGTTCAAGCCTGTCTTGAGTAACAGTGATACTACTAAATTCTATCTAGACGGTGAAAGCTTTACAATTCATATTAACAGTGGCCGTACTATTATCAGCCCTGTTTTTTGTCATACCTTCCGATATTTTCATTATAGACCTCATTCAGTCGTTTGCATTGCAGGCGATGCTGGGTTATGCTTTCATTGCTTTTATCCTGATTGTATGGAAGCAACGACGCCTCAGCATCCCCTTCGTTTCTGCCGCGTTGATCATTCTGGTCTATTTATTACCCTATATAAATCTTAACAGCACCCGCGAATACGAAATTGAAGGAAATTCATTTCGGGTAGCGCATTATAATGTGCTAGGGAGTAATATTTTGTACGAACAAACGGTAACACAAGCACTGGCTACCAACGCTGATCTATTGTCTTTTCAAGAGGTAGATAGTACCTGGATGGAGCAACTGGT
>JAVKCN010000129.1:0-91100 GCA_040222715.1 Cyclobacteriaceae bacterium | reverse complement strand
GGCTGGAGGCTGGAGGCTGGAGGCTGGAGGCTGGAGGCTGGAGGCTGGAGGCTGGAGGCTGGAGGCTGGAGAATTTAAAAAAATTGCTTTGGAGGTACAAAACCGATAGTTTAACAACCGAACCGTGTAGCAATTAAACCGTTCCGAGAGCAACAGCCGATACTTATTGACGTACATGTATCTGACTGACGGTCAAAATAATAGCGTTCAGAGAATCTATTATGGTGAATAAATGTTTAACACAGTGAATATATTGTTAAACAAAATATCCGATAACGGACTTTTAACTACAATGATGACTGAATAGTGTGGAGAAGTACCATCATCATACATAAAGAATATTATGGCAGCGACAACATCAAAGAAAAGTAAACAAACTACGGTAGATCAGGCCGCTAAACTGAAAGAGGCTTACATAGATTATTTACTTGAGCACGGGCAGGCTCCGCCCTCGGTCTACCAGTTTATGAAGATGCAAAAGATGAAGGAGGTCACCTTCTATGATCACTTTAACTCCTTTACGGCCCTGGAGAAAGAAATCTGGAAAGGCTTTTTTGACGAAACCCGAACCCGTATCCAAAGTGATCCGGTCTACATGGAGTATTCCGTACGGGAAAAATTACTGGCGTTTTACTACACATTTATCGAGATACTGAAGAATCATCGCAGTTTCGTGATGACCCGCATGGAAGGGGCGATGGCTTCTCCCGCACGTCGCCTACCGAACAACAGCGTTTTCAGCCGTCTGAAAGAGGGTTTTCTTGATTTTGCGAATGAACTGATTTCCGAAGGTAAGGAGATCGGAGAAATCGTGGATCGTCCGCTGATCGGCAACCGCTACGACGACGGGTTGTGGCGGCAGTTGCAGTTCGTCATCTACTTTTGGGTAAAGGACGAAAGTCCCAGTTTCGAAAAGACCGATGCGGCTATCGAGAAAGCGGTAAATCTGTCGTTTGACCTCATGGGCCGCGGCCCGATTGATGCGGCTGTTGATTTTGCCAAATTCCTATACCAACAACGTTAATTCACTCATAACGGCACATTCCCGCGGTTGCCAATAAGTAGGGGAATGCTTCGTTATGTATGCTCATTACATCTGTATGAAAGAACAAAATAAAATACCCACCTCGAAAGTGCAGCGGGCTACGCGATTTGTGCGCACCGGTGCTAAAGTAGGGGGCAATTACGTAAAATATTATACCCGAAAGGCGCTGAATCAGGAAGTGACGCGAGAAAGCCTGCACGAGGAAAACGCCCAGGATATTTACCGCGAACTAAGCGAACTGAAGGGCAGTGCGCTGAAGGTTTTGCAGATGATGAGTCTGGATAAAAACCTGCTTCCCACGGCTTATACCGACCGTTTTGCCATGGCCCAGTACAGCGCTCCTCCGCTGTCGTATCCGCTGGTGGTGAAGACGTTTCAGAACTACTTTGGCAAAGCACCCACTGAGCTATACGACACCTTCACTCGACAGGCGAAAAATGCGGCCTCCATTGGCCAGGTACACCAGGCAACGCTGGATGGTAAAAAACTCGCCGTAAAAATTCAGTACCCCGGAGTGGCCAACAGCATCAGTTCAGACCTGAAAATCGTAAAGCCCTTTGCCATTCGCCTGTTCAATATCAACGAGCGGGATTTAGACCATTATTTGCAGGAGGTAGAGGGTAAGCTGATTGAAGAAACCGAATACGATCTGGAAGTACGCCGGGGTATGGAGATCTCCGAACAGTGCGGCCATATTGAGCACCTCGATTTTCCCACCTACTACCCCGAAATGTCCTCCGAGCGCATCATCACCATGGACTGGCTGGACGGGCAACACATGAAGGAGTTTGTGGCGACTAACCCTTCACAGGAAGTGCGTAACAGTATTGGGCAGGCGCTTTGGGATTTTTACAACCATCAGGTACATTACCTCAAACAGGTTCACGCCGACCCGCACCCGGGGAATTTTCTGTTGCGCGACAACGGCACCCTGGGCGTGATTGACTTTGGCTGCGTGAAGGAGATTCCCGAAACGTTCTATAAGCAGTATTTCAGCCTCATCCGGCAGGATATTCTGTTAAGACCTGATGAACTGGACGCTATTTTTTACGAGCTGGGCTTTATCAATGATGATGACAACGAGGCGGAGAAGAAGGTATTTAAGAGTATTTTTGTAGAAATGATTCAACTGTTAGGTCGACCTTTTCACTACGATGCATTTGATTTTGCCGATGATGATTACTTCAAGCAGATTTTTGACCTCAGCGAACGCGTATCCAATACGGAAGAAGTGAGACGATCCCGTACTGCCCGCGGACCTCGTGATGCCTTATACATCAACCGCACCTATTTCGGCTTGTATAATCTGCTCAATGCACTGGGGGCTAAAGTCATCACCCGCAAGCCGGAATGGTTGCAGGCAGAAAAGATAATCGGATAAGGTTTGAGTATAGTAACTTCACCCGTCACGGCGATTATTTACAGCTTCCGGATCAGTTGGCTCCTGTGGGTATTAGGCTGGAGTGCAGGCGCGCTGCATGCCCAACAGTACTCCTACGCGGGTCAGATCGGCGAAAACGTGTATGACATTTCGGTACATATGCGCACCGAAGAGGGTCAACCAGTGCTGGTGCTGGAGGAAAAAAAGCGCTACTCAGAGCATACCTTTGACGCAACGCTGGGCACCAAAAAATGGGTGCTGCGCGATACCAAAGACCAGCATGATTTCATTGCCCGGCGCAGCGGTAACCAAATCCACGTTCAGGGCTTATTTAAGGGCGAGTCTATTGATAAAGTGATGGATATCGATGAGCGCCCCTGGTTCAACAAGCTGGACCACGGGTTAAGCAATTTTGCGGCCTCTGATCAGGAGATGCTTTCTTTCTGGGTGTTAAAGATACTCTCTGATCTGGACCCGGTGAAGTTCGAGGCTGTAAAGGGAGGCATAGAAACCATTACTGTTGGCGGACATACCTACGATGCCGTGAAGATTGACCTGACGATTGATCATTTTATACTATCCAAACTCTGGTCAGCCGAACTGTGGTACCGCGCCTCCGATGGCTTATTTCTCCGCTACGAAGGAGTGAATGGCCGCCCCGGCACGCCCGCCACCATCATTGAACTGGAAGGACAGGTTAACTGACATGCATGAATGTTAGCGACTGGCTTATAATTTTCTGACAGTAAGTATCCGACCAAATTAAAGTATAATTTTTCCAGACGTCACCGCGAGGCTCGGCGAAGCGGTCTGCCGGGGCGTAAGATCGCCTCACATTCGTTCGCAATGATGTATTTATTATACTTATTTCTGGTTGGGTAAGCACTATGCCGAAAATAATTATCACGTCATTGCGACGAGGCACGAGGCAGCAATCTGCTGCTAATGAGCCGACGTGGCGCGGGGAGATAGCTTCGTCATTCTTCCTGGCTATGACGCTAAAAATATAAGCTGATTTTGTCACAGTGCTTACTTACGTTCTATTGTTTTCCAGTTCCTGGTGGTGATATCTTTTCCGAAAAATTGCTTTAAAGTCGCCCACCAACATTCATTCTCCGCAGAAACACAACAGATCTTTGTGTTACTCGGGCTGCCCCCATCCGTTATTGCTTGCGATGAACGCTCATTTTGATCCGGCTTATTTTTTAAGATTGACGAAATCAGACTCGGACATCGTGTTTTTATTGCCCAGGTAGGTCCACCGTATTAAATTTGTGTACTTCTTAATGACTTCATTCACCGTGGTGTGATCTAATTTAGACAGGTTTCCGGGAGTGATGATCGCTTTTCGCCACCCTCCTCTCAGCTCATTCATTACGATTGCATTGCATTGGGAGGAAGTTGTCTCCTGGTCAAGGTAATAGCTGGTCAGGTAAGTAGCCTTTTGTGCGGCCAGTTCTTCGGAGGTAAATCCGTTTTCTTTCACATCCTGCAGCACTTCTACCATGAGTTTAATGGCTTCCCTGGGTTGAGAAGTAGAGATGTATAATACGTTGTAGGGGTTATGGATTATCGCGTTGGCAAAATAAGCGGTGGGATTGTAAGAAAGCCCTGCTTTCACCCGAACAATATCAAAAATCCGTTTATCCAGCATTTCCATACCAATCAATATGGCCAATCCCTCTTCTGACTCCAGCCTTGGCGCGTTCATATAGCCACGGATATAATTTGTTTCAAGCTTACGGTAATGCATCTGGGGAGGTCCCGAAGTAATTCCTTCATCCTGCACGAAGCGAGTTTCACCCCCACTGGGTAAATCCTTCAACCGCTCAAATATGCTTATTCTCAAAGAATCTCCCTGAAGATCTCCTACTATTGAAATAAAGCAATTCTTCTTATTAATGAAGTTTTCATAGTAATTTTTGACCTGATCTGCGGTTAACCGCTCCAGACTTCTGGCTGTACCTTCTGGTATCTTCTCATAGTTTTTACCAGCAAAGGCATTGGCCATCGCCAGATACCTGAGTTTGGTGTTCGGGTCCTGGTTGTTGTATTTTGCATCAGAGATCAGCTGGGTTTTAGCAAGTTTAAACTGATCTGTCTGTAAGGCTGGATTTATCAGAATATCGCTGAGGATGCTCCATGCTTCTGCCCAATGCCTTTTCAGACAGGTCATCTCAATGAGGGAATAATCATATCCGGTATAAAAATCGATTATTGCGCCTGAAGATTCTATTTTTTGATTCAGCACATCTTTCGGATAGTTTACAGTGCCTCCTTCTACCGCCCACTTGATGGCAAGCGCCTCTATTCCTTCCGTCTCCTTTGTGTAGTTGGCAGTTCCTCCCTTGATCACGACAATAACACTCACAACATCTCGAGGCACTTCTTTAAAAATAACCTGTATATCCTCTGCAAAAAATTCGTGAATGCTCCCCTGCCCTTTTACAGAAAAAGCCAGAGCTATGGTAATGACTAATAGTAAAAGTCCTCTCATCGCGGTGGGATTAATTTTCTATTTTCCAGCCGATTTTTTTAATTTGTTTTCTCAATTGAGGCGCACTTATGAGTCCTACCGACTTATTTTGATTGATGATGTAATGCGAGATCAGGGCATTGATATCGCTAAGCGTAACTTTACTGATACCACGAAGATATTCTGTAGGTGTGAGAAGGTCTCCAGCTGACCATCGATAAGACAATTCGTGTATATATTCTGAAAGTTCTTCCTGACTATAAGCTTCCGTAATTTGTATTCGTTTGATCGCCGCCTTTATTTGATCATGGGTGAAGTAATCCGTAACACTCCATCGGTTGATCTCCTCATCAATGGCTCGAACGGCCTCAGCCAGCTTTTTCTCATTTGGGTAAGCTTCAATATACAGACTGCTGGTATATCTGCTGAAAGTCACCCTTGCCTCGAACTCATATACCAGGTTGGTTTCAACTAATTTCTGGTGCATTGATGAATTTTTAAGGTTGAGCATTTGACAAAGCACTTCTGCGGCAAATAATCCAGTCAGATCATTTTGAGTATCTGGCCCCTGCCAGGAGTAGAGCACGATGGGCGCTTCGGTATTCTCATCCAACATGGCAAAATGCTCAGGTTGCTCCATGGCTTCAAATTTGGGAATAGCATATGACTGATGGGGATCAGTCGTAGAAGTTTGCCAGTCTTGGAAATTTTCTCGGGCTACCGCCATAGCGCTTTCTTTTTTTATATCCCCTGCAATAATCAACAGGGCATTATTCGGATGATAGTACCGGGTTTTTAGTGCTTGCAATTGTTCTTTTTGCGCCGACAGAATAACTTCATGGTCTCCAATTACGTTTTTTCGGCTAAAGTGTCTCCCCCACAACTTATGATCAGTCTTTCTGTCAAGTAGAAATAGCGGATCTGATTCATATCTTTGAAATTCGTTGTTTACAATTTTTTTTTCATTTTCAAATTCCTCCTCCAAAAAAAAGGGGTGGAGAATTCCTTGGGCAAAAAGCTCCATTCCCCTAATAAAATTAATTGAAGGTAGTGTAAAAAAATAGTCCACCAGTTCCTGATCAGTACCGGCATTGGTCAGAATGCCGTATTTAAGGATTTCGTCATTGAATGCTTTAGCCGTGGGATAGCCTTCAGTAGCATTAAAAATCATGTGCTCATACAGGTGAGAGAGCCCATCTGTTTCCGAGGTTTCCACGAACCCTCCGCTTTTAAAAGCCATTTCTATATGGACTAAAGGGAGGGAATGATCCTCAATAATGAGAATTTTCAGGCCATTTTCCAGTGCCGTAGTATGATAATTTTCCTGAGCCCAGGATTTAATCACCACAGCAATGAATATGACCATGAAAAATACCGTTCGTTTCATGTATTTAATGCTAACACTCTGGAATAAACGCAGGAACAACGTTTCACGCACTAAATTCCCGATTTGTCACGATCAATTTATACAATAACCCTTCATTTAAGCACTCAATTCGCCACTGCGTTTATCCATATTTGTGCGTTGGTTTTTATTGTGGGGCATGAAGTCCAACTTTATTTCCTTCCGAATCAATAATAACGGCAATAAATCCGGCATTCATTTCCGTTTTCTCGACAATAATTTTCCCACCTGCCTGGGCTACCTTATCAAGCACCAACTGAATACTCGGACTGGCATTGATGTATACCAACGCGCCGTTGCCCGATGGTTTATTAGTTTCTGATTTTGATAAGACTCCGGTTACCCTTCCTGAGGTGGCTTGTATCACCGCAGGGTTGTAAGGGAAGAAGGTTAATTCTTCATTCGTTTCGGGAAATATCCGGGTACTCATTTCAATATCCAGGATAGTCTCATAAAACTTTTTGGCTCTGTGGGTATCCGTTACCGGAATCTCAAACCAGGTCAGGATATTCGTCTCTGAATCAATTTTCTTTAACTTTTGCATAATCTTTCATTTGTTTATGCAAAGGTGTTATTCATTTTTAAGTATCTCTTGTGACAATTGTCACAAAATCAGGGATGTGTTCGGCGGTTTCGGATTCTACTCAAGGTTTCCCGGGTAACCCCCAGAAATGATGCGATTTGAGAGAGAGAAACTCTTTGTATCATATCAGGGTGATTTTCTTCTAAATACTCTAACCGTTCTTTAGCCGAATAGAGTTTGAATAAATTGGCAAACTCTTCTTGTTTGGTGGCAAATAACCGGATACAATTACGGCCTAAATTTTCAATTTCACTGTTTTTTTTTGATGCCTGAAACAACTCGTCTTTGTCGAAAATAATGGTTGTTAGTTGTTCACTAGCAACAATATTATAATCGGACTTTTGTCCACTACCAAAACTTTTGACATTGGTGGCGATGTCATTTTCAAAGTAAAAAGCCGTATTTTTTTCAGTACCGTCCATGTCAAAATAGCTTTTGCAATACCCTTTATCTATGTAAAATAATGCATTACAGACTTGCCCTTCTTTCAGTAAAAACTCATTTTTCCTGAATGTTTTCCTGGTTAGTACAGGCTGCAACAGTTTCCAGCTTTCATTAGAGAATTCGGTGAGCGAACGAATGTATTTTAAAAGATTGTCCATTTATTCATCAAACCCATGAAATAGATATAAAGCGCCGTACGACCAATGAGGACCTTCTAAGCCAGGATAATTGAATCTATCCATCATGAGGGCCACATACCGAAAAGGATATCCCTCGGGTAATTGAACCACATTGGGCCAGACTCTGGTTCCGGATTCCTCGTCCCAGGGAGGTAAATCCATGGTTAAAGTACCTGCTTCATCAAGTTCAGGATACGTATATATATGAATTTGCCGATCCTGACTTCCGGAAAAACAATAACGTACTCCTCCTATTTTCTGAATGGATGTGCCGGTAGCATTATGTTTTACTGGGCCCGCAATGCGTTGGTATCCCTTATTCCAATCATCGGATTCTAGCATCACCGCCTTATAACCATCGTGATTTTCACAGGTGAGTATGCGCCATTTTGCTACTGCTGCATCAAATAAAATATGGGGGTCTTCAATATCGCCCACGATGCCAAAAGGAGTGGCCCGCATAACGGAGAAACCAAACCGGGGATCTCTTTCACTCTCTACGGCCAGCAGTTGCTTTTCTTCTTCCGGGTTGGCAAAAGCGCTGAAACCCGTAGTTAAACCTCGCCAGATATGATCTCTCCTATCGTAAAAAATGTGGGAGGCAACTTCATTACGAAGCAGTCCGTCATTTCGGTCAAAGAGTATCACTCCTTCAAACTTAATATCAAATACGGTAGGGTCCAGGCTGAAAACGCCTTGTAAATGATGAGGTAAAGCACGCCCCCGCATCGACATGGTGTACCACAGTCGCCCCTGATCAAGCATGGGTTCGCCATCCTCATACGTAATGGCTCTAATATCGGCCAGCCCCATCCCACTGCTCAGCGCCGATTCAACCTGATTAATAAGCACTTGCCCCGCCTTGATATTCAAATATAAACTCGACTGAAACGTATGGATATAGTGTTTTTGGCGAAGATCGATATACTGATTAAAAGCAGACTGCCCGATGGGAATTGGCAAGCCATCACCTTGGGCATACAAGGTCAGCCCGCTACCCAGCATTTGCAGAATAAGCTTTCCTTTTATACTGTTTAGGCTACCATGTTCAGTGGCGATAGATTCGTCTACTATTACTTTAGCCTCTTTCATCACTTTTTGGTGTACGTCCACCAGTCGTTCATCCTGATACCGGATTGTGACAAAGAATTGTTGCGCTTTTAGCGCATCTGAAAACTCAAATCCTATTTCTCCTTCACCAGTGCAGGAGGCCAGATCTATTGTGTACGTAGCAAAAGGGTTGAAACCACCGAACCATATTCCGGTTTGGGTCTCTGCCCCTGATTGCACGGACAGTTGATTATTGACAATACGAACCTCAGCCTGCGCATCCAGATAATGGGTAATGGGATACATAGCAGACATACCAATTACTTCGCGGGGGTTTAGTGCTGCCAATGGAATGCGTTGTTGCGCATCAAATATCAATCGACGCACCCCTTGCCTCACAAATTTGATCTTATCGGGGGAAACCCGGTTCTGGGCAGCCAAGTTTCCATACAATGAAAGTACCAGGAGAAATAGAAAAGGAAAGGATCTGCTATTATTCATGAGGTGAAATGCGGGTATGCTGTAAATAGCCAAAGCTAAAAATAGATCAGCATATTTCTATTTATCCGCGCACATGTTTGCAGACAGTTAGTATATGAAAGTAGGCGGTTACGAAGCACGACACTTAACAAAAGCCAAAATTTCACTACTATTTCACCTATTTTCGGGTATTGTTATGAGCTTTTTTCTCTTCTCAATATTTTTACAATACGGTTAATTAAAATTTCCGATAAGTTCCATTCATATCCATCAAAATTAGTTGTATTAATAAATTGAACGACAACCGTATTGATGTCTTTATGGTATTCTGCGAGACTTTGATAACCGGGTACTAGACCTCCATGGTCGAAGACGTAGGGATAGATTTCCTGTTCTCCTTCATCAAATACTGAACCATCGTTTAAAGCACGTAAGAATATACCTACATCCTCTGCGGTAGCTAACATACCGTTTTCATGGGTCTTAAAATCTTCTTCAGCGCCAACATAGTAGCCACTCATAACATCTTCTAAATTTACCTCGTTAAGCGAGAAAAACGTATTGTTCAGTTTGAGTGGCATCAGGATTTTCTTCTTTATATATTGTTGGTGGCTATATCCTAATACGTTATCCATAATCTTTCGGAGCAACAAATAATTCGTGTTTGAATATTCGTAGCCTTTATCTGGCTCAAAACTAGCGGGTAGATCAAGTGCAAATTCAAGGGCATTTTTACCATTTTTTTGTTCATCTTCCCAAAAAGCAGGGTTATTGGTGAAGTTGGGAATTCCACTGCGATGTTGCACCATCATTTTCAAGGTGATATTTTCCGCATTTTCAATTCTGCTTATAAGTTCGGGAAAGTAATCAGCGAGCGTTTGGTCTAAAGACAAACGTTTTTCTTTGACTAGTTTGGTGATAGAAACTGCGACATATAACTTGCTGATACTTGCAATTTTGAATAATGATTTCGGGTCGACAGGTATTTTGTTTTCTCGGTCTTTCCAACCACCTGTATAAAACGCTGGCGGTTTTCCTGCCTCGTCCACATAAACAATCATGCCATCAAACCCATGACCAATTGCTTCATTTACTTGCTCTTGAACCGTATCAGGTAGTGGTAAAATCCAAGCCTTTACCAAAATCCAAGGCACGAACCACAAAGAGGATATGCTTGCAACAATAAACACTATTCTGAGCATTTGTTTGATTTGTGTTTTTGTCATATTATTTAATAGCGATGCGTTTTTTAAAATTGCTCACAACGATTTGAGCAAAGCCAGTGCGGTCAAACGAACACTTCTTCAGAACCGAAAGTCACCTCGTTCCGTGTCATGTTCAAGCGATGACGGAGCACCGTATTGGCTTTGCTCGATGTTGTAGCACATTTCTACTTCTTCATATTAATTTTTACTCTCCTAGTTCTGTCACTTATGCTCGTATATTGTAAGTACCAATTAGATTCTAGCACTTGTTCAATGTCTTCCTTAATGTATACGCCAATACTAAAGTTTTTTATTTCTCTTGGGTTTAGATTGATAATCTTCAGCTCATCTACTAGACGTATTGGACCACTTAATCTTGCAGTTGACTTATCCGTTACTGTATAAATCTTCTCTTTGTTTCTCTGTTTTATAAGTAACCCTAAGTTTCTCATAGACTTTCTAGAGTACTCCGATGTATTCAAAATGTCAATGTCAATTTTGATATCTAAAGCTTCCGTTTCTGCAGTGATGCCTTGTACTCTTTTGAATCCCCCATATCCGTCTCTTTCCAATAAATCTATGACTATTGAATTTTGAAAGATCTTAATTCTTCCGATTCTTGATATCCAATTTATGAATGACCCCAACAGCACGCCAAGCAACGTGCCAGTTACTCCTATTACCGCTGCGAAATTCTTTTCTATTAATTCAATCACAAGTTTCGAATGTGCTACAACAAGTGTATATATGCCATATGGCGTGGGACGTCCCGCGTATATACTTAATATATCCGTAATATAACGGGCTTGTGGGTCTAATAAAATCCTGTTAATCACTTATTGAATTAATGGTGTATCGTAATCTTACCCTATCTATTCAGGCTGAATAAATCATTTCCAGGTTGAGTCTGGCAAAAAGTCATCTTTGGCACACATGGGTACGTCCAAAGTGGTACCTGATACTACAATCCGATGGTTTATTTCCGCTGCGAAGGGGTGAATGGCCGCTCTGGAGCTCCTGCCACCATCTTTGTTTTGAGAGGCATGCTTCATACAATAGGCACCTTGTTTTTGTCGTTCTCAGGGTATCAAATACCAAACTTATGAGACAGTGTGCCTTTGCCTTACCCCTGCTACTGCTCCCGTTGCTCAGTGTTGCCCAGCATAGCCATACTGGCATCCTGGGGGGAGCTTCTCTCAGCCAACACTCACCCAGTTATGCCGGAAAGAACGTGCCGGTTATCAATGGATATGTTGGAGCCTACCGAAGTATCTCAATTACGCCTTATCTGTCCATTGAGTCAGGGCTTTATCTGACCCAACGCGGAGCTCGCTATGAATACGATCCTCAATCAGGCACCGTGCCTGTCATACCAACGGATCTCAGATCAACGCGGACTACCTTGTCATATATCATGCTGCCCATGGTGTTGCAAAAAAATATGGATGATTTTTTGAGCGTGCATCTGGGAGGCTACGCAGCAGGGCTGGTACACAGTTGGAATAAGTTTACCTTAACATCAGGTGATGAAGAGCATTGGTATGATTGGGGGATATTTACTCCCTACCGAAATACTTATACGCATTATGACCTTGGCCTGCGGGCCGGACTGCGTTATCTGTTCACCAGTCACCTTGTGCTGAATGCCTCCTACGATCACGGACTGGTGGGCATTATGAAAAGGGTCATCAACGAGAGTCCTAAAAACCGGAGCTTATCCCTCTCTGTCGGCTATCAATGGTAATTTATTCTTCTTTTCGCTCGTAAAAAAACAGGTGCGGGGTCACCTTGTTCTGCTCTTCACTGAGGGTAAAGTAACCCGACATATCGGGTGCCCAGCCAATGGCCTCGCCCTGAGGCTCTACGGTATAGGGCAGGGTCTCTGGGTCGGTTTGCATCAGATCAAAGATAGAGGTCTGGTCATTCTCCCGGCGCCAGTAAAATACCTGTACGTAGGATTTAATCAGTAACTCTTTGCCATCGGGCGATATATCCCCGCCCACGGGCTGATTAAACATGCCACCAATTTCCCGCGGCCATTCTCCCAGTTTCTCGGCCGTTACCGCTTCTCCGGTAGTTTGAGGATACGCCAGCCGGTAAATGCGGGCGAAGGCATCCCGTTTGGAGACAATATAGATATCCCGCGTCAGCGGATCAACCAAGAGGGTTTCGGCATCCCGGGCTCCGTCAGGGTAGCGCAGGGTGATGGTCTCCACCTCTTCAATGGTGCTGCTGATCAACCCGTCACCGCTCAAGGTAGGCTCGGGAAAGCGGTAAATCTTAAGGCTCGGGCGTAGCGCCTGGTTATCGCCAAT
This sequence comes from Cyclobacteriaceae bacterium, assembly GCA_040222715.1. Lineage (GTDB taxonomy): Bacteria > Bacteroidota > Bacteroidia > Cytophagales > Cyclobacteriaceae > Tunicatimonas. Next base: position 78,537 of record JAVKCN010000129.1, on the reverse strand, counting down.
ATCACCCACGTAGAGGTAGGTTTCTCCTTCTACCGGGCCCGGCCCAATGGCAATATCCTCCCAGTCGCGATTCTGCGCTCCGGCGATCGTCCATTCTCCCAGCGTTTCACCGGTCGAGCTGATGGCATATACCTTGGCGGAGTTGCCGCTGTCGTTGTGGGTCCAGAGGACTCCGTCATTCTTCCGGCTGGCTACAATACCGGACGCTTCATTAATCGAGGGGTTTTTCACCATTCCCTGGTCCTTAGGCGCAAGAAAAGTGATCTTGGGCGGTACCGGAGTCGGAGCATCCTGTGCACATGTCAGGCAGGGCAGCAGCAACATGGCCCAGCCGATCATGCTTTGTATATTGCGGGAATATAATATCATACTATTTTCTTTATTCAGATAAGATTCGGTTGCAATGATACAAAAGATCATTGGGTGTCTACCGATTGACGGGGATAAAAATACAAATACAGGTCTGTACCGATCCGGCTTTCACTCAGGGTATAGTAACCTGAGCCGTCGACAGCAAACCCAACCGCCTCGCCCTGGGGTTCTGCCGGGTAGGGCAATGTATCGGCCGGTTGCTTCAGCCAATCGTTCAAAGAACCTGTCGAATCTGTACGGGTGCGGTAGAATATTTGCTCGTACGTTTTCAGCAGTAATGCCTGCCCATCGGCCGCGATGTCTCCCGCGACCAGTCGGTCCAGCAGGTTGGCTCCTTCAAATGGTAATGCGGCCAATAGCTGGGCAACCGCCACCGTATCGGTTTGCTGAGGATACGGCAAGCGGTATACATGCATACTGGACATGGCTTTTGACAGCACATATAAATCCCGCGTCAGTGGGTCTAACAGCAGGGTTTCGGCATCCCATTGCTCGTCGGGGTAGGTAAAAGCCAGGGTATCAATGTGGGGAATGGTATCCGGACGGATGGCTACTGTGGCACTATCCGCCAGCGTACTGCCCGCCCAGGCTGGTTCAGGAAAGCGGTAGATATAGTTTGTCGAGTGAATCGCAAAGTTATCGCCGATATCTCCTACGTAGAGGTAGGTTTCTCCTTCTACCGGTCCGGGCCCAATGGCAATATCCTCCCAGTCGCGCTGCTCGGTACCCAACACGTATACCGCCCGTACCACGGCCTGGCTGTCGAGTAGGTAGAGTTCGGCCGGATTGCCGCTATCGTTATGTACCCACAGCATCCCGGGGTTTTTCCGGCTGGCCACCAGACCCGATACTTCCTCCAGACGCTCATCGATCACCAATCCTAACGGAACCGGAGCCAAAAAAGGGCTATCGGCGGTGACCGGAGTCTCCGGTTCAGACAGACACCCCATGAGCATTCCTAACCAGCCAATGAAAAAGACAAGTTGCGGTAACTTCTTCAAACGACACCAGGGTTTTGAAACGAGACCGGCGATAGATTCATAGGTCGTGATCAATGAGCGGGAAAAGTTAGAGAAATAATTCCCTATAGGCAATGTTTATGGTAGGGGGAGTAGGAGAGACAAGGGGGTATTGGATGTGGTTAGCAGGAGGCGATTAGTGGGGCGTGGTAACGGCAAAGCACCAACCGCCCTACGACCAACAGCCTCCAGCTAACGGATCCTGCCACCCGCCTCCGACTTATCCGCTATACATCCTCTCTCGACAAACCGAATTTCTCATGTTTCTCTACATTCCCGCGCGGCTCTACGTGGATCATGATATCGTAAACATTGTCCAGTGTGGCTTTGATCTGCTGCTCTACTTCTACTCCCAGTTCATGTGCCTGTGAAACCGAGAGATCTCCGGCTACTTCAATGTCCAGTTCTACCACATAGGCATTGGCCAGCTTTCGGATGCGGGCCCGGTGCGGATTGTGTACTCCCGGCACGGATTTCACGGCGGTAAATACTCGCTGGTAAAGCGAAGTGTCATCTACCCCATCCATCAGTTCAGTATTGCTTTCGGTGAAAATCTTGTATCCAATTCGCAGAATCCAGAGGCTGACGAGCAGGGCCAGGATGGTGTCGATATTCGGCCATTGATAGAACACCGACAGGCCCACTCCGACCAGTACTACAGCCGATAGCACAATATCCGCTTGCATATTTCTGGCATTGGCAATCAGCATGGGGCTTTGGGTACGCTGCCCTATCCGAAACTGCCACAGGGCCAGGCCCAGTTTACCCAGCACTGAGAAACCCGACACATACAGGGCCAGCAGGGAGGGAATAGGGCGATCTACCCCTTGCACCAGGTCCATCAGGTTATTGTAAAAAAGCTGGGCTCCGGCAAAAAAGATGAAGAACGACAGGGCTTTGGAGGCAATCGTTTCGGCCCGGTTGTAGCCATAGGGATATTTGACGTCGGGAGGACGCTGAGTGATCCGGGCCGTCACCAACGTGACCAGGTAGGCGGCTACATCGGAGAGCGAGTCAATACCATCGCCCAGCACGGCCTGGCTGCTGGAGAGCCAGCCTACCACAATTTTCACCAGGGATAATAACAGGTTACCGATCAGCCCCACCCAAGAGGCATTAATAATAGTGCGTGTGCGTTGATTCAAAGCTCTCTATCCGGTTGCTACGCAATGGAACGTAAAAATGAACGAGTTGTTGGGCAGCAGAAGGCTAAAGTTAAAGCACCGCACTTTTGCTATTTGGTATGACCCAGCTGAAACACCAGTCCTGCCTGTATGGGCACAAAGACCAGGTGCTCTTTGATGATGTCTTCTACAAAAGGAATATCTTCTCGAAGAAAAATGGTTTGTAACCGGGCCGCAGTCTGCACACTCCAGCGGGGTGCCAGTGGCCATTCCAAACCGATGACCGGAGCCAGTCCCCGGTAGCGTCGGGAGATATTCAAACCGTAACCACTCACTTTGATGTTATTGGTACTCGCCGTTATCCCGATAAAGGGAACGACTTTGAAGTAGGGAATTGAGTAGCGAATCCCGCCACTCCAGGAGCTTACACTCAGATCCAGAGAAACAGTCTCCGGCAGGTTAAGCAATGCATCCAGCACCGGGTTCAGATCAAGCTCGTCCAGGTTTGCCCCGACTTCAAAAGCATACAGATCATAAGCCGCCGTGGCACTCCATCGGTCGGCCAGTTGATAACCGGCCTCGATGCCATAGCCCAGGCGGGGAGTGGCATACGCCTGGGCATTACCCGCCGGTAAACCAAGGTTGAGTTGGGGTGCAATGGAAAACTGGGCTAAACCGGGAAGGCAAATAACGGCGACAAGGCCGACTGCCAATATATACTTCAGGAGATCATTCACCTACCTATAACCCGGCTAAGGTGAGAATGTTAAAACGATTGGCAATCAGGCGCATCAATGCCCTTCCATTCGCCTGAGGCCATCATGATTACAATGAAATGGTCACGTCGTCTTCGTAGTCGAAGGGTACATTGAAGGAGAAGCCGTACATCTTGACCCGGGCTTTGCCCTTATAGCGAACTTTTTTTTCTTCGCCGTTGAGCATACTCATGGCAGTGCTGAGCAGGTTCATGTTCAGGTCCTGCAGGGTGAGCGTCACGTCAATGGGGACCGTCACTTCGCTATTGGGTTCGGCAATGATGTCAAACTCCCGGGCAATGTCTTTCACCTTCTTGCCCTCCACTGAGATCTCCACATCAACGTTTTTAAGGGTAATTTTCCGGTCATTCGGGTTGAAGAAGACCGCATCTCCGTTGATCCGGGCACCACTGAGGCCTTCCACATCCACCTTCATATTTCTAATCCCCTGAAAATCCGGGGCTTCGGGAGCTTTGCAGGCCACGGCCATCACCCACAGGCCCAGTACCCAAATCCATCTATTCCAAACCCGGTTCATACGCAATTATTTTTTGCTTTTCGTCTTCCGGAATCGCCACCGGGCGTCCCGTATCTGTATTAATCGCTACCAACACCATTGAGGAAGAGAAGAACAACTGCTCTCCGGCCTCGTCGGTAATCATATTTTCCATGTTCATGCTGCTGTTCCCCAGGCGGGTCGTCCGCATCCGGGCTACTGGCCGCACTCCGGGAGTGATCGGCACCCTAAAATCCAGGTCAGCATGCGCCAGCACCATCGCAATTTTCTCCCACTCCCTTCGGTTCACCTGCTGAAAGTACTCCAGGCGGGCCAGTTCCAGATACGTGAGATAGACCGCGTTATTGGCGTGACCCAGCATGTCCATATCCGAGTAGCGTACCTGGATAACGTGCTGAAAGCGGTATTTATTGATATCGTCCAGAGAAATCACTACTCAATAATAATGGTAATCTTATTCATACGCTTGGCCGCCAGCGAATCCGTCTTAATGCCGGCTCCAAAGTTATTCAGATCCCCTTTCTCCACATTGACATAATAGTCGCGGGGTTCCAGGCCAATGTACTTCGCTTGTCCTTTATCATCGGAATACACAATATCACCAACAGGATTGCTCTCTGCCTGGTAGTCTTCTTTAGAGGTAAACAGTTGTACCTCAGCCCCTTCCACCACATTACCGATATTATCGCGCACGGTTACCTGTAAGGATGTTTTCAGAAACTGGATGGGTGAACTATCGGCCTCCGGCACACTAGCAGAAGGCACATTCTGGCAACTCATGATTACGACAGCAACTAAGGCAAGTATTTTTTTCATCATCATTTTACTATTTAGTGGATAACAGCTAAACATAAACAATCGTTTGGTACGTTAATACCGGGAAACCTACATAAATGTTCGCGATAGCATGAGGAAGCAATACAGAGTATACAGTGGTTTAGTCCTATTATTACTAGCGCGCTCGGTGGTTTGGGCGCAAAACTACCCAAAACTTTCTACAAAGGAAGTGGAAAAACGCGCAAAATACTACCAACAACTTACAGCCCCGGTGGAATCCCGGCAAACCTATGAGGTAAGTCCGGCACTTCCCTTCACCGCCCTCTCCTTCCGGGCCCCACTCGGCTCTGACTGGTCAGATACCTATGTGATTGTAGAACAGGACACCTTTCGGGTGCAGGCGGAAGAACACGAAACCGAAGGACTGCCTTACCGCCAAAGCACCTTAATGGTGTGGGACCGTCCCATGCGCACATTTTTACTGCACACGGGTTCTGTGCAGGATTCTATCACACTTTCGCTCTTTAATGCCCAGGCAGGCAAAACCGTTCCCCCCGCCCTGCGGCAGGAGCGATCTGCCGACGACGAACCGCTTTGCGAAAAACCGACGTATATTCCGCAGGATGAATGGCGGGCCGGGCTGCCCCCACCCGATTACCGCCGATCTACCACGCGGGTAGAACACGTGATCATCCACCACTCCGCCACTTACAACACCCTCACGGATTATGAGAATGTGGTGCGGAACATTTATCTGTTTCACACCCAGGACCGAGGCTGGTCCGACATTGGCTATAATTTTCTGGTGGCTCCCGACGGCACCTTGTTTGAGGGCCGCAGTGCCGGTGGGCAGAATGTGGTGCCGGATAATATTCAGGGAGCACACTTTTGCGGTCGTAATTCGGGAACGATGGGCGTCTGTCTGCTGGGAGATTATAACACCGCTGAACCCAGTGACACCGCTTTGGCTACCATCATTAAGGTAACCAGTTGGAAACTCGATAAAGAACAACTGAACCCATTAGGCATTACTCCCCATCCCGCCAATAGCGAATTGGGAGTAATCGCCGGGCACCGCGATGGGTGTGCTACCGAATGCCCCGGCGAAAATTTGTATGCTCGCCTGGAAGAAGTGCGGATAGAAACGGAAGAAAGTATCGCCCAAGGTTGTCAGGATACACCGCAGGCTTTCAATGCCTATCCGGTTCCTGTTTCGGTAGATGATATACTTACCATCACACTGCCCCAACCCGATACCGCGGCTACCCTCACTTTGCTGGACCTTCAGGGAAAAGAGTTAATGCTACCGGTCATGCAGGAAACGGGCAACCGCCTCTCTATGGATACTCGAACCCTGCCAACGGGAGTTTATATTATGGAAGTGCGTACCGGACTGGCTGTTTTCACCCGAAAAATTCTGGTGGAATAAGACTGTCAATGGACCGTTAACAATGCGCGAGGCGCCCCCAATTAAAGTAATTATTGCTCATTGCTAACTGTACATTGCACATTGTACTATTAGCCTTCCTGTTCTTCCACCGCAAATAAGTGCGTTACAAAATCGTCAAAGTGCAGGGCATCCTGATACAACCGGTCAGAATAGGTACTTACCAGTACTTTGAGGTAGCTGGGACGATTGTCGATGAATACCTGGGCCACGGATACATTGCCAAACCGCTGATCAAGAGGTTGGTTTGTCAGGGTCGGAACATCCAGTGGGGGTTTCAGATAGTAATGCTCGGTGGTTTCTACGTAGTTTTTCTTCTCAACCATCCGCCGGTCAGTATTTACCAATCGGTAATCCAGCAAAAGCACCCGGTCTTTCAGGTAATCCAGCATGTATTGAAAGTGTTTTTCATTCACCTTCGGGTGGTACGTGATGGCAAACCCGTTGGCGGAAGGCAGGTTCAGAATATGCACATCCATATCCGAGCGGATGTTGGTCTTTTTGTAGTAGTAAGCTTTCGCAATTTCCCGTAGCAAGGCTGCTTTCTCCTCGCTATCCCTCCATTGTGCGTATGCCTGTTGCTCTTTCTCGCTTCGCTGCATCACTTCGTGCACCTGGGTAGCTGCTCCGGACTTCTTAGAAAATAATTTTTCCGTAATTTTATCGAAAAAAGACATACCAAACGAATCTGATCTTAACTTCCTAAAAATACAACTTACAGTTTTACCTGTATGTTATAACTATAAATGATGAAACAATTTTTTCTTCCCATGTTAATGATAGGTAGTTTTGCCTGTACAACGACTGAAGAAACTGCCAATACCATGCATATGCCCTATCCTTCTACCCAAAAAACAGATCACGTAGACACCTATTTTGGCACTGAAGTGGCCGATCCGTACCGCTGGTTAGAGGACGACCGTTCGGAAGAAACCGCCCGGTGGGTCGATGCGCAGAATGAAGTGACTGGTGCCTACCTGAAAAATATCTCGTACCGCCCGGCCATTGAACAGCGACTGACGGAGTTGTGGAATTATGAGAAGTACGGAATTCCGGCAAAACACGGTGAACAGTATTATTTCTTCAAAAACGATGGACTGCAAAACCAGAGCGTTTTGTATGTGCAGGATAATCTGGAAGCAGCACCTTCTGTATTCCTCGATCCCAACCAGTTCTCGGCTGATGGGACCACCGCCCTGTCTACCCTTAGCTTTACCAAAGATGGTACGCTCCTGGCCTACGCTATTTCCGAGTCCGGTTCCGACTGGCGTAAGATTCTGGTGATGGATGTGGCTTCTAAAGAAATGGTAGAGGATACCTTGCGTGATGTGAAGTTCAGCGGGATTGACTGGAAAGAGAACGAAGGTTTTTTTTACAGTAGCTACGATAAGCCAGCTGAAGGCAGCCCGCTATCAGGCGTTAATATGAACCATAAGCTTTATTACCACCAGCTGGGTACCCCGCAGCACGATGATGTGCTGGTGTTTGGCGGTGAGCAGACTCCCCGCCGCTATGTAAGCAGCGAGGTCACCGAGGATCAACACTTTCTGGCCATCTCGGCGGCGATGGGCACCACCGGTCAGGAGCTTTACATCAAGGACTTACGTAATCCGGATGGTGAGATCATTCCGGTGGTGACCAATTTTGAGAATAATCATTCAGTGGTCTATAGTGAAGATAACACCCTGTATATTCTCACCAACCTCAATGCGCCCAATCAACGATTGGTGAAAGTAGATGCGGCACAACCTACCCCGGAGCACTGGGAGGATGTACTGCCTCAGAAAGACTATGTTTTGCAGGGCGTATCCTTTGCCGGAGGAAAGCTGTTCGCAAACTATCTGAAGGATGCGACCACCCGGATTGAACAGTATGACCTGCAAGGTAGCCTGGAAAAGGAAATTGCCCTTCCAACCCTGGGCACCGCCGCCGGATTCCAGGGAGAGATGGATCAGGATACGCTGTTTTATGCTTTTACCTCCTTCACCTATCCTACCACCATCTTCGCGTATGATGTTGCCTCGGGTACTTCAAGTGTTTTTAAAGCTCCCCAACTGGACGTGAACCCGGATGACTATACCACTGAGCAGGTATTTTATACCAGCAAAGACGGCACGAAAGTCCCGATGTTTATTGTCTATCGTAAAGGACTGGAAATGAACGGGCAAAATCCGGCTTACCTATATGCCTACGGCGGTTTTAACGTTAGTTTAACCCCCAGCTTTAGCATTGCCCACCTGTACTGGCTGGAAAACGGCGGAGTATTTGCCATGCCCAACCTGCGGGGAGGGGGTGAGTACGGTGAAGAATGGCACGAGGCCGGTATGCAAATGAATAAGCAGAATGTATTCGACGATTTTATTGCTGCCGGAGAGTATCTGCAGGAACACCAGTATACTTCTGCCGAGAAACTGGCCATTGCCGGAGGATCAAACGGGGGACTGCTGGTGGGAGCGACCATGACCCAGCGCCCTGATTTGTGTCAGGTAGCTTTACCCGCCGTTGGGGTCATGGATATGCTTCGTTACCACCAGTTTACCGCCGGTGCCGGTTGGGGTCCGGACTATGGCATTGCCGATAGCAGCCAGGCCATGTTCGAGTACCTGAAAGGATACTCCCCATTGCACAATCTGAAAGAAGGGGTGGAATACCCCGCCACACTAGTAACCACGGCCGACCATGATGACCGGGTGGTGCCCGCCCACTCATTTAAGTTTGCGGCCACCCTACAGGAGAAACATGCCGGGGACCAGCCCGTGCTGATCCGCATCGAGACCAAGGCCGGACACGGAGCCGGGAAACCTACCTCCAAGCAAATTGAGGAATGGACGGACAAATTCGCTTTTACCTTCTATAATATGGGAGTGATGCCGGAGCATGCGCGGTAAAATTGGTTAATACTACATCAGAATGACTGCCTATGAAAGTCTGCTGGCAGGTCTTATGGTCCGGCCTGATGCAGTAAGGATGGTTACCAGGCAATCGAGCTTCGGTAATCAACCTTTTATTTCACTTGCTCCTCCTCTGCGGGAGAATTAAAAGGGGGGGAAACGAGGTCTATCTTGATCCCTTAGCTAAGATTCTCCGCTATCCGGCCCAAGTTCTCCGCTTTTTTTAATGCTGTTGTCCATTCTCTTACATGCTTCGTTGGGCGAATTGAACCCGCATCAGGCAGGTTTTTATCAACCGGAGCCATGGGTCAGCTATAAAATCACGATTCCCAGCCTCTCGGGGCACTTTTCTGATGGTCAGATACCGGTGACACCAATATTGGCGGGGGTGCTCGAACTACTTTCGACCGGTCGAAACAACTTTGGAGGGGTGTTCGAACTACTTTCGACCGGTCGAAACAACTTGGTCGAGGGGGTTCGAACTACTTTCGACCGGTCGAAATAACTTGGTCGAGGGGGTTCGAACTACCTTCGACCGGTCGAAACAGGTTGGCACAATGCTGACCTAGGGGCAATCCTGAGAAAAAGGCACACACGTATGGGCAAAAGATAATATTTAATTTAAATAATTATATTTATTTCCACTTTTGTCATATTATTAATCTTAAAGAAATACTTTATGACCCAAGAACAAAAGTTGGAACGCTCGTTTTTCGCCATTGAAGGTGTACGCAGCAACCCCGAGATGGTTAAAACACTAAAGCAGGTGGGCTGGACACCCCAGGAAACCACGCAGGGATGGAAGATGTACGAGCATGCCTACGGTTCTTTTGAAGAACAAAAGGAAAAGCTCAGCCAGCAACGCAATGCGACTGATGCGCTGAATGCTTCAGAAGATGCCCTGAACAAGATCTATAAGAAGCACCTGCATCTTACCCGCATGGCGGTGCCTTATCAACGGAACGTGTATCTTACGCTGGAGCTGAATGGCCGACGTAAAGCCGAACGCAGCGCCTGGATTGGACAGATTCGTTCTTTCTACAAAAATATTGACCTGGTAGTATCTGAACTGGCCGAGTACGGGGTAACCGCTGAGGAGATCGATCAGGCCCAGGCCATGATTGAGACTGTGGCCGCTGCCCGCATCAAGCAACACGAGGCCCGCAGTGCTGCCCAACAGGCCCGCATCGATCGCGACCAGTCTTATCAAAAGCTGGATGCGTGGATGAGCCGCTTTATTCGCACCGCCCGCTTTGCCTTCGCCGAAAATCCTCAGCAGCTGGAAGCTCTGGGTATTGTGGTGAAGTAAAACAATGAGCAATGTACCGTGAACAATGTGCAATGAATAGCAATCAGCGAAGCGTTGATTCGCTGAACCAGTGATAACCATCGGTTGCTTTGTCGTAAATCCAGCGCTTCAAAAAACAGTTTTATTCACTGTACATTGTACATTGCCCACTGTACATTATCTTTAAATCTTCCCTTCTATATTATACAGGTACTGCATACTTTGGTTGATGCTGGCGAGCGGGTCGGGAGACTGATCCTGTTCTACGAAGCATTGCTCTACTCCGGTTTGTTTGGCCAGTTGCATGATCTTCATGATGTCGATCTCTCCGTCGCCCAGTTCCTGAAAGGCATCTTTGGCTACTTCTTCGTGATTAAACATGGTGGGAGTGCCCGGCTTCTTGTCTTTCAGATGTAGTAGCTTGATGCGCCCCGGCAATTCCTTCATCAAACCAATGGGGTCGTGCCCGGCAATACTGGCCCAAAACACATCCAGCTCAAAGAACATGGTGCCCGGTTCGAATTCCTCCATCAGAATGCGGTACGGCACCTGCCCGTCGAGGGGTTCAAACTCGAAAGCATGGTTGTGGTAGCAGAGGGCAATCCCGGCTTTCTGGCAAAGTTCACCGGCGGTATTCAGTTTTTCCGCTACCCGCCGGTAATCATCCAGGGTTTCCCGCTCCGGCGGTAGCATAAAGCCGTAGACCAGATACTTCAGGTCATTCTTCACGGCATCTTCCACCAGCGACTCAAAAGTGTAGTCTTTGGGCGCTTCCTGCCCTACCAGGTCCCAGCGTCCGGTAATAAACGACCAGGGAAAGAACGTACTGGTGGAGGTAAGTCCCAGTTCCCTGAGGGTGGGCCACAGCTCGGCATATGTCCGGGGGTCACCGCCTTCCACCTGGGCGTACCCGGCGTCTTTAATAGCATTCAGGGTAGCCATCGGGTCAGCCGCCATCTGATCACGTACAGTATACAGTTGCAGGCCTATTTGAGATACGTAAGGGTTTGTGGGAGCCCATATGGCTGAGGAAAGTAAGGGGATACTGGCTCCGGCGGCGGCGGATGTTTTCAGAAAGTCGCGTCGCTTCATATCATATCTGGGTTAGGTTATTGAATTTTTCCAAGTTACAACTTTTTTTTCATCTCCCATTACTGCTGTAAACCCGGAAGATATCAATTGTCCTTCAGAAAACAGATTATGCCCAACCCTTACATGCATCTGCTCATGCGTAAACGGTTCGTCCGATACTTGTCTGAACCCATACAATGACCTCTTCACCATCTCTGATGCAGGGTGAAACGTTATGTGAGGCACTTCTACGCGATCCTTCCGATGGTTATACCTCGCCTGCTACCACTGGCTGCCGAGCCGGTTGATCGGCCAGGGCATTCTCCCAGGTGCTCTGCTTACGCTGGAAGTACCAGAGGGCCAGTAACATCAGCCCACTACCGGCAAACGTAATCACGTAACTGGACTGAATGAAGAAGCGCAACCAACTCAGGTCTCCCTGCCCAAAGTTCTTGTAAAACAGCACTCCCACACTGCCCAGGTAACCGAAGGAGTCGGCCACGTAGATTAAGAAACCGGCCGTGCCTACGTAGCGAAAGGTGGCCAGCAGCCGATCGAACAAAATGCTGTTGAAAGGCACATAACCCAGGTACAGGCCCAGTCCGGTGAGGGTCATCCATACCGGAGCACTGATCCACTCCTGTTCAAACACCAGGGTGCTACCTCCCACCAGCAAAAAGCCGAAAGCAATCAGGACGTGGTAAGTCGCCAGGGCCCGGCGGTTATTCTTAATAAACATCAATAGTCCCATCACCAGCATCACACAGAGGGCAATGGGCACTTCGGTAAGGGTAAAGATGGCCGGAGTATCTCCGTAGCCCAGGGTATTCCAGAGTTCAGCCGCGAAGTTATCCCGAAAATCACGGAAAGCCGTAAGCAGGATATAGGCCAGTACCAGCAGGATAATCCCTCCGGAGAAGGTGCGCAGGAACTGCCGACGTTGGGTTCGGTTCATAGGCTCCCGTTTGGTACGCAGGCGCTCATCTTCTGCCGAGGGAGGAGGAATCTGGTGCAGCATGCTGACGAACAGCAGCAGGGGAAGAGCAAATAACAGCCCGGTCACCAAAGGCATCCAGTACGCATCCACTCCCCAGTTCAGCATCACGAACTTCCCAACGCTCTTCACAAAGCCTGAAGAAAAGATGAAACTCACCGACAGCCCCGCTCCCAGGATTTCGGTAGTCTGTCGCCCTTCCAGGTAACTGAATACCAGGCCCCATACCATGCCCAGCGGCAGACCGTTCAGAAACAGAAAGGCAATGTTATAAGGAGCCGGTACCAGAGCAAAACCCAGCAGCGATAACCCGGCCAGCCCCACCAGCACCACAATACCCAGTGCCCGGCGGCCCCCCGACATCTCAGAAACCACTTTGATACCAATGAACTTAGATAATGTATACCCCAGCACCTGCGCAGTGATCAGCAGGATCTTATAATCTACTCCCCAGAAGCTCTGATCACTGAAAGTAGCCACGGCAAAGGGTTTACGAAAGGCGTACATACAGGAATAAGTACAAAAGGAGGCCATGATGGCATACACGGAAAAGGCCCATTTATTGGTATGTTGCAGCCAGGTGGTAAGTTTGGTGGTCATGTTTTTTACTATGTTGACGGTAAGCAGGAGGCAGGAGGCCGTAGGTGATTGCCATTTTACGGCAATGCACGCATTTAGTCATTGATGAGGATTTTATTTCATTGAAATGATTACTATTTATTTTACGACATACTGTCAACCGCCTCCCGTCTACTACTTTATCGAATCAATACTCCGTCTTTGGTCAGTGCCACATCCTGCCAGCCTTCCCGGTAGAGGATACGCTGTTGTTCGTAGCCAATGTCCAGCAACCGCTCGGTAACCTCGGAGAAGTGGGAAGTAATCTCTCGGGGATGGTGCGAATCTGAGTTGAGCATGATGGGAATATGGCGTTCGCGCATCTTCTCCAGTACCCAGTAGCTCGGATAAGGCTCAGTCGTCAGTTTTTTGCACATTCCCCGGGTATTCACTTCCACGATCAGGTCCGCTTCAGCAATTACATCCAGCGTATGCGCCATCTCAGTTTGGTACCATGCTGACTGCTCGTCAAAGAGTCTTCCGGCTTCGCGCTGTATTTTGATTTTATCCAGGTGCCCTACAATGTCGGGCGGGTCGTCTTGTACCATCTGCCGTATGAGGGAGTAGTACCGTTGAATCGCTGCTTCAATCTCACCCTCAAAGATTTCTTCCAGTCCTTGCAGGAATCCCTGATGCGTACCATCGATCTCCCAGGGGAACCCATCGGCATAGAAGTCTACAAAGTGTACTGAACCCACGGTATAATCCAGGACATACGTTTCTTTCATCCGACGGGGACCAGCCACCTCCGGAATAAAGTCTACCTCCAGGCCCCGGTACACCTCCAGTCGTCCGGCATATCGCTCTTTCAACTGCTGTAACTGTTCAACATAAAGCGCCCGATCGGCCTCATCCATCGGCCACGACAATTCATACGGCAGTGGAGCGTGAGAAGAAATCCCGTAAGCGGGCATGCCTAACCGGATGGCCTCCTCTAAGTAGACCTCCGGAGCTTCTTTGCCATCGCAAAAATAACAGTGACTGTGGTAATTGGTGTATGCCATAGGTAGATGGCTAAAGATACAGCAATTATCAGGTTTTTACGTTATGGCAATGTTATCGAATACCCTAGTGCTTCCATAACGTATGACCGAGTCGATTGCTGAAACTCATCTGGCAAATACCTTCTTGTATACGGGCTTCCGATACATAAATTGCAACGCCAGCACGGGGTACAGCAGGAAATCCAACAACCGTAGGGGAGAGCGAAAGCGGATATCGTCTACGATCCGAGTGCCGTCTCCCTGGCAGATCACCCGATGGTGATGTTTCCAGTACCGCAAGAAAAAGGGCAGCTTTACGCCCTCATCAATAAAGTGCCATTCCTGCTCATTCATGCCCTCAGCAGTAATCAGGCTGCGCCAGGTTTGACGAAACAGCAGGAAATTCAGCTCTAACTCAACAATATCTCCCTGCTGAGATCCATCAAAGCGGTTCAGCCGTACGGGCGGGAAGGGAGGATTAAGCTGGCGAAACAGGTCCTGGTTAAATCCCTGCTTCACAGTCTGGTAATCTTGTTCAACCGATGTGGTAATGATGAGTCGCATACGCATTTGGTAACCACCAATTACTACTAACAGTTTTGAAGTTAAACCTTAATTATAACAATGTGCTGGTTGAAAGATTAGAGTGGTAGAATATCGACTAAAAAGTGGGGCCAGCTTACAGATAGCACTAACTCATCTTAGGTAATTGGTAATCGCATGGTTCTCTGGCATAAAAAAAGGGCCCTCAGGCCCCGGAATTCTGGGTTAATCTACGTTGTCGTGTAAAAACCGATTATTGCTGATGATGTTGTCATCGTCATCCAGCGAATAGCGCGACACGTTGCGATCCTGATACGAGGGCACGCTGTAGAGATGCACGTTGCGCCGCATGTAGGCCGGTTCATTAAAATCTTCTTTCTTGAAATAATCCTGATCACTGTCAGGGGCACTGATGCTTTTTCGTCCTCGCAGCCTCATTTTTCGCTTATATGCTTCTTCCATCAGCAAACGTTTCTGAGAGCTCATATCCTGGGTCAGTTCCTCCTCTTCATGGGAAGGGGAAATATCTTCATCATCAGCATCGTGTATTTCGGGGGGGAAATCGTCCTGGGGGTATTTCGGCGGATCAAAGCGAGGCTTCGGAGCCGGTTCGTTGATATTCCCGCTATCCTTCACTTTTTTATTGGTTTCCAGATCAATCACCCGTTTCTCATCGCTAACAGGCGTTTCACCTCCATCCTCATCATGCTCAAACCCCGTAGCAATTACCGTCACCATCACACTTTCACCCAGTGCTTCATCCACACCGTGACCGAAGATCATCTCCATATCTTCGCTCGCCTGATCCTGAATATAAGAGGTGATCACCGTCAGTTCATCCATCTGGATTTCTTTATCGGTGCCTGATTTGATAGATAACAGAATACGTCGCGCTCCGGTAATATTGATATTGTCCAGTAATGGAGAAGACAGCGCCATTTCAGCAGCCCGCTTGGCCCGCTGGTCACCATCAGCCCGAGCTGATCCCATCACGGCAGCACCTGAATTTGCCATTACGGTTTTAACATCTTCAAAGTCTACGTTGATCTGTCCGGGCAGGGTAATGATCTCCGCAATGCTTTTGGCAGCATTGGTTAGTACATTGTCGGCCTGGGCAAAGGCGTTAGACAGGGCCAGATTGCTATAAACTTCTCGAAGTTTGTCATTCAGGATCACCAGTACGGTATCGCAGCTCTTCCGCATCTCTTCAATCCCTTCGTTGGCCAGGCGTAATTTTTTCCGGCCTTCAAAATTGAAGGGAGCTGTGACGATCCCCACGGTTAAAATTCCCAACTCGCGGGCTACGCGGGCAATTTCGGGAGCGGCTCCGGTACCGGTACCTCCACCCATACCGGCGGTAATAAACAGCATCTTGGTATTGTCACTGAGCAGATCGCGGATATCTTCTTTACTCTCCAGGGCAGCGGCTTTTCCTTTTTCAGGATTCGCTCCGGCTCCCAGCCCCTGGGTAAGGCTGACTCCAATTTGCAATTTATTAGGAACAGGACTGGTTTGCAAAGCCTGTACATCAGTGTTACAGACAATGAACTCGACATCCCGAATACCCTGATTAAACATGTGATTAACCGCATTGCTTCCTCCTCCTCCTACACCAATTACTTTGATGATGGACGGGTTTTGGGGAGGCAAATCAAACGTGTAGGTCTTATTCATAACGGTGGGCGTTTGGGTAGTTAATGCTTAAACCAAAACTACGTTAATATTCTTTTTCGTTAAAGTCATCAATTAAGATTTTTTTAGTCTTTTCCAATATATTTCTAAAAGAAAAGGTACTTTGCCGTTCTTTTCGACCAACTTGGTTCTGCTGATCGCTTTTTCGGCGGATGTACTCGGAGTTACGTTCGTCAATGGCTTTAAATCCAGCCAGTACCAATCCCACTCCCGTCGCGTACATCGGCGACTTAATTGTTTCGGGCTTTCCTTTGCCCAGGTATTCATTAGGGTAGCCAATGCGGGCATCCATCGCACACATCAGTTCGCTCAGTTGCTTGACGTGTTTGAGTTGCGCCCCTCCTCCGGTAATCACAATGCCTCCGGCCAGACGGTCTTCATAGCCAGATGAAATAACTTCGGAGTGTACCAGTTCAAAGATCTCCTGCATCCGTGCTTCCACAATATAGGCCAGGTTTTTCACCGAGATCTCCCGAGGCGGACGATCCCGTAAACCCCGGATCGAGACAATTTCGTTAAAGTTCGCTTCTTCGGCAATGGCCCGACCAAACTTCACTTTCAGCAGTTCGGCCTGTTCGTGCAATACGGAGCAGCCCTGCTTAATATCAGAGGTAATAATATTACCGCCAAACGGAATGACTGCCGTATGCCGGATGATGCCATCATGGAAAACAGCAATATCGGTGGTTCCTCCGCCAATATCTACCAGGCAAACCCCGGCTTTCTTTTCTTCTTCGCTCAGTACTGCCAGGCTGGAGGCCAGGGGTTCCAGAATCAAATTTTCGATCTCCAGACCAGCTTTGCGCACGCACTTATTCACATTGTTGATCGCATTGGTTTGCGCGGTGATGATGTGAAAATCAGCTTCCAGCTTCACGCCGGACATTCCCACCGGGTCAATAATACCTTCTTCGTAATCTACGATATAGTGCTGGGGCATCACGTGAATAATCTCACAACCGGGCGGAGTCACAATACGATACATATCGTTGGTCAGCCGTTCCACATCAGCCACGGTTATTTCATCTTCGGACGAACTTCGGGTGATACCACCGTGGTGGACAGAACTGCGGATATGCTGTCCGGCAATGCCGACATTCACCACATTAATTTCCACCCCAGACTGTTCTTCCGCCTGACGAATGGCTTTCTGGATCGCCTGTACGGTTTTATCGATGTTACTGACAATACCTCGGATCACTCCATCGGACACGGCCTTCCCCATTCCCATGACCTCTAATTTGCCATATTCGTTCTTTCGGCCTACGATAGCGCAGATTTTGGTTGTCCCAATATCTAATCCGACTACAGGTTGTTCCTCATGCATAGTCTTGCTGGTTAGTCACAAACAATTTGATTCTCATATTTTACGTTAACCCAGTCATAATAATTCCACCCTTTGCGGGGTAAAATCTGCTGGTAAAATAGCTCTAACTTATGAAATTTCTTAGAAATATCGGCTGGCTGTCCAAATTGGATGGTTTGTTTTCCTATCTGAGGATAAAGTGTTACTTCCCCATCCCGGTCAATATCTACCTGCGCAATCTGCGCCCGCCAGAAATCATCTTTCTCAATATATTGAATTAGTGAAAGAAACTGTGCATGGCTACTATCTTGTTCCCAGTTTCCCTGTAATAATTTTGGAATATAATCTCCGCTAACCAGCATGACCCGCGCGGTATGCTGCGTGGACAGCGGAAGCAGTTTACCCGTAGCACTTACATAGGCATCAGCAGCTTTATGATGGATCAACCGGGCAATCGGGTGGCTCTGCCTAACTGTTACGTGCACTTTCCCTTCCAGATCATAATATGCATTGGCTTGCTCGATG
Source organism: Cyclobacteriaceae bacterium (assembly GCA_040222715.1). Taxonomy (GTDB): domain Bacteria; phylum Bacteroidota; class Bacteroidia; order Cytophagales; family Cyclobacteriaceae; genus Tunicatimonas. Next base: position 60,615 of record JAVKCN010000129.1, on the reverse strand, counting down.
TACGGGTTCATTTCTATTTGCTGCTCTAACTCCTTCAGATCAAGGTCCATTAGTGGCAGTCCGGTGATAGGCCGGTCGGCCTGCCTGACCAATCCACGCACCTCCCGCTCGTTGACGAACGCGTCTACTCCGGCTTCTTCTATCACCACCTGCACCTGGGTGCAAACCCGCTTCTGCCGTCGGAGTTCGGTGGCTCCCACCGCCCCAATAAGCACGATGAGCATCAATAGCAATTGTACTGGCTTTTTCAGACGCATCATTCGTTTTGTTCAATAAGGTTCACTACTTCCCGGGCAATATGCTGAGCCGCTCCCGGTCGCGCCCACTGATCGATATTCTGCATCAGGAGCTGCTGTTGGGCCTCATTAGTCAGCAGGGCCAGGGTTGCTTCGGTTAGTTTTGTCGATGCTTCGGCATCGGTCACCATCTGGGCAGCATCTTCTCGGACCAGGGTTTCGGCATTTTTCCGCTGATGATCTTCTGCCACATTCGGAGAAGGCACGAAGATGACTGGCTTTTTCACCAAAGCCAATTCTGAGATTGACAATGCTCCTGCCCGGGAAATGACCACATCCGAAGCTGCGTAGGCCAAATCCATTCGATTCAGAAATTCGCGTAACTGAATGCCTTCATGGTTAGGAATGGCCTCGAGGCGTTGCTTCATTTCTTCATAATAAAACTTTCCACTCTGCCAGATGACCTGTACCTGCGCATCAACAAACTGCTGAATATTGGCAATCATACTGTTGTTCAGGGTTCTTGCCCCCAAACTACCGCCGATCACGAGCAGGGTTTTCTTCTGCGGGTCCAGCCCAAAATACTCCATCGCTTCGGCTCGCTTCTGGCTAAGTCCGTTCTGGGCCATGTCTACAATCTCCTGTCGTACCGGATTTCCGGTAAACACAATTTTCTCTTCCGGAAAAAACTTTTCCATGCCCGGATGCGCCACGCAAATCTTCTGCACCTGACCGGCCAGCATTTTGTTGGTCAGCCCGGCGTAAGAATTTTGCTCTTGCAACAGCGAGGGAATATGCTTGACACTGGCCGCATACAACAGCGGCCCACTGGCGAAGCCCCCTACGCCCACGGCCGCCTGAGGCTTAAATTCGTTCAGGACCTTAAACGCTTTTACTGAGCTTGAAACCAGCTTTACCGGAAAAGCCAGGTTATCGATCGTTAGCTTGCGTTGAATACCGCTGATCCACAGCCCAATTATTTTGTAACCCGCTTCCGGCACCTTCTGCATTTCCATGCGGCCTTCGGCTCCCACAAATAAAATTTCGGTATCGCTATGCATAGACCGCAACGCATTGGCAATGGCTAGCGCCGGATAGATATGGCCTCCGGTGCCTCCGCCGCTGATGATGATTCGATATGGTCTATGGTTCGTCAAAGTTCCTTATTTTACTGCTGCTAGTGCTTCTTTATGATTTGATGTTTTGGTTGTGCTTAAAATAATGCCAATGGCAATGCCGGTAAACAACAATGATGTTCCTCCCATGCTCACCAAAGGCAGAGGCAAACCGGTTACCGGCACCAGTCCTAAAGCTACCGCCATGTTGGTTAGCGCCTGGATGACGATGGCAAAACTGAGCCCGGCCGAGAGCAACCCCCCAAAGGCTCGCTCGCTATGGGACACCGCCCGCATTCCCCGATACATCAGTACCAGGAACAGAAAGATGACGCCAAAGCCACCGATCATGCCATATTCCTCAATGATAATGGCATAGATAAAATCAGAATATGATAAAGGCAAAATATTACGCTGCTCACTTTGTCCCCACCCTTTTCCTGACACTCCGCCTGTGGCAATGGCAATGTACGCTTGTTGGTTCTGGAATGTTACCTGTTCTTCTTCCATAAATGACGTCAGTCGGCTCATGGCTGTCTCCCCCCGCTGTCCCAGGGTTAAGGCTCCGAAGCCCAGCACACCTCCTACTACTACCAGCAGCGCCAGATGTTTTACCGGAATCCGCCCAATGTACATCAGCAACAGGCAGGTAACGAATAGCATCGCTGCCGAAGAAATATCCGTCATGGCGATGAGTCCGCAGATCACACCGCACCAGAGGATGATGGGCAGTAGCGTCCGCCCAAAATCATTCACTACCTGCTGCCGACGCGACAGCATGCCTGCCAGGTGGGCAATCAGAGCCAGTTTGGCCAGATCCGATGGTTGAAATGCCTGATTGATAACTGGTAAGGTAAGCCAGCGCGAAGCTTCGTTGATGGTCTCCCCAAATTTCCAGGTATATAATAATAAGGGCACCGACAGCAATAACAAAAAAGTGGACAGACGCGCAAAGTACTGGTAGTTCATTTTGTGGGTAAACCACATGGCCACCAGACTTAAAGCCAGCAATGTGACATGCTTGAACAGATAATACTCCGTATCTCCCCCCCGTACCCGATAGGCCAGCGAGCTGGCTGCGCTATACACCACCAGCACGCCCAATGCCGAAAGCAACAGCACGACCAGCCAAATAATGGAGTCGCCTTGCAGATATCGTTTTGCCCAATTGTGCACCATCGCTACCGAATTTTAAGCGTTACCAGAGAAAAAATAACCAACATAATCCCCACCAGCCAGAACCGGGTCACGATCTTCGCTTCGTGCAGATTCTTCTTTTGGTAATGATGGTGTAAAGGAGCCATCGCAAAAATGCGCCTCCCGGTCCCGTATTTTCGCTTCGTATATTTGAAATAGGACACCTGAAGCATGACCGAAACGGTTTCTATCAGAAATATTCCGCATATCAAAGGAAGCAACATTTCTTTGCGTACCTCCAGGGCCATCACGGCAATAATACCCCCGATCGCCAGACTGCCCGTATCACCCATAAAGACCTGGGCCGGAAACGCGTTGTACCAAAGAAAGCCAATACAGGCACCCACAAATGCGGTAGCAAACACCACCAGTTCTCCCAGGTTTGGGATGTACATGATGTTGAGGTACTGGGAAAAAAGCAGGTTGCCCGACACATAGGCAAAAATTGCCATTGTAAGGCCAATCGTAGCAGATGTCCCCGCCGCCAGTCCATCCAGGCCGTCAGTAATATTGGCCCCGTTAGACACTGCCGTTACAATAAAAGTGACAATAGCCACATAAATCACCCACGTCCAGGCGTCGGGCAGTTCAATAAGACCAAAGCTGATAAAAGATAAAAAGTTTTTATAGTCTGCTTCATTGTTTTTGACAAAGGGAATGGTTGTCTGGGTAGATCTTATGTCTTCATAAGCATCACTCGGCATGGTGGTAACCTCCTCACTTACGTTGCTGATATTACCCATAAACTCCTCATCAAACTCCCGTACTTTCACATCCTCATGGAAGTACAGCGTCAGCCCTACAATGAGCCCCAGCCCTACCTGCCCCACGATTTTAAACCGGCCAGCCAGGCCTTCTTTATTTTTCTTAAAGGTTTTGATATAGTCATCCAGAAACCCTACTGCTCCCATCCATACGGTGGCTACCAATACCAATATTACGTACACATTATCGAGCTGCGCAAATAATAATGTAGGAATGATAATCGCGCTCAGGATGATAATCCCCCCCATGGTGGGAGTGCCTTTTTTCTGAATCTGCCCTTCCAGCCCCAGGTCACGCACGATTTCGCCGATTTGCTTTTTTTGAAGCAGATTGATGAGCTTTTTGCCAAACATGATGGTGATGAGCAACGAAAGTAAAGTTGCCATGCCCGCCCGGAACGAGATGAACCGGAAAAGCCCCGCACCGGGGATATTAAATTCTTGCTCTAAATAATCAAACAGATAATACAGCATAATCGTCGCTTGGTGCCAGACGGCAAAGAGCGGAAGCAACTTACTTCCGACCTAATGCCTTTAGCGCAATTCTTGAAAGATTTCCTCTAAAACTTGTTTATCGTCAAAATCATGTTTCACTCCTTTAATTTCCTGATAGGTCTCATGGCCTTTGCCCGCTACCAGAATAATATCGTCTTTTTCTGCCATCATACAGGCTGTTTTAATCGCCTCTTTCCGATTAGTAATCGAGACCACTTTTTTGTAATGTGAAGGACTAACTCCTGCCTGCATATCCCGGATAATTTCTTCCGGATCTTCACTTCGGGGATTATCAGAAGTCAAAATTACTTTATCGCTACGCTCCGCAGCAATGGCCGCCATTTTAGGCCGCTTGGCTTTGTCCCGATCACCTCCACAGCCTACAATGCAGATCACGGTTTCATTATTAGTACGCACATTCTGAATGGTTTTCAACACATTCTCCAGGGCATCGGGGGTATGCGCATAATCTACGATGGCCGTCACGCCGTTCGGGGCATGAATTTGCTCGAAGCGCCCCCGGGCCGGCTGCACTCCGGAAAGCTGGGTCAGCACCTCTTCGTTTTCTTCTTCCAGCAACACTGCCGCCCCAAAGGTAGCCAGCAGGTTATAGGCATTAAAATCGCCGATCAGCGGGAACCAAACGGGTTTTGCCGCAATGGTATCGCCACTGATCTCCAGTTCTAAGCCCTGAAGCGAGTTGGTTAGTACTTTGGCTTTGAAATCGCTCATGCTTCTGAGCGAGAATGTCTTTACCTGGGCCGAAGTATTTTGCACCATGATTCTTCCCCGCTTATCATCAATATTCACCAGGGCAAAAGCAGCTTTGGGCAGGTCGTCAAACAGCTTCTTTTTTGCCTTAATATATTCTTCAAAAGTTTTATGATAATCCAGATGATCGTGGGAGATGTTGGTGAAGATTGCTCCGGCCAACGTCAACCCGGCCATGCGTTGCTGGACAATGGCATGCGAACTGGCTTCCATAAAGGCATGCGTACAACCCTGCCGGACCATCTTCGCCAGTAAGGCGTTGAGTTGCACAGCATCCGGCGTGGTGTGCGTTGCGGGGATTACCTCATCGTTAATCTTATTGTTAACAGTAGAAAGCAGTCCGACCTGGTAACCCAATTGCATAAACAACTGGTGCAGCAATGTCACAACTGTGGTTTTACCGTTCGTGCCCGTCACCGCTACCAATTGTAATCTGGCAGCAGGGTTATCGAAAAAGTTAGCAGCCATGTGCCCCAGCGCTTTGGCACTGTTGGCTACTTCTACATACGTTACTCCTTCCTGTTTTTCCTCCGGCATCTTTTCGCAGACCACCGATGTAGCTCCTTTTTCCAGCGCCGTAGAAATATATTGATGCCCGTCTACCTGCGTACCCGATACTGCCACAAAGACGCTGTCTGCTTCTACCTTTCGGGAGTCGAAATGCACGGCTGCCACCGGCACGTCAGTCGCTCCTTCTACGGCGCGAAGCGAAACATGGTATAATATGTCTTTGAGTGATTTCATGGGTATTTAGTCCACAGTTTGGTCTTGTTTTTTTTCGGTGCTTACCATAAGCCCTCTTTTTGTTTCAATAGGCAGACATGCTACAAGTTCAATGCCTAAAAAGGTAGTTACCATTTTTGTTTGTTTCATCAGCTCTGTAACTCCAGCCAAATGGTGTTTCCTTTTTTCAGTGATTCTCCCGGCGAGAGCGACTGCTTCGTCACCCGCCCGGCTCCTTTGTATTCTACCCGTAGCCCCTGCCGCTCCAATAAGTAGAGCGCATCCCGCAAGGTCATACCCTGAAGGTTCGGCATCTGGTTCTCTTCCACGGCTTCCTGTTTCCAGCGAATGCGTTGATTGACGGGTTGTGCCCGCACCCATTCGGTGGTTTCATCGGTCGTCAGTTGCTCAATATGCAATGCGGTGCAAATCTGCTGTAAGTCATCGCGGTATCCCGCCTGAATCACCGGAAAGACTCCTTCCTCACGAGCAAACTGCGTGGGGAGGGGTTGATGCAGGGATAAATCAGTCGCATAAATCTTATCCGCAATATCCTTGAATACCGGAGCCGCCACATCACTACCGTTTTGCTGATATCCTTTCGGGTTATTGATAACGATCACACAGCTATACTTCGGACGATCAGCCGGAAAATAGCCAGCGAATGATGTATAGTAGTTATTGGTGTACTCACCGTTGACTAAAATCTTAGCCGTTCCGGTCTTTCCCGCCACGCGGTAATAATCATTGCGAATGTTGTTCGCAGTTCCCTCCTGCACCACACTCTCTAATAGTTGGCGCACCTTCCGTAAGGTAGCCGGAGAACAAATACGCTCGCGCAGTACGGCCGCTTCAAATACCCGCTCTTCCTGATTGGCTTCCGTTACTTTTTTCACCAGAAGGGGTTGCATCAGTTTTCCGTCGTTCGCAATCGCATTATAAAAAGTCAAAGTCTGTAAGGGAGTGAGTTTGAGGCTGTACCCGATAGACATCCAGGGCAGGGTAACACCACTCCAGTCTTTATCCTCAGGAGTTGGAATGTAGGGAACTCCTTCACCCGCCAGTTGAAATCCGAGGGGCTCCGTCAGCCCCATCTGCTGAAGATACGCTATGTATCGACTGGGCTTCAAACCAAAATACTTATCCACCCAACGGGAAACCGCGATGTTGGACGACTTGGAAAATGCCTCTTTCAGGGTGATGGTACCAAACCCTCCCCACTTATAATCACGCATAATGCGGTCATGAAACCGATATGTACCCTTGCCAGTGGCGATGGTATCCGTTAACTGCAAACCGGAGTCTTCCAGTAAGGCGATGACCGAGGCCAGCTTAAAGGTTGATCCTGGCTCAGTCAATCCTCCTACGGCATAATTATAAATCTCGGCATACTTGCCGTCTTTGCGTTTGGTCAGGTTAGAGATGGCTTTGATCTCTCCGGTTTGCACTTCCATTACGACAGCACATCCGTACTCGGCATCGTGCTCGTACAAAGCCGACAGCAGTGAGGCCTGGGTTACGTCCTGCAGATTGATATCGATGGTTGTTTCAATATCCAGCCCCTGCACCGGCTTGATCTCAGAACCATCGTAGACCGGCTTCCAGTGATTTCCCTGCATTTTCTGAAACAAGCCCTGTCCATCTTGTCCGGCCAGGTACTGGTTGAAGCTATATTCTAACCCGGCACCTTTTCCATTGTCATTGACAAACCCCACGGTGCGAGCACCTAAGTAGCCGAAAGGTTTATAGCGCAGTTTTACCGGCTCGAAGATTACCCCACCCTTGTATCGGCCTTCTCGAAAGATCGGCCACGCAGCCAGTTCATCTTTTTCCAGATGGTTGATTTTTTTCTGGCTTAGCATGACATATTGTTTACCATCTTCCCGGGCCTTCGTCATTCTCCGCTGATAATACTGCGCATCTCCGCCAAAATAGCCAGCCAACTGCTCGCTCAGCGCGCGGATGTTGGCACGAAAAAGCGTATCGCCCGCGACCGAAGGGTCAAAAGCCACCCTATAATAAGGTAAGGAGGTTGCAAGCAGACTTCCGTCATCAGCATACACATTCCCCCGCGCGGCGGGGACGGCCCGATATTGTACGGTAGCCTGCTCGGCCAGGTCTCGCCACCGATCACCTGCGCTGGATTGCAGATCGATGATCCGATGCACCAAAAAGCCTGACAGCACCAGAATGGCCAGAAACGCGATACGTACGCGCAGTAATATGGTGTTTTTAATATTCAAGGTTCGACAACAATAATTTTGTGGGGTGGAGTATCGCTTTCTTTTAAACCCAGACGCTCGACCCGTTTGGCCACTTCTGATTGTTTGCTCTCCAGCATATACCCGGCTTTCAGCGTTGTATAATTAGCGCGTAAATCTTCTACTTCCTGCTCCAGTTGGTTACGCTTTCGGATCATCCGCTCGGCATAGTGGTTGTTACCAATGTAGAATAGCCCAATAATGGTAAAGTACAATACATAAGGAACAAAGCGTACTGGCAAGCCTCGCTCAAATGAAGTATCGAATCGCACCGCATCTTCCATTCTCGTGAAGATACTTTTCTGAGGCACAGCCGCGTATTCTACTTTTTTCAAAGCGTTGTTCCGGGCTTTGCTTTTTTTCTGCCTGGCTTGATACTTGTTTTTCACGGCTGTTTTCATAACTACCTGTTTTTAGCTTCACTCATCCGTTTTTGTCAATCTGTTATCCGCTCGGCTATTCTCAACTTGGCACTACGTGCCCGATTATTCACCGCAACCTCTTCTAACGAAGGCACCACTGGTTTTTTAGTGATGGGCCGAAACGGGCGAAGAACATTTCCGTAGAAATCCTGGGTTACTTCTCCTGAGAAGCTCCCTTTGCTCATCATATTTTTCACTAACCGGTCTTCCAACGAGTGATATGAGATGATGACCAACCGCCCCTTGGGCATCAATACTTCAACGCACTGCTCCAGCATTTCTTTCAATGCTGCCATTTCATCGTTCACCTCTATACGTAACGCTTGAAACACCTGTGCGTAGTATTTTGCCTCCCGACCTTTTTGCGTAAATCGCTTCAGCACCCGTTTCAGATCCTCCACCGTTTCAATGGATTTCTGTACCCGCTCGGAAGCAATCGCCTGCGCCAGTGATCGGGCATTTTTCACCTCACCGTACATTCCTAATAACCGGTGGAGCTCCCCTTCTTTATATTCATTGATGACCTGCCGCGCCGTCTTCCCACTGACCGTATCCATCCGCATATCCAGAGGTCCTTCAAAACGGGTCGAGAACCCCCGGTCGGGAATATCAAACTGGTGAGAAGACACACCCAAATCACCCAAAATTCCATGCACCTCCGACACGCCGTGCAGTTTCAGATAACGCTTCAAAAACCGGAAGTTGGCCTGCACTAATGTCACGTCCATTCCCTCAGCATTGGCCACCGCCTCCGGGTCCTGATCAAAGACCAGCAACCGCCCGTTCTCATCCAGGCGCTCCAGGATTTCCCGGCTATGTCCTCCACCCCCAAAGGTAAGATCCACATAGGTACCCGATGGGTTCCAGACTAACCCTTCTACACTTTCTTTAAGCAGCACCGGCTGGTGATACATTTTCTTCTCCGTTAATTCCTCCATGCGTTGCATCCAGGTATTTTTGAGCTAATTCTGAGTAGGCCTCCGGGGTATCTACAACATGGTCATCATATACATCCGGATTCCATATTTCCAGCACTTTGCCCGCCCCTACAATCAAAACATCTTTATCAAGCTGAGCGTACTGTGCCAGACGTTTCGAAATTAAAAATCGTCCCAGGTTATCTAATTCTATCTCAACACTTCCTCTAAAAAAATTACGCTGCAATTTTCGTTGATCAGGATTGTAAGCACTTAGTGAAGAAAATTGTTGATATACCTTTTCGTACTCTTCTTTCGTATAAATAGTTAAACAAGGTTCAAATCCTCGCGCCAGGATAATCTCATGCTTAGAGCATTCGGGAAGCCGGGCCTTGATTTTGGCCGGAAGCAACAGTCGCCCTTTAGCGTCCATTTTACATTCATACTCCCCAGTGAAGATTGCCATGTTAGCGTCATCCGAAAAACAACTTATCAAAACAAATCTACGAATAGTTTGCGTAATATCCTCCACTTCTTCCCACTTTTTACCACCGCATTCTCTGTTTTTTTTCCAATTAAACCCCTGTTTTTGGGGAAATTTGCCTAACATTCTTATTAAAAGTACAATTTGGCGCTTACATCGCTCTAATTTTTGCTACTCAATAATTAACAAATGTTAGCCCATGAATAACTACTGAATTTTGGGCAACAACCTGATAATAACACGACAAATAACCTGACTAACACAAGGTTATCAAACACATAATTTTCAGACTTATCCACATGCTGTTAATAACTCCGGCGTTTCCATTATCATCCTTTTAAAGAACCGACTACCTCCGTATTATCAGCATAAGAACCTCATTGATGCAGCAACCGTATGACAATAATTGAGACCTGAAATGCTTTCAACCGATTGCTGCCATTTACTATCCTGCGTCCGCGCATTAACCACAGCTGCCCACTAAAATCAATCATTTTCTTTATTAATTTTAGAGTTTATTTTTTTGAGTTTTTGCGAAACTATCTGACTATGCACCTACGTAATATTTACCTTATTCTGATGCTTTTGATATTCATCATGGCTTGCTCTAGTTCGGAAGAAAACCGAATCTCATCCCCTACCCTATCCCCGGGAACATGGCGAGCAACACTCACCCTGCAAGGGCAGACTTTGCCGTTCACGTTCGACCTAAAGGAACAGGACAGTTCTACCTACGAACTGTATCTCCGGAATGCCGAAGAGCGATTGCTGGTTGATGAGATTCATGTAGAAGGGGACTCGATCCGAGTGCCGTTGCACATTTTTGATACTGAGATTGTAGCCAAGAATGAGGGTGATCACTGGACTGGTTACTGGACGAAAAACTATGTTGAAGATTACGTGCTTCCTTTCGAAGCGCAGCAGGGAGAAGACTACCGTTTCGTCCCTGCTGCCACTGAAACTCCAGTGGAAGTTGAAGGAAAATGGGAGGTCACTTTTGCAGACGACAGCCTACCTGCGATTGGTGTTTTTGAACAGGAAGGCGACCGCCTCACCGGCTCGTTTTTACTAGCCACCGGAGACTATCGATTTCTGGAAGGAAACGTGTCGGGAGAGCAGTTGATGTTGAGCACTTTTGATGGTGAACATGCCTACCTTTTTAAAGCCCGCCTCCAGGAAGATGGCACCTTGCAGGGCGACTTCTGGTCGGGTATCAGTTACCACACAACCTGGACAGCGCGCCGGGACGAGAACGTAGAACTACCCGATGCCAATACTCTCACGTATCTGAAGGAAGGTTACGACCAACTGGCGTTCACATTTCCCAATTTGCAAGGGGATAGTGTGTCACTGAGCGACCCGCAATATCAGGACAAAGTAGTGCTGGTGCAGATCTTCGGAACCTGGTGCCCCAACTGCATGGATGAGACTAAGTTTCTGACCGAGTGGTATGATCAGAACAAAGACCGAGGGGTGGAGATTATCGGACTGGCCTACGAACGTAAGGATGACTTTGACTACGCCAGTCGGCGAGTAATGAAAATGGTGGATAAATTGGATGTGGGATATGACTTTCTGATTGCCGGCGAATCGGATAAGGAAAAGGCTGCGGAGACTCTTCCCATGCTCAACCAGGTGATGTCATTTCCCACGCTGATCTATATCGATCATACTGGAAAAGTACAAAATATTCATACCGGCTTTAGCGGTCCGGGCACGGGTGAATATTACGAAAAGTTTGTCCGGGAATTTAATGAGCGCATGGATGCCCTGCTGAATGACATCAGCGAGGATGCTTGAAATATGTTTTATTCCAACCGGGCAATCTCCAGTGCTTTCTCCAGGAACTCATCCCGGCCGGCCCGTACTCCGGCCATGGTTTTTTCCACGTACACATCGGGAAGAATTCCTACGCCGTGGTGCTGGCTCCCATCGTGTTTGCGCACTTTCATGCCCGTCCAGTAGATATGATAACCACCGGGAAGGGTGATGGCATTGACATTGCCGTTGGTTCCCGCAGTAGGTTGGCCGACAATGGTCGCCAGATCGTAGTGCTCAATAAAGCTCATGAACGACTCCGCGTAGCTGATCGCCCGGCCATCAGTGATGAAAATAATCTTGGCATCCAGGCTTGGTTCATGAGGCTTCATTGCCCACCCATCGTTTTCGTAGCCGACCATATTCTGCTGATCGGGATAGATGATCTGAGGAACCTGCATCCAGGCTGTCGATGTATCCGGACTGGTTAGCAGATGACTGATAATTTCGTGGTTACGGTTGGGATACCCTCGCAGATCAAAAATGATGCTTTTGGCTTTTTGAAGAACCTCTATTTCTTTTTCAATATCATTCATTGAGGCTACGCTCACATTCACGTAGTAAATACCTTTTTCAAGCTCCTGCAGTGAAGTGTCTCGTCCTCCATTCAGAAGATGAGGGTAATAATATTGAGCCTGAACATCCCGAGTTAAAACGATCTTTGAAGAGGAATTAATACCTAACGTTAGAGTTGACTGATAGCTCCCCCATAAGGAACTGGCTCTGGCCTGATAGTCGCGCCACCCAAGAGAGGGAAAGGAGATAGTTTCGTACAAAGAGTCAAAATACATCTTAGGAGACTGACCTTGAATACTGGTCACCACATCTCCAACGTAAAGACCTTCCTGACCGGTATCGGTAATGACCAGTGAATCTTCTATCCACTCCCACATAACCGACGGAAAATATGTCTCCGAACGATCTCCGGCCAGGTATACTTGACCATGTCCATCCTCCAACTTTGCAATAAGCACCCGAAGCGTCTGCAGGAAATCGGTTGATGAAGAATCCTGATAAGCGTCCCGAAAGGCTTCTTCCAATGCTCCATCCCAGTCTACAGCAACCACATCGAAATACGGGTAAAAATGCTGAAAAACATTCCAGGCAATGATGATGCTTCCCAGCCGTACATCCAGATTAGCTCCCGATATCATGTCGGGCATCTGGTTATCCAGCATTTTTATAAAAGCATTGAAGGCATCTTCTTCCTTGGGTGGGTAAGTGTGTTCGTCATTTCCGTATAAGGCTAAGGGAACGATGCTCGCCAAACCGCTACCGATTTCCTGCTGATATACCTCCCCAACTTTTGGATACTGCGGAAACAGCAAACCATGCCGAGAAGGACTTTCGGTGAAAATCTGCACACTTTGGCTACCCTGATCTGCCACAGAATCGGTTACCAGAAAAGCATATTTACGGCTCTCGGCAAACCAGTTTTTAGGCGGTCGGTTAGGAGCATCCTCTTCAAAATCAGCATTGGGCAATGGAATCAGCTTCCAGGATTTAGCACGAGGGTTTTTGGTATATAACTGAAAGCCATCTACCCATAATTTTCCCTCCCCTCGTAAAGAGCAACCAAAACCAAGGGACGTAGCATCGGGGGCGAGCGTGCCAATAACTTCGTAAGTCTGCCACACTGTATCGGTAATGGGATGGTCCTCCATGTTTAGGGCGAAACCTGGTTGCGCTCCTCGTTCTTCCCGCAGCCACAGATGCCCACTTCCTTCAGCCTCAGCGGCCATTTTTACCGAAGCCACCAATTTTACATCATTTCCCTGATATTGCGTAATTTCCATGCTGTTGCCCAGCGTACCAAAAGTAGGCGAAGGTTTCTTTTCAGACTGGCCGGTCCGCCTACTTTTATAAATATTGCTTTGCCTGCCCAAATGCACTCCCAGATGTTGCCAGGCCACCGTCCGATAATTACTGGTATCCGGGGGAATCAAAGGATCAGGAATAAATTCTGCTGACACTGCTGCGGGATAAATAATCAGTGTGGGGGCCACTGGCGCAAACAGTGCCTGTAAATTCTGATGCAAAGCTTCCTTATCGGCAGCCTGTCGTGCCTGATGAGCACCGTAAATCGCCATTTGTTCCCAATCTACTTCGACTGCTTCATTACTTGGATGAAAGTAGCGGACATAGCCATATAGCCTGGCGAATGTTTTGAGATGTTCAAGGTTCTTCTGGGTTTGTGCCAGTAGTGGAACAGAAAAAGTATATATCCCTATGATGATAAGAAAGGTGAGACGAACCATGGTTAGCGTATTGTGGTGATCATACCTGTACTCTCCACATTTTGCGTACTGCTGTATAAAAAATACGAAATTTCCTACAGCTTATTTCACCTACCGCAGATTTCCATCATTGCTAAAACTTCAGCAAGGCATACCCTTTCCGCTGGTACTCGGTCAGTACGGTGAGGGCCGAAATAGAAATAGTAATGTCGGGGTGTAAAGGGTACTCGTAGTAGTTACGGGCCAGCAACGACTGCCCGCAGACAAACAGCGACACTCCGGCCTCGCTTAGCGCCTTGATGAGTTCACCGTTAGGATTATTGCAGTCAAAAGCCTCCTGGTAGGCCTGATCAGCCAGCACGACCGGAGTAGCGCTGGAGTGAATTACAGCCACCACGTCTAACTGCGCTTTTTTAATACCACTGATGCCGTGCAGGTTCAGCATGCGGGCAATATTGTTGAGTGAAGGGTTTAACTGATCTGGCTTTTCTGCTCCCTGCGTTACGTCAATCACAATCTGGTAGGTCAGGGTAGTATCCGGGTATTTCTGAGCTTCGGGAATGGCATATATGCCACCAAAGTCGGGTACGATGGGATGCTGAGGTTTCGGCATTTGTGCTTGTGCTACGATATTTAAACTTAAACAGATGGCTATTGCGAAGGATTTCATTCGTTTTGGCGTGAAGTTTACGCCCTAAGTTTAGTGGAAAAGGGGGAAACAAAAAAAGCTTCCCTCGGGAAGCTCTTTCTTTTCTACTTACTTAACGTATTACTAACCTAGTTGTCGCACTAAATCCAGTATTTTATCCTGTGTTTCAGCATCCATGTACGAAGGGTCTTCCATTTTGCCAACCCGGATGCTTTTGCCGTAGTACTCCAATGCTTTTTCGGGCAGTTTATTCTGCACATAGTAATCACCTTTCACTTTCAGGTTATACGCACCTTCATGAATGGCCAGCGACTTATTCAGCCATTCAGCGGCTTCCTTCAGGTTAACCCCTTTGGTGATACACTTTTGGGCAGCTTTCGCCAGGGTATACCAATCGTCGGGCGCGGCGTTTTCCACAGATTCGCGCGCACGCTGGGTCGTTTTATCGGTATTATTGTTGGCAAAGGCTCCCACCGAGATTGTCAATAACAAAGCTGCTGCTACAATAGCCCGGGAAAAAATGTTGAATGCAATTTTCATGATCTTTTTCTTTTTTGGATTTTACAAAATGTTGTTCGTTCTGCTTATGTCCAAACCCATGCCGGAAACGTACTGACCTGACCTACAACAATTTACAAAAAAATATTGATAAATGTACTGTCCGCTAATAACACACTACTGTTCTTTAGCGAACACTTTCCCGGGTTTTTCAATTTAATTGACCGGCTTTTGCCATAAAGGGTTGCAAGAAACAGGCAATTATTGTATAAAATACTAATTTTGTTTTCTGTCTGCATTCCTTATTTTTAGCTAATGCCTTACCGGAAGCATTTTTTCTGGATGGTATGGGAAAACCCTGAGGGTATTATGGAAGTAAACGAAGCTTTACGAAATCAATTTGAGCTTAAAGAACTGGAGCTAAACTCCTTGCTGGAGGTGACGCAGGCTATTAATAATAACCTGCCAGAGGCATCGCTTTACAAAATTTACAACTTTACCCTCCGAGCCAATCTTAATATCAAAAAGCTCGCCTTATATGTACTGAACGAACAGGAAGAGCAGCCCGACTACTGGGAATGTAAAACCAATTTTGGTACCGTTACTGACTTTAATAAGGTCTTGCTGAGCGAACATTTTCTGCCTATTCAGGAAATTACCTATGTACAGGATTTGGAAGAACCGGGAGTATTTACGGAGTTTGACATTCTGATTCCGGTATCCCACAAAGAGCGGATGCTGTCTTTGGTATTTGTCAGCGGATTGAAAAAGGATACGGATTCTACCTCTACCCAAACCGGCACGACTTTTATTCAGGCCCTCAGCAATATTATTATTGTGGCCATTGAGAATAAAAAGCTGGCCCGTCGCCAACTGGCCCAGGAAGCTATTCGCAAAGAAATGGAGATTGCCCAGCAGGTACAACAGTTTCTGTTTCCCAAGAACCTGCCCCGCCGCCCGGGACTGGCGGTAGAGGCCAGTTATGTTCCCCACTATTCGGTAGGAGGGGATTATTATGATTTCATCTGGCTCACCTCGAATCACTTTCTGGTGTGCGTGGCCGATGTTTCCGGTAAAGGTGTACCGGCGGCTTTATTGATGTCGAACTTTCAGGCGGCACTGCGCACCATTGTCCGGCAAACCATGAACTTGAAGGAGATCATTCCGGAACTTAACTATCAGGTGATGCAGAGCGCCAACGGGGAGAACTTCATTACCTTTTTTGTCGCCATCTACGACCAGGAATCTCATAAGCTGTGGTACGTCAATGCGGGGCATATTCCTCCCCTGCTTATTCATAAAAACCAGGCCCGTCATCTTGATCAGGGCACAGTAATGCTGGGAAGTTTTCAGCCGCTACCCTTCTTACATCATGGCACCCTCCACGATGTAGATGAATTCCTGTTATTTGCTTATACTGATGGATTAACAGAAACCTTTAACCGACAGGAAGAAGAGTTTGGCATAGAACGACTGGAAAAGTTGCTAATTGAGCAATCCGAAACCGATTTACCTACCCTGCACCAGAATGTGTTCAATGCACTGACGGATTTTAATGGCGGACGTGCTTACGATGATGATGTTACCTTTCTTTCTGTCCGGGCCGACACCAAGCTTTTAGCAGGAAACAGCTAAGCATGAATTTTTTCAAAACCCCAGCGGTGCTCAAACACCTCTACCCCAGTCTCATCTGGGACAAACACGCTGAGTCCTCTCAGGCTGAGCAAAAGAATATTTTCCTCACCTTCGATGATGGCCCTATCCCTGATCTCACTCCCTGGGTACTGAGAACCTTGAAAAGCTACCAGGCCCAGGCTACCTTCTTCTGTGTGGGTGATAATATAAGCCAACATCCTTCTTTGTACCAGCAGATTATTTCAGAAAACCACCGAACGGGTAACCACACCTACCATCATCTGAATGGTTGGAAGACGGAAAATTTTACCTACCTCAGAAATATCCTGCAATGCGAGCAGCTTTTGTGTGGCGCTCAAAACAAACCCGATAAGTTGTTCCGTCCACCGTATGGCAAGATCAAGCAAAAACAAATTCTACAGCTTGCCCCTCAATACAACATTATCATGTGGGATATTCTGTCGGGTGACTTTGACCCTGACTTCAACCACCAAACCTGCCTGGAGAAATGCATTCAACATACCCAGCCGGGCACCATCATCATCTTTCACGACAACTACAAAGCTCAGAAAAACCTGACCTACGTACTACCCCGGTATCTGGAACATTTTTCCGAACAAGGATATACCTTTACTACGTTATAGGAAAAGCGTTTTGGTAGGGCACACTATCTTAGATTTATTCAATGAACTTCTGCACCATGGCTCATACATACCAGCATCTTAGAACACATTAACCCGCGAACACCTTATGGAATGGATTGATACCCACGCCCACATTTACGATACCCAATTTAAAGAAGACACCGAAGATATGTTAGCCCGCTGCCTAGAGGCTGAGGTGCATCAGGTCTATATGCCGAATATTGATCGCACTACGGTAGATGGTATGCTGGAACTGGAACATCGCTTTCCCCAGCAATGCATTCCCATGATGGGCCTGCACCCGTGCAGCGTGAAGAAAGATTTTGAGCAGGAGCTGTACTTGGTAGAAGAATGGCTGGACCAACGTTCCTTTGCCGCCGTGGGTGAGATCGGACTGGATTACTACTGGGATACTACGTTTAAAGAACAACAGCTAGAAGCCTTCCGCATACAAATTGCACTGGCGAAGAAGCACCGCATACCGATTGTCATTCATACCCGCGATTCGTTTGAGGATGCCATTCAACTGGTAGAGGAGCTGAATACTGATGAGTTAACCGGCGTTTTTCATTGTTTCACCGGCAGCAAGGAGGAGGCTCAGCGCATCGGGGAAACCGGCTTTTATATGGGGCTGGGCGGAGTTTCCACGTTTAAGAACTCCGGCATGGATCAGGTAATTCCCCACCTGGACCTGGACCGGGTCGTGCTGGAAACTGACAGCCCTTATCTGACTCCCACCCCGCACCGGGGCAAGCGTAACGAACCGTCCTATATTCCCCTCATCGGAAAAAAAGTGGCCGAATTCACCAAAAACCAGCCTGAAGCAATTGCGGAAAAAACAACCCAAAACGCCCGGAAACTATTCCTAAGAGACTGAGCATTTCAGTTTATTAATGCCCCAACAACGGTTGCCCGATGAAATTCTTAGAGCTTGTGATCTTTATTCTTTCAGGATCTTGAACAAATAGTTATTTCCTTGATAGGATATTTGCAGTTGATACTGTCCACTACTGAGATGGGAAAGAGAACATTTTACATTGGCTGTATTCAAAGCTTTCGTGAAAACTAACTGCCCATTGGCACTAAAAATTTTCAGATTGCTTCCTACCATACTGAGAGGAAGCTGTAAGTCCAGTACATCTTCTACCGGATTAGGATATAGTTTAATATCAGGTAACAGTTGCGCCTCTATACCCGTCACCTGCTGCTCACTCTCTGTCAGGGTTATCAGACTGATTTTATCACCCGCCGTGAGTATAACCTCCAATGGCTGATCTGCAATAGTTACTACACTGCTGGCGTCAACTTCTAAACCCTTATAATCTGCTTTAATACGGTAGGTGCCGGGAGGCACATTAGCAAATGAAAACCTTCCTTTATCATCAGTAATGGTCACAGCAACCAGACTCCCTTCCTGAGCGTCAACGAGATACATTATCATATCCACAATCGGTGGTTCACCGGAAGTAGACTGCTTAGTAGTAAGTTCAATTCTACCACTGCCAGCCTGAGATGATTCCACAAAAACTCCGCTCAATATCACTCCATGCTCACTCACCGTTTTAGGAATAGCAATTGGGTCAATAGAAGCCGTGGTGTCTTGGGTAAGAGATATCCAGGTAGCTTCGCTCAATAAAAGATGTTGACCCATATAAGTATTTAAAAGAGAGTTTACCTGCGGCATCAGTTTCACGGTATACTCCCCTGCCTCCAATTCGCTAAAATTAGATTGATCCGAGGTAACACTGATCTGCTTTACCAAATGGGTTATACCCTGTTGCCTTTGATACAACTCTGCTTTCACCTCTTTTCCTTGCAGGATAGCCGTAATGTGTATCTCAATGTGATATAAAGTATCTTCAGACACTTCTGTTGTTGGAGCTTCTTTAATCTCAAATGTGCGATAAACTGTATCGGCAGACTGGTACTGCTCATTGCCACTTTGCGTTGCCTGAATAGCCACAGTACCCGCACTGATTATGCTTAATGTATCTCCCTGTAAGAATACATGCGCGGCTCCAGCCACCACTTCGAACTGCACCGGCAGAGCAGATGAAGCTGACAAGCGAAATGAAGGGTCACCTACCGCCTTATTTGGTATGCTATCAAAAGTGATGGTTTGGGTGAGCGGGCGATTGTCGACCACAAAGGTTTGCGCTTCCGCATAACAGCCGGACAGCGTTTCTACCTTTAAATGATAGAATCCTGGTTCATCCACCCACAGCATATGTTCATTTCCTGCCAATATTGTGTCATTTTCCATAATATGGCTCCAGGTGAAAGTGAGTTTTTCAATATCATTTGTAGTAGCATCAATCGCCTGCAATGCCAAAGAATCCTCAAAGAGATTTAGAGATTCCGGGAGAGTGATTTCTGGCAATGCTTCTACCACAAAGGTTGTCACCAAAACAGTATCTACAGCATAAGGATTGCTTAACGTAACCCGAGCTTCATAAACTCCTACTTCCTGTATGGGGTATGCAAATGACTGTGCTGTCCGTACAGAATCAGGTATCCCAAAATAAATATCATCAGCAGTAACAATCTCCCACTGATAGTTTTCCTCGGCATTACGTCCGGTTGCTGACAGCTCAATTTCTTCGTCTGCGCAGATAGTCGCTCTTGAAACAGATAGGGTAGGCACTTCCAGAAGAACAATCTCTACCGCACTGTTGGCAGGACAAGCACCACCTAGAGTGTAAGTAATGGTATAAACTCCTGAGTTGCTGGCACCAAGGTCAATTTCTCCAGTAGCACTATCTATCACTAAGCTTGCCGGATCATCGGTAGTAAAAGTTCCTCCAGTATCTCCTTCTATTAGAGGAAGAGGATTACTTTCATTTAAGTAATAAAAAGATCGGTTGTAACGGAAAGAGGCATCACTTTCAGTATGAATGGTTAGCGTAAAGTTACCTGTTTCAGGGCAAGCGTTCGGCATGGCATAAGTTACCGTATAGGTACCCCCTACGCTCGCCGCCAAATCTATTTCTCCCGTAGTTGCATCAACAACAAGTCCGGCAAAAGCCGAAAAAGTACCGCCCGGAGTATCTACCGCTGGAACAGGATTGGTTTCCTGCTGGCAATATGAAGATTGTGCGTAGCTAAAGCTTGCGGTCGGTAACTCCTCGTTCAACGAAATAGCTTCGCGTCCCATACAGCCTGTTTCCACATGCTGAACTTCCAGCACATAAGTGCCTACGCCTACATTCGCAATGGAAGTATCCGTAAAAACAATGTTCGGATAATTGGCAACATTGATTTCGCGGTCCACCCCGTCAATTACTTCATACCAGATAAAGGAATAATCTGTGGTGTTACCCGCTACATTACCATAGAGTTCTCCATTAGGCTCACTGGAGTCACAAGAACTTTGATTAACTACCGTAACATTAATGTTCGCTAAGGGAGCATCCCGCATATCTTCAATGAAGACCTCCGCCGTATCCAGCGCAGCACAATTTCCTTCATCCGTCCGAACTGCTCTCACTGAATACCAGCCTACATCCAATCCACTAATGATCGACCGGTTCTGCCCGACAATCAGGGAAGCACTGCCACTACGAACATCGCTTTTTGCGCCCTCATACCAATAATAGTTATAGTTAGCGGTATCTGGTGTTTCACCGGCCGAAGAAGGTAGTAGTCCTGCTTCAATTTGCCCACTAAAAACTCCCGATGTACAATAAATCTGGCCTTGTAGTACCGTAGCAGTAACAGTTGCTTGGTAGTCCACTGTGGCATCGGTCAAGATGGTGTAGACAAGCGTATCACACTCCGTAGCCAAGTTATGGATGCGCACGGCATAGTTACCCGCCTCAACACCGGCGAGTTGATCCGAGGTAGCGGGCTGCGGAACTACTGCCTTAGCCGTATCCTCACCGGCAAACCATTTGAATGTATAACCAACCGTGCTGCCATCAACTGTAATGCTCAGAGCACCGTTTGGGCTAGCCGGATCGCAATTGGTTTGGGGAGTTTCTGTGAAAGCGATATTACCAAATGCGGGAACCTGATTTTCAATTTCAAAAACTGTAGAGGGAGTAGATACACAATTCGTTGCGGTATCTTCGGCAATCACTTGATATGGCCCAACTTCCAGTTCAGTGAACAAACCAGTAAAATTAGTATCGATGACTGTACCACCTTGTTGTAGTGTAAAACGATGACCTGTGGTCGCCTTACTTGCGCCAACTGAAATCTGTGCCTGCCCATAGGTATTACAATTGGTCTGATGCTGTAGATCTACATTAATCACCGGAGTGGGGATGCTCTCGGTCAACATAATAGATTCGCTAAACGTACAACCGGAAGAATTTTTGGTTGCGACCACAGTATATACATTCGTTAGATTTGCACTAAGTGTATCGGGGGTGAAATAATCAGTAGCTACAACTTCAGCCGTGGGGCCGCTGGTTACGGTACCCCGATACCAAACCCAGTCATATTCGCTGGGGTCAGCCGTTACTGCACTCAATTGACCATTATAAGGGAAAGCACAGGATGTTTGCTCCTGAACTACCTGAATAGTAATATCGTCAATGTTACTAATGGTTTTAATTTCAAAGGTTTCTCCAGAGGTATACAAACCGCATTCTATAATCGGATCATACGCCCGCACTTCGAAAATCCCCTCACCTAACCCATTGAAAGAAGGATTATCACTGAAGATAGTATCCTGTACTGGACTGTGCTGAATAAGCATATAATCGTAATCTGTTACACTACCTACCATCTGTATGGTAACATTGCCATTAGGGTTTTTACAGTTGGTATTATCCGTAATCACCAGATCATCAATTTCCGGCTGATCCAGCGTCATATCAATGATCTCCGCTTCTGAGCAGCCGGTTTGTAGATTGGTAACAGTTACTTTATAAAGAATAGGCTTCAGATTGGTAGCTGTATCACCAACCGCTAGTACTCCGGCCTGTTGCTCATCTTCCCATTCAATAAGGTAATCTGTCTCACTGATGCTACTGCCATTGAGTAATATGCGGGCTTGTCCATCGGCCGTGCCGGGAGCACAGCCAGACACCGGTTGAATCATTTCCAGGGTGATAACCTCGGTATCCGGCCAGTCTTCAAAACGCTCTACCCGAACGGTATCAGCCATACCTTGGCAGGTATACACTCCATCGTTATAAAGGACCTCTACTCGATAAGTACCAGAATCCAGCTCGGTCACCAGGGCTGAACTTCCTACCACATCACCGGTAGCCAAATGGGTCCAGGTAATATCATAATCCGATTCAGGCAGTACCGTACTGTCGGCGGCAAACACCTGTACTTCCCCGTTGTTGGTATTCGCCATTGCCCCCGGACAGTTCCGGTTATCGCGCAGCTTGACAGCCACCACCTCAAAAGGGTGAGCGGTGACATCAATGGAAAAGATACTTGGGCTATCATCGCACTCACGAACGGTTCCGTTAAGATTCGTATGTGGGTAGAATTCCGAATTATTCATTTTATTGCCCTGGCTATCGTAAGGCCCCAAATCATTTAGAGAAGGATAAAGCGTAAACTCTCCCTGAGGTCCGGTCATGGTTAGCGTAGTGTCTAGAAAACCTCCCGGTTGCAGACCACCCTCCATATTCAGATAGACTACCTCAAAATGAGGGTCAGGATCGGTATCAGCGTAGGCTTGTTGGGGATTATTGCAGTAGAAAGAAACCGGTATGGCTTGGGTAACGGGTTTGTCTCCGTTGTTCTCAAAGTACAGTCGCACCTGAAACTCCTGCTCCGGGCAAAGGGGTGGGGTAATACGGATGCTGTCTTCTAAGAAGTCCAGCTTAGCAGCCGGAACCACCGGATTTCCGCAATTGTCGAGTCGCGCCGACTGGCTCAGAAATTTATTCAGAGGGAAGTTAGCTTCTCCGCCATTCTGGCACGTTTGAGAAAAACTGATATGGTGAGGTTGGGCAATTTTAGGAATGGTGAGGTCATCATTGATATTTGTATTGTGGTAAGCAAACTGATTCCAAACGCTTCGGGCAGGCACCCAGTAGCTATCATCAGCCGCTTCGTATACTTTAATATGGGCATTCTCTCGAGTTACTGATGTTGCAGGAGAAGAACCATAAATATTCCGAGCCTGACCACAGGAAATGATAATTTCCGTTTCGCCATCTCCGTCTACATCGGCCACAATGGGATATTCGGATCTGGTTTGGGAGCTACAGAATGAGCCATCTGACAAATCACTAATGACCATTCCAGTTGTCCCGTCAATAATATACAGATTGACCTCATCCCGGTAGATAATCTCAGAGGCACCATCTCCGTCGAAATCATAAATAGTATTTCCGGTAAAACCCGAAGATGATTCCCAGAACTGATCGTGGTTGGCCCACTCCAGATTAAAATCCTGATCCAGCGCATATAAGCTGGAACCTGAGACAAAAACCACCTCTAATTCAGCATCGTCATCTATATTAGCTAAGCTTAATGTCCCTACCCCACGTTGCCAGGTACACTGCTCACTATTATCACAGCCGCCGCCATTCAAATCTTTGAAGGTTCCTTTGATACCTCCATTGATGGTGCTACCTAGCCGAGAAACGATAAACATTTTTACTTCATCGTTCTGCAAATCCCAGAAGAAGACTGAAGTAGGACCATACTGATCGCCGGTGGTTCCTCCTAGAAGAACATCGAGGTACCCATCACTATTAAAATCGGCAATACTGGTTGAGCTATAGGTTTGTCCACTCCAACCGGCATGTTTAGGATAGTATCCTCCGGCACGATAGTCAGCGGGTAGGGTAGTAGCATCATCCATATTCATTACTTCGGTGAGCTTTCCACCTGCCAAGTCCACCGAATAGATGATATGACCCACGACAAGTTCTAAGCCCTTACAATCGGTACAGGCAGCATCGGGAAGCATATCAATGGCTACGGGGGCTACGTTTAATTCGGTTTCCCAATCATTGGCCGAGGGGTACATGGTTGATCCGTGACTTCCGGCAATTAATACTTCACCGGTGATAGCATCCCTGATTTCATTCACCTGGTAAAGTTCGGCGTTACCATCCAGATCAAAATCTGCCAGCCCTAAAGCTCTTCCGTATTTATTGTATACAGAAGTTTTACTTCCCCAGTAACTGGAAAGGTCATGGGTATAGGCTTTGATGTTTCCACTGAGATCGCTCAGGAAAATTTCACCGAAACCATCTCCATTTACATCACCTACCGTTGGGTACCCGAATGTATTGCTTCCGTGATCGGTTTGGTATTCAATATCGGATAAATCAGCACCATTAAGAATATAGATAGTGCCGTTTTGGGCATTCGTAGTAATCACCTCGGGAGTTCCGTCATTATCCACATCCGCTACCATGGGCATATCAAAGGCGGCACTGGTTTGGTTAGCCGAAGAATCTGCGGCCTGCATGGAAAAGCCACCACTCATCGGACTGGCTGAACAACTGGACTGAGCTCCAATGTAATAGTTCGGATTATCGGAGCTGCTCGCACAGTCACTATCATAATAATCATACAGCCCATCCCCGTCATCATCAATACCATTCCCACAGTCAGATTCAGTACAGCTTAGAGATGCCCCACAATCTGCCCGGTCCTGGCAGTCAATGAGTCCATCTCCATCATTGTCAATACCATCATTACAAATCTCGGTGGCACAGGACGGACAATCAGGATCTTCACAATCAATCAGGCCGTCACCATCATTGTCTATCCCATCATCACAGATGAATTCAATATTACAGACGATATGGCCACTACAATCACCATCAAAGCAATCTACAAGGCCGTCGCCATCATCATCAATTCCGTTATAACAATTTAACTCCTGGGCGATAGCAGAGATAGATAACCCTAAGCAGACAAAGAAGAATAAGTATTTCATGCAGCAATCGTATTATGCCGCAATATTGAAATATTTATATTAAGTAAATTAATTATTATATTACACAAGTTACATACGCAACCGCTTGTCCAAAATGATAGCACGCCCTTGCTTACGGTACCAAGAGCAGGTTACGACTTTGACAAAATGGTCCACCAGGCAAAAAGTAGGGTTGAGAAAGTAAAATAATTGCAAAAAGTACACTACTACAGCGCGTTATCATCTCCTGGCTACCTGCTAAACGTATTTTTACAACACTCTTTTTACACGGCATTTGCGCTCCGCAGGCAAAAATTTTAGACAACTTCTCAAAATGGTTTACCTTTGCGCAAATCCGCGTATGGAAAATTCCAACTATAAGATTGTAAATATCAGCACGGCTAACCAGCGGGTGGCCAAGGCATCGATCCTTATCATCTATACGGGCGGTACGCTGGGTATGACTTACGACGAGTCGGGAGTGCTGATGCCATTCAATTTTTCGCGGATTGTAGAGAAGATTCCGGCACTCCGCCAGTTTGATCTGCAGCTTACTGTTATCTCATTTCCTCAGTTGGTCGATTCTGCCAATATCCGTCCGGAACACTGGGTAGACATGGCCTATATTGTGTACGAAAACTACCAACGCTACGATGGCTTTGTGGTGGTGCATGGCACCGATACCATGGCTTATAGCGCCTCAGCCCTCAGTTTTATGCTGGAGGGGCTTAACAAACCAGTGATATTTACGGGTGCCCAGTTGCCCATTGGTTCCAAACGCTCAGATGCCCACGAAAACTTTGTGACGGCCCTGGAGATTGCCAGTGCGCAGTGGGAAGGTCACCCCGTGGTGCCCGAAGTATGCATTTATTTTGGCAGCCACCTGCTGCGGGGTAACCGCAGCAGTAAGCGTCAGAGCATCCATTTTGATGCCTTTACCTCTGAGAACTACCCCAGCCTGGCCGAGGCCGGAGTGGTCATCGATTACAATTTTCCATCTATTCGCCCCTTCGTCCCAAACCGCGAGCTCATTTATCATCGTAGGTTAGATCCAAATGTGGCTGTCTTAAAGCTTTTTCCGGGTATCAATCGTAAAGTGGTAGAAAGTATATTGCAGATACCGGATTTGAAGGGACTGGTGCTGGAAACTTTTGGTTCAGGGAATGCCCCTACAGATGCTTTTTTGCTCGATAGTTTAGACGATGCCATCAAGCGAGGCTTAACCATCCTCAATATTTCTCAATGCGCCGGAGGAAGAGTGATTCAGGGGCGTTATCAAACCAGCAAGAGCCTGGAAAATATTGGTGTGATCAGTGGCAAGGATATGACCACTGAGGCGGCCGTTACAAAAATGATGTTTTTACTGGGTACAGAGTCTGATGCAGAACTCATTAACCAACGCCTTCAATTCTCGCTATGTGGAGAAACTTACTAGCCAGGTTTTAGCGAAAGAGGTAAGATTTCTCATTATTTTTTATAATTTTATAGCGAATAGCATTCTTTTATTGCTATTTGATTAATGCGTTCATAATATCGCTTAACTATAAACAGAAATAATAGTACTTTACAAACGCGTACTTCGGTTACACTATCCCAACAAAGATAAGCAAGTCGATTTCATTGGATAACTTGCATATGGCATAGATTATTAATTTATTTGCAATTGGCTTGATCTTGAAAAAGTATCAAAATAAATTATTATACTGGGAGAGGTGACCGAGTGGTTGAAGGTGCTCGCCTGGAAAGTGAGTGTGCCCCCACCGGGGTACCGCGGGTTCGAATCCCGCCCTCTCCGCCAGAATAGATTTCTTAAGACTATTTTAACTAAATTCTACTTTAAATTTTTCGTAACACTACAAAACTGACTACTGAACACTTATGAAAAAGTTACTCGCATTGATTTTAGTGGCTGGCTTCCTGGCTTTCAGTCAGACCAACGTATTTGCACAGGACATGGAAAGCGACTCAACCGAGATGGCTGAAGATACCACGGCCATGATGGACGTGCAAGAAGAAGCTACAACAGCTGCCGCCCAGGTAGAGGAAGTTGCCGGAGACGATGATTTAGTCGCTGGCGGGGAAGAATTATCCTTTCATCAGGCGGTGAAAGAGAAATTTATTGAGGGAGACTGGAAATTCATGACTCCTGTACTGCTGTGCCTTATCCTGGGCTTAGCCATTTCCATTGAGCGTATTATCACGCTGAACCTGGCCACTACCAACAGTAAGAAATTGCTGGCCAGAGTAGAAGATGCGCTGAACTCAGGTGGTGTGGATGCTGCTCTGGATGTAACCCGCAATACTCGTGGGCCAGTTGCCTCTATCTTTACGCAAGGCCTGATGCGAATGTCAGAAGGCATTGACATGGTGGAAAAATCTATCATCTCTTACGGTTCGGTAGAAATGGGCCGACTGGAAAAAGGATTGGTTTGGATATCTCTGTTTATCTCTGTTGCTCCGATGCTTGGTTTCATGGGAACAGTAATTGGTATGATCGGTGCATTTGATGCTATTGAAGCAGCAGGTGATATTTCTCCCTCTCTGGTTGCCGGTGGTATTAAAATCGCCCTTTTAACCACAGTTGCGGGTCTGATTGTCGCCATCATCCTTCAGTTATTCTACAATTACTGCGTTTCTAAAATTGATGGTCTGGTGAATGACATGGAAGATGCCTCTATTGCACTGGTAGACCTTTTAGTAAAGCATAAGCTTACTGTGGGCACTACTGCTTCTACTACCACTCGTATCGACTAATCTACTTAACGCAATACTTTCATGGCAGAATTCGTTTCAACGTATGGGTTATATGCAGCGTATATTTTAGTAGGGATTGCCCTCGTCGCTGCCATTGTACTACCGCTTATCCACGCTATCAGCGATCCTAAATCGCTGCTGGGAACGGTAGTTGGAGTCGTCGTCATTGCGGTGATCTTCTTCATTGGATACTCTGTTTCCACTGATGAAGTTACCAATGTGTATGTAAACAATAACGTTACCGAGCCTACTACCTCTAAAATGATAGGCGGCGCAATCGTTACCACGTATATCCTGGT
The DNA here is from genome assembly GCA_040222715.1 of Cyclobacteriaceae bacterium. Lineage (GTDB taxonomy): Bacteria > Bacteroidota > Bacteroidia > Cytophagales > Cyclobacteriaceae > Tunicatimonas. The sequence goes on along the minus strand of JAVKCN010000129.1, from coordinate 32,850 downwards.
AATTACCGCGATCGTCGGTATCGTGATTACTGAAGTCACTAAAGTTTTTAAATAATATGGCTAGAAAAAAACGAAATGCAGGGGAAGTGAATGCCGGCTCTATGGCCGATATTGCCTTCTTACTGCTTATCTTCTTCCTAGTTACCACCACCATTGCGTCTGACAAAGGGCTGGCGATTCGCCTCCCCCCCAAACCAGACCCCAATGATCCACCCCCTGAGGTGAAATTTAATGAGCGTAACCTGTTTAAGGTGCTCATTAACTCCCAGGACCGGATGTTAGTGGAAGGCGAGCCAATGGACGATGCTTCCCAGTTACGGGAGATGGTCCAGACCTTCGTATTAAACGAAGGGCGTGATCCTGAGTCATCAGACAACCCACAAGATGCAGTAGTATCATTTAAGACTGACCGGGGTACCAGTTATAACCGCTATATTGAGGTGCTGGATGAGCTACAAGGAGCTTATTACGATCTCTACGGTCAGCGGTTGGGCATTACGACCAAGCAAATTCGGGAATATGAAAATATGGAACCGAGCATGCAGGACAGGTACGATGAGTTGAAAAAAGAGCTTCCAATGAATATTTCCATTGCTGAGCCATCTAAAGTAGGAGGGGGGGAGAACTAATGGCAAAGTTTAAGAAAAAATCAACTGCTGGCACAGATATTCCTACCTCTGCATTACCGGATATTATCTTCATGCTGTTGTTCTTCTTCATGGTAACCACGGTTCTTCGGGAAACTGACATTCTGGTAGAACAGAATTTACCCCGAGCCGAACAGTTGCGGAAAATGCAGAAGAAATCGCTCGTAAGCTATATTTATATTGGTAAGCCAAAGGATACCAATAAGTATGGCGGTGAACCTCGGATACAGACAAACGACGTACTGATAACGCCCGAAGGTGTAGTACAGTTTGTGGAAGCTGAGCGTAGTAAGCTGAGTGAAGCTGAACGCGACCAGATTACCATGGCCATGAAAGTCGACGATGATGCCAAAATGGGTATTGTCTCCGATGTACAATCAGAGCTACGGGAAGCCAATGCGCTCAAGGTGCTGTATAACACACCACCCGAAACCGGTGCTATTGAGTAACTAAGTCACCATAAATATTAAGAAAGCCTTCTTACATGCGTAGGAAGGCTTTTTTTATGATCACATACCAGTGAATAACCAATAGAGTAAATTTATTTATGCTTCCTGATCAGGTTCTAATGGGACTTTAGCATCTTCGCGGCGGCGAAGTGCATGAAATAGTCGGAAAATATCCCGCGCTCCCAAAGGAATGATAATCACCAGGGTGACCAGATAAACGAGTATCCCTATTCCACAAAGGTATTTCCAGAAAAGTATCCACTCACTCATTTGATGCTGCCTCCTCAGGCTTTATTTCAGGTTTCCGATCAGGATAAAGTAAAGAAAAAACAACCAATAGTAAGGCACACAACACGTAATTTGCCAGTCCCAGCACTCCAATACTCAGCCAGGGTATCAGTTCCTGCAAAGGAAAAAGCCCTACGATAGAAATAAGCCCTCCCAGCATGGCGGCCCAGGCCCCGGCCGTAGAAGCCTTCTTCCAGTAAATCCCCCCGACCAACGCCGCAGCAGCTCCGGTCAGATACACATTGCCGGTAATTGCCATATAGGTCCACACACTGTCTGGCAGTTCGTACCAGAGTCCCCAAACCAGCAAAAACAGCCCCATCAGGGCAATACTGATACGAGCATAGCGAATCTGCTCCTGCTGGCTGATACCCTGCTTCTTAAAAGGGGAAATAATATCCCGGGAAATGACAGACGCCCAGGTAAGAAAATACGAATCATGGGTGGACATAAAGGCGGCTAATAGTCCAGCTACCAATATTCCCAACAGGCCCACGGGCAGTAATTTTCCCATGAATAGCGGCATCGCCTCAGCCACATGAGCCGCTCCCTGAGCAACCCCATTGGGAAAGAAAAACTGCCGCCAACCAGGGTCCTGCACAAACCAGGCAAAAGCAGCCAATGCAAACAGGGCTGGTACTGCCGTACGAATGAATTGACCAGGCGCCCCTAATAAAAATGTTTGCCGAGCCACTTCGGGATTTTCCGCAGTAAGTGCCCGAGACGCCACAGGGCCCCAGCTAAAGTTTGACGTGATGTAAACGATCAGCATCCACACCAGATATACTACCCCGTAGCTATCCGGAGCAAATGGATTTACCGCTGCTTCGCCCTTGGCAAATGTCATGGTATCTACAATACGATCCCAGCTGATAACCGGATCAGAAAAGGCAAAATACAGACCGATCAGCAACCCGATACTTAGCACCACAAATTGAAAGTAGTCAGTCACAATCACGGCAACCATGCCGCCCATGATCGTATACGCTACCACCAAAAGAATGAGCAGTGTCATCACCATATTCACAATAGTCTGGGCATCTCCCAAAGCAACCAGCCCTGTAGAATAGGCCAGAAAAGTAGCTCCCATCTTGGGAAACAAACCCATGTTCAAAATGCCCGAAGAGGCCATAAGTACTCCCGAAAGCACGCGAATTTTCCAATTATACCGTTTCTCAAAATACTCCGGAATGGTGACCAGGCGCTGCTTCCGGAGTTCTTGAATCACCCATCCGGTCTTCCCAATGATGAAAGCTGCCATTAAACCGATAAGGGGTATGCTTAAATAGGCAAATCCTCGAGTAAATGCTTCAATAGAAGCATACATAACGGTAACCAGGCCCAACTCGGTACCGATATAGCTGGCGGTGTTGAGGGCCAGTCCCGTGGCCCGTCCACCGACCATATAATCAGACACACTGTGGATATACTTATTCACCAGCATACCCACGGCCCCCATACTCAGAATGTACGTGACCACAATGCCCCAGTCCAGGGTAGAAAAATTAGTCTCGAAAAGAAAAGGTGCCGCTTCCATAAGGTTTACCCTAACGGATTCGGCAGGTAACCAACAAACCCCGCGATCTTCCAGGCGCCTTGCACCTTACGACAACGATACAGCGTCTGCCAGTTGAGGCGGTCTACGCCCCCGTCTTTTCGGCGAATGCTGCCATCAAACTTCTTGTGTAATAGCGCACGATCGCCTACAATTTCAATGTCAAGCAGGCTGGTAGCTTCGTAGAGGGCCTGCTCGGTATCTTCGGCCCATTCGGTCTGGACAAAATCCTTCGCCTGCGTCAACCAGGCAGCCCGGTAGGTTTCCAGATTGGGAAAAGTGAGCCGCCAGGAATCAGGGTTACTGAGGAAACGACCATCAATACCCATAAAATTCTCCTCAATAAAGTCCGGGGCAACCCGACTCCAATCCTGCGTGATAAAGGCCTCAATATCTCGGGCTACCAGCATTTCCCACAGCGCACGCCGGTCAGGTTCAGTGGTTGGAAAGGGGTTTTGGTTAGGGTTCATCGGTATATGCTTAAGTCTGCGGTACTTGCTTATGACAGGGTTGGGGAGAATATACAGCCCTCGATTCGTCTGGCAACAGGCCATACAGCAAGGAGCTGCTTTCGCGAGCACTTATCAGGTTTATAGGGGCGTTCTGAGCCTTTGTGCTCAATCGTATTAGGCTACCGTGGTGTAATAATCTCAAATTTCTAGGAAGAAGTGTTTTCTTTTTCGGTAAAACCCCGCGTAAAGAGCATGCTGGTCAGCCCCTGATCTACGTACATCACCTGTCCGGTAACGGCCTGGCTAAGGTCAGACAATAAAAAGGCCGCTACGTTTCCACAGTCACGTGCCTCTATCAGGCGGGGAATGCTCTGGTATTCGTTTTTATAAGTGTCTACCCACTGATGGGGATCATCAGCGAGGTTTTTCAAGAGATCGTAGTTTTGCTCGGCATGCACGTAGCCTGGTCCGATGGCGTTGCAACGAATGTTATACTTCCCTAACTCAACGGCCATCGCCCGGGTTAACCCTTCAACCGCAGCTTTGGCACCGGCGTAAATCACATATTGCGCCGATGCGGCTTTGGCATGTACTGAAGACACATTTACAATAGCCCCCCCTACCTTAGCCGGAAGTAACTGACGAACAAAAGCCCGGCTCATCAGCCACAAGGCCCGCACATTTACTCCATACAACCGATCAAATTCGCTTTCCTCTACCTCTTGCATGGGTTTGGTAATGCCAATGCCCGCGCTATTTACCAGTCCGTGTACCACACCATATTGCTCGTTGATCTCCCGAAACATGCGCTCCACCTCACTGGCCTGGCTGATATCGCCCGGTATGGGTATAGCACCCGGATATTTCTTGATGGCTTCTGTAAGCGCATCTTCACGTATATCATTGACGAACAACCTGCCGCCGAAGGCCGCGACTGCTTCACAGATACCACCGCCCACGCCTACTCCGGCGCCTCCGGTTACAAGAATATTTTGTTTACTTAGGTCAATTGATGGTGTAGACATGCACTAAACTTAATGAAAGATTTTTATTTTGTCTAACAATTTAGTTGCTCCCGTATAAGAATAGGAAACACCCACTCGGCAATGATGACCATAGAGATTAAACCCGCTGCCCCACCGGATGCTACCCAGTTAACCAGTCTGGGCCGGCAAACCTTTGTTGATGCTTTTGAGAAAGATAACAATCCGCAGGATTTCTGGGCCTACGTAGACAAAGCTTTCGATGAAACCACCGTACAACAGGAACTTGCTGACCCTCAGTCGGCCTTTTTCATGGCTTATGCCCAGGGAGAAGCGGTAGGGTACCTGAAACTACGGTCCAGCCACACTCCTGATCAGTTAGAAGGTGCGAAGGCCCTGGAAATTCAGCGTATCTACGTACAACAGTCGGCTATTGGCAAAGGCATTGGCGCACAATTGTTGCAGACGGCTCTCCGGTATGCACAAGCAAACTCCTATACCACTGTATGGCTGGGAGTATGGGAGCATAACCCACGCGCCATCGCCTTTTATCAGAAATGGGGCTTTCAGCTCTTCGGATCACACCGCTTTATGATGGGCAATGATCCCCAAACCGACTTACTCATGAAGCGCGACATCCCTCCCCTGCAAGTAATCCCAGCCACCTGGAAAGACCTGGCAGGCATCAGCACGCTGCTTCAGCAGCAACAGTTACCAACCGAAGACCTGAACGATCGGGTGTTTCTACTGATCGCGCATGATATACAGGAGCAGGTGGCGGGAGCCTGCGGACTGGAAGTATACGATACCTCAGGACTATTACGCTCCCTGGCCGTAGCCCCTGCGTATCAGGGTAAGGGTTTGGGGAAGCAATTGGTATCCTGCATGGAAGAAGCCGCTCGAGCCCGGCACATTACAACACTTTTTCTGCTAACGACTACCGCAGATACATTCTTCGAGAAGCTGGGGTACGAGCGGGTAGATCGCCCTACAGTTCCCCCCGCCATACAACAAACCACTGAATTCGCCCACTTATGCCCGTCTACCGCCGTAGTAATGCGGAAAGAATTGACGGTGCAATAAGAATCTCTAATACCTCTGACTTATGACGATCTCTTACCATCATAAAACCTTTCGTTCCCTCAGCAACAGTGGTAGCGGAGAAGTAGACGGCGAAACCCGCTTTCACTACCGGCAGGAAGGAAAAATCGTCACGGCTACCTACTCCGGCGGTGCCATTCAGTACGGCCAACTGATTGCCCGGATGAATGACGAAGGCATACTGGATATGCGCTACCAGCACGTAAACCGCGATGGACAACTGATGACAGGCCAATGCATCTCTACTCCCGAGGTGCTAGCCAATGGAAAGCTACGCCTGCATGAGCAATGGACCTGGACCAGTGGTGATGGCTCTTCCGGCATTTCTATTGTAGAAGAGGTTTAGCGTGCCGATACGCATCGTTTCAGAACACAGTCGGCCAGGTTATGCCCGCAGGGTCTTTCGTAGCCCATCTCCTTTTTGAATGACCTCATCCAGCAAATCGGTTAGCATCGCTTCGGTGGTGAAGGGGTTCATCAGGGTGGTACGCAGAAAGAGTTCTCCTTTGAGTTGGGTTTGCACAATGTAGAAGCGGCCGTCTTCAATAATAGATTGCCGGATCTGGGCATTCAGGGTGCTGCATTGATCCGCCGAAACATTGACGGGAGCATACCGAAAGCATACAATATTGGCCTGGGGAGTGATGGCCAGTTCCACACCATCCCGCGCTTGAATCAACCGGGCAAAGCGTTCGGCCAGTTCGTACAGGTATGTCACATTTTCATCCCACAGCTTCCATCCGTAAGTGCGTAGCAATGTATACACCGTGATGCTCATCATGCGCTTGGTGCATTCCATCGTGCGCTTTCCCGAATTAAACCACTCCCCCTCGTTTTCACTAAGCAGGTAAGAGGCATGCTGGGCAAAGGTGGTAAAGGAGTAGTTTTCGTCTTTGAACAGCAAACCAGTGGTAAGGGCGGGGGTCATCAGCATTTTATGAAAGTCGATGGTGATGGAATCAGCCTGCGATAAGCCCCACACCCGTTGCCGGTACTTCTTGGAAAAAGCCGCGGGGGCACCATGTGCACCATCCACGTGTAACCATAGGTCATACTTCTGGCAGAAACGGGCGGTCTCTTCCAGGTTATCATAAGAGCCGGTGGAGGTTGTACAGGCCGAGGCTACTACGGCAATCACCTTTCTCCCCCGTGCTTTCGCCTGCTGGTAGCAAGTCTCTAACTGCTCTACCCGCATTTTATACTGAGCATCAGCGGGTACTTTGATGATACCACCTTCGCCCCAGCCCATAATTTTCACGGCCCGGTCTACGCAATAGTGGGCTTCTTCCGATACCAGCAAGGCCAGTGGCTCCGACGTACCCTGCTGCCAGGCTTGATAACCCGTTTTCACCTGACGGGCTGCCAGCAACGCGGTGAGGTTGGCCAGTGTGCCCCCGGAGGTCATAATGCCTCCTCCCGACTCATCGTAGCCTAGGGCCGTCGCGACTTGTTTCATAACGATCCGTTCGATGGCCGAGGAAACCGGGCCCATTTCGTATACGGCCATACCATTGTTGAGAAACGCAGACAGGAAACCGGCCAGGGCCGCAGCCGGAGCCGGTGGGCTCACCTGATGCCCCATATACCGGGGATGATGAATGTGCATGGATTCCATCAGCACCCGGTCAAAGAACTGAGAAGGGTTACCCTGGGGCGACTGAGAAAGGTCGGCTTCCCAGGAAAACAGCTTATCTTCGGGCGATTGCCAGGGCAATACGGCCAGATGAGGGCTTTGCTGCATCTGCGTCAGATAGTCGGCCAGCCGGTCTATTAACTGATGCCCCTGCTGCCGAAACTGCTCAGGATCGTAGGCTTGCTGTAGCAATGTATTATCCATAGAATTACTTTCGCGAAAGATACATTGAGCAGCATTAAAACCCTCCTAAAAGAAGGGGGTAAAAGCGGTTTTTGAGGCCCCTACAGGGAGATCGACAAAAACCCTATAGGGAGATCGATAAAAACCTTATGGGGAGATCGACAAAAACCCTATGGGGAGATCGACGATATCCTTATAGGGTTTTCGACAACATCCTTATAAGGTTTTCGACGATAAGGCTATAAGGAGATCGACAAGATTATTATCATGATATTGATCCCCCCTTATTCAGGAGATTGACCACTCCGGCACCGAGGTTTTATTAAGCCTTTCTGCGGAAAATGCTATTCTCCTGAAAAAGGGGATCTCTGCTGCCCGAACCAACGTTATCAAATGATCTATGACCTACGATTCCATTCTTAAGCATGTAGCCAGACACATTACGCTGGATGAGGAGGAAGCGCAGTGCTTCTCGTCTCTCCTGGCGGTGAAGGAAGTAGATCGGAAAGACTACCTCCTTCAGGAAAAAGAAGTCTGTAATACCATCAGCTACGTACATTCCGGGGCCTTACGCGCCTATTACCTGGGGAAAGACGGTAAAGAATCTACCATCATGTTTGCCATTGCCGACTGGTGGATCACGGATATGTACTGCTTTTTAAACCAGCTACCCGCCATGATGTACATCGAGGCCATAGAAGACAGTTGCATCTTTCAGTTAAGCAAAGAGCACTTCGATCAGCTATTTGCGGAAGTGCCCAAGTTCGAGCGCTTCTTCCGGATACTCATGCAGAACGCCTACACCCGGGAGCAACTGCGGGTGATCCAGAACCTGTCGCAGTCGGCCGAAGAACGTTACCATAACTTCCTGCAAAAGTACCCCGTAATCGCCCAGCAGGTAACGCAGAAGCAGATTGCCTCTTACCTGGGCATTACCCCGGAGTTTCTCAGTGCCATCCGAAAGAACCCCAAAAGAGGCTCGATTTCTTAAGGTATCTTATTTTTTGTTGATTGCGCTTCAGCGTTCTTTGTAAAAAAGAACATTCAACACTATGATGATCCTGATTGCCGGTCCGTACCGTGGCGGTACCCACGACGACCCCACCCTCATGCAACAGAACTTAGACAGACTGGAATCCGTCGCATTGCCCCTCTTCCGGATGGGTCATGTGCCCATGATTGGCGAATGGGTGGCTTTTCCCCTGCTAAAACTAGCGGGTTCACAAAAGCCGGGCGACGAGGTCTGGAATGAAATTCAGTATCCGGTCGCCCACCGCATCCTCGAGAAATGCGATGCCGTCCTTCGGCTGGAAGGCGCTTCAGCCGGTGCTGACCAGGATGTACGCATTGCCCAGGAACGAGGTCTGCCCGTTTATTATCGTTTAGAAGATGTCCCCCATGCCGAATAAAGCCACCATCATCAACACCGAGATCCTTTCGGACAACTGGTATACCCTCAAGAAAGTAACCTACGAATATGTGAAGAACGACGGCTCCCGGCAAACCCAGGTCCGGGAAGCCTACGACCGGGGCAACGGGGCTACGATCTTGCTGTACAACCCGGAAAAAGGCACTGTCATTCTCACCCGGCAATTCCGACTGCCGACCTTTATCAATGGCAACGAAACCGGTATGCTGATTGAAGCCTGCGCCGGACTATTGGACAACGACAATCCCGAAGATTGCATTCGAAGAGAGACAGAAGAAGAGACCGGCTACCAGATTGCTTCGGTGAAGAAAGTCTTTGAAGCCTATATGTCGCCGGGGTCAGTCACGGAGATCCTGCACTTTTACGTGGCAGAATATAGTGAGGCTCAGAAAGTACACGAAGGCGGTGGCATGGACGATGAGCAGGAAGACATTGAGGTACTGGAACTGGATACAGAGCAGGCGTATCGCATGATAGAGACGGGTGAGATCAAAGATGGCAAAACCATCATGCTCCTGCAATACCTCCGACTTCAGCAGCTTTTGTAACTGATCCGCAGGCCAACATCGCCTGAGCAATTGCTTTTTCCGGGAACGGATGTAACTTGGTAGCTTCGTCTACCCTTGTTACTACCACTACCTGTTGAAAACCGATACCAAGATCTCCTGGAAGACCGCCATGGCGCTGGTCATTGCCAATATGGTGGGCACGGGTGTTTTTACCAGCCTGGGGTATCAGTTGATGGACGTACACAGCACCATCAGCATTATGCTACTGTGGCTCATTGGCGGAATGCTGGCCCTATTCGGAGCATTTAGTTACGCCCAGTTGGGCACCCACTTCAAGGAATCAGGGGGCGATTATATTTACCTCTCTCGCGTTTTTCACCCCATTCTGGGCTACCTGACCAGTTGGACCTCGCTGGTGGTGGGCTTCTCGGCCCCAGTGGCTCTGGCGGCCATCGCCATGACGCAGTACCTGGCTCCTTTTGGAGTAGAAGGATCTAACAGCCTGGCCATCGGGATCATCGTACTGGTAGGCATCATGCACTCCTTCAGCATCCGGCAGAGCGAACGTTTTCAGAATATCACCACCGTGCTTAAGATCGCTTTTGTACTGGTGCTCATCGGGTTAGGATTAGCTTATAGCCCAGCGGTGCCCGTAAATGCCATAGCTTACCAACGCAGTTGGATGGAGGAAATTACCACCCCAGGATTTGCCGTATCGCTGGTGTACGTCACCTTTGCCTATACGGGCTGGAACGCTGCGGCCTATATCGTGGAGGAGATCCGGGACGTACGCCAGAATCTGCCGAAGGCGCTTATCGGCGGTACCTTGTTCGTCACCGCGCTCTATGTATTGCTTCAACTGGTCTTTCTGAAACACGCCTCGTTTGAGCAGTTGGAAGGCAAAGTAGAAGTTGCCACCATTTCCTTTTCCAACCTCCTGGGCACCGGCGGCAGCCGTTGGGTCAGCTTCTTTATCGCTATCCAACTCATTGCCACCATCAGCGGCTACATCTGGATCGGCTCCCGGGTAACCCACGCTATGGCGAAGGAACACAGCCTCTGGAAGCCCCTTCGTCCCCTGAACGCCCTGAGGATCCCGGTGCGAACCATCTGGCTGCACGTAGCCATCAGCATAGCCCTCACCCTAACGGGCACTTTTGAGCAGATTCTGCTGTATACCGGTTTTATCTTACAGTTGATGGGTACGCTGGCTGTAGCGAGTGTGCTGTTTCTGAAGAAAAGCCCAACGAGCTACCGCAGCCCCCTCTACCCCTACGCCCAATACATCTTCATCGCCTTCAGCGGCTGGATTCTGACTTATACTCTCTACGACCAACCCTTCGAGAGTTTGATAGGATTAGGCATTATTGCGGTGGGGTTGGTTACGTATTTTTTTAATAAACGGGAGGCAGCTTAAGGATAATGTAGAATATAAATTTACTAAACTGGTGTGAACTATATTTTAGATATAATCAGCAAAACCCTGTAAGCCAATTATTTTCAAACATTCGCCCTCAAGCCGGGCAGGCTTCTACTTTTTCCATCGATGAAAAAGTAGACAAAAAATCTAGGAAAGCTTGAAACTCGCTACGCTCAAACAGCAAGCTTTCCCATCTAATTAAGCAAATAAGAATTTACAATTCTGCCTGACCAACCATCTGCCGGAAAGTGAGATTAACTCGGGGTGTAGTGACCTTCTTGGTTTTCGGTAGCTGGTGTTGCCAGTAGGTTTGGGTGGTATCTTTCATCTCCAGCAAGCTACCGTGCTCCAGCACTAGCGACACCGTTTCTTTGGTTTCCCGGTGGCGTAACGAAAACTTACGCTCTGCTCCCAGACTCAACGATGCGATAGAAGAGTTTTCTTCCAGGTCCTTCTCATCATCGCTATGCCAGCCCATGCCTTCATCGCCCCGGTGATACAGATTGAGCAGGCAGGAATTGAACTGTTCTCCGGTGTTTTGTTCAATCAGTTTCTTTAGCTCCAGCAGCTCGGGAGTCCAGGGTAATGCCTGCTTGGTGGTTTTGGAATAGGTGTAGGCAAAGGGCCTGGCTCCGTACCAGGCCACCTTTCTTTTGGTAATGATGTGCCGCCCAAACATGATGGCTTCATCCTGCTTCCAGGCAATGGTATTTAGCAACTGCTGTAAGTATTGATCGGCTTCGTTTTGCGCCAGTATCTTACCATAATAATAAACCGTACCATCCTGCGGCAGCAGATTAGTTTCTGTATAATGATGATTAAATAATTCCATGTTTCCAGTGTTGATAAGCGGTTTTCATACAATGCCCGCACGGCCGATAACCCTCCGCCAATGCTTCTGGTTCGTTGATAAAAAACATCCGATTCTCTTTTTTCATCCGCTTTCCCGAAGCACAACGCAACGTCCCGTAAATCTTCAACCGGCTGTTCCCCGCCAAGCGCAGCGTACCCTCTTTAATTTGCCGATGTAATTCTCGCCGACTGATTTCCATGTGGCGAATCATGTTTTCTTATAGTAAAAGTATTTTAAACGAAGGTCGTTATAATATAAGCTTACCACCCTACTATACTCAGAGTCCTCTTCAAGTGACTCTGAGTAGGCAAAAGAGTTCTTTTCGAGGCCCGAAGCCCGGTGACTCTGAGCAGTCAACAATTTAGCAATCAGCCATTTAACCGGGCGCCGGGCGCAATCTAACAATAAAATAATTTAACAATCAGCAACTCAATCATCCCACCGAACTCTTCGCTCCTTCCCAGCCGATCATGGCAGTCTTTCGCAAAGGCCCCCAATGGTAGCCGCCCAACTGCCCGCTGGCCTGAATCACCCGGTGACAGGGGATCAGAAAGGCTACCGGATTGCTACCTACTGCGGAACCTACTGCTCGTGAGGCTTTGGCATTGCCGACCTGCCGGGCAATGGTGCCGTAGGTGGAAAATCGGCCCATCGGAATCTGCAAAAGGGCTTCCCATACTTTCAGTTGAAACTTTGTTCCCTTCAGGTGCAGCTTGATCTGGGGTAGCTTCTGCCAGTCATGGGTGAAGATGAAGAGGGCATCCTGCTGAACCATATCCAGTTTTTGCTGGAAAGTGGCATTAGGAAACTGGCGTTGCAGTTCGCTAAAAGCCTGTTGTTCATCATCCGAAAAAGCCAGATGACAGATACCTTTGGATGTAGAAGCCACCAGCACATTACCAAACGGACTTTCGGCAAGGCTGTAATTGATTGCCAGATTTTGCCCACCGTTCTTATACTCGGCCGGGGTCATCCCCTCAATGTTCACAAACAGATCGTGCAGACGACTGCTGCCGGACAATCCGGTTTCGTAGGCCGTTTCTACCAATGTGCTCTGATCTTCTTTCAGCAGCTTTTTGGCGTGCCCGAGGCTGATGTACTGGAGAAACTTCTTAGGGCTGGTTCCGGCCCATTCGGTGAATAAGCGCTGAAAATGGAAGGGACTAACGTGAATCTTATCCGCTACCTCTTCCAGCGTGGGTTGCGCTTTAAAGTTGCTCTGAATGTACTCGATGGCCTCGGCCACCCGATTGAAATTGATTGAATCCTGGGTATTCATTTCTTTTTTCATTGTTGATGACATTTCAAAAGTAGAAATGAAAGGTCAGCGCTAACACCCGAAAATTGCTATTCTTACATATACAGGAAGAGTAACCTTGATGCCAAATTCATCTTTAAAACCATAGATCATATTTGACCTTCACCCTTAAGCATCATAAATATTCGTTATACAATCTCTTACCCTCAAGCCGGGTAGGCTCATACTTTTTTCATTGATAAAAAAGTATGCAAAAAATCTAGGAAACCTTGAAACCGCTCCGGCGGCCCGGTCGCTGCGCTCAGACAACAAGCTTTCCCAATATATAGAGCAATCTCATAAAACAAATGTAGCATCCATTGTATTATTCTCCTTCCTTCTCTAATTTATCCCCCCATTCTACTCCGGATATATACTTTGTCGCAATAAAATATCAGGCAGTGGCTGATGCCGCCTGATTTTAAGTAAGTTACTATGATCAATAACATGACGAGCAGGCCCTGAGCCTTCTACATTCCTTATCCCTACCCTTTTGTAAGCCTCCAGAAATTAATTCTCACACTACTTAAACCCTAACCATCCAACATAATGAACAATGAGCTCTTGAAGCCATTACGGGCAACAACCCCCGTAGTGCTGGCTTTCCTTACCTTTTCACCTACATTACGTGCTCAGCAAATTGATGAAACGTACAACGAGAAAATCCGGGAATATACCACCGACACCCGCTTTCTTCCCAACTCAGTGCTAAATCTTGTAGATGATCCGAACGTACCCTCACCGCTCAGGCATTTCGGTGAGATTATCGGAGCTCCCGGGGTTATGCACCGCACCGAGGAAATTTACGACTACTATGCCACTCTGGCCGAAGCCTCTCCGTTTCTGCAAATGGAACAGGTAGGTACCACGGAAGAGGGCCGACCTATCCAGCTAGTAATTATTGGCAATGAGGATGCCATGAACCGGTTGGATCATTACAAAAGCCAACTCGCATTGTTAGCCGATCCCCGAAAAGTAGAAGCCAGCGAAGTGGAAGGCATTATTGAGGATTCAAAGCCGGTGTTTTACCTGAACGGCGGCCTGCACTCCCCGGAAATGGGTTCGCCCGAAGTACTGATGGAGCTATCTTACCGATTAATTACCAGTGAGTCGGCCGATATGAAAAATATTCTGGATAACGTGATCGTCATCATCAACCCGGCGGCGGAACCCGATGGGCGTGATAAGCAGGTGGACTGGTACTACCGTTACACCAAAGACCGGGAAGAGTACGACGATGGCTTTCCCCGTTCTTCTCCGTACTGGGGTAAATACATCTATCACGATAACAACCGGGATGGCTTACAGGTATCGCAGGAGCTGACCAAAGCGATTTTTAACATTTACTACGAATGGCACCCAACTGAAATGCTCGACCTGCACGAATCCGTACCGCTAATTTACATGTCGACCGGAACGGGCCCCTATAACGAAACTATTGACCCGATTACCGTGGGGGAATGGCAGGTACAGGCGAATCACGATGTGACTACGCTGGCCACGCAGGGCCTGCCGGGGGCTTTTACCTGGGCCTTCTACGATGGCTGGTGGCCGGGCTATGCTATCTGGGTGGCGAACAACCATAACTCAGTAGGCCGCTTTTACGAGACTTTCGGTAATGCCGGAGCTACTACCTACCTGCGCGACATCTCCGAACAAAAATATGCCGGTGACCTGGTGACCAGCCGGGAATGGTACCGCCCTGATCCGGCCACCGGAAAGGTACTTTGGTCTTCCCGGAATAACGTCAATTACATGGAAGCTGCAGTGATCGGGGCCTTAACCTATGCGGCCAACAATGGTACTCAGATGCTGCAAAACTTCTATCAGAAAGGTGTGAACAGCATCCAAAAAGGTAAGGAAGAAAGCCCTAAGCTATTCTCTATTCCCAAAGATCAGCACGACCCGGCCATGACGGCCTACCTGGTAAATCAGCTTCGCGCCCAGCAGATTGAGGTACACCATGCCGAAGCGGGTGAAAATGAAGGCGACTACGTGGTGATGCTCGATCAGCCCTACCGGAACCTGGCTGTTTCTTTACTCACTAAACAGAATTATCCCGCCGAAGCCAAATTCCCCCCTTACGATGACATTGCCTGGACACTGGGGTTGCTCTACGGAGTAGATGTTAATGCTGAGGACACGGTCAAGTACTCATCATCGGACCTGAAACTGGTAGAAGAAGATGTAGTCTACACGGGTACGCTGGAAGGCGAAGGCAACACCTATGTGCTGGATTATCAAGCGCAAAACACCGTGTTACCGGCTATGTACTGGCTGAAATCACAGAATAAAAAGGCTAGCATGGTAGTGCTGGATACGGCCAGCGTACTGGAAGGAGACACCCTCGGTGCCGGAGCCATCCTTTTCCAAGGCATGACGGCGCAGCAAGCCCAATCGTTAAATACAGATTTCGGATTGGATTTACAGGCGACTGGCACGGCACCGTCGGTAGAAAAACAGCACGAAGTCAGCCTGCCGCGGGTAGCCATTTACCATACCTGGTTCAGCACCCAGGATGAGGGTTGGTCGAGATATACCTTTGAACAGCGCGGCATTCCCTACACCAACATTGATAAGGATGATCTGAAAGCAGGCGGTTTACGCAAGAAGTTTGACGTGATTTTGATTCCCCGCATCCGGGGCGGGGCCAGCGATTTCATCCAGGGTATTGAGACAAAGTTTGGCCCTATGCCTTTCACCAAAACCGATGAGTTTCCCTCCCACGGCGTACCCGATGCTACCGAAGATATGGCCGGCGGACCGGGATTTGCCGGAATGGCCGAACTGAAGAAGTTTACGGAAGAAGGTGGGGTGCTGGTCACGCTAGATAATTCTACCACACCGATTGCTGAATCCGGTATCGCCCGGGAACTGGAACCGTACTCCGCCAGCGGCCTCTTTCACCCCGGCTCCGTCGTGCAGGTCAAAACCCGTCAACCAAATAACCCGGTGCTTTACGGCTACCCGGAATATTTTCATGTATTCCGCGGCAACGGTCCGCTGTTTCAGGTGGAAAAATACAACCGGGATATGATGCTGCTGCAATACGGCACCAAACCGCTCAAGGATGAGGAAGAATTTAAAGGTGAGATTATGGGGATGCCTCAGGAAGAAACTACTGGTGAGGAAACTAAAGAAGAGGAAGACAAACCGAAAGATATGCCCTACGTGCTATCCGGTATGGTAAGAAACGAACAAACTATCATTGGGCAGGGTAGCATCTTTAAGGTTCCTGTCGGCTCCGGTTGCGTTATCGCCTTTACGTTTGACCCGCTTCATCGCTATCTCAACCATCATGATGCTCCTTTGGTGTGGAATGTGTTGATGAACTGGGATTATTTGAGTGCTGAGTAAGCATTTTACAGGGAAGGTTACCAGATTAGGTATTGGTAATCTTCCCTTAAAAAGATACTCTCAACATGGCTAATAAGCCTTATTAACCTACTCCCTTTAGGAAACTCCGTTGATTGACAGCTGGCTGAATTTGAAAGATTCTATATTAAAAAGTACGCCCCAATATGAATCTCCTCCGTCACAAACAATTATGGGATCAATCTCCCAATCTTTATATTTGGTAGCTATATCCCCTTTTGATTCAAGGCTAAAAGCATTTATATAAATGTACTTTCTGCCCTTTATCCTTACCCCAAGATACTAGTAACCGTATTTTTTCAAATTTCTTATCCGCTTCCCTGAAGTAGATCTCATACGGACTATCTTATTTAAGCGATTCTCGAGTTCTTCTACTTCCTCCTCAGCAAGATCCCAAAATCCATCTATCCCTTCTGGAGTATTGCGAGAACACTGCGACATCATCTCCTGACCTTTACTAGCATTTATAATAGTACTATATTCTGGTTCAAATTTTATATCCCAGGCTTTTCCAACAGCGCACGTCATTGCAAATATGGAAATTAGTATCAACCTTATTTTCTTTTCCATTTTCATACGATCTAATAATAATTATACCGCCAAACTTTCCTGAGGCACCACATCCCATTCCATCTTAACATTGGATCGGGTGTACTTTGATGCTTGCTCGTCCAACGGTACGTGCTGAAAGCCAAGTTTTTCGTATAGACGGAGGGCGGGTTTTAAAATCTTATTGGAATAAAGCTTTACTTTTTTGGCACCTAGCTCCTGGGCTTTGGCCAGTGCCGCTTGCCCCAATTGCAAGCCTACTCCATTACCCCGGGCTTTCTCACTGACGCACATTTTGGATAGTTCGTACAGTTCATCATCTACTTTGATCAATGCGCTGGTGCCGACTGGCTCTCCGTCTAGTAGGGCGATCAGAATAGCTCCGCCGGTATCTACGATGTACTCCTGCGGATGGTCCAGGGCTTCGTAATCTCCGGCTTCCATGGTGAACCACCGGCTGACCCAGGCCACATTTAAATCTCTGAATGCCTGGCGGTATTTGGTATTATCGTACGCTACGATTTGCACGGGAGATAATCTTTGTTCTCGCTGCTGTCGTTGCCGTTCTACCCGGTGAAACATGCTTTGGTGGTTCATTACATTCTCCACCGCTTTAATATCCTGCAAAAGATCACATTCGGCTTCCTGCATCATTCTTTCAACCGCCTGCCGGATATCCTCCCACACACCGGTGAGTTTAAGCAGCATCTCTTTTCCAAGTTGGGTTAGGCGAATCAACCGGCGGCGGGAATCGTCCGGATCTTTTTGGGAAATAGCCACGCCTTTTTTGATCATGGCATTGGTAATTTGAATGACCGACGGATGCGCCAGTCCTAACGTTTGGCTGATGTCGGTGATGGCCCAGGGTTTACCATCCTGCAAAAGAGAAAAAACCGGTAGCCAGCTTGGCTCAAAAGGTATCTGCCGGTGCTGGTAGATATTACTGACCTGATACATCATCTGGTCGCTAAGGCGTTTCAGTCGGCTACCCAGACTAAGCAACCCTAATTCGGAGAAAACATCTCGAGTTTCCATAATTGCACTATTTGCGTAGGTACCTACATAATTACGAAAACTCTTAGTTTATAGTTAACTCGCTCAGCCTATTTTTTAGCTGAAATTTTTTCAACACCTTCCTGAAATATATTCATGCCCTGAGTCATTTCCTCGGGAGTCAGTGAAGCGAACCCTAAACGGATTCCCCGGTAAGCCTGCCAGTGGTCCACTCCTTCTAAGGACACGCCCCGACTGGCAGTGTAATCGGCCAGCGCCAAGACATCAAGCTCTGAGTTGCAGCGTACCCAGGTAGCCATGCCCCCTTCCGGTTCCCGAAAAGAAAGTATATCACTTAGGTGTTCTTGAAGATACTGGCTTAGTGCGTCCCGCCGCTCCCGGTATGTACGCAACGATTTTTTCAGATGTCGCTGCAACGCCCCTTCCTCAATCCAGTGGGCCAGCGCCCGCTCCAGCACCGGGTCGCCCTGCCGGTCTACCAGCCGACGGTAAGGAGTGAGTGCCTGAATAACATTAGTCGGAGCGGCCAGATAGCCTACCCGGATGGCGGGTGCTATGCACTTGGTAAAGGAACCCAGATAGACCACGCACCCCTGGGTATCCAGGCTGGCCAACGGCAGCATGGGGTTGCTGGCGTAGTGAAAATCATAATCGTAATCGTCTTCTACAATCAGGAAGCGATACTGCTGCGCCAGCGCCAGCAACTTCATCCGGCGGTCAATGCTGAGCGTGACCGTAGTGGGGTAGTAATGGTGGGAAGTGATATACAGTGCCCGCACTGGTTGACGACGGCAAATCTCTTCTACCGCATCTACTGACAACCCTTGCTCATCTACCGGTACCTCCTGCCGCTGTCCCTGGCAAATGTCAATGACGCGGTTTGCCTCCGGGTAATTGACTTCCCCAACCACCACGGTATCTCCTGGTCGCAATAGGGTTTTGAAGGTCAGGAAAATGCCCATCTGGCTGCCTCGGGTAATGAGTAACTGCTCCGGTTGACACACCACGCCCCGCGTATTGCGTAGGTACTCTGCCAGCACTTCCCGCAAGTGTGGATCACCCTGCTCATCCTGATACCGCAACGAAGCGGGAGCTTCGGCTACGCGTCGGCACCAGCGATACAGTTCGGCAGTGGGGGCCAGCCGCACATCCGGTGAACCATCGGTAATGCGTACGGCGATTTTCTTTTTTGACGGCGAAATGGGAGCGACTGCCTCTACTACAAAGCGAGCCTTTACTGGTAAGCAATTTTTGGTATGAGCATCTTCTAAAGCCGCCGGACGTAGTTTAGGAAGGTTTTTAGAGACAAAGGTGCCTTTGGCAGGAAGCACTTCCAGCCAGCCCTGCGCCATGAGTTCGTCATAGGCAATCACCAACGTTTTACGGTTGATCTCCAGCAAATCAGCCAGGTAGCGGGTACCCGGCATCTTGTAGCCTGGTGCTAATCTCCCTGACACTATTTCTCGCACCAGCGCATCTACAATTTGCAGATACAGCGGCTGAGAATTTTCTTTATCAAGCGGAATGCTGGTTTTCCAAGGATATAACTGGCCCATTGAAGTAATAAAAACTGGAGTAGATAAGGGGTCCTGTAAAGGTATAGTTTTGCTTAAGAAAATCAAATGAGGAAAAACCATGCTTACCCTTCGACCTAACTGCGAACACTGCGGCAAAAATTTACCCTACAATGCCACCGATGCCATGATTTGCACCTACGAGTGTACTTTCTGCCAGGAGTGTGTGGAAACGGTATTGAAAAATGTATGCCCCAACTGTGGCGGTGGCTTCACCCCACGGCCTATCCGCCCGAAAAGGCAGCTACAAAAGCATCCGGCTTCCGATGTCAGAATACATAAACCAGTGAATAAAGAAACCCATCAAGCTTTACTGAACCAATATCAAAACATTCCCCCTGAATTACGCTAATAAACCACTGCCATGAATAACTTTCCTAAATCATCTCGCAACACCATCAAGCGTTCACCTAAGCGCGGTCACTACGACCGGGAAACGGTATACCAGATTCTGGATGCCGGATTCATCTGCCATGTCGGCTTCACCATCGGTGATCAACCTTACGTAATTCCCAATGCCTACGGGCGCGAAGGTGATACCCTTTACCTGCACGGTGCTATCGGGAATCGCTTGCTGAATCAGTTAGAGAAAGGCATTCCGGTTTGTGTGACGGTTACGCATACGGACGGCATCGTACTGGCCCGCTCAGTATTTCATCATAGCTTCAATTATCGCTCTGCCGTGGTTTTTGGCACCGCTCGACTGGTGGCAGAGGAGGAAAAAGAAGCTGCTTTACTCGCCATTACCGAACAAATCATGAAAGGTCGCTGGGATGAAGCGCGTACTCCCACTCCCGAGGAACTAAAGATTACGAAAGTGCTGGCCGTGACGATTGAGGAAGCTTCGGCTAAAATCCGCACTGGCCCACCTAAGGATGATGAAGCAGACTACGAGTTACCGATCTGGGCCGGGGTACTGCCCCTTCAGATGGTTGCCGGTGAGCCAATTCCTGACCCGGCTATGAAGGCGTCTTTGTCTCTCCCCGATAGTGTGCGGAAAAGTGTATCGGGTTAAATGAAAAAGTAGTTTGTCCGGGAATTCCTAAAAAATCAGGCGGTTATACGACTAAATAATGAGGGAGGTGTATATTACCCTCCTAATCGTTTTGTATTTCGTCGTATATCCGGTTCAGATTATGAAAAACACGGCACTCCTATTGTTCTCGCTATTCTTTGCTCATACATTACTGGCCCAAAAATCACTGGATGCTCAGGTTCAGCAATTTGCCGATCAGGAATATCCGGTGCTGGATACCCTTTATAAATACCTGCATCAGCACCCTGAGCTCTCTTCCCAGGAAGAACTGACTTCGGCATTGATTGCCAACGAACTCCGAAGCCTGGGCTTTGAGGTGCAGGAAAAAATAGGAATGCATAACCTGGCCGGAGTACTGAAAAACGGCGATGGTCCTACCCTGCTCATCCGCACTGATATGGACGCTTTGCCTCAAACTGAGAAAACGGGTGTGCCTTATGCCAGCACGGCAACTGGCACTAATCCGGCAGGAGAAACGGTGGGAGTGATGCATGCCTGCGGACACGACATCCACATGACCGTCTTCATTGGTACAGCCCGGACGATGGTAGAAATGAAAGACCAATGGAGCGGCACACTGGTAATGGTGGCCCAGTCGGCCGAAGAAACCGGTTTTGGTGCGGATGCTTTGTTCAAAGCCAATCTGTACGATAAAATTCCGGTGCCCGACTACGCCATTGCTTTGCACGATAATGCCTCTTTACCCGCCGGAACGGTGGGCTACCGGTCCGGTCCGTTTATGGCGAGTGTGGATATGGTAGATATTACGGTATACGGCGAGGGCGGACACGGGGCGGCTCCCCACACCACCAAAGATCCCATTGCGCTCTCCGCTCAATTGATCAATGCTTTTCAAACGATCGTCAGCCGCGAGATCAACCCCATTGATCCGGCAGTGGTGACGGTGGGCTCCATTCACGGAGGAACAGTGTACAATATTATTCCCGACGAAGTAAAGCTGCAACTGACCCTACGCTCATACTCTCCCGAAGTGCGCGATCAGATTGTAGAGGCGCTGCACCGGATGACTCGTAGCATGGCCCAACTGGCCCGACTGCCGGAAGAAAAATATCCCAAAATCAGCATCCGTGACCCTCAGACTCCGGCCACCATCAATGATGCAGAACTCACCAACCGCCTGGTGACGGTGTTTAAAGAAACCCTGGGAGAAGAACATGTGGTGGAAACCCAGCCGAATATGGTAGGCGAAGATTTCAGTCGCTTTGGGATGCAGGATGAGAAAGTACCCATCTGCATGTTCTGGCTGGGCGCGGTAGACCCGCAAAAAGTGAAAGAGGCAGAGGAAGGGGGCGCTAAATTACCGTCCTTGCATTCTCCTACCTATGCCCCATTGCCTGAACCCACCATCAAAACTGGCATCCGGGCGATGAGTGCGGCAGCCTTGGAGTTGTTGGGGAAGTGAAAAATAAATTTCTTTTGATCAAAGCATACACGAACATTAAGTATATTATGCTTGTTTTGAGTACATGCAAGATCGAGTTCAAGAAAAGCTTTCCATACTAGCGGATGCCGCCAAATATGACGTTAGCTGTTCCTCCAGTGGTAGTTACCGAAAAAATACTGATAAAGGCCTGGGAAATTCCAATGGCATGGGAATTTGCCATACATACACCCAGGATGGTCGTTGCGTCTCGCTACTCAAAATTTTACTCACGAACCATTGCATTTTTGACTGTGCTTATTGCGTTAGCCGCCGCTCTAATGATGTAAAACGAGCGGCTTTTACGGTACAGGAAGTCGTTGATCTCACCATCAATTTTTACAAGCGTAACTACATTGAAGGGCTTTTCTTAAGCTCTGGTATTTTCAAAAACCCTGACTATACGATGGAGCGGTTAGTGGGGATTGCCCGGAAGCTTCGAAAAGAGCATCAGTTCAATGGCTATATCCATTTAAAAGCCATTCCCGGCGCGAGCGATGAGTTAATCCATGAGGCCGGATTATACGCCGATCGTCTGAGTGTAAACCTGGAGATTCCTTCGGAGATAAGCCTCAAACAGGTGGCTCCCGAAAAAGATTACCCTTCGGCTTATAAACCCATGAACCTGCTGGCTGAGTCCATTGCCGGTTATCAGGCGGAAAAAAAGCAAATCCGCTCTACCCCGCTCTTTGCTCCGGGTGGGCAGAGCACTCAGTTGGTGGTAGGCGCCACTCCCGAAAGCGATTATCAGATTCTGCACCTAGCCAGCAGTTTATACCAGGATCAGCAACTGCGACGGGTATACTATTCAGGCTATGTTCCAGTCAGTGAGGATGCTCGTTTGCCAGCCCTGGCATCTCCTCCGCTGGTGCGGGAAAACCGCCTGTATCAGGCCGACTGGCTCCTACGTAGCTATGGATTCACCGTAGCTGAGCTGGTGGATGAAACGCATCCGCACTTGGACGAAGAGGTTGACCCGAAACTAGGCTACGCTCTGCGACATCCCGAGGAGTTTCCCATTGATATCCACACGGCTCCGTACGAATTGATATTGCGAGTTCCGGGTATTGGAGTAAAATCAGCCAAAAAAATTGTGCTGGCCCGCCGGTTTGGGAAGCTACGGCGAGAACACCTTCAGAAAATTGGGGTAGTCTGGAAACGCGCTCGCTATTTTGTGCTTACCGCCGACCAGGACTTTCGGTGGTTATCCCTGGACCCGACCGTGCTTAAGCAACGCATTCTGTATGAGCGCACTCCTCAGACGTATCAACTTCCACTATTTGCCGGATGACATATATCTACGATGGCACCTTCCCCGGGCTGCTTACGGTAATTTTTGAAACTTACCGGCTTAAACAGAAGGCCACGGCCATCGTCTCCGAATGCGACTACCAACCGGGACTATTTGGCTCACCCTTATTTGTTGACGCCCAACCATCGTATGCCGATCGGGTTATTACGAAACTCCAGCACTGCTGCGGGCAGGATATCCGGCGCTTTCTGTACCACTGCTATCTGTCCGAACAACCTCGCATTGAGATGCTGATTTATCAATTCGCTGTATTAGCCATTGAAAGCAACGATAATATCCTGGAAAACTTTCGGGAGCCGGTCATCCGGCAGTTGCACCGCATTGAGCGGCAGATGCACCGGGAAGTTCACCGAATGCACGCGTTTGTTCGTTTTCAGGAAACCAATGATGGATGCTACGTCGCCCTGGTCTCTCCTGATTTCAATGTATTACCGCTATTAGGGCCTCACTTTCAGGCCAGATACCCTGCTCTGCGTTGGCTGATTTATGATACCACGCGTCACTATGGGCTTTATCACGAATCAAAAGATACCCGTTATGTTACGTTAAACGCTACTCAGCACCATATCCTTACCGACCAAATGATAACCTCAGTGGAAGCTGACTATCAGGCCCTTTGGCAAACCTATTACAAAAAGGTAGACATTCCGGAGCGGCGTAACCTGAAGCTACATCTCCAGCACGTGCCCACACGCTACTGGAAGTACCTGATTGAAAAGCAAGGCAAGTGATAGATTATTCAAATATCCATAGTGTTTTCACACTTGAGTATACATTTTCCTGGATGTAAAAGCCATTATCTGCACCAGCCTGGAGCTGTAGACCTATAGAAAGGAGAAGAAGGCGCCAAGCTACTTTCGCTATTTTATTTCCGTTCTATGCAGACATATACTTCCTCTTGTAGAATATGAATATTGCCACTTTTTACGTTTATTATAAAAGTATCGCTGCAATTGGTGTAGCAGCACGCTTCAAAAAAATTATGTGAGATTTTTGTTACATATAATGACCCTGCTTCAAAATCACATATGCTTAAGATAAGTTATCTTTTTGGTCTGCTATTTTTATGCTCAGCCTGTGCCAGTCTGAATAAGGCGGTGGTGAGCGATTATAACAAGCGAGAAGGCTTACAGGAGCTTCATCTTTCCGCTGGATATGATGTTTATCAGCTCCGAATAGATTTGATCAGGCAGCAGACTACCACCAGTTCGGGCGATAATACTTCTCAGACTACTCCCACCCCTTATCATTATCTGGGGCTTCACTTAGGAAATGGGCTATTTTATGATGCAAACCGTAACCTTACCCTCAATCTGGACCAGCTTCCTGAATTGGCGCACCTGAAAGATTTTACCATCACGAAGAAAGAAAGAGGTTTGTGGAATCAACCTGAAATTTATACAAAACAGGCGAAGTCCTTCTATAAAGAAAAGGCAGGACTTTTTTCATCCAGACTGGAAGCAAATCTCGGCGACTCAACCATTGTAGTAAATGAGGGATTCTTATCTTCAAAAAAGACCATACAGATCAGCGCTAATGGTCTTCAATGTAAAGGTGGGCTTGCCAGCACTACCTTGGAGGAACATGCTAATTATATTTTGTTGAAAGAATTTTTACACAAGGAAGAGTATCGTCAACAGGAAAATAAGATTTACCTGGACCGTGACTATCTGGTAGAAGACCAAGGAAATGTGATAGAGATTACTCAGACCCGGGGTCTCATGCGCTCAACCTATTATTTTATCAAAGTAGATAATAGCTACTATTTCTTCGACCAACGTTATCGTGGGGTAAAAATCACCATCCGGGATTATGAGGTTTTGGTAGAAGACAACGGCCGGGATCAAGCTGTTTTCCTGGTAGAAAATCTGGATTGAAGCAAACCAGGCAGTATGCCCGGTTTAGGAAAACCCATGGATAAAGGGATTACCTTTATTCGCCTGTTGCAGAAGTAAAACCTTCTAAAATACGGCCCTACTTTCGCCTTCTTCCAAACTATCAAAAAGGAAGCCTCAGGTTAACTTTAGCTCCATCTGGATATTACATCGTTCATAGGGAGTGGGATGCCCGGATACCTTTTCAAAGCCCAGCTTCTGGTAAAGCTTGATCGCGGGTTCCAGCCGGGTATTGCTTTCAAGATACAGCGTTTTGGCCCCTAATTCTTTTGCTTGGCTGATAATTGCCTGCCCCAATAACCAGCCAATCCCCTTACCGCGAGTTTCAGGAGAAACCGCCATTTTCGCCAGCTCAAAGTCATAGGTTATATCTTGCATTGGAATGAGGGCACACACTCCGGCCACTTTGTTTTCGTACAAGGCCACCAGAATTATTCCTCCCTTGTCCAGAATATATTCTTTGGGGTGTTCCAAAGCCTGGTAATCGGCTTTTTCCATTTTAAAGTATGTGCTGATCCACGCTTCATTCAATTGCCGGAACGCCGCCTGGTGCGCTGGTGCATACGGTACGATCTTCACCTGCTCAGATTCTTTCGCCTTTTTCTGCTCCAGTACCCTGGCAAACAGCGACTTCTGGTTGAGTAGATACTCAAATTCATCCATGGCCTTCCAGAGATTATGCTGTGTTTTCTCCAGAGTATGGTCAAGAGCGTCAGTGACGTCCTCGTACTGCCGGGTAATTTTATAGGCAAGCTGCTTGCCTTTAGCGGTAATCACAATGATATTTTTCCGACCATCGTTCTGATCCTTTTTTTCGGCGATGATTCCTTCCCTGGCCATCTCCCGAATGATTTTTACCACCGAAGGATGAGAGTGCCCGATCTCTTTGGCAATGGCAGTCACCGACTGGGAATCAGATAGCGTCAAAGTATAGAATACTGGAAACCACTTGGGTTTTAATCCTACATCATACAGCTCATAAATTTTCACAGACTCTTCTGTGATGCGGTCACTCAGCATCGGCAAGCGGCTTCCCAAGGCCATTTTTCCGGTTTTTTCAAAGAATGCAGACATATAAGTTATTATTTACGTAACTGATTACATAAATAATAATTTTTAACGAACTATTGCAATGATTAGCTGAATATTTTCATTGGTCAAGAATTTCAGGATTTGTCCACCCCTCCCAAACCAATTCAAGGTTTGCTTCAAATTCACGTTTAATGTTTACCGTGTTGTTTTCTTTGTTGACTATGAAGTCAAATAATAAATTATGTTTGTTTTTAATTGTTGATAATACTTCGTCAAGTTGACTGAAACGGCTTTCCCAAATTTTGCGGAACTGTTCCAACCATTTGTCAATTTCTTTCATTTTTTCAATTTCAAGGGAGTAATAAATTTCTCTGCCTTTGTGTTCCTGTTTTATCAGTTCGCACTCCGTCAAAATGCGTAAATGCTTGGAAACTGCTTGTCGTGTCAAAATTCTCGGCAATGGCATTCGGTGTCATTACCTGTAATGCTATTAGTGCTATAATTGCCCGTCTTGTTGGGTCTGCGATTGCCTGAAAAATATCTCTTCTCATTCTGTCGTTGCTTTAATTTATGAAACTAATCGGTTGCCGATTTATGCGCAACTTTTTTGGTTTCGCAAATTCTTCTTCATTTTTTCAAAAGGCAGTTGAAAAGTCGGTTGAAATTGTCAATTTTTGGTTGGGTCTGAAATTGCCCATAACGCCCAACTATCATCCATGAGCTGCACTTTTCAAATATCTATAAAAGTGTCTTTTCAAGATGCCATTTGTAAATAGCTCTATAGCTTATGGATGATAGTATTTGTTGTTATGCACTGCCTTTTTTTCACTTAGCTTTTGAATTGTGCGTTTGCAGATAAATAGAAAGAAGATAGGGATCATTTTAATTAAACGACTGCCGGAACTCCATAGGAGAAAGCCTGGTTTTTGCCTTAAAAAATTTGCTGAAAGATTGCAGATGTTCAAAACCTAGTTCGTAGGCAATCTCACTGACAGATAATTCCGTGGTAGAAAGTTTTTCTTTGGCCTTTTCAATCAATTTTTCGTGGATAATTTGTTGGGTGGTTAGTCCGGTTAAACTTTTAAGCAAACTTCTTAGATAACTTGCAGAAACATTCAGATTTTCAGCGATAAACTGTACACTTGGTAATCCTCTGGAGACTAAATCATCTTGCTTAAAATAAGCATTCAAAATAGACTCGAGTTTCTCTAAAACTTGGTGATTGCTTTTATCTCTGGTTAAAAATTGTCGGTTGTAAAACCTTTCGGAATAACTCAAAAGGCTTTCAATTTGTGCTATGATTATTTGCTTGCTGAATTTATCAATATTGGATTGATATTCGGTTTTGATATTGTCAATGATTCCTTGTATGGTATTTTCTTCTTTTTCTGAAAGAAACAGTGCTTCGTTTACGGCATAATCAAAGAATTCGTATTTGCCAATGGTATTTGCTAATGATGACCCCCAAATAAGGTCGGGGTGAATAAGCAAAGCCCAACCTGTAACGTTATCTTCAGGGTTGGGCTGTCCTCTCAAAATTTGATTGGGAGCCACAAACATCATCAGCCCATCATTGAAGTCAAAGCTTTGCTGTCCGTAATACAGTTTGTTTTGACAGCCCTTTTTAAGTGAAATGTTATAGAAATCAAATAAGACACTATGTGTCCCGGGGGGCTTTGCTGTAGAAAGATCTATAACACTAATCAGTGGATGTTCGGGTTGTCGTAATCCAAAAAATCGATGTGCTTCAGAAATAGTTTTTATTCTTAACGGCTTCATGAATACAAATTATAATTTATTCTATTTTTTTATTGGTTTAAGTCCCAAGAACTCAAAAAGTAACTCTATCCCCAATACTCATCCATAGAATACTGTCTAGTTCATCCGGATGTTGTTCTTTTAAAACTGTTTCAGGGTAGAAGACGGGCTCTTGGCTTAAGTCAAAAGTACCATAGTGCATTGGTATCCATTGTTTTGCATTTAAATCTTTAAATGCTTTTAATGCATCCGTTGGGGATGTATGTGCTGATCTCATAAACCATTGTGGTTCATACGCACCCACACCAATCATCGCTATGGCAATACTATAGTCATTACCAATGTCTGAAAAATGAGCCTGGTAACCACTATCACTGGCAAAATAGATGTTTTTGCCCGATATTTTATCTTGGAGCATGAATGAGCCCCAGAGGTTGATATTGGTATCGGTCAGCCAGCGTCTTGACCAATGGTGACTCGGCAAAAAGTCGATATCAATTTTTTCAGACGTTTGAAAACGTTGGTACCATCCAGCTTCCTGAATTTGGTTTTTTATACCCCATCTCCGCAATTGCTTGCCGATTTCCAACCCTGTCAAGATGATAGCCTCCGGATTGTGTTTACATACTTGAATGATACTTTTTTTATCGATATGGTCTCGATGATTATGAGATAAAAGAAGGTAATCGACATTGTTTAAGTCAGATATATGAAAAGGCACTTTGGTGTATCGTTTCATAAATCTGTTAAGGGCAATTACAGGGTCGATCAACAAGCGAATTTCATTTATATCTATAATGAAAGAGGCATGTCCAAGTGGAAGGATGGCATTTTGGGTTTTGTTTGAAATGTTTTCAATGGTTTGCCAACGTAATGAAGATTGTTGTCCTTTTTTAAGTTTAGAAAGCGGACTTGGATTGCGCAACATACGCCACGCATCACGAAATCCTTTAACGTCATCTCCATAAATATTAGTAAATAAACCTTTCTCATTTAGTTCATTCCCCGTCCAACCAAGTTTTACAAAGGGCAAATCTTTATTGTATTTTTTCAAAGCCATTGATATCTCTATAAAGTTTAAAGACTCAAAATCGTCTCATCAGCTTTAATATGAATCAATTTTTGAGTGTCCTCCCAAAGTTTTGCTGCTCTATTTTCATCATAGGATGATTTTGAAGAACGCCTTTCACTTAACTGTCCGACATTACATTGGAAATATTTCCCTGAACCATCAGCATAGGCAGGATCTACAGCCACTTTAGCCAATGATTCTCCTGAAAAGTCAGCGGTACTGGTTGTTACACCATTCTTTTTCATCATCCATTGCATGAATGAAGTACCTGCCAGCCATGCCACAGGCTTTGGCATATTTCTCAAAAATCCTGTACCTGGAGTTGCTCCGGGATCGAACGCAATAGCAGCAATCGGAATATTGGTTTTCTTCAGTTTTCGATCCAACTCATAGATATATTGTATCATATCTAATTTTGAGGTGGCATACATTTTTCCTAACGATATGGGTTTTGAACCATTCTTTCCTGTATTTGCTAATTCTACTGCCGTTGCATTATCTGCAACCCCCATCATTTTTCCATCAGCGGTGTCTGGGTCGTGCGTACCGCTGGCAGTAAATACAATTCGCCCATTTTTAGCAATCCGATCCATCATCAATTCAACCAATAGAACATGTCCTAAATAATTGGTAGCATAGGTCGTTTCATAATCATCTTTGGTGTAAGTAATATCACCATTCAAACGGACTCCTGCATTGCAAATAATTCCATTCAAGTAGGCAACTTCGCCGTGATCGAGCAGGCTCTTACACTCGGAAACCCCAGCTCTTACAGAGGCAAAAGAAGAAGTGTCCATTTTTATTAAATGGACTTTTATATTATGTGCACTACGAAGTTCGTTCGCTAACCCCTCCATCTTTTCAGGACTTCTACCTGCTAAAATGATATTGTAATTATAAGAAGCCAATTGTTTCGAGCAATAAATTCCAAGCCCACTATGGCCACCTGTCACTAAAATCGTTTTATTTTGTGATTCCATTTTTCTGTCTTTTTTGTTGATGTAAACTTACTTCAATGTCAAAAAACAGATTTAGTCAAAACGACTTTTGTGTTAGTCAAAATGATTAGGTATTATGAACCATCGATTTGTTTGGATTGATTAGTGGAATTGGGTCTTTTAATCTTCTCACGTCGTTTGGTCGGTCGTTCTACGCTTGTGCATGACGGCAGACCGTGCAAAAACTAAGTCTGCTCGCCTCTCTGTGCTTTGTGAAATTTGAGTAGAGACTTTTTATCCCTGGGAAAAATGCGTCCTCTATCTGCACTAAGATCTGAGATGTTAGAGCCCACAAAAAGTCAGCAAGACCTTTCAACCTTCTCACCATCTCTTTGACCCCTATAATATTGATCACTCTCTTCAGGTTGTAGCAGGTAAAGATCAAGGCGAATTCCCCGCTGACTTTGGGCTTGGTTTTTAGTAATGTATACGTATATCCCCAGCTCCGTTTAATCGTACCGAACGGATGCTCTACAATCTGTTGCCTTTGCCGGTAATACTCTTTATTGGTTTGTACGCGCTGCCGGTTGGCTTCTATGTGCTCATCATATTCGGTGCGCTCAATATAACGGCCATGGTAGTTGGTCACTGTGGTGCACTTACTCAAGAACTGGCAAGCTGCGCAGGCAGCCAACGGGGCTAAGTAATGCTTAAACCGATAGCTTTGGCCAGACTTGGCATTTTTTCTTTTCTGGTACCAGCTTCCATTGGTGGTTAGGGGAACTCCAGCCGGACAGCTATAGGTATCACTTTGCTGATGATAAACAAACTTATCTTTGCGAAAAGCAGGGTCTTTACGGTTGCTTTGAGAGCTAGCCAGGGGAGCCACATACGTGATGATCTGCTCGTCAGCACACTTCTTTAGCTCACTTCCTGTATGGTAGCCTTTATCCGCCAATACATCTATGTTGTCCACTTCCAATATCTCTTTGGCAGCGATCGCCACTTCAGATAAAGCATACGTATCTAGCTGATTGGTTACCTGGGCATGTACTATCAGATTATGCTTACTGTCTACCGCACTTTGTACATTGTAGCCGATCTCTACGACCCCATGATGCACCGGTAAGGCGCGAGCGTCCGGATCTGTGACCGAGAGCTGCTGCTGCCCCTCTTGTTTAGCCTGGTCAAGTCTTTGCTGGAGGACTTCATATTCCTGGCGTCTTTGATGAAGTTGTTGCAATACTTGCTGGGTATCTGCGGCTTGGGCTGCCTCTTTGTTTTCCTGCTGATCTGCCTGATCGATGGCTTGCAAGTAGCTGGTAATTTTCTCATCAATGTAGGCCAGATGGCGGGCGATCTTCTTGTCGCTATAATTATTCTTTCGGCTATTCTGTGCCCGGAACTTAGAACCATCAATGGCGATGGTTTGCCCTGCTACCAATGACCACTGACGGCAGAGCACAACAAACTGTTTAAATACCTGCTGTAGCGCTGTTCCATGTATTTTACGAAAATCTGCAATGGTTTTATAGCGAGGCCTTTGCTGGTCTAGCAACCACCATAGTTCTACATTGTGGCAGCAAGCTGCCTGCAGTTTACGTGAAGAGCGGATGCTGTGTTGATAGCCATATATATAAAGCTTTAGCAGCATGGCAGCATCGTAAGCCGGTCGCCCTTCACTACTTTTGCCTTTTAATGTGAAACCTAGAGCAGCGATATCCAGTGTAGATACAAAAGCGTCAATCACGCGGACAGGATGGTCCTGGCCGATGACTTCTTCCAGACAGAAGAACTGCATCTGATCACGAGAAGTACCCAACTTTTGAGGCATATAATCCATGGTTAGTCGATAGACTATAAGGTACTATTATCCCAGCAATTTTTACGATATTATAGCCTAGTTTTTGCACAGTCTGACGCCAAGGCTAGCCATCATACCGGGCCTTGTTGGCGTTTTCTTTTCAAGTTACAAATTTTGTGCTTGGAGCAATAAACGTTCAAGTTCATCTTTCCGCCCGGTTGGGGCTAGGTGATGTTGTGTGTAGTGCTTTTCATTCATAATTCAACTTTTCGCGATAATAGGTTTTGGTTTTCAGTTCAATTTTTTGGCTCGCTTTGAAATCCATGAATTCTAAAGAATCCATTGGTCCGATCACCTCTTCATGAACAAGTTGATTTCTCTTAGCCTCTTGATATAATTCTGAATTCCGATTCTTATCAATGATCCAATATTGAAGATGAAGGCTGTCTTTGTTCACTGCAAGAATAAAATCCTCATTAAATCCGATGGACTCGATGTTCTTAATCACATAACCATTGGATCTGTTATCGTCGTCTGTTTTCAAAGTCTGAATAGCATTAAAGGCAGGTTCCACCATATAATAATATTCATCACCTAATTCAATATCACCGTACCACCAAACACCTGATGGTCCGCATGACCACAGAATTCCCAAGCAGAATATTGTTGATAATTTTGATTTCATCTTTTGCATTACGGGCCGCGTGCAGCGTCACGGGCTGCTTTAGCCGTTAGTGATCGTTAGTTTCTTAAAACCACTTGCAAACTTGCTGCCGAACTCTTCTTAGAGGCTCTGCAACCAGCCTGTGCGCTGCATGGTGTTAGCGGCTGTCACTTCATTTCCCCCGCGAAGCGAATCACTGGCATGGCCGCTAACGACTAGTGCGAGTAACCGGCCCAGCACTGTTGGCTTTTGTCTTTCAAACTGCAATTTTCGTGCTTGGCGCATGGAGTCTCGAGTGCTTTGCATACAGGGCTGGTTTACTGCACTTTGTGTGTGCCCAGCATGGGCATATGGTATTAAAGATACCATTTTATTCCTGAGGGTGAAAGTCCCTTATGTGCGGGGGTGGTACTCCGAAACATTAGCAAGTCGTAAGGTGGTTTGCCGGTATCCGTCCGGTGAAGTAGCCTTTTTGTAATCATGAGTAAGCCATAGCTTAGGGGCAAAAAGATATGGCAGAATTGAAAAATGCATCCCAGATGTTCCCTCTGGTAGAAACTTGGCTGCAAAGCGGGCAGACACAAGAA
>JAVKCN010000128.1:0-91823 GCA_040222715.1 Cyclobacteriaceae bacterium | reverse complement strand
GGAGGAAATTTAGTGCACCAAAATTTATGTACCACTGCGCCCTCTTCTGACTTACTAATATCAGTGATTGTGCCGGCTAAGGATGAAGAAGAGAACATCCGATTTACCTTACAGGCGCTGAATCACCAAGTAGATACTTGGGGAAACTCGATTAGCAAACAATGTTATGAGGTCATTGTATTAGCCAACAACTGTACCGATGCTACAGTGACCGTAGCCCGGCAGTTTGCTCGGGAACACCCAAATCTGGCGCTGCATGTGGCAGAAGCGGAGCTTCCTACTGACTGTGGCCACATCGGTTACGTACGTCGGCAGCTAATGGACGAAGCCTGTTACCGGCTGAGCAGTTTGGGCAAGCCCGAGGGTATCATTGCTTCTACCGATGGAGACACGCTGGTGGAACCGACCTGGATTTATCATATGTTACGGGCATTTGAGCAAGGAGCCGATGCCGTAGGAGGTCGTATCCTCACTCCCAAGCATTCCGGCGATGACCGCCTCTATCATCTACAGGATGTCATGTATCGCTATTTGCAGGCCCACCTAGAATCATTGATTGATCCCAATCCGGCGGATCCCTGGCCCCGGCATTTTCAAAACTTCGGCCCCAGCCTGGCCGTTACCTGCGACATGTATGAGCGGGTGGGGCGGTTGCCAGTGGTACCATTCCTAGAAGATGTTCGCTTCTACGAGGCACTACAGTGCTACGATGCCCGTATCCGGCACTGCCCACAAGTGCGGGTAGTCACCTCCACTCGCACAGCGGGAAGGGTAGGTTTTGGTTTTTCCAAACAGCTACAGGAATGGGCCGCTATGCGTCGGCAACGCACGTTACCACAGGTACCTAGTGGCTCGGAATGGATTTTTCGGTTCCGACTGCAAAGACAATTACGCTCTGCTTGGCAGCAAGGGACGTTTCTGGGATTAGAACAAATCGCGCAACGATCAGGTGCGCCAGTTCATCACTTTTATGAGGTAATGCTGAACGCCACTTACTTCGGAGGTTTTTTACAACAGGTAATGCGTTCCGAAAAGATGACCAACTTTCTGAAGCAGCAATTTCCCTTAGTGCCTATCAATGAGGCTATTGCTCAGTTGCGTGGTTATCTGTTCAAGTTCAACCATTGGTCCCTGGAAATGCTCACCGAACTTCCCAAAGGTCAAGCCGATACTGCTCAGTTTGCTGATGATGGAGGGGTTGTAGTCGACCACTGAGCCGGGCAAATTCCTGAAAGCTATCGTGCACTTCGTCGCCGGTAAGCGGGTAGTCTTCCACATAAGGTGTCCAATGCACTAGTAAAAGATGTCCGCCCGGAGTCAGCGCTTCAAGAATGCGTTGTTGCGCTTGAAGCAAGTCGGAGGGGGACCAGTAGTAACCTACCTCAGAGACCAGGATCAGATCAAAAAGATGGTCGGGAAACTCCTGCGGAACACTCATACATTGCAACTGTACGTGAGGTTGATCCCGGAGCCGTTCCCTTGCTTTTTGTAGGGGAATCTCGCTGGCATCTACGGAAAGAAGTCGTTTACAGTGAGTAGCCAGCTGTTGGGTCAGTACCCCAATGGAACAGCCAATTTCAAAGGCATGGTCGTACATAGGCCGGGGTAAGGCCTTCAGGGTGGCGGTATATTTTTCCCGCTCGTAGTCGCTACCCTCGAAGTTCCAGGGGTCTTCGTGACGTTGATACAACTGATCAAAGTACTGAGAAGGTAATGATTCTTTAGGCATATTCCAGATAGATTTCGTAGGGTAAAGTAAAATGCGCCAGCACCTCTGGGCTAAGCATAAAACCATCCGGATCATCATCAATCAATCGGGTGGTTTGAGATACATGCGCCGCAATAGCCTTTCGCTTGATAGGCAACACTTCGGAAATATTTAGTTTCCACAACTGACCATCTTCGGGGCGAGGTAGATCTTCCGGCTGAGCCAGCTCCCATACCCAGATCGGATATTCTAACCATTGTATAGGATGATGCCATCGGTCCACAGCTTCCCGAGATATCTGCCAGCTAGCCCGGTGGTCACAGTGGGGGTCACGACGCCAGGGTACCAGCACCGTTTGCGGCTGAATCTGACGTAGACACTGATACACTGATTTGACTGCATCATCAAAGTTCTCTGAATAAATGTCGGGAACTTGCGTATCGGGTAGACGCAGGAAAGTGGTTTGCGCTTCTTCAACTCCTAACAGTGATAAAGCCGCTTTGGCTTCCTGTTCACGCAGCTCTCGACGAGCAGCAGTCGGATATTTCCTGGAATTAGGATGAGACATCGTTCCGTCGCTGATAAAAAGTACATGCACATCTATATCTAGCTGCCGTAGGACGGCAATGGCACCTCCGCAGCCTAAGGATTCATCATCCGGATGGGGTGCTACCACCAGCGTGCTGCCCCACTGCCCAACAGTTTCCATCGGTCGTAAAGGGGCCTGGGCAAAGAGCGTATCAGGCCGGGCGTGACCAGAGATCATGGGCGGGTTGCGTTTGTTTTCCTACATAACTGCCTACCTGGGCCAAAGCAAGGTCGGGAGCGGGTTGTCGTAAATAGGTAGTCAGGTCGGCGTGCAGGCGAGCAAAAGGCTGAGGATGTAACAGCCCTCGGGCGCCAACGCATCGCTCGGAGAGCTGCATTACCT
This sequence comes from Cyclobacteriaceae bacterium, assembly GCA_040222715.1. Lineage (GTDB taxonomy): Bacteria > Bacteroidota > Bacteroidia > Cytophagales > Cyclobacteriaceae > Tunicatimonas. Next base: position 89,184 of record JAVKCN010000128.1, on the reverse strand, counting down.
CCAGGCTAATTTTTTCAATGGCTGTTCGGGTCATGTTAGCATAGTTGATATTTTGTTCGTTGGTAAGTTTCTCGTCGGCATACTTTCCTGCCTGCTGTAGCCATAGGTTTCCCGCCTCGATCAGGGTAGCCATCTCACCCAACCGCATCTGCTGGTAAGGATCTTCAGTTCTATGCATGTTCTGTAAATACGTACGGGTGGTATCAAAGATTGCCTCCGCTCCGCCCAGTTGAACGGCAGCAAAGCGGATCGCGCCACCGCTAAAGTAGGGTTGCTGATGATAATCGTCCGGCTCGCCCAGCAGATCCTGTTCCTGTAGTACGATATCCGTAAAGTCTATCTTATGGCTTACCGAAGCCCTCATTCCCAGGGGGTTCCAAAAGGAGGTGTCTACGGGTATGTCGGGGTGCTGCTCCATCGGTACCACACACATTTGCCAGCCCCGTTCTTCCCCGGTCTTACTAATCAACTTACCGGTGATAATCGGGCGCGTGACCCACTGTGCACCTGAGCAGAATGTTTTAGCGCCCGACAATCTGTACTGCCCGTTTCCTTCGGCTCTGATCGTCACGCCATCCTGAGCCTGTGTGTTCCATACTCCAAAGATACGTTGCGCCTGTCGGACATCTTTGTACCAGTGGTCTTGTCGAGTAGATGTTCCGAACAGATGAATTAGGTATAAGGCATTGATGTGCCCTTCGTATATTCTACCCACTGACAAATTTCCTTTTCCAATAAGCTTTAGTAGTTGAAGCAATTCTGCGGTATGGCTGTTTCGAAAATCCAAGGGGTGTTTGGGTAGCGTAACTGTAAGTAAATCTTTTTCAGCTAATGCTTCAAATTCCCACTGAGGAAACTGATCATCTGCCTGATAATCCTGCTGTTCTCTACATTGAGCCAGTTGCTCGGATAATTGTGCAGCAGTTTGTAGTAACTCACTGACCGCGAGAGCGGTATTAGCGTGTATTATCATGAATTTCAGTCAAAAAAATAGCACATAATTGTACCCTGCTATAAGCAAAAAAGTGAAGGAGTTGTTTGGTATAATGCTATACTAAAAAAGTGATGCACGACTTTATAACTGATTAGTAGAAAACGATCGGGATCCGCCGGAGATGGGATGAAAGCGTTCCGGTAGTTCTTTTACAGCGTCACTTTTTTGCGCTTTATGAAGCTAGGGAAGGCCCAATACGGTTGGCAATTGCGTTGCCAACCGCGAAAAGGTTTCATCCTAATTTAAGAATTATGTGCGGCGTTGCATGAAGGTGATGGGCACGTAGTCTTCGGTGGGCATGCCGATGTAGTAGAGCTGCCAGTTTTTGTCGTAGTTGTTCAGTATCTCCCGGATACATTCGGCCCGGTGGTATCGGGCGTCGCCCCGGCGGACCTGGCAGTCTTTCCAGTAGAATACTTCTACCCGGTAGTTCTGGCTTTGTAACTCGCCGTTCACGCGGATATCTACTTCAATATCCTGATGGCCGTGGGCGGTGGGAAGTGGTATAGCAATGGATCCCATAATCTGGTTTTTAAGGGTGTTGTTAATGTTGTTTGCTTAGTCAAATTACTACTTTATTCTAAATTAAATGGCCTTTATGGTGTAAAAATTACGATAAAATAGCACTCGCTACGCAGATGATTGTATTTTTGTTCGGTAGTGTACAAAGCGTACACTGTCCGTGGTGCCGGGTCTTCCTTTAAAGCAGAAATGCAGGAGGTGGAACCTGGGGGTTGATCGGGAAATGGAACGGGTAATAAGGGGCGTTGCCGTTACACATCAAGTCGGTCTGCTACCCGGGCTAATAACCATGCGCCACCATGCATGGTTACTATTTTATGGCCTGATCGCGGACGATCACGGGGCTGCTACAAAATAACTTAACTGACAAAATAACATGCGAACCAATCTGCTACTCGTGGTTTTGCTGATTGGGTGGATTTCCTTTTCTACCTACTACTGGTACTGCCAGATACTGGAAAACTGCACTGATGATGCCGACCGGCCCGAGACGAGCGAAAGCGCTCTGACGACCCGGCCTACCGGGCAGTTGGTGGTAGAAGGCCGGGAGGCCAACATCCGGGCGGAGGATAATGTGCACTTTGCCCGTAATCAGGCCGACCTGGTGGTGCCTCCGGCAGTAGCGCCCGCCCTGGAAGAGGTAGTGACCTACCTGGATCAGCACCCCGAAGATGTATTACGGATTATTGGCTGGTACGACGACTCGGAAAAGAACCCGACCCTGCTGAAAAACCTGGGCCTGGCCCGCAGCGAAGCCATGCGCTACTGGTTTACCCAGCGGGGAGTGGAGTGGGAGCGACTGGACATTGCCGCCGTTACTTCCATCAACCTCACCTTTGTGCGCGATACCCTGGTAGATGGCATGACATTCCGGATGCTGGACGAGCGCCCCGAATACTCCCTGGATGAAGACAGTTTGCAGGCCATAGAGGCCCGGCTGGTCGACCGCAAACTGGCATTGTATTTTGAGACGGCTTCCACTACCTTGCAGGTATCCGACTCGCTGCGGCAGTACTTTCAGGAGCTAAAACAATACCTGACCCAGTACCCCGACCGAACAATTACGCTGGTGGGGCATACCGATAGCCGGGGAGAGGCCAAACTGAACCGGGAGTATGGGCAGGAGCGGGCCGATTTTTTGAAAGAAGTACTGGCCCAGGCGGGCATTCGGCCAAAACAGATACAAACCGATTCGGCCGGAGAGTCGCAACCCATTGCCACCAACGATACCCCCGAAGGGCGAAGTCAAAACAGACGGGTGGAAATCATTGTTACCCATTAACTAACCAACACATATTATGGCTGACCTTATCAGGATTTTGATTTTTTTAAGTGGCTCCGCGGTGCTGGGCTTTCTGCTCGGGCGACGTTCCCGCAACTCCGATCTGAACATTCTGGAGACCCAGGCCGAAGAGAAGCAACGGGCCTTTGTTGAGGCTAAAAGCAAACTGGATCGCTGCACGGCCAAACGGGCCATGCTGGAGCGGGAAATGGCGGGAATACAGCAGGGAAAAGCACCCGAGAAGGTGATTGCCCGTGCCGCCACTGCTGAGAAACCGGTAGCCAAAACCCCACCGGCTGAGCCGCCTGCCGCTAAAAAAACCGAGGCGCCAGCCCCGGAGTCTAAGCCCGTGCCGAAGAAAGCTACGGCTAAAAAAACAGCGGCGACGGCTCCGAAGAAAAGTGCCGCCAAAGCCCCGGCTACCCCCAAGCCCAAAGCTAAAAAGACTCCGACCAAAGCCGCTGCGGCTCCTAACAAGCAGGACGAAGCACTGGAGCGGGTGAAAGCCAATGCCGAACGGGTAAACTTTGACCGCATCGGTCGGGCCTCGGAAGCCGAGAAAGACGACCTGAAACGCATCAAGGGTGTGGGACCCTTTTTAGAGAAAAAACTCAACACCCTCGGTATCTACACCTTTGCCCAGATCGGCAGCTTTACCGATGAAGACAAAGAAGCAGTGAACGAAGCCATTGAGTTCTTTCCCGGCCGCATTTCCCGCGACAACTGGGTAGACCAGGCCAAAGCCCTGCAACAGGAGAAGGGTTAAGCGGCTATTCGCTATTCTTCGCGGCTGGGGTCAATATGTTGCAGTAAGAAGCCAATGCCCATCAGTTGGCTGAACTGTATTCCGTCGATCTGATCTTTGTCATACAGGGCCACGGCCGTGAAGTTAAAGTTGATGTACTGGGTGAGTTTGGCGGTAAATACAAAGTCCAGCCGATGGTCCAGGGTGGTTTCCTCGAGGTTGGCAAAAGTCGCGTAGCGGGCCTTCACATTCATGTTATCATTAAATGTGCGGTCGTATTCGGCCACCAGTTGCATGGCCAGCCACTCCAGGCGGGTGATATCGCCAATGTCTACTCCGTAGTTGCGGGGTGGGTCGCGCAGCACCTGTTCGCTCAGGTACAGCTCCGTATCCCGCACAATGGTGAGGCGGGGCGAGAAGGGGCTGAGGCGCAGCCAGAAGTACTCTACCGGCTGGTATTCAAACCCCAGGGCGGTGGTGAAGAAGGCCGGAGAGAGAAAGTCCGAAACCCGCACCCGGCCGGCTGTCGGATCATCATCAATAAACTGGTAACCATCGGCAAACTGACTCAGGAAGTTTAGTGAGAAGAAGCCGTTCCAGTGCTCGGATATTTTGTAACCCAGTTTGGAGTCCAGGTAGATGACATCCTGACTCTTCCGCGTAAAGCTTTCCCCTTCGTTGGTGATCAGGCCGTATTGCAGGTTCAGGGTATTGTCCCACATCCAGTCATTTTGCTGGTAGCTCCATTCATAGTTAAACATGGCACCAAAAGCCAGGGAATTAATACCCCCACCCAGCCAGTTGTCGCTAAAGGCAGCCTGGTTAAAGTTAAGGCCAATCTGATACGCGTTGGTCCAGGTCGTATCTTCGACAGCAGCGACCGTATCGGTGGATACACCCTGCCCCATTGCGGGAATGCTGAGTGAGCCGACAATCCATAATAAACAGAGATATCTCATACAGTACTTTGGGTTTAAGAAAAGATGGTAAAAAGGGAATTGGGTTAAAGTCTATTATGCTTCAGGCTTATTCTGAAACAGGTGGGCATCAACCTGCGGGTAAGGAATGGTGAGGCCTTTCTGATCAAAAGCTTTCTTGACCTTCTCGGTAACATCAAAGAACAAGCCCCAGAAATCGGGCTGGTTGACCCGGGCCCGCACTTTCAGGTTGACAGAGCTGTCGGCCAGTTCGGATAGGTTGATGTACTTGCTTTCTTTGTCAATGACCCGGTCATCGGTATACACAATCTCATCGATGATCTGCCGGGCCTGGTCGATATCGTCGTCGTAGCTGATGCCAAACACCCATTCTACCACCCGGGTGGCCTCGGTAGAGTAGTTGATGATCTTATCGTTGTAGAGCGGCCCGTTGGGAATAATGATGGTTTTGTTATCGTAGCTTTTCAGCACGGTATGGAAGATCTGGATCTCGCTGACGGAGGCAATCACTCCCTGGGCTTCAATCACATCGCCCACCTTATAGGGTTTCATGATCAGGATCATCACTCCCCCGGCAAAGTTGGCCAGGCTGCCCTGCAATGCCAGACCAATGGCCAGACCGGCGGCTCCCAGCACCGCTACAAAAGAAGTAGTTGCAATGCCCACCATGCTGGCCACGGTAATAATCAGCATGACAACAAGCACGGCCCGCAGTATACCGGATAAGAAGGGGATCAGGGAAGGGTCGGCATTGCTCTTTTCCAGCCGTTTGCGGATAAACTTAATGGCCCGTTTGATGATGGCCATACCGATGATCAGGGTGAGGATGGCCAGTAGTATCTTTAACAAATAGGGTACGGCCAGGGGCAAAAACGCCTCCAGGGATTGACCAATATTGAACTCTTCCATAGTTGTCTGGTTAGTTAATGAATATTAAAAATTAAATAACAGGCTGGCAGGTTGAGGAGGTTGAAAAGTCAGTAGCCTTCGGGTAGACAATCGGGCTTAAAAATAGAAGCTGTGTAAGCAAACTTCTTTGTTTTACCAGGAAAACGGTGCAAAAATAGCCAAAAAATCGTGTTTGGCAACTAACTGATCTAATTTAGAACCTTAAAAATATACCATCTCTATGGCAGGATTTCGATTCAATGAAAATTTAGGCTTCGTAAAAGCAGGGGCGCGGGGCGTGTGGTACGAAGACGGGCAGTTTATCCATGCCCGCTACGCCAGCGAGATTGCTGCGTTTGGCAAAGTGCTGCGCTGGCAACTCCAGCCCAACCCTCAGCGAAAAGAAAAAAAGGAGGACAGCTTTCGGGTGAAATGCATCTACGACCCTTCTTTTCTGACCAGCCAGCAGGATATGATCGTCTGGCTGGGGCATGCCTCTTTTTTCATCCGGCTGGGAGGAATCACCCTGATCACCGACCCCTGCCTGACCGACCTCCCGCTGATCAAACGGCTGGTGGTGCCTCCCTGTGAGATTTCCGCCCTCAAAAACCTCAACTTCCTGCTGCTCTCCCACGGCCATCGCGACCACTACGATGAAAAAGTGATGCAACAACTGATTGAGCAAAACCCGATTATGCACCTGCTGCTGCCGCTGGAGATCAGCCAGTTGCTGGGAAAAAAGCGAGCGACTGTTTCGTATGAGGAAGCCGCCTGGTGGCAGCGCTACTCGGTGACGGGCGATTTGGAGATTACCTTTCTGCCCGCCAAGCACTGGAACCGCCGCGGGCTCAATGACCTCAACCAACAGCTATGGGGGAGCTTCTGGATTCGGTACAAAGATACTTCGATTTATTTTGGCGGAGACTCAGCCTACGATAACCACTTTTCAGACATTCGGGAGGTAATGGGCGAGCCGGACATCTGTCTGCTACCAGTAGGAGCCTACAAGCCTTCTTTTATGATGCAGTCAGCCCATATGAACCCGATGGAGGCAGTGCAGGCATTTCACGATCTGGGCGGTAAGACTTTCGTGCCTATGCACTACGGCACTTATAGTTTGTCGGATGAACCTCTGGGAGAGCCCTTACGCTTGTTGCAGCAGGCCGAAGCGCAGGGAAATATTCAGGGTGGATTGAAAGCCCTGTCGGTAGGAGAAGTGCTACCCCTTTAAACAACAAAAAGCTGAAAGGATATCTCCCAGCTCTTTGCGAACGTCCATTATGAAAATCAAATCTACTGGTACAAATGTAGCGGACTGCCGGGGGAGATAGGTTAAGAGAATGTTAAGTAATCATCAAATCGGTGTTATTCGCTTTGCTGCTCCAGAAACTGTTGTAAATCAGCTAACTGATCCGTGTTAAGAAAGTCCACACCGCCTTCCAGCAGGGTTTTCCAGACCAGCGGATTTTCCGGGGTTGCCCATAGCCGCACTTTTTTTCCTTCCTGGTGGGCCTGTTGGGTCAGTCGCTCCAGGGTGCGCCGTTGTTTACGAGAAATGGGTTGCGTGCCATCCCAGTCCAGTACGCCCTGGAAATGCTGGCTGATGACGGGCATGAAGGTAGCACTGTAGCCCTGTTCCAGATCTTCCGGTCGGCCATCAATCCCTACCAGGGGCGCAAGGTCCTGCTGCACCTGCTCAATAGGGCGGTTGCCCGACAGAAAAATGGTGACGGCACCCGGTTGGTAAGTGCCCGATACGGAGCGGCTCAGTATCGCCTGGTAAGGCTGTAATACGACCTTTAAGCGGTTGTAGGTGTCCTGGGCATCGGTTTTGATGTCGATCATCAGATAAATGGGATCATCATAGCCGGGGTAGACTGCCCCTCCGTGCTGGTTGATGCGTTTTCGAAGGGGTTCCAGGTAAGCCTCGCGTAAAGTGGGCAGTTGGTGGTTACCTTCGGGCATATCATGGCCTACATACAGTTCATCGTCAATGAGCAATACATCTGCTTCCACACTGGTGAATCCATGATCGAGGGCATCCAGCAGGGGGCGTTCGTGCCAGTAATCGTTATGTGCATGGGCGTGGGGCAGGGGCGTTACCTGAGCCATTCCCGCAAACGGAAAGGTGATCATCAGGAGGAGTATCCATTTTTTTACAGTTGTAACCAGCATTTTCTTCATTCAAGTTGTTTGGTCATACAACCCTAAAGCACCTGATTTTTGCAGGTAATTCCAAATATCCGGAGTTATCCCTGCATGAATAAATCTACCGAGCGAAGGGCCTTTCGCCATTAGAATACGAAGCACTGGATAATAAACGCAAATAGCGCAATGATACCGACGGTGAGCTTGTGATCGCTTTGGGTGGGCAACCAAAAGTAAAAGAAACTACATAGTAAGATGGCGGGAATAAGATAAACAAAGACCTGGTACAGCCCATACGCCGGTTTCAGTTGCTGCTCCTCCTGATTTATCTGAAGCGTTACGTATTTGATGGTACCCAGCCAGGGAGTGGTTACTATGCTCCCTCGTTCGGAAACTTGTTGGTCGACGGCTTTACCTCTTCCCGCTCGTATTGTAAAATGCTCAAATTCAATGGCATCGTACGACCAGCTTTGCCCGCCGCCCCGGCCCGTGGTAGAAAAGATACGGTATACCTTCTGTATTTTCTCGTCATAATGCCGGGATGGTATCGCATAGTCCAGCACCAGCAGTAGGTTGAACAAACCGGCAGCCAGCACCAGGGGAGTCAGTATACGGAAGAATCGCCGCAGCACCAGGAAGCGGTACTGGGCAGCCTCTTCTGCTTTCTGGCGGGCGTAAGCCCGGGCCTGTTCCTGCCTTGCCGCGTATTCTGCTTCGTAGGCGCTGTAATCATTGGCCGCTACCTCCGGGTAGAAAGCAGGCTCTGCCTCAGTCAGGCACCGATACGCCTCGGTGATTTCGATAAACCGGGCTTCGGCATCGGGCTCGGCAGAGGTATCAGGGTGGTATTTCTTTGCCAGTCGGCGGTAAGCCGTTTTGATCTCCTGCTCGGTTGCACCCGGTTTCAGCCCCAGTATCTCCAGATAGTGGTTAGTCATGACGGGCAGGATTTATATGATTGCTGAGGAGATACATTCTCATGGCTTCGTTCTGATAAGGACATAGTGCAGAGCAATACTACATACCTGAACCGTCCGGTCTGTCGGATGTAGCCAGCGAAGCTACAAAAACGTCCTAAATAAGCCAAAAGCAAGGATTCCACAGCAGACTGATTGCTATTTTATCAAGATTGGATTGATTAAATAGTACGATGCTTCAGCATTTTTCAATAAGCCAGTTATTAGTCCTGTTGGGTGGGAAAGTGTTAAATCACACTCAGCATTTTTTCTTTGGTCAGGGGTTTATTCAAGATATTCCCCACCCCCAGCTGCTCGAGTCGTTTCAGATCTCTGATGTGTTTTGAGGATGTCAGCACGACTATTTTAATATGAGATATTTTTGCCGCCGGCAGGTCCTGAAGTGCTTCTATAAAATCAAAACCATTCAGTCCAGGCATGTTTAAGTCTAGCAATATCAGATTCGGATCTTCGCTGGATACGTTCCTAAGATCATCAAGTGCTGCCTCGGCCTCAGTGAATATTTCCATCTTTTGCACTAGTTGCAACTCGGTGATAATATCTTTATTGATAAAATTAGTAATGGGATCATCGTCGATGAGAAATATTTTATTGATCATGTGCATATCAAGCTTTGATAACGCTAAAAATCATGAAAGTAGAAAGACAAAAAAGTACCAACAGCTAAAAGGTGTGATTCTTTGAGGATGGTGCTGGTAATAAAGTAAGTGGTGCTTACAATAAATCAATAATATAACCTGTAATGCTTACCATTTGTTTACATCAAGATACACGATCTGAATTCTGTAAGCTTTATACAGGTTAACGGGGGGCAGTAAGAAGTGAGGCAGGAGATTGTTAAGCAGGGTTTTTAATCACCTGGGCAGGCCAAATAAAACAAAATCGGCTACCGGTGTTATAAAAGGTTGCCTCCTGAACCCATATCCGCCCTCCTCTTTCACTAATAATCTTTTTAATGATAGCAAGTCCGAGGCCGCTGCTGTTCACGCCTTCAATTTTTTGTAAAACTGTAAACATGTTAAAAACGGCCTCTCGTTTAGCTACCGGAATACCGGGGCCATTATCCTCTACATAAAAATAGTGCTCTCCTTCTGGCGTACTGGAAGATCCTATTTTTACACACCCTTTTGGTTTGTCGTTGTATTTAATCGCATTGGTCAGCAGGTTGCTAAATATCTGAAATATAAATATCTCTTCGGTAAACTGGGTTGGTAATTCATTTTCCAGTTCTATTGAAAAACTCTCGGGTCGGGGGAGATCAGTGATAATTTCGGTGACAAGTTGATTTAAATTCACTTCCTTCTTTTCTACCTCTTCATGGCCTGCCCGACTATAGGTGAGAATATTGCTGATAAGCCGTTCGACTTTTTGTAGCTGGCCCCCAAATAGCTTTATGACATCTTCTTGCTTCAGGCGACCTTCTTCTACCATTTGCAACAGGCCTTGCAGGTTGGCAATGGGAGCTTTTAAATCATGAGATACGATATAAGCAAACCCATCCAGTTCTTCGTTTCTTTTTTCCAGCAACTGATTTTGTTTAACCGCTTCCTCAGAAAGCTGCTTTATTTGTTGGTAATTGCTTTCCAGCTCTTTATTCAGGGTCTGAATTTCTTCAAGTTTATTTTGCGTCTGGTTTTTCTGGCTTTTTAATTCTTCCAATGTTTGCAGCAGGCGGTGATTTTGCTTTTTAAGCTCATCATACGGTGAAATGGGTGATAGTTCACTAAAATGTTTTCGCCAGCCCGAAAGAATCATAGCATTGATGGGTGGGTGATTGGCCGATAATTTTCTGCCTATTCGTATCTGGGTGCCCTCTCCCGGCCGACTTTCAATATCGAATACATCAGAAAGTTTTTTGGAATTGATAACCCCGGAGTTTTGGCTACCCGGTCGGGCATCTGTTGTCTCCAATAAGGCTTTGATATCTGGTATTCCCGGTCCCTGGTCAGTGACAATGGCTTCAATTAAATAATCACTTCCCTGATTGGTAATGTAAAATTTGACAATTCCCCTGTCGGCGTGCACCAGCACATTCCGGCAAATCTCTGAAACGGCGGTGGTAAATTTGGTTTGGTCGGTAAAACTAAGCCCTGAAACTTCGCCTAGTTTTATGGCTTTTTTATAGGCCAGCACGATGTCCAGTTCGTTCTCAAGAGTAACTTCAGTAATGGGTTCTTGTCTATTTTTCATTAAATATCGGATATTTACTTACAATTACGGTTGCATCATCATGATTGCGAGCATAATCGCGGTACAAACAGGCCGCAAGTAGGGTTGGGTCATGTTTTTCTATCTGTGGATATGCCGTTAAATCCCATCTGGATGGAATACCATCGGAATGGATAATGAGCATTTGACCTCGTTTCCAGTGGGCTTCGTGTTCTCGTATGCGAGACGTTTTATATCCTAAAGTGCCATTCTCTGAAACCAGCGAGCTGGGCCGGTCCCAGGCAGTTAGTTTGCCACTGATATTCCCGACGCCACTATAAATCAGCTTCTGGTGCTCCAAATCCAAAGAAACGATCAGTCCTACTGCCCCGCGGGTATTTTGAATAGCCTCGTGAATTTGCGCTAAGCTATCGGCCGGTTTTCTTCCAATATCTTTTGTATACTGAAGTAAGGCCAACTGAGACGCCAGATGGGCTTCATGGCCATGCCCAAGCCCATCGACCACCAGTATTCCGAACAGCTTTTTTGCAGGATTATATATTGTTTGATATCCATCGCCACACTCATGCTCCCCAGGCTTTGCTATACAAACCGCTCCGATAGTGAATGGTTTGCCAGGTTTTTTTTTAGTGCTTTTTACAAAGCAGCGGCAAAGCACGATGGTGCCATTGTTAGGCTGGGAATAGATATCAAAGAAATCGGAAAGTCGTTTCACTGCACCTAAGCCTTCTCCGGATGTGCCCGAAGTGGAATAACCATCCTGGAGAGCCTGATAAACATGGGTTATACCAGGTCCTTTATCAATAGCGATTATCTCAATGCCAGCTTTGCCTTGCTGCTGTATGCTTTTCCAGAGAAACTCACGCTTACGCTCACCAAATTTGAGCAGGTTAGAGCTTAGTTCAGAGATAATAATATCTAAAGTGCCAACACGTTCTGCCGAAAAACCCAGTGCCCGAGCCTTTTGAGCAACTTCTCTTTTGATGAGGCTAAGAAAGCTACGGTCATCGAAGCGATAACTGGAGTGCGCACCTGAATTATTTTCTCCAGCGGATGATGGTAATGGTTGTGCCATGTTCCTGATTGGAATGAATGTCGAAAAAATTAACGAGGCGCTTGGCACCCGGCAACCCCACTCCCAGGCTTTTGCCAGTGGAATAACCATCCTGCATCGCCTGATGAATATCGGGAATGCCCGGACCGGCATCAGTAAAAATTACTTTGATCCCCTTCTTTACCCCTTCTGCTACCTGCCCGATAGTTACTTCGCCTTTTCCGGCGTAGAGTAAAATATTCCGGGCAAGCTCGCTGGAGGCGGTCATTAATTTGGTTTGGTCAAGTGAGCCCATACCCAGTTTGCTGGCAGATTCCCGCACGCACTGCCTGACTAATACCACATCGTGCTCAGTGGTTACCGGAAGTATTACATTACTCAGGGTATCCATCATCTGCCTCGGACTCCTGTTCCGAGGTGTTGGGTACGAATTTTCGCAATAGCTCCATGCCTTTTTCTACGTTTAAAGCGGTAAGAACGCCTTGGAGTGGCATACCCAATTCCACCAGTGTGATGGCTACGGCGGGCTGCATTCCGACCACAATGGTGGTGGCATCCATAATTTTAGCCATTGCGGTGATATTTCCTAAAATGCGCCCCATAAAGGAATCGACAATGTACACTGCGGAAATATCAATCAGAACGCCCCGGGATTCATGTTTCTGAACCAGCTTGATCAGATCTTTTTCAAGATTGAGGGCCAACTGGTCATACATATCTACCTGAATGGAAACCAGTAAAAAATCATCCATCTTAAGTATCGGAATTCTGTCCATTTGAGACTAATAATTTACATTTTTAGGATGATTAGTTTTCCTGACTGCCAGATTCATTTTAGAGAAAGCCAGCTGAAGGGCGGCCGCCAATGAGGTTTTGGTTTGTATGCCGGACAGGTCAATGCCTAAATGCACAATGGTTTGGGCAATATCGGGCTTTATCCCACTAATAATACACTCCGCACCCATCAGCCGGGTGGCATTAACAGTTTTGATCAAGTGCTGTGCTACCAGGGAATCTACAGTGGGCACCCCGGAAATATCTAAAATGGCAATGCTACAGCCACTTTCTACAATTTCATGTAGCAGGCTCTCCATGACAATCTGGGTGCGGGCACTGTCAATAGTACCAATAATGGGCATCGCCAGTACTCCTTCCCACACTTTTATCACCGGGGTAGATATTTCATTAATTTCATTGGATTGGCGGGTGATTACCTCTTCTCGGCCTTTGAGATAGGTTTCGATGGTAATAATGCTCAGGCTGTCGAGCAAATCTGAGATTTTAAGTGCTTCATTGATGAGGGTATCCAGATCATTTTGATACTCTTCCTGTAATACCCGTATGATGGCCCTTTTCAAACTCATTACAAACGTAGCGGTTTCCCGCGGGGTAAACCCTGTATGCGCTCGCGATAAAGAAATGGTGGTCAGTAATTCAATGATTAAATTGTATTCTTTGGCTTCAGTATTATCGTAATTATCGGATTGAATGGCGATAATGAATGCTTCGAGTAATTCTTCGGACTCCTTATGCATATCTTCATTGCTCATCAAATCCTCTCGCAGGATAGGGTCTTCAACCTGGGTGTCAATCCAGGTTTTAAGAACATATTTTTTCCTTTTTTTAAGGATGCTTGCTGTTTGCTTGGCCATTTGTATGGGAGGTTAGTGAATGTAGTTTAATCACAATTGTCAGATTGGAAAAAAATTTACTTTGATCTCATGGGAACTCAAAAGATCAAAAGATCAGAGATGAAAGTTGTTTTAAGCTTTCTTATTATCGAAGGCAATGTTAACACAAAAAAACACAAAACTGTTCAGCTTCGCCCTCCTCAGCGGCTGGCAAGCTAGCGCAAAAAATTCATATACATTACTCCCGAAGGCCAATATGTGACTCTGTTTAGCGTCTGATATTGCTTATAAGGCTGTTTTTAAAGGCAACCTTTGTCCGATCTTATGGCCTATGCTTATGATAAACACCGGATTCCAACTGGTATAAACCCGATACTGCAAGAACGCATGGTTGTATTGGAAAGAAAAATATTTATCCGGGCTTTCGCCAGGGCATAGTGCAGTTAAGGATTTTACTCCCAGCCGCCACCCAGGGCTCGGTACAACTCAACAATGGCCTGAAGCTTCTGTAGCTGATCTTCCACTCCGCTCAATTGGGCCGAAAGCAGGTTTTGCTGAGAGGTTAAAACATCCACATAGTTGGCCGAACCATATTGCAGCAACTCCTGATTATAGTCTACTGCATTTTCCAGCGCTTCTAACTGATTCTGCCGCACGGAAATTTTCTGCTCCGCCATATCATACGCATAAAGCGCATTGGAAACTTCCTCTCCGGCACTAAGTAGCGTCTGTTCGTAAATGGCATAGGCCTCTTCCCGGTTAGCGATATTGACTTGTAATCGCGCTTTATTTACATTCTGATTGAAAACCGGCTGCAATAATCCTCCGGCGATGTTTCCAAAAACCGACGTAGGGTTAAACAATTCACTGATGTCCTGAGCAGCAAAACCGCTGGCGCCGGTCAATGTCAATGACGGGTAAAAGTAGGCGCGGGCGGAGTTCACCATTTCAAAGGCACTTCTAACTTCAAATTCAGCCTGTTGCACATCCGGGCGGTTACTCAACAGCAGGGACGGCACTCCGGTGTCCAGCAGCTCCCGGGGATTCTGCGCTTCCAGGGCAGTACGGTTGATCTCATCAGGACTTTTGCCCAGTAATATGCTCAGGGCATTTTCCACTTCTCGGATGGCCTGTTTCAGGTCCGGAACCATTACTTCTGCCGAAAACTGATTGGCCCGGCTTTGCATCAAATCAGCGCCGGTGACCGTGGCTGCATTCTTTAAGAACTCAACGGTTTCTACGTACTCTTCCCGGAATTCTACCGTTTGCTCGGTGATTTCAAGTTGTTTATCCAGGGCTAGTAAAGTGTAGTAGTTATTGGCAATATCGGCGATCAATCGAGTCTGTACCGCTCTTCGGTAGGCTTCACTCGCCAGCACATTGGCCAGGGCCGACCGTTTGGCACTTCGGAGTTTCCCCCAGATATCGACCTCCCAACTGGCTGAACCATAGAGTTGGTATTGCTGCTGGGCAAAGCCCGATGCCACCGAGATAGTATTGGCCAGCTTGGAGAAAGAGGCCGAACCGGCTACATCAAGACCAGGGAGTAGCGCGCCTTTTGCTTGCAGAAAATTGGCTTCGGCTCGTTGAATATTGGCCACAGCGATCTTAAGATCGAGGTTGGCGGTAAGCCCCTCGCTAATTAAACCTTGCAGTACCGTATCGGTGAAAACTTCGTTCCAGGGAATATCAGCCAGCGAAGTGGTATCGCTGGTTTCTATACCTCGGTAGAGATCGTCCCGGCTAAATTGCTGTTGATATTCCTTATGCAGATTGCAGGAAGATATTGTCAGCAAAAATAGGATAGAGGCAACCCCTGGGTATTTTGCTATGTCGCTAAAAACTTTTTTCATTGTGCTTATTTGAATCAAGCGCTTCTTCATGATTTGGGTTGGAAGCATTTTTTACGCTTGTAAGACTGCTTTGGGCGGACCACTGATCCGCTCTTGTAATGACTGGAAGATGATGAACAGGATGGGGATTACCAGCACGCCAAACAGCGTACCGATCAGCATGCCCCCTACGGCCCCGGCCCCAATAGAGCGGTTACCGATGGCTCCAGCTCCGGTGGAAAGTAACAATGGAATCAATCCGAAAATAAAGGCAAATGAGGTCATTAAAATAGGGCGTAAGCGGGCCTTGGCACCGGCCATCGCCGCTTCGATCAGGTCCATACCGGCCCTTCGGCGTTGCAGCGCAAATTCCACGATAAGAATGGCGTTTTTCGCCAGCAGGCCAATCAACATGATGAGAGAAATTTGCAGGTAGATATTGTTATCAATCCCGTAAATTTTGGCGAAGAGAAAACTTCCGGCTAACCCCACCGGCAACGATAACAATACCGAAAGGGGAAGGATGTAGCTTTCGTACTGGGCACAGAGTAGAAAATACACGAATATCAGGCAGAGTAAAAAGATATAAACCGCCTGTCCACCGGCTTTGAGCTCTTCGCGCGTAACCCCCGAATAATCGTAACTATAGCCAGTAGGCAATTCTTCCGAAACTTCAGTAATCGCGTTGATCGCATCACCCGAACTGTAGCCTTCCGCCGGAGCTCCGGTAATACTCACCGATGTGTACAGGTTAAAGCGGTTGATAGCTTCGGGACCGTATACCCGTTCCAGGTTAATGAACTGGGTAATGGGGGCCATTTGCCCCGATCCGGTGCGGACAAAGATCTTATCCAGTGTCTCAGCATCGGTTCGGTAGGGCACATCGGCCTGCACCATGATGCGGTACTGCTTACCAAAGCGGTTGAAATTAGAGGTGTATACGCCACCATAATATCCCTGCATAGCGCTCATGATTTCGCTTACCGCAATGCCCGACTCGGTAGCCCGGGCCACATTCACGGTGAGCAGGTACTGGGGATAGGTCGTTTTAAACGAAGTGGTAGCGTATTGAATCTCGGGTCGGGCTGTTAATTTAGCAATGAAGTCATTGGTCACATCGCCCAACTCGTTGATTGCCCCTCCGGCCCGGTCTTGCAGTTCTATGGAAAAACCACTGCTAAACCCAAACCCCCGGATGGTGGGGGCACCAAAGAAAATGATCTTCGCTTCAGTGATATCGGCTATTTTAGCCCAAAGCTCGTCCAGTACTTCCTGCATGGGCCGGTCGCGCTCGCTCCAGGGAGCCAGCTTGATAATTACCATCGCATAAGAACTTCCCTGGCCGTTAATCACACTGTTTCCGGCCATCTTGAGCGTGTTCTGCACTCCTTCGGTATTTTTCACAATACTGTCCACCTTGGTGGCAATTTCCTCGCTTCGTTCCATAGAAGAAGCCGGAGGCATCGTAATATCAGCGAAGATGGTTCCCGTATCTTCAGATGGCACAAATCCGGTGGGTGTGTTCACCATCAGTAAGCCCAATACACCGGCAAAAAGCAAAATACCCAGTATCGGAACCCATTTTCTTTTAGTGAAAAAATGCAGGGATTTTACGTACCGATTCGTAAGGCTGTCGAAGGCCGTGTTAAAGTGCCCGTAAAATTTTTGAAGAAATTTCTTTTTCCGCTCTTCTTCCGAATGCGGTTTCAGCAGAAGCGCACACAATGCCGGACTCAGCGTTAATGCATTTACGGCTGATATCAGAATGGAAATAGCCAGGGTAATCCCGAATTGCTGGTAAAATACACCACTGGACCCCGTGATAAAGGTTACCGGAATAAATACAGCCGACATCACCAGGGTAATGGAAATGATCGCTCCGGAAATCTCATTCATGGCACTCATGGTCGCTTCCCTGGCTGGCTGGTGCGTTTCCTCCATTTTGGCGTGGACTGCCTCCACCACCACAATCGCATCATCCACCACAATACCAATGGCCAGCACCAGGGCAAACAGTGTCAGCAGGTTTAAGCTAAAGCCAAAAAGGTTCAGGAAAAAGAAAGTGCCGATGATGGCCACCGGCACCGCAATGGCTGGAATCAGGGTAGACCGAAAATCCTGCAAAAAGAGGAATACCACAATAAAAACCAGAATAAAAGCCTCTACCAGGGTATGCAGTACTTTGGTAATGGATTCATCCAGAAAGTCATTGGCATTAACCAGTTCGGCATAGTGTATTCCATCCGGGAAGTTGACCGATGCTTCGTCCAGTACGGCCAGGCAATCATCAATCACTTCCTGGGCATTAGAACCAGCCGTTTGGGCAACGGCAATACCCGCCGCTACTTTTCCATTGAACCGGAAAGACCGGGTGTAATTTTGGGAGCCCAACTCTATACGGGCTACATCTTTCAACCGAAGCAGCTGCCCCATTTCATCGTATTTGATGATGATGTCGTTAAACTCTTCTTCGGTTTTTAGTTTTCCGGTATATCGGATCACGTATTCGAAAGACTGATCTCCGTTTTGCCCGAACTGTCCGGGGGCAGCTTCAATATTTTGCTCGCTGATCGCAGTAAAAACGTCGTTGGGTATCAGGCCATAAGCTTTCATGACATCGGGTTTGAGCCAGACACGCATCGCGTAATTCTGCTCCCCGAAAGAGCGTGCACTTCCTACTCCGTTTACCCGCTTGATGGCCGGTAGTATGTTAATCTCCGCATAGTTCTGAACAAAAATCTCATCGAAACTTTCGTTTTCGCTGTACAAGGCAAAGATTAAGATGTTGTCGGATTGTTCTTTGCTGGTGGTTACTCCCGCCTGGGTTACCTCCTGAGGCAGCAGGCTGGTGGCCCGGGAAACCCGGTTTTGTACGTTTACCGCGGCTAAATCAGGGTCGGTACCCTGCTCAAAGTACACCTGAATGGTGGCCGAGCCGTTATTGGTGGCCGTAGAAGTCATATACGTCATGTTCTCTACCCCGTTGATCTGCTCTTCCAGGGGAATGATTACACTATTCATGACTACATCAGCACTGGCCCCGGTATAGTTAGCTGTAACCCGTACGGTAGGAGGGGCAATCTCAGGATACTGAGACACGGGTAAAGCAATAAGCCCTAGTATTCCCAGAATCACGATGATGATCGAGATTACGGTGGACAACACCGGGCGTTGTATAAATCTATCTAGCATTTTTTTACATTGAAATGACTTTGTAACTATCTGAAAGTCAAAGTCTATTACTTTTTAATCTACGGCTACCGGAGAGACCTTCATATCAGGTTGTAGCGAGTTGATTCCCTCAGTTACCACCTTATCGTTTTCCTCCAGACCGGCGAATACGATGAAGTTCTGGCCATTATCATCCGGGGTGACGGTGATCTCGTGGGGTTCTACCTGATTGCTGTCGTTGACTACGTAGATAAACCGCTTATTCTGAATTTCGTAGGTTGCTGCCTGGGGCACAATCAACGCTGAATCCATCATAGACGGAATTCTGACGGTTGCGCTGCTTCCACTGCGCAGTAACCCATCCGGGTTGTCGAAAGTGGCTCGCAAGGTAGCCGAACCGGTAGATTGATTGATTAAACCGCTGACCGCATCAATCACTCCGGGCTGATCATATTCTCGCCCATCTACCAATACCAGATTCACGTTTTTCTGGTTCTCAACCTTACCGTTTCTGGCTCTTTCCAGCACATCGCGGGATAGTGAGAGGAAATCTTTTTCGTTCACGGAAAAATATACCCGCACTTTGCTGATATCTGATATAAAAGTCAGCGGTTCGGCGATACTACTGTTCACCAGGCTGCCAATACGGTAACGGATAATACCAATAATGCCGTCTACCGGACTTTTAATCACGGTGTAGTTCAGGTTGGTACGTGCATTTTGCAAGGCAGCCTCCGCCTGTTGCAGGGCTGCTTCCGCTGACTCCTGAGAATACTGGGCTGAGGTAAGCATATATTCACTCACAATCTCCCTTTCTACCAGCGGACGTTGTTTCTCAACCTCCATTTGAGCAGTATTCAGGTTGGCCTGGGCCACGGCTACATTGGCCTGTGCTGAGCTCACCTGCTGATTAAATTCATCAGAATTGATTTTGAATAGCGGTTGCCCTTTTTTCACCCGGGCGCCTTCATCCACATAAATTTCTTCCAGATATCCCTCCACCCGGGGGCGCAGTTCTACCGTTTGGATACCTTCTACCGTAGCGGGATAGTTCTTATTGGTAGTCACACTTTCATACGTTAGTGTTTTCACCGGGTACTCTTTTGCTTTATTTGCCTGCTCGGGCGTATTGCCTTTGCTATCGCCAGCGCAGGAACTCAGCAAAAGCCCTGAATAAATGTTTAGAAAGGCTATAACGAAACCTTGTAAAGATTTTTGATGCATTATCGAGAAAAATTAAGCTGCAAAAATAAGCATCGGGATTTGTCTTTACCCAATACAATCTTCTGGTTATTTTGGACAATCTGGAAATCCAGTTGTATCATGTTGAACATAAAAGAGTATAGTACTCCTTTTAATATACTGTTAGCTGTTTAATAGGAAATAAAGCAAGTTTCACCCCTGATTTTTATATTTGGATTATTAAGAATACTTTTCATGCAGGTTGTAACGTTAAAAATGCGCGAGTGTTGGATATTATTTTCAAATTCAGTTCATGAAAAACAAAAATACTGCTGAAGTATACCCTATTTCAGCCTGTCATGCCCGAACCGAGAAGAACTACGAGCGGCATACCCGCTTTGAAATACTGTGGATTAAGGATAATCGGGGGTCATGTTGCCAAAAAATCGACCATCAGAAACACGTCATTCCTAATAATAGTATTTTTTTGTTGAGTAAAGGACAAATTCACCAATTGGAACGCGAAGTTGAGGGATATTCTATCTGTTTTGCCAGTGAATTTTTTCAATATGCTGACAATACGAAACTGCGCATTCTGTTTAACCCTTTCATTAATGATCCGCTGTTTCCAGATAAGGAAACCTCTGATCAGTTAGAACGCATTTTGCAATTGGTGATGCAAGAGACTCGGACCACCGGTTTTCGGCCCGTTATTAACTCGTATCTGGAGGCATTTATTTACAAGCTATCCTTATTACGGCCCGACATGAAGTTTAGTCAGGACCGGTTTCAGCGGCTGCAAAGTCTTTACGAACTCGTGGAAAAGCACTATCTCACCGAACGCAAAGCCTGCTTTTACGCTGATAAGATTGGGTTGACCACCAAGCGCCTGAATGAAATATTAAAGAATAAGGTAGGGCTAACCCTAACCCAGTTATTGCATAAGGTACTTATTGCCGAAGCCAAGAAAATGATTGCCAAAGGTGATAAAAACCTCAAAGAAGTATCTTTTGCCCTGCGCTTTAGCGAACAGGCTTATTTTAGTCGTTTTTTTAAAAAACAGACCGGCATGAGCCCGGAAAAATTTGCCAAGCTCATCCGGGAAACTTCCTAGTCAGCGGGGGTAATGGATTGACCAATGAATGTTATTTACTTTTTTAAAAATTTGATTGAAGCAATGGGCATTTCCCTTCGTGCTCAATCTCGATGCAGTTTCAGAACTTCCTGCAAAGTGAAATAAAAAAAGTGAAAAAACGGATTTAAGATTGGCTACCAGTTAAAATGCACGTATGGCACCAAGCTTAAATCCGTAGGACTAACGCCTGTTAACGCTATAAAATGATAACAAGGTCAGTATTCTAAATTGGGATGAATACAATTCACTTGAGTTCTTTAGTGATGAGTTTTCGTGCTTCAGTCCTGCCTATTTTCCAGCTAATCTCACACTTTCGTACCCAACACAACTTAGTTGGAGGTCTTTGGATGCGTCGGCTTCCACTTTGAAATTGCCATTCAGATCGGATACAGTGCCGGTGGTGGTGCCAGTTACCACAATATTCGCTCCCGGAAGTCTCTCGCCTTCCTCATCATAGACAGTACCGGACCATTCTCCATTGGCATAATTGGCCTTTACTGTGAGCTTCGCATTATGGGTTTCTACTTCCTCTGCGATGATGATTCCCTGGGTGCTGTTGTCTTCATTGGTCTTACCCTGGTTCAGTTTGAAGGTGATGGGCATGACCATGCGCACCCTTACCGGTTTTCCTCTTTGCTTTCCGGGCTTGAACGCAGGTGCATTTTGCAGTACTCTTACCGCTTCATTGTCACAGCCTGCACCAATTCCCTTAACGGCCTTTACGTCTGATAAGGAACCATCTTTCTCAACCACAAACTGGACAAATACGCGCCCCTCAACTCCCGTCTGTCGTGCCTGTAGCGGATAGGTCATTTCATTTGCAACATACCGGTAGAAAGCGCCCATGCCTCCTTCAAAATCAGGTTGCTCTTCCACCACAGTAAAGAGCTCTCCTGCCATTTTGGATTTTTCAGAAACATAATCAAAGTTGGCGCCATCTTTTTTGAGGGCGATATAGATGACGTTGTTAGCCTTATCCACATTCACTAAATGAATGAGTTTAGGATCAAGGTCTTGCAGTTCCGCTATATCATCTATTTTATTCTCCTCTACTACGTCTACTTTCATAAACGATAACTCATCCTTCATCCCTACCAGGCCAGTCTGCATGGAAGAGGGTAGCTGATCAAAGGTAATCATGTTGCTTTGGCTACCCATCTCTTTGATTTCCTGGTCCATTTCTTCGGTACATGCAAATACGATGAAGAGTAAAGTACATAGTGTCGATAGCGCCCCCAGTTTCCAGAGGCTCACTTTTTTTACATTTTGTTTCATTGCTGTTAGTCGTTTTAGAATTAAACCATCATGAAACGAGCTGGCCAGGCTCAGTCCATTCGATTTCAAAATAGAACTGATCAGTATAGACGAATATCGGTCAATAGTGTACGACTTAAGGGCGTAAGCATCGGCCTGATATTCGTGTATTTTTTTAATTTCCTTCGTGATAAACCATGTCGTGGGAAGCCACCAGAAACATACTTTAAATAGCTCGAAGAATAGTATGTCGTAAGTGTGCCCCAAAGAAACATGGGCTTTTTCGTGCTTCAGGATTATAGCATAATCATGCTGTTTTAAATCGATGTCCTCACTCAGGAAGATCCAGTGGAAAAAGGTGAAACTTCCGGTAATATTCCTGACTTTACGGATGTAGAGATCATTAAATTTCTCATAACTACTCTGCCGCTCCAGGGAAATCAGGTAGAGTACACTGCCGAGGAATTTGAACAGAAAGAATGCGCTTATGGCTAAATACACCCAGATTAGAAGATCATAGTTCCAACCTGACATGTCAGCCGTTGGAGTAATGGTCAAAGCATCCAGGGGGAGGGCTTCCATCGGTACGGCAGCCACGGGTTGCTGGCTGTAAAATAATAGCTTGGGTAGTTTGAGCCATGGAATGGTCAATGCCAGCACGGTAGCTCCTATCAGATAAAACCTCATGGTAGCGTACTGTCGTTCTTTTCTCAGAAATAACCAATATCCCAGCATCAAGGCGATATGGATTACGGAAAGTTCTGTCAGATAATTGCTCATGCATCCTTGTTTTTAAGTTCTTTCAGGAGTTGCTCCAATTCATGAAGGCTGAGGTTATCTTCTTTGGTGAAGAATGAAACCATCTGCCGATAAGACCCGCTGAAGTACCTTTTGACAAATCCTTTCATAAAAGATTTGGTATAGGCCTCTTTGGTAATCAAAGGATAATATTTATGAGACTTCCCGTGTATTTCATGTCCGACAAATCCCTTTTGCTGCAAAATGCGAACGATCGTGGAAACGGTGTTATAAGCCGGTTTTGGTTCAGGTAATTGGGTAATAATGTCCTTCACAAAGGCTGCGTCCAGCTCCCATAGCACCTGCATGATTTCTTCTTCGGCTTTCGTTAATTCTTTCATTGATGCATCTGTTTTATCCAGGCATAAACTATATTGTTAGTTAAAACTAAATAATTAGTTTATGTGATCCAAACAAATCAAACTAAATTTTTAGTTTGTCAAAAAATCAGATGCCGTGAAAAGGGAAGGGATGATTAAAAAAGTATACGATTTACCGAGGTTGCTGCTCCGGAAAATGCAGTTCTTTTGCAGCACTTTTCTATTTATAGCGTTGCGAATTAATATTCCACAATCTCATTTATCCGTTGGCGGGGAATCAGGAACAGTTCTTTTTGTCGACCATCCAGGTACCGTACGGTTTCGCCGTCAAAGAAGGCATCTTCTTCCATCATCATCCGGATCTCCTTATCCCATTCAGGAATATGCATGGCGGCATTCAGCTCGATAGAGTAAGCGGTGTTGGCGTACATGGGGTAGTCGCCGTTGAAGGGAACTCCTCCCTGCTGATCCCACATACCAATGGTAGGACCGGAGCCGTGCCCGTAGTAACCAATGGGGTGCGTATAAATGGTGGGTTTGATGCCTTCAGCCTGGGCTTCTTCCAGAGCAGCTTTTAAAATTTCATTGCCGGTACGGTCCACCTGGAAATTATCGGTGAGAATATCCATCAGGCGTAAGGCGGTCTGGTGGGCTTGTCGCAGGTAGGGAGGGGCTTCCGTCTCGCCGGGCTTTAGTACGTAGGCGTTCTCCTGGGTGTCGGTGTTCAGGTCCAGATAGGTAATGCCAAAGTCTACGTGGAGCAAATCGCCGGGCAGGATTATCTGTTGCTCAGGACGTTTGGAGAAGGCGCGCAGGTGTTCGAAGCTTTCCGGGTCCGCTCGTTGTACATCTACTGTGGGGTGAAACCAGGTAGCCAGCCCCAGTTGGTTAATCCGGTTGCGGAACCACCACACCACATCGTCGGTGGTTGTGATTCCAGGGTGAATAACTTTCTCAGAAAAACCTTCGGCAATAATATGGTGGGCAATGCGGGTAATGTGTTCGTAGATCGTCATTTCGCGCGGGGTGCGGGTTTCCAGCCAGCCAATGGCCAGTTTTTCGGCTGAAACTACCCGTTCGGCATCCGAAGAGGACAGGGCGGTCATGAGGTGAAGGTAATCGGAATGGGCCAGTCCATCCGCTTGCGCAAAATGTTCGGAGGTATTAATGCCGATTTGGCGAGGATTGCGTTCGGCAATGATACTCGCGAGGCGTTTCCATTGGTCAGGTTCTTCTTCCGGGTCCCAGGCTTTTTTGAAGAGGCTGCCTACATCATAGCGGGCTACCGCCAGGCATTCTACCGAATCCGCTCCTTCGGGATGGTACATGACCAGCATGGTAGTACGTCGGGCTGAGAGCCAGGTGGGAGGGAGAAACGTCTTTAGCACCGGATCTTCGTTATACTCCCGGGAGATGAGTAGCCAAAGGTCGATGCCGCTGCGTTCCATCAGTTGGGGAAGCAAACTGAGGACACGTTCTTCCAGGATTTGTTCTTCCACCTGGGCGCGTTCCTGTAGGTCCAGCACCTTGGGTAATGCAGATTGGGCCAGGGTGAGGGCACTGGCAAGCAGGGACATGGTCAGGGTGAGAAGTAGTCTCTTTTTCATATGTATGGTTAGTCGCAATCAACTCCAAATCTACGAAACGGAAGCTTACTGGCAAAGCAGAAGTGCGTGCCGCAGGCTTTTTAAGCTGGCATGTTTGTATTAACGGGTTTTTTGATACAGATAGACCAGCTCCGAGAAATTAGGGTTTTTTATCAGGCCCATATTTTCAAACCCGCTTTTTTCAGCCACTTTCTTAGAGCCTTCGTTGTCCGGAGTAATAAATGCCTGAAGGGTGGTAAAGGGCAGGTGCTCAAACGCATAGCGAGACAGTTCGGCCACGATTTCCGTCGCCAGGCCTTGCCCCCAACGGTCGTAATTCAGGGCATAAAACAGCTCGGCTTCCTCTTCATTGAGGGAGTTGTATCCGCAAGCCCCAATAAACTGCTGACTGCTTTTCTCGTCAATGGCAAAGGCCAGCAAGGGATTTTCGGAGTCATACATCATGAGCGTTAACTGCATTAAGTGTTTAGCTCCCCGTTCGGTGGTGGTTTCTTCATCGAAGGCCAGGGTAGAAGTCACTCTTTTATCTCCCAAAAAAGCAACAAAATGAGCTTCATCCTGCGGGACAAAGCGACGGATGATTGTTCGGTCAGTTTCCAGGGTATGGAAGGCATTCATTCAGGTTGTTGTTTAAAGTCCTTGGCTTAGCACTTCGGTTGTGTCTGAACACATTTAGGGACGAAGCTACGCATATTCTAAAAATAAATATTTCTGCCCATATTGCATGACAAAAAAAAGGGCTAGGTGTAGCGCAGGGTCCAGCTAAGCTGGGAGCGGTCGCCGTGGCGGAGTTTGTCAAACAGGGCAGGAGCTTCTTTAAAGTCAGTGGTAGCAGTCATGAGCTGATCCCAGTGGTCGTCTTTGAGTAATTCGAGTACGGTTTGCTTACGTCGACGGAAATCCCATCGGGCCTGGCGTTGCGCGGGGAGGGTAGCTACCTGCGAGCTGATAATTTGCTTCCGCTGCTGGTGAAAACTTCCACCCAGTCGGATATCCACCGAACGGGTACCGTACCAGCTCAATTCAATCACTTTTCCTTCGGTGCCTACCGCATCTATGCAATGTTGCAGCCCGGCACTGCTGCCACTGGTATGAAAAGCTACATCAAAGGGTGCCGTCTGAGGATGATAAAGTGAAAAACCCTGCTGTTGGGCTAAGGTAATGCGCTGCAATGCCTGTTCGGCAACGCTGATATCAATGGCGGGGAACTGCCGGACCAGTTGGGCTACCAGCGATCCGATCAAACCCATACCCACCACCAACACCCGATCCCCTGCCGAGAGGCCACTATCCCACACTGCGTTCAGGGCGGTTTCCAGGTTGCTGGCCAGCACGGCCCGTTGGGGAGACATGTCATCAGGAATAAGGGTTACATCGGTCTCCTGCACCACACAATGCTGCTGGTGCGGATGCAACAGATGTACGTGTTTTCCCTGCATGGGGGCACTGCCTTTCACCACACGCCCAACCAGCGAGTAGCCGTATTTGATGGGAAAATCAAAGCTGCCTTCCATATAGGGCACCTGCATGCTGGTGTGCAGTTCCGGCGGTACTTGTCCTAAGGCCACCAACTGTTCCGTGCCGCTGCTAATGAGCGAATAGGCCGTTTCTACCAGGCATTCCCCGGACGAAAGCGGAGGAAGGGATTGGGTACGCAAAGCAGATTCCTGCCCGGACAGGTGCCAGAGGGAGGTGGTTTCAGCCATGGTTCATCTCACCGACAAACATAAACGTATCGCCGATAGGCTTAAAGTAAAAACGGTCAAACTGCACTGCTTCGTCCACCGAGGTAATCTTCGGCAGGGTAAAACTGTCCAGGCCAGACCCGAAAATCAGCGGAGCAATGTGTAGTTGCAGAATATCGATAGAATGCTGGGCCAGAAAGCTGGAAGAAGTGGTTGACCCGCCTTCAATGTATACCGAATGCAGTCCTTTTTTATACAAAAGGGAAAGAATATCGGGGCAGGGGATTTTTCCTTCAGCGTCGGGAGGCAGTTGCACGTACTCGGCATGTTCCAGGCCCGGATTCTCGCCGGTGCCAATAATCAGGATAGGCTTCTTGGCATTCCCTTTCAGGCTGCTAAAATCACTCTCGGTAGAGCAGAGCACCACTTTGCGAGGGTTTTTCCCATCTACCAGCCGTACTGTAAGCGAAGGATGATCGTAGTTAAGGGTATGCGAGCCAATCAGGATGCTGGAGCACAAGGCCCGCATCCGGTGGGCATGTATTAGGTTATCTTCGTTGCCAATCCACTTGGAGTCCCCATCGAGGGTCGCAATTTTTCCATCTAGCGACTGGGCAAAATGGGTAATGGCAATGGCTCGATTTTGCTGCCTGGCCCTGATTGGCAAAAAGCAGTAAGGCATATAGGTAGCCAGAAAATCAATAATCTCCTCTTCCAGTTCGTACACATAATCCAGTACCAGCACCGTACCTTCCAGATAGAACACCGTGGCTTTATGATGCTGAATCTCTGCTTCAGGGTCTACCAGAATCAGCACCAGCGAGCTTTGGGCATCGGGCACCGGCAAACGGTTGATGTATACTTCGCTCTTGGGTCCAAAGTTGATGAAACAGAACCGGACTTCTTCCGAAGTGTTGGAAATGGCTTCTTTTAGTAAGAGTAAACCTTGCCAGTACGTCGCTAATGCCATAAAAAAATTAGTGTGCGTTGTTGTTGTTTGAAGATAAGTCAATCATATGACCCATCAGCGTCTGTTTGGTTTGCAAATAATGATAATTTTCCTGATGCGGTTTTATTTCCAGCGGAATCCGGTCGATGAGTTCAATACCCGAACTGGCAAAGCTGTCCACTTTTTCCGGGTTATTGGTCATCAGCTTGATGGATTTTACATTCAGGTCTTTCAGCATATTGATGGCGATGTCGTAATCGCGCTCGTCAATCTCAAAACCCAGGTGCAGATTGGCTTCAGCGGTATTCAGCCCTTCGTCTTGCAGGTTGTAGGCCTTCATTTTGTTGATCAGGCCAATACCCCGGCCTTCCTGTCGCAGATAAATGACAATGCCACCTTCTTCTCCGATCTTTCGCATGGCTTCTTGTAACTGCTCGCCGCAGTCGCAACGCAGCGAACCGAACACATCGCCGGTCATACATTCCGAATGAATGCGCACCAGCACTGGTTTTGATACATCAGTTTTCTCATTCACCATGGCAATGTGCGGCATGGGATTATTTTCCTGGTCGGCATACGCCATCACTTTAAATAGACCGTGGGGAGTGGGAAGTGGGGTTTCTGCCTGTCGTTGTATGGACTTCATAAGTGTCAAAATCCTCCCAGCAGTGCAATGAAGCTGATCTGCTGTATTTATGGTAACTAACAATTGGTAAACATACGCAGTATCCTAAAGATTTCCCAACCAAAGGAAGCCAAGGGATACCCAAGGTAGCAACGCTTTCCCTATCAGAAAGTTAACCTGCGGGGAATATGGTTCAGCAAAAATCCGTAACTTTCTTCTCGGATTCTTAATGTAACACTACTTTCACAACCGATCTATGAACCAATCTATTGTTGTCATCGGTAGCTCTAATATTGATATGATTGCCCAGGTACCTCACTTTCCCAAACCCGGTGAAACCGTAGGGAATTCCCGGTACAGCCAGGCTTATGGGGGAAAAGGGGCCAATCAGGCAGTGGCGGCTGCCCGGGCCGGGGGAGCTGTCACATTTATTACCAGTGTAGGTAATGACCTGTTTGGGCAAACGATGCTCCGCAACTTTGCCAACGAAAGCATCAACACTGACTATGTGGTGCAACAATCGACGGCTCCCAGCGGCACCGCCCTTATCCTGGTAAACGAAGCCGGAGAGAATTGCATCGCCGTAGCACCGGGAGCAAATGCTCTCCTTTCACCTCAGGCCATTGATGAAGCGCGCATTGCGGTCTCCGGGGCCAGCATCATACTGCTTCAATTAGAGATTCCGTTAGAAACCGTTTTGTACGTAGCCGAACTGGCAAGCCGCTTAGGGAAAAAGGTGATGCTAAATCCGGCGCCTGCGCAAAAACTGGACGATGCATTGCTAAGGAAATTACATTTTCTGGTACTGAACGAAGTAGAGGCCGAACTGCTGGTGGGCCATCCGGTGCAAGACCAGCAGCAGATTGCCGAAGCAGCCCGGCAGCTCCTGCAAAAGCGGATAGAGACGGTTATTATTACCCTGGGTGCGCGCGGAGCGTACTATGCCACCCGGAAAGAACAGCAAATGGTATCGGCCTATCGGGTGCAGC
The DNA here is from genome assembly GCA_040222715.1 of Cyclobacteriaceae bacterium. Classification (GTDB taxonomy): domain Bacteria; phylum Bacteroidota; class Bacteroidia; order Cytophagales; family Cyclobacteriaceae; genus Tunicatimonas. Next base: position 60,289 of record JAVKCN010000128.1, on the reverse strand, counting down.
CCGTGGATACAACCGGGGCGGGCGATGTTTTTTGCGGGGCTTTGGCCGCAGCATTGTCTAAAAATGAAAAATTAAGTAACGCAGTACAGTTTGCCAATGCCGCGGCCGCACTGGCTACCACCCAATTGGGCGCTCAACCTTCAGCACCAAAGGAAGAACCTATAAGAATACTCGTGAAGGAGCATTCTTTCCAGATCGGGAGCTTCTAGAACGTAGCCGACTGGCTTGTTTTAGTATTATTAATTCGCGTAATAATTCCATTAATTGGGGCGATATTCCTCACTTTGTTTATTGGGTTTTTTAGCACTTTAGAAAGAAAAATCAGTAATATGACTGTTTGAAAGGTGTTTTGGGTGAGAATTAAGTATGGCACGTCATTTTCATAGGTCATGTTAATTGATCACGCTTAAAACCCCTTACTCATGGAAAAATACGCATTCTTATTATCAGTTGGTGTATTGTTTGTTGGCTGCAATCACCAGGAAATGGAAACCCGCATCGCCGAACTGGAAACCGAACGCCAGGAAATTATGGCTTCGACCGAACAGAAAGATGCCACCATTACGGAATTTATGGAATCTTTATCCAGCGTCGAGAATAACCTTCGGGAGATTCGGGCGCGGGAAATGAGCATTGAACTTACCCAGGAAGAAAAAGACCTTTCTACCAAAGAAACCGAAAAGCGTATTGTCGCTGATATTCAGGCAATTGATGCCCTGCTGGCGGAGAATCGGAAAACCATTCAACGTCTGAACCAGCAACTGGCCGGAGCATACGGTAAAAATGCCAAATTGAATAAGTCTATGACCAAACTCAAGGAGGAGCTTACGCAGCAAATTCAACAGCGCGAAACAGAGATCGGAACTTTGAAAGAACAACTGGTGGCCATGGAGATGAAGATCGATACGCTGAACGTTAACGTTGCGGATCTGGAAAAAACCAATACAGCTAAAGATTCTGTCATTCAGGAGCGGGTTATCGAGCTGAATGAAGCCTATTTCATCACCGGAACTTCTAAAGAGCTTCAGGAAAAATCAGTCATTGATAAACGTGGCGGAGTGCTTGGGTTAGGCCGTACCACTACGCTGGCTGATAATTACAATGCCAGGCAATTTACCAGAATTGACATTCGGGAGAATGTGACCTTTCCGCTACCCAGCGATGATGTAAAACTGGCCACGGCTCATCCGACTGATTCATACAAAATTCAGCACGATGCCTCTAGCGAATCAGCCAAGCTGGTCATTTCTAACCCGGAAAAGTTCTGGGAATCATCTAAATACCTGGTGATGGTTGTGAAATAAAGCAATGCGACTCTATATATAAACAAGCAAACTGCAGGAGCTTTTTAAGCTGCTGCAGTTTTTTTTATCGATGCCCCAAACAAATTTTTATTCGCCGGATGAGGCTTTTTGATACACAGTCTCACCGCCTACCACGGTCATCATGATCTGCGCCTCGCGGATATCTTCCGGAGCAATGTTGAATAAGTCCTGGTTGATGACCGTAAAGTCAGCCAGCTTACCGGGCTCCAACGTACCTTTCAGATTTTCTTCAAAAGAAGTATAGGCCGCGTTAATCGTATAGGCCCGTAAGGCTTCTTCTACGCTGATTTTTTGCTCGGGAATCCATCCTTCGGGGTGTTGTCCATCCAGTGTCCGGCGGGTGACGGCGGCGTAGATTCCCTCCAGCGGGGTAGGAGGGGCCACAAACCAGTCACTGCCAAAGGCAATACGCGTACCAGCATCCAGTAGCGAGCGGAAAGCATAGGTAGTTTTAGCGCGTTCTGCGCCAATTACTTTCTCAGCCCAGCGCCCGTCGTCAATGGCGTGGTAGGGTTGCATGCTGGCAATGATATTCATCTCGGCAAAGCGAGGAATATCTTCCGGGGCAATATGCTGGACGTGTTCTACCCGAAAGCGCCGCTCCCGCTCCGGGTTTTCCCGGATTACCTGCTGGTAAGTATCCAGCAACAGCCGAATGGCCCGGTCGCCAATGGCGTGAATCATCAAATTGAGTCCGGCGCTATCGGCTTTTTTAGCCCATTCATACATTTGTTTCGGTTCGGTGACCAGCAACCCGGATTCGTCTGGTGTATCAGAATATGGTTGTAGAAAAGCCGCAGTATGTGAACCTAAGGAACCATCCATAAATCCTTTCAGCACTCCGATGCGCAGCCATTTATCGCCCATGCCCTGCTCCTGCACTTTTGCCGCCAGCGTTTCCCATTGGCTGATCGGCATGCCGGCGTAAACACGGGTTTTGAGTCGGCCTTGCTCATGAAAGCGCTCCAGCACATCCATATAGTCACTCATGTGGTGCACTGAGGTGACGCCTTGCTCAGCTACGTAGCGCATCGCAGCTTCCAATGCTCGTTCGGTAAGCTGTTCCGTTGGCTCCGGCATTTTCTGATCAACCAGGGCCATGGCGTTATCTTTCAGCACTCCGGTCAGGATTCCTGCCTCATCCCGTATAATTTCTCCTCCTTCCACTTCGGCTACATCGTTGGTCACCCCGGCAAACTCAAGGGCAGCGGTATTGGCCAGGGCCATGTGTCCATCCAGCCGATTAATCCAGACTGGATGCTCCCGGGTAATCGAGTCGATCCAGTTACGGTGAGGCAGTTCTCCCCCCCAGTTCTCATGATCCCAGTCGCCCCCGGTGATCCAGGTGCCGGGTTCAACCGTTTCGGCAAACTCCCGGATGCGACTGATGAACTCTTCGGGAGTGGTTGCGTCGCGCAGTTGTACGGAAGACAAGCGAAACCCTCCGATGATAAAATGCACATGGGAGTCAATAAAGCCCGGAGTGACGAACTGCTGATGCAGATCAATTACTCGCGTGCTATCGCCGATATAGGATTCAATCTCCCGGTCTGAGCCTACCGCCATGATGGTATCGTCCCCGATGGCCATGGCCTGGGCCGTGGTTTGGTTCGGGTTTCCGGTCCAGATGTTGGCATTGGTGACGACGAGGGTAGCGGGCATATTGGGAGTGGTTTGGCAGTGCATTAATATAGCGGCACTGAATAGCAGACAGATATAGCAAATGATTTTCATAGGCTCGCAAAAGATACAAAAAACAATGAATAAGGGGAATCAGTTGGAGAAAATGAAGCCGGAAGTGAGAAGTTGGAAGAATGGAAGCAAAAGGCAACCAGTAATTTAATGGGGTGCCGAGCGCTATTTAGCAATAGAACCATCAAACAATCAATTCCTATAACCATCAACAAACACTACATGAACCGACGTAATTTTACGCGCACTTTGGCAGTGGGAGCCGGAGCTTCCGCCTTGTATTCACCTTTTTCGATGGCTGTTTCCCGTTCGCTTCCTCCGAAAGAAAAACTGGGGATTGCTTTAGTAGGATTGGGTGGATACAGCACCGGACAACTTGGACCAGCGTTGCAGGAAACCGAAAACTGCTATCTGGCGGGAGTGGTGACCGGTACTCCGGAAAAAGAAAAAATCTGGGCCGATAAGTACGGTATTCCGGAGAAGAATATCTACAATTACGACACCTTCGATCAGATTGCCGACAACGATGATATTGACATCATCTACGTGGTACTTCCCAATTCCATGCACGCGGAATATACCATTCGGGCGGCGGAAGCCGGCAAGCATGTGATCTGCGAAAAGCCGATGGCCATCAATGCCGAAGAATGCCAGCAGATGATTGATGCCTGCGAAAAAGCGGGAGTAAAACTATCCATTGGCTACCGGCTTCATTTTGAACCCCACAATCAGAAGATTATGCAAATGGCCAAAGAGCAGCCCATGGGCGAAATCAATTTTGTGCGTTGCGGAGCGGGTTATCGGATGGGCGATAACTGGGATCAGTGGCGATTAAAAAAGGATTTGGCCGGGACGGGGGCCCTGGGTAATATGGGGGTGTATGCCATTCAGGGAGCTTTGTATGCCGTGGGAGAAAATCCCATTTACGTGCGGGCGCAGGAGTTTAAAACCATGCCCAAGAAATTTGCTGAAGTAGACGAAACCGTGACTTTTCAGTTTGAATTTCCCAGCGGAGCGGTGGCTAACTGCGAAACCAGCCATAATGCGAGCATGAACTATCTTTTCGTATCGGCTGACCAGGGGTGGGCCGAACTGGACCCTTTTTCGCCCTACGGAGGTATTAAAGGCACTACCAGCGAGGGGGCCATGCAACTCCCTCAGGTAAATCAGCAGGCGCGGCAGATGGATGATTTTGCGTCTCGCATCATCAACGATGAAAAAACCCCGGTACCCGGGGAAATGGGCATGCGGGACGTACAGATCCTCGACGGTATTTTACGTTCCATTAAAGCCGGTGGCGAAAAAATCCAGTTGAAAGACTTGGCTTTTTGATTTCTGATGAGAAAATTAAGCCAGTGAGGCGAGTTGCTTCGCAAAATAATCCTGCCACTCCTGAGGGAGATAAGGATTATTAGCCGCGGCTTCCAGCCCTTCCCGATCGGTTTTATCAAAAGCAAAAAGTCGGACAATGTCTACAACCGTTAGCTGAGCATCCGACTTCTTTTGCAGCGTTAAGGAGTCGCCCGCCTGCACTAGTCCTTCTTTCCGTACAGAAAAATAGACGCCGGGCTGCTTTCGTTGTAAAAACTGCTTCACCATTTTGGGATCACCAAAGCGGATACCCAGTTTGAAGCAGGGAAAGCGGGGTTGGGTTACCTGAAGTTCACAAGTACCTACCCGAAACTGGTCACCGATGTGTACTTCGCGCTCATCAATACCATCAATGGTCAGGTTTTCACCAAATACGGCAACGGGAAAATCGTACTGGGGGAAATCTCGTTTCCATCCGGGGTAATGCTGAAACGGGTAGGCATATACGGCTTTATCTATGCCCCCATGTACTTTCAAATCTGCCTGCCGGTCTCCATCCAGATTCGTTTTACGAACCATGACCGGCCCGGATATGGGTGACTTAAAGATGCCTGTGCTAATTTCTTTTCCCTGGTATCGCACCATTTGAGGCACACCTACATTGACTGACATTACTTGCATACGTTCTATGGCTTGATTATTCGATGGTTAAATTGTCTGACGGCTGAATTATTAAATTGCTTCCTGCCTCCCTTTCTCCGTCGATTCTTCCGCCCTTCCCGGAATATCCGGCAGAAATTGAAGTAACTACAATTATTTTGTAATATTGTCAGCGTTGTGATCATTTTATGATCAGTTACGTATTAACCATTAGTGTAAACTTTTTAAACTCAAACAAATATGGATTTTTCCAGTATTTTTAGAAAAAAGAAGAAGAAAAGCGCTCTTCCCACATTAGAGGCTCTGAAAACCATTAGCTTTATCACTGGTTCAGCGTTGGCGCTGAATAAAGCACTGAAAGCCAAACTGCAGGAGCAGCAAAAAGCAATCTTCCATAAGCATTATCAGCAGGAAAAGAAAGAAGAGGAAGTAGTGATGCTCATTGCCGGATTTGTGGGTGGTTTGGTTGCTGGAGCAATTACGGCCTTACTGGTAGCCCCGTCTCCGGGAGATGAGTTTCGACAGCGGATTGTGGGTATGTTTGGCAACGGGCACGATGAAGAAACTGCCATTGAAGAGGCTTCTCAAAAGGCGGAAGAACTGGCCGAAACTGCTAAGCTGAAAGCTGAGCGTGCTGAGCGTAATATCAGCGATAACTGATCACATCAGTGAGGCATTACTGATTTTATGCTACAAGGAGGATACGCTCTTGGGTGATGATCTCGTCCTTCATTTGGCAGAATAACATATAATTCTCACATACGAATTACAGCCAGCAGGCGGTCTACCAAGGCGACGGGGTCTGCTGTGTTGTTACGTCTTGCCTTTTGTACCGAAAACCAGACAAGTGTAGAGGTAAGCGTTTCTGAATAACAATCTCAATCTGCATGTAAAATGACCAGCTTTCTTTGCTGATCGTTGCCTTTGCGCGGTAATACGTTGTGTCAGGCTTTCAGTTTTTTAGAATAGGATTACAACCTTTTTGTTTCTCTATGAGTCAGGTAGAAAACAATGTTAAAAAAATGAAGCAATTTCTTATCAGTAGTGGTTTGAGTATATGCTTATTGGCAAGTTTTACCTCCTGTGAAGATGAAGGGGAATGTGCTTGTCTGGAGCCTCCGACCGAACATTCCTATACATTTGAATCCGGACGAGAAGGGTGGAAAAGCGGTTTTGCTGATTATCCCGTGGGAGAAGATGCGTTTTACGAAGTAGGTTCTGAAGTAGCCGACCTGCCTTCGCCTCTGGATGCCAATCAGCAGGGACTAAAAATCACCGGAAATAACCACAGCGATGATCTGTTTATGTTTATCACCCGGCAAATTACCAATCTTGCCCCTAATGCCACCTATCAGTTGGTGGTAGAAGTAAAAGTAGCGTCCAATGCCCCGCAAACCTCGGTTGGAGTAGGCGGAAGTCCGGGTAGTTCGGTGTACCTGAAAGCAGGCGGTACCGCTGAGGAGCCCAAAGCCCTGGAAGAAGCAGGTGTCTGGCAGATGAACCTGGATAAGGGAAATCAGTCGCAGGCTGGAGCCGATATGCAGGTGCTGGGCACCATTGGTACCGACCGTGAGGATTTCAATTACGCCTTAGTATCCTTAGATAATCGGGAGGAGCCTTTCACTGTGCAAACCGACGAAGAAGGCAGCCTTTGGGTCATCATTGGTACGGATTCGGGCTTTGAAGGAACTACCACCCTCTATTATGACCAGATAACGGTGAGATTGCTACCGTAAACGTGGTAAATGAGCATATCAAAATAAACCTCGATACGTTGTAAGATATACGATGGAGCAGTGTTCAGAAAGTAATGCATTGATCAGATCATGCATGACCTATGCTCATTTCATAACCATCGTAATTATGAAAATTTAATATAAACAGAACGAACAACACTATGCAATATCTGAAAACCTTAGTATGGTTGATGGTGGGTTGGAGTATGGTTTCAGTAGCCCAGGCCCAATCGGATGAAAAACCAATGGTGAAGAAAATAGAAGTAACTGGCAGTGCCGAAGAAGAAATCGTTCCTGACGAAATCTACTTCAGCATTAATTTGAAAGAATACATCGGAGATAATAAGGATAAAGTATCCATCGACAAACTGGAGCGGGAACTGTACAATGCGGTTCGCAAAATAGGAGTAGACGAGGAAGACTTTCGTATTGAAGATATTCAGAGCTACAATTACGACTGGTATAAACGTAACCGTCCCCAACGCGAAGAATTTCTGGCCAGTAAAAAGTATACCATCAAGTTTGAAAAGCTGGATGAAATCAACCGCTTGTTTGCTTACCTGGATGCTAAAAGTATCCAAAGCACCAACATCGACCGTTATGATCATTCCAATATGGAGCAATACGAGCAGGAGCTCAAGATCAAAGCGCTCAAAAATGCCAAAGACAAGGCCGAATACCTGTTGAATGGCATTGGCGAGCGTATGGGAGGCGTGCTGGAGGTGATGGAAATTAACACCGGAGGACAGCTAATGCCTAATTATAAAACCATGGCTTATGCCCGGGCTGGGATGGCCGAAGATGCTGCCCAGGCCCCGTCCATTGAGTTTCAAAAGATCAACCTTCGCTACGAAGTGCGGGCAGTTTTTGAGATTCAATAATTTTAAAAAAATCTGAAAATGTACCTTAGGGAGTGGGCCGGGAGTAATGCCGGGTACTGCTCCCTTTTTGTTTTTGCCTACGCTGACAAACGTTCGATTATTTGCTATTCTTCGAAACAACCCCTATACTTGTAAGCTGAAAGTCAATAAGCCCTTCCCGGTAAGGCATTGATTTATAAAGAAGTGCGGAGAGACAGGCTCTACGAAGCACTAGCAACCTTCCTGCTGCTTGAAAGGAAAGGTGCTAAATCCTGATTCGCTACTATGGCGGAGAATATAAATTGAAGATTATGCACCAGCAACTCAGTACGTTACCCCCTACGCATTTTATTTTTCGCTTGTCGCGCATGATGTCCATCATGGGCTGTTGTTGTTATTGCTGAATCCGAGCGTAATCTCCATTCGTAATACTTGATTATACATACACAATAACCAATCTAATCCTTTATCCAATGGCACAGTCTCTAAAATTTGAAACCTTGCAGCTCCATGCTGGTCAGGAGGTAGATGCAACCACCCAGTCAAGAGCGGTTCCTATTTACCAAACCACGTCTTATAACTTTAAAGATGCTGATCACGGGGCAAATCTGTTTGCGCTTAAAGAATTCGGGAATATTTATAGCCGAATTATGAACCCGACCAATGATGTGTTTGAGAAGCGCATCGCCGCATTGGAAGGCGGAGTGGCCGCATTAGCGACTGCTTCCGGGCAGGCCGCCCAGTTTCTGGCATTGAATAATATCTGCCAGGCGGGAGACAATATTGTTTCGACCCGTTTTTTGTACGGAGGTACCTACAATCAGTTTAAGGTAGCTTTCAAGCGTATTGGCATAGATGTTCGGTTTGTTACAGGTGATGATCTGGCAGATTTTGAGCAGCAAATCGATGAAAATACCAAAGCCATTTACCTGGAAACCATTGGGAATCCCGGTTTTAATATTCCTGATTTTGAAGCCGTGGGTGCGTTAGCCAAGAAGCACGGCATTCCATTAGTGGTAGATAATACTTTTGGGGCTGGTGGATATCTGTTTCGTCCGCTGGAACACGGAGCTTCTATTGTCGTAGCTTCAGCCACCAAATGGATTGGCGGCCACGGCACCAGCATTGGCGGAGTGATTGTAGACGGAGGAAATTTTGACTGGGGGAGTGGTAAATTTCCGCAGTTTAGCGAGCCTTCTGAGGGATATCACGGCATGGTATTCTCCGATGTATTCGGAGTGAATAACCCGCTGGGGCTGCCCAACATTGCTTTTGCCATCCGGGCACGGGTAGAAGGATTACGCGATTTTGGTCCGGCGCTTAGTCCGTTCAATTCCTTTTTGTTATTGCAGGGGTTAGAAACATTGTCGCTACGGGTAGAACGTACCGTGAGCAATGCCCTGGAGTTGGCCACCTGGCTCGAGCAGCGCGATGAGGTAGAGAGCGTGAATTATCCTGGCTTGACATCAAGTCCTTACCACGAGCTGGCGAAGAAGTACCTGAAACGAGGCTTTGGCGGCGTGCTTACCTTCAAACTGAAGGGCGCATTAGATGAAGCCAAAACGTTTGTGAACAGCCTGACGCTGGTCAGCCACCTGGCCAATGTAGGAGATGCCAAGACGCTCATCATCCATCCGGCTTCCACCACGCATCAGCAGTTGAGTGAAGAAGAACAATTGCAATCGGGGGTACATCCGACGCAACTGCGGATCTCCGCCGGGATTGAACACATTGACGATATCAAAGCCGATTTAGAACAGGCGTTTCAGAAAATTTCTGAGCCAGCAGTAGCGTAAATATGCTAGAAGAACATTCCTTTCAGTATTCAGAATCATTTTCGTTGGAGTCGGGCGAATCACTGCCTGGCTTCCAACTTTCTTATACAACCTTTGGAACCCTTAATGCCCAACAGGATAACATCATCTGGGTATGCCATGCTCTGACCGGCAATGCCAATGTACTGGATTGGTGGGGTGGTTTATTCGGAGAAGGGCGATTGTACAATCCTCGGGAGTTTTATGTAATCTGCGTAAACATGCTGGGTTCCTGTTACGGCTCTACCGGCCCGCTCTCCATCAATCCGAAAACCAATCAGCCTTTCTACCACACTTTTCCTGCGCTGACCAACCGGGATATCGTTCGCTCATTTGATCTGTTACGCGAGCACCTGGGTTTCAAACAACTTCATACCCTGATTGGTGGGTCGCTGGGTGGACAACAGGCTTTGGAATGGAGCATCATGGTTCCTTCCGTAGCCCAGCATTTGATTCAGGTAGCGTCCAATGCCCAGCATTCTCCCTGGGGCATTGCCTTTAACGAGTCGCAGCGGATGGCCATTCAAAGTGATGCAAGCTGGTCGAAAGATCATCCGGAAGCCGGTCTGACCGGGATGCGCACAGCACGTTCTATCGCTTTGTTATCGTATCGGCACTATAAGACCTACCAAAAAACACAGGAGGAAACTACGGCAGATAAACTGGATCATTTCCGGGCCTCTTCGTATCAGCAGTATCAAGGCGAAAAACTGGCCCGCCGGTTCAATGCCTTTTCTTACTGGACCTTATCCAAGACGATGGATTCGCACCATGTGGGGCGGCAACGAGGAAGCATTGAAAACGCTTTGACTGAGATTCGGGCTAAATCACTGTTTGTAGGCATTGAGACCGATGTGTTGTTTCCGGTGAGCGAACAGCAGTTTTTAGCAGATCGTGTACCCGGGGCACACCTGGCCCTGATAGATTCAGATTACGGGCACGATGGGTTTTTACTGGAATTTGAACAGCTTACGCACCATATCCTGGCCTTTTACCGCACGGCAGATCGTCAACAGCATTCGGTAGCGTTGTAGCGTCCGGGTTATGCATTGCGGATTTCCCCTCCTCCCATAATCACCTGACCACGGATGATGAGTTGCTGGCCCGATTCAGGCGAGTACATCTGCTGGTATTTTCGTTTATCCTCAAACCCACCGACAATCGGCGAAATATCTACTTTCACGCTCCAATCGCTGGGCACGGTAATCTCTACTCCTCCGAATAGTACGAAAACATCTATTACATGTACCCCGGGAGCCAGATGGCTATTGATAAAATTAATCTCGTTGCTTCCAAAAATTGAGGTAATTCTTCCGCCCCGAAACTCCTCGGAGGTAATGATTTTTTCGTTGCCCCCTAAAATGGCGGCTTCATCGATGAAATCGAGCGAAGAGGTTTCATGCGTCAGGTTGCCTACTCTTTTTTTTTCCTGGGAGCGACGCACCAACAGGCTCACCCCGATAATTACAAAAATCAGAGGCCAGAACTGCCGGATAAGATCTCGGATAGAAAGGTCAAATATATCGGATACCATAAAAGCTCCTCCAATCACCACCAGCGTGATACCGCCCCCTTTTTTATCGCTGGTACCAATAATCAGCAGACCGATTACGATGAGCAGAGATTGCCAGGAGATGAGATAACGCGGTATTGAAAAGGGGATTAGGTTGAAGTTATTCAACAGAAAATAGATACCAATGATCAAAAAAAGTAATCCGACGACGAGTCGGCTGTCAGTAGTGCGCGTGCTGTGCCTCATGGCGTTTTGAAGGTTAAGTGAGAAGCGTGTGTAGTACCAAGATACTAAATGTGCCCTTTAAGCAAAAGAAAACGGGCACGTATCTGTGCCCGTCAAAAAATCAGCCGTCTGACCGTGTTATTTTTTAGCTTGTTCCCAAACCTTAGCTAAAAAAATTCAAATCTGAGGAAGGAAGAATATTTTTTTCAGCAATTATCAATGTATCTATTCCTATATAAGAATATAAGGAATGCCTTATTCATAAGCAAATATACGTACGTATTTTCGGATTAAAAATCCTAATAACAACTATGTAAGAAATGCTCGGGATTTTGTATATTCTGGTGAGAGAGGCCGCCAGAAATAGGAATTTACCGTAGAAATACGGGGTTAATACCTGTATTATGGCCTGCACTGTGTATAAATTCAATAATAATGTTAAAAAATTATACTTATTTAAAAAAATATTCATATTATTGTAATTAGATACACATGTAAGATTTTATACCAAACTGAACTTATGAGAACATTAATGTTAATTGCCGGTGGCTGGTTAATGCTTAGCTTTTCCCTTCAGGCGCAAGCCCCTACAAATGGAAGTGTGATGCTTACCAACCAAACTCAGATGGAAGGATTAGTAGATATTAACTCATTTATAAACTCTGCCATTGTTACTACCGCCGATGAGCGCCAACTAACCTATCATGCTTCTATGATCGATGAGATCGTAACGGTAGATGAGTGCGACCGGATGCGAACCTTTCGCTGTTACGACTACCGTTCTAATAGTTTTTTCGACCGAATGGAAAAGAAGCTGTTTCAGGTCGTAAGTGACGGATCGGTGGTGCTGTTGCGTCGGGTCTTTGAATACGATGTATTCGATGCGAACGATGAATACACTGTAGAAGAGTGGTACTACGTGGAAGATGGTAAAGTAGAGCGTATTCGTAACTTCCGCCGCCAGGTACTTCCCTTGATGGCTGACCATGCAGATGAGATGAAGGAATTCCGGCATCGGAATAAATTGCGTAATCTGAATAATGAAATAAGTATGTACCTGATGGTCTCCTACTACAATCGTCTGCATGCGGTGGAAGAGGAAGAAAGTGCTCCCACTGTCTTTGGCCAACTGACTAGTAATGACTAATGATTAGTGACTATGTTTTAGCATTGATCATTAGTCATTCATCAGGAAAGAGGAGAGAAGAGTCACCGTAGCTTAAAAAGCGATAATCACGATTGAGGGCATGCTGGTAGATTTTCTCCCAGGATTTTCCCACAAAAGCTGCAATTAGTAAAATAAGCGTAGATTTAGGCAGGTGAAAGTTGGTGATCAACCCCTGGCATACCCGAAAGGTATAACCCGGAAAAATAAAAATCTCGGTTTCTCCTACCAGGGTTTCAATCTTCTGCCGATCCATACTTTCAATAATCAATTGCATAGACTCAACCAGGGTAGGAAGTGTACGACCTTCGTGCTGATACGGGTAGAGTTTGGGGATCAGGAAAGTCGCTTCCGGATCCTGGCTGAGGAGTACGCCGTACCAGTACAGGCTTTCCAGCGTCCGTAGCGAAGTGGTGCCTACCGCCATGATTGGTCCATCAGGTGCGAGTAACTGTTCAATATTCTCTCGTTGAATCACCATTTGCTCACTGTGCATCGCATGATTTTGCACAACCTCCTCTTTGATTGGCTGAAAAGTACCTGCTCCTACGTGGAGCGTTAGCTCGTTCAAGACCACGTTTTTCTGCTTCAGCTGATCAAGCACCGCATCAGTGAAGTGCAATCCGGCCGTGGGCGCCGCTACGGCTCCCTGGGTTTTGGAGTAAACGGTCTGATACCGCTGTCGGTCTTCTTCGGTACTTTCCCGGTGTAGATAGGGGGGAAGGGGGACTTTTCCGGAGGCTTCTACCACTTCGGCAAAGGATACGTCGGCATCCCAACGGAACTGTACGTGCTTTTTAGCGCTATCCAACAAGCGTGCCTGCAAGGTTACTTTTTGTCCAGCCACCGTTAACTCCTGATGCAAATCCTGTTCGGCTTTCCACTTACGCAGGTTGCCGATCATACACTCCCAGGTAGCTTGCTGGGTTGCGCCCATGGCCTGACTCATGATGGTGCTGGGCGCAATGGGGTGGAGTAACAGGACTTCAATCAGTGCTCCGAGTCCCTGCTCAGTAGTAGCTTTGCGGAAATGGAGGCGGGCGGGTATCACTTTGGTATTGTTAAAGCATAAACAGGTGCGCTCGGGCAGCCAACCTGGCAGATCTGAGAAAAGCTGATCGTGGATGACTCCTTGCCGATACACCAGCAACTTTGCCTGATCTCGCTGGGCCAGGGGGTGTTTGGCTATCCGGTCATCCGGTAGGGGGTAGTCGTAGGAGGTAAGGGATAAGGGAGTAATGGACATGAAGAAAACAAGATTATTGGAAGTGCAAAACTACGGGAAATTTAGAAAAGCCGTGGTATTCCTACGGAGCCATCGTAAATTAGTCGGCTAGTTAAGACGCACCATAGGTTATGAAAACGCTACACTACTATCTGACCCTGCTGCTGAGCGGGGTTTCTCTGCTGGGTCATGCCCAATCTAAACCAGCAGCATATGATTCCTCTCTGTTTCAGGCCTTGGAGTACCGATTGATCGGCCCGTTTCGGGGCGGACGTTGCACTGCGGTGACGGGAGTGCCGGGTCAGCCATTGACATTTTTTATGGGCACCACCGGCGGTGGAGTCTGGAAAACCGAAGATGGAGGAGGTTTGTGGCAGAATATCTCCGATGGCTACTTGGAGGTCGGTTCTATTGGCTCGGTTGAGGTTTCTTTGTCTGATCCGAATGTGCTGTACGTGGGGACTGGTTCGGCATCGCCCCGAGGGAATGTATCGGTAGGAAAAGGTATTTACAAATCTACGGACGGAGGACAATCCTGGAAAAAAATGGGTTTGGAAAAGGCCGGGCAACTGGGGAAGATCCAGATACATCCCCAAAACCCGGATAAGGTGTTTGTTGCAGCCCAGGGTAATATTTTCGGCCCTAACGCCGAACGAGGCGTATTTCGGACGGAAGATGGTGGCACATCCTGGGAGAAAGTATTATTTGTCAATGATAGTACCGGAGTGGTGGATCTGGTGATGGACCCCAACAATCCTCGCATTCTCTACGCTGGTGCCTGGCAGGTAGAACGTAAACCCTGGACTTTGATTGATGGTGGAAAAGGAAGCGGACTGTATAAGTCGGTGGATGGAGGAGATACCTGGAAACGATTGGAAGGGGGCTTACCCACCGGAGTGATCGGGCGGATAGGAGTGGCTGTATCACCAGTCAACTCCCAGCGGGTCTGGACAATCATGGAGCACATAGACGAAGAAAAGGGGGGCATTTTTCTGTCGGAGAATGGAGGGAAAACCTGGAAACGCATCAACCGAAAGCATGAGTACCGGCAGCGGGCCTGGTACTATTCCCGCTTGTTCGCTGATCCACAGCAGGAGCACACCTTATACGTGCTGAACACCGGGTTCTATAAATCGCTAAACGATGGAGAGAACTTTGACCGCATTCCCGTACCGCACGGCGATAATCATAACCTTTGGCTCAATCCCCACGACCCGCAGATCATGATTCAGAGTAATGACGGAGGGGCGAATATTTCCTACAATGGTGGTAAAACCTGGTCTACCCAGCACAACCAACCTACTGCGGAGCTGTATCGGGTAACGGTCGATCACCAGTTTCCGTACCGGGTATACGGCGCCCAGCAGGATAATACGACCATATCCGTACCCAGCCAGGGGCAGGCCGATATTGATCCGGTGCAGGATTGGTACACCGTAGGAGGAGGAGAAAGCGGGCACATTGCCGTCCATCCTGATAATCCTGATATTGTGTATGCCGGTAACTACATCGGCATTATGACCCGTCTGGATCGAGACAAAGGCCATATTCGTAGTGTGGAAGTGTACCCGGAATTAAATGATGGTATTGAAGGGCGTGATCTCAAGTACCGCTTCCAGTGGAATGCCCCCATCCGTTTTTCCCCGCATAATCCTGACGTGATATACTATACGTCTAATTACGTCCACAAATCCTCTGACCAGGGACGATCCTGGGAGGTGATCAGCCCCGATCTGACCCAGAACATTGATGCCTATCTGGATATTCCCGGCGGGCCGATTCAGCACGATAATACGGGCGTGGAACTCTACTGTACCATTTTCGCCTTTGAAGAATCTCTGCTGGAAGCAGGGGTGCTATGGGCGGGTAGCGACGACGGGCTCATCCATATTTCCCGGGATGGTGGTGAAAACTGGAGCAATATCACTCCGAAAAATATGCCAAAGGAAGGAACGGTCAACGCCATTGAGCCTTCTCCCCATCAGCCGGGCAAAGCGTATGTATCGGTGTATCGTTACCGGGACAATGACTTTCATCCTTACGTGTTTCGTACCGAAGATTACGGAGAATCCTGGAAGCTGCTGACGGATGGTGGGAATGGCATTCCGAGCGATCATTTTGTGCGGGTAGTGCGGGAAGATCCCGACCGGGAGGGACTGCTGTACGCCGGAACGGAGTTTGGCATGTATCTCTCATTTGATGATGGTGCCCATTGGCAACCCTTTCAGTTAAACCTGCCAATCACTCCCATCACTGATCTGAAAATACACCAGCAGGACCTGGTAGTGGCTACGCAGGGTCGCGCTTTTTGGATTCTGGATGACCTCACTCCCCTGCACCAGTTCTCTCCAGAGCTTGTGGATCAAACCCATCTGTTTTCACCCAACATCGCTTATCGCACGCAGGTTGACGGGTACCGGGGCGATCACGTTCCGGAAAATAAACCGAAAGGCGCCTGGATTTACTATTCCCTGAAAGAACCGGCGGATAGCCTGACGCTGACCATCTTAGATGATGCCGGGGAAGCGATACGCACCTTTACCAGTACCGAAGAGAAAGATCAACTATCGGCAGAGGCCGGATTACAGCGGTTTGTATGGGATATGAAGCACGAAGGGCCGGAGTTGATTGATGGAGCGGTGATGTCGCTAAGCTATACAGATGGCCCTATGGCGGTGCCTGGCACCTATCAGGCGCGGTTAAATGCCGATGGCGAGGAATTTACGGAAACCTTTGAGGTAAAAGCCGACCCACGTTGGGAAAGCACCACCGCAGATTTACAGGCTCAGTTTGACTTAGCCACCACCGTGCGAGATACCCTGGAGGCCGTGCACGATTTTATTCGTACCATTCGCAGCCTGCGTACCCAAATCAAAGAGATTGCCCAGCGCAGCGAGAAAGCAGAATTTACCGTAGATCTGCAAAGCGATTGCCGGAATCTGACGGAGAAGCTGACGGCCTTGGAGCAGGAACTCATCCAGACACAGAGCGAAAGCTCTCAGGACCCCATCAATTACCCGGTTAAGCTGGACAACCAGTTTAGCTACCTCTACACGGTGGTACATTCCCAGGATGCCTACCCGACCCAAGGCTGTTATGACCGACTGGAGGATCTGAATCAGCGGTTGGCGGGCTATCGGCAACAGTTTCAACAATTGCTGCAAACGGATGTGCAGGCTTTTGAGAAGAAAATGGATCAGGCCGGAGTACCCAGGTTGATTCTTACGACTTCTCCCTGAAAGTTACATCGGTGTTATTCAACACAATCTTCTTTTCTTCGGGTATCGGTGACCTGAATGATCTTCCAGCCCTCATCGCTTCGGTAGAGCTGAAAGGCATTCACCCCACAGTGGCTGAAGGTAGCGCCCCGATAAAACTGGTAGGGAGTCCAGGCGGTAGCCAGGTTATCATCAATGTGGATTTCATAACTGCCAATGCGTTCGTCCCAGGTTTCTTCGTGAGGAGTGCCGATGGCCTCCAGAAATCGGCTCAATGATCCTTCCTGCAGGCTTACTGAGCCCGATTGCTCCACGATCGTAAGCATACGAGCCTGGGGAGCGAAGGCCTGGCGGACCATGGCACTGTCGGCACTTCGCATACCATCAAAGAGCTGTTCAATGGTTTTTTGTACGGCTTCTTTTGCGGATTGCGCACGCGCGGTCTGAAGCAGGAAGGAGACAGAAAGTACTGCCAAAACAAGCATGATTTTTTTCATCATCGACCAGGAATAAGCGAGTGGGGGATTCAAAAAGGAAAGTTGGTGACAAAACTGCGCTTTTCCAAGATCATAGCAGAACGCGGACGAATTAATACAAAGCGCGAAATGTTACACTATTGTGATAAAAGAATGGCAATAATTTTGTGTCTTGATGGTTATTGGACAAATCAGTAGTTAAATAAATGGCCCTATGATAAAGCTTAAATCATATTGGATGATCGTTCTGATCATGGCGGGTGCGCTGTGGAGTTGCCAGGAAGACGAAGAGTTGAACGTGCCCAATGAGGAAGAAAAGGCGCTGATGGAATTTACCGATCAGGTGATGCAGGAGTGGTATTTATGGAATGACGAACTGCCCGAAGTGAATCTGGCCGACTATGCCTCCGCCGATGAGTTACTCGATGCCCTGCGCAATCCGCTGGACCGCTGGTCATATATTGAAGAAGAAGAGACGTACGATAACTTTTTTAACAATGCCCAATACGAAGGCTATGGCTTTCGAATGGAGTTTGATGAAGAAGAGAAACTGCGGGTCGCTTTCACGTACCGTGATTCCCCCTTTGGTGAGCTGGGAGTTGACCGCAGCTGGACTATTAATAAGATTAATGGAAAAACCATTCCGGCAATTTTAGCCTCACAGAGCGTTACCCAGGAAATATCCAATCCGACCAATACTTTTGAGTTGATTGATGATCAGGGGAATATCATCACCAAAACATTAACCAAAGCCACCATTGGCATCAATACCGTACTGCACCATCAGATTTTTGAGGTAGACGGAACGAAGGTAGGGTATCTGGTATTCAATAGTTTTCTGGCTACTTCCATCGACGAGCTGCGACCCGTATTTCAGGAGTTTCAGCAGGCGGGCATTCAGGAGCTGATCCTGGATTTGCGCTACAATGGCGGAGGCCGGGTGAACGTGGCCGAATACATGGCGGCTAATATTGTGGGTTCCCAGGGTTCGGGTCGCAATTTTATTGAATACATTTATAACGAAGATAAGGCGGCTGCTCAAAATGAAAGCGTTCCCTTTGAAACTGCTGATTCTCCGCTAAGCTTAGATCGGCTAATTACCATCACCTCGGGTAATACGGCTTCGGCCAGCGAACTGGTGATTAATGGCTTACGACCGTTCATGGAGGTGGTGGTGATCGGAGATAATACCCACGGTAAACCGGTTGGGAGTCGTCCTTTCAGGTCTGAGGGGTATGCGCTAAATCCTATCATCTTTAAAATTGCCAATGATGACGGTGAAGGCGAATACTATCAGGGCTTTCCGGCTGATTCTTATATTTCCGATGATCTGGGCCATAAATTTGGCGATCCTGAGGAAAGCCGTCTGAAAGAAGCATTATATTTTCTGGAAACGGGCTTGTTCTCCACCGGTTCAGCCCGATTGGAACCTTCCACCGGCCCGCAGATTCGCTGGAAAGGGTTCCGACAGGAAATTGGAGCCTATTAATATTTCATAATTTTCAATGGCATCGCCCCACGGCGGTGCTTTTTTTATCACGTATCTATGCATCGCTTGAGAAACACCTGGTATTTTTATATGTGCGTCCTGGCGCTGATTACGGCAACGGCTTGCCAAAGCGATGATGAAGAAGCACCGGATAATGGCAATACGGCTCTCATAAGCTACGAGCGCATGGCAGCTTTCACCGGAGATCAACTGAAAGTGATTGCCGCTTTTACCGGATACTCCGAGTATCAGGATCTGATTGAATATGGTTTGACGTTGTATAAAATCACCTACCGCACGGAGTTTCAGGGAGAACGGGTAGAGGCATCCGGGGTGCTATCTGTCCCCCAGGGCAGTGAACAGTTTCCGGTTTTGCTGGGAGGGCATGGCACCATCACCAATGATCAGAAAGCGCCCTCTAATCTGAATTTCAATCAGAATAATAGCTCAGGGTTTGAGCTGTTTGCTGCCTTTGGCTTCATCAGTGTCATTCCCGACTATCTGGGTTTTGGAGCTTCGGCGGATCTGCTGCATCCGTATTTTAATTATACGACCTCGGCTCAATCTTCAGTAGATATGATCCGGGCCACGCAGGAGTTTCTGGCCGACAGTATCGCCTACCGTCCTGAGTTATTTCTGACCGGCTATTCTCAGGGAGGGTATGTCGCCATGGCAACCTTGAAGTTTCTGGAAGAGACACCGGGTGTTTTGCCTGAATTTACGATCAAAGCAACTGCGGCCGGAGCCGGAGGATATGATATACGGCAGGGCATAGAAGATATTCTCAGTGAAACAACGTATCCCTCTCCGGTAAACCTGGCCTTTCTCATTTATTCCTATCAGCAGACCAATGGTTGGAATCATCCACTGACCGATTATTTTAAGGAACCCTACGCTTCTCAAATTCCTGCCCTCTTTGATGGCAACACCGATGCGAGTACCATCAATGCCCAATTGCCCCAGAACCTGTCCGCCCTGTTGAACCCTGATTTTATTGCTCAGGTGTTTGATGACAGCGAAACCGAATTTCTCAATGCGCTTGAGGCAAATAGTGTGGATGACTGGGCACCGCAAACTCCCGTACGCTTATACCATGAACAAGATGACGAAGTGATTCCAATTCAGAATTCAGAAAGTACCTACAAGAAGATGCTGCAAAACGGAGCGGAAGATGTCTACTATTTTCCTTACGATGAGGCAGAGGACCACCGCAGTGGAGCGCAGCCTATGTATGAACAGGCGCTTCCCTGGTTCGTTTCGTTGCGTAAATCGGGTTAGTTTTCGGCTACGGATGCCTCATTCGGCATTAGAAAAAAATATTTGGCCAGAAGTAGTTAAGTTCAGTACTGCCTTATAATATTCAAGAAGGCTCATTTACAAACTCACCCTTTTCGCTGACAACTTGATTTCCCCATTTTGTAATAGCTTCCAAAACAGGAGTAAAAGACTTGCCAAAATCAGTTAAGCCGTAAATAACCTTTACCGGAGGTTTTTTGCCATAGACTTTTCTTAGCACCAAACCATCCTTTTGCAATTGCTTTAACTGTAAGCTCAATGTCATTTCTGTAATAGCGGGCATTTCTTTTCGGAGCTCACTAAATCTTTTTTGAGCATCTTTTAAATGATAAAGAATAACAGCTTTCCATTTTCCCCCGACTAAATCCATTGTCAAACTTACTGTACAAGGATAAGTCTTACCTTTTAATTTTACATAATCACCCGAGCATTCTTCTTTCATAATTATCTGATTTTAAACTATCAAATCGGATAGTTATTGTAAATGTAATTGACTCGAAATAGTTTTGCAACTATAATTTTTATAGTACTAAAAACTAACCATATGGCATTGATTATTTTAGGTCATCCGAATTATGGCCAATCTTTTGCGAATAAAACTATAATTGAAGAATTACTGAATAGCCACGTAAATGTGGAAGTAAGACATATTCAAAAGTTATACCCTGATTATCAGATTGACGCCAGGACTGAACAGGAGGTTTTATTAAAACACAAGACAATTGTTTTTCAATATCCATTCTATTGGTACAATATGCCTGCTATTTTAAAGCAATGGTTTGATGTGGTCTTTGAGTATCAATTTGCTTACGGCTCTAAAGGCGACAAATTGAAAGGCAAAAACTTTGTGCCTAGTTTCACAGTAGGAGCACCCGAAAATGGTTATCGTACGTTGGCAGAACATCATTTCCGTGTTTATGACTTTTGTAAAAATTTGGAGCAAACGGCTTATTATGCAAAAATGAACTATGTTGAACCCGTTTATTTCCATGGTACATCATTGGCTGCTGGCTACACCGAAAATGAAGTGAGAGATAAAGCTAAAAATCAAGGGAAAAAACTGATAAAACTTCTAAATGAATTGAAATAAAAGGGGTATCCGGTATTATATAAACGCAATAGCAGGCAATAGGCTTAAAATAAAATATTAGCTATAAGCCGAGAATTAGGGCATAATATCTGCTATGGATGCTTCTTCAGGCATCTGAAAAATACCTGGGTCCGGCGCAGTTTTATCCAGCACGACATTACGGTATTCCGTCGTCCCGCGCGGCTCACCCAGCGAATCGGCTTCCCATCGGTAGCCAAGAACGCGCTGTGGCACTTGCAGGCCGTTTACCGTTTGCCAATCCTGGTAAAGCCGGGCATTGTAGTTTTCTCCGGGCGATTGCGAAAAGTAAGTGACGGTATACAGTAACAGATGCAACTGGTGGGATGAAGGGTCAAAATAAGCGATGTACTCATCATTTGAGGCATCCCCTACGTTGGCTTCGTAAGTAACTTTCAACACATCATAAGTCGTTCCCTGAAACTCCCGAGGTTCCAGCACTTCATAGTGTATGCCGGGATCAGCCAGCACAAAAGGAAGGGCAAAGAAGTAGAACTGAAGGTTATGGTAAAAGCGGGCAGACGACCCGGGGTAGGCAGAGGTATCGGGACTGACCCATACCTGCTGGCCATCGAAACCAATGTTGTACTGTTCGTTTTCAATGAACACTTTACGAGAGGGCAGCGCAATAAGTTGATGATCGACTAGTGCTTCCCCCCGATAAACGTCGTATGCCAATTGCCCGAAAGATTGCCAGGTATCCAGACCACCGTGTGCCTCCAGCGCCTCTTGTAATAATGCCGGATATTCCGGGGCGGTATTTTCGGAAGAAGGCGCTGAGGAAGTTTCCGGCGAATTACAAGCCATGAATCCGAATAGTGGGCCCAGCAAAAGAACCAGGAAAAAGTGTTTCATTAAGAAGATGCTTTCAGATGGTTAGAGACTGGTTTGACTGGAATGATCCTTCACAATGACCCATTGCCCATCCATTTTGCGGAACAGTAAGGTGAAATGCCCATTGATGTTTCCCACTTCTCGATCGAGGGCCCATTTACCCACCATGTGGTAGGCGTCAGCGGCAAGTCGTTCCAGCGCGACGATCTGGAACTCCAGGGTCCCCATATTGGCTTGATCCGGGTAACTGCGGCGGTAGCGATCCAGGGCGTTCTGGTAACCATAGGTGACGCCGGAGCCCCCAATGTACATGAGGGAGTCCGAGGGCCAGTAGCCTTCCATGAAGCAGGTGATATCACCCTGGTTCCAGCATTCCACCTGCCGGTCCATAATCGCCTGGATGGCTGCCCGATCCTCCGAAGTGTTTTCTGAAGAACAGGCAATACCGATGCCAATGACGATAATAAGAGATAGTGTTCGGAACAGCATAATTACAAACGGCGGATGCGGATATTTTTGAACCAGACCGGGTCACCGTGATCTTGCAAGGCAATATGTCCCTCTTTGGAAAGGCCGTAATCGGGCATGTCTTTGAATTTGGTTTCAGCCACCCGAGCCTTCCAGTCATCCGACCATAGTTCGTATTCTACCACTTTCTGCCCGTTCAGCCAATGCTCAACATGACCGTCATCTACGATAATTTTGGCCTGATTGTATTCACCTACGGGTTTCAACTGGGCATTTTGAGGATCATCCAGGGCATAGTTGGCGCCGGATAACTGATTATCTTCCAGTTGCATCTCGTGAACCGTCCCGTAATTTTCATCGTCGATGATCTGATATTCCGGCCCGGTTTCGTAGGTCGAATTATATTTATCGTCTTCTTTTGATAAATAGATTACCCCACTGTTGCTGCCTTCGGTAATGCGCCAGTCAAACTCCAGTTCAAAGTCACCAAATTGTTCTTTGGTAATCAGGTCGCCCTGCCCGCCGGGGGAGGTCAATGCGCCATCCTCGACGCTCCAGTTTGCTTCATCACTCTTATAATTACGCCATTGTTCTATGCCGGAACCATCAAACAACATAATCCATTCGTCCTCTTCGGGAGTAGTGGTCGTTTGGGCGGTGGCATTGTCTTCCGTAGCGGTGGTATCGCTTTCCGGAGAAGAAGTACAAGAAGCAAGTACGCTGATACAGAGACCAGTCGTGACTAAAACACGGTTCAAAATCATCGGATTATTAAATTTATAGGGATGTTAAGATAAAAAGGTATGGGCTGATTTCAGCCCCGGTGAAAGATGTTATTCGCTTTGGCCCTGAGCCTTATTGCTATTGGTTAATTGCATGGTTTCCGGGTCCCAGGTGACCAGCCGGCTTTCGTACTGACTGATGTTGGAGGCCAGGGCCGGACCCGCCGCTCGCAGGCCAAATTCCGCTCCTTCTACCGTTTCTCCACCATGGCGGATTACGTTAAACCAGTCGGCAAAGTGATCGGCTCGCATGTCGTATCCATCGGGTGTCTGATAAGTTACTTCGGGAGGTTCCTGCATCTCGGGACGGAGATTACGGTATTCCTCGCGGTACTGCGTCTCAAACTTCTCCTTCATTTCTTTAGGAAACGTATTGTAGGTATCCCAGCCACCGTAGCCCGGCGCTTTGGCCAGACGCTTACGGCGCACCGTTACCTGATTGGGGTCCAGCACCATTTCACCTTCGGTACCCACCAGCCGGGTTTGTTGCCCGCCTCCGGAACCATCCACAAAATTGACCCGAAGGGAAAGGTTGAAGGCCGGGTGGGTATCCGTTTCAGGATAATCGTATAGCCCAACCATGACGTCAGCTACATCGCGCCCATCTTCCCAGTACCGAAGTCCACCTGTTGTATAAATACGATTAGGTCCGTGAGAACCAGTAATGAGGTGCAGCATGGTAAACAGGTGCACGAACAGATCACCGGGAATACCGGTACCATAATCTTGATAATTGCGCCAGCGGAAGAAGCGGGTAGCATCAAAAGGAATATCTGAGGCGTCGCCCTGGAACATCTCCCAGTCGCAGGTTTGCGCCGAAGCATCCGGGGGAATAGAGTATTGCCAGGCGCCCAAAGCACTGAAACGATCGTAATACACTTCGGCAAAGTTGAGTTTGCCGATCATGCCTTGCTCGTATAATTCTTTGGCCTTGAGAAACGCAATAGAACTGGCGTACTGGCTACCGACCTGGAAGGGTACCTTGGTTTTTTTCTGCGCTTTAATCACCTGATGGCCCTCATCAATATGCTGAACCATGGGTTTCTCACAATAGACGGATTTGCCTTTCTGCATGGCTTCAATAGCAATTCGGTCGTGCCAATGGTCGGGAGTCGCTACGATAATGGCGTCGATACTTTTATCATCCAGCAATTCCCGGTAGTTCATGGTGGTTTTGATATCCTTGCCGTATTTCTCGTGGGCGTACGTCAGGTGTCCCTGGTAGCAGTCCGCTACGCCAATCAATTCAACCCCTTCCTGCTGTATGGCGGTGTCGGTGTCGCCAAAACCCATAATGCCCATGCCAATACAGGCCACGTTGATCCGGTCATTGGCCGGAGTAAGCTGGCGGCGCTTCAGGATATGAAATGGCTTAGCCGTAGCAAAGGCAGAAGTAGCACCGGTTACCAGCGCGGCTGAGCCTCCTAGCTGCTTCATAAACTTACGCCGCGAAGGATTATTCTTCTTATTCGTCATCGGTAGGTAGGTGTGGTTTTACGACGAGATAATTTGCATATTATCCGGGTCCCAAGCTACTATTTTTTCCTCATAATGGCTAATGTTGGCGGCCAGTGCCGGACCAGCCGCCCGCAGGCCAAACACTGGTCCTTCTACTACTTCGCCTTTCCCTTCCCGCATGGTTTGAAAAAGATCAGCAAAGTGATCCTGCCGCATACCATCGTAGCCGTAATCTTCAGGAATTGTATAACTTTTTTCTTTGGGCTCCTGCATTTGCATCTGCTTGTTCAGGTATTCCTGGTCGTACCATTCGGTAAAGGCCTGCTGGGTTTTCTCAGAAAAGGTGCCAATAGACATGCCTGGCGCATGCGGTAATTTCTTACGGCGTACGGTTACCTGATCCCAGTCCAGGGCCATCTCACCCTCCGAGCCCACCATCCGAATGCCTGATCGCCCGCCCGAACCATCCACAAAATTGACCCGCAACGAAAAATTAAATGCGGGATGATGTTCCGTTTCCGGGTAATCAAACATGCCCAACATGACATCCGCTACGTCACGTCCATCTTCCCAGTAGCGCAATCCACCTGTGGCCATGATCCGGTTTGGTCCGGTAGAACTGGTGATGAAGTGCAGCATGGTAAACAGGTGTACGAACAGGTCGCCGGGAATACCGGTACCGTAGTCCTGATAGTTGCGCCAGCGGAAGAAGCGTTTGGGGTCAAAATCATGGGCGGGAGCATCACCCAGGAATTGTTCCCAGGCAATGTCTTTTTCAGATAGATTGGGCGGTATGGAATATTGCCAGGCTCCGATGGCGCTGAAGCGGTCGAAGTAGGCCTCAGCGAAGTTTAGCTCGCCGATTTCTCCGGCACGGTACAATTCTCGCGCTTTATGGTAGGTCAGGGAGCTGGCGAACTGGCTACCCACTTGCAGGGGCTGGCCGGTTTCTTTTTGTACCTGAATCACTTTGTGGCCTTCTTCGATGTGTTGCACCATTGGCTTTTCCAGGTATACTGCTTTTCCCTTCTGCATAGCCTCTATGGCAATACGGTCGTGCCAGTGGTCGGGCGTAGCAATGATGACTGCATCAACATCCGGATTATCCAGGATCTCCTGGTAGTTACGGGTAGTGGTAATATGATCTCCAAAGACTTCTTTCGCTCGAACCAGTCGGTCATCGTAGCAATCGCAGGCCGCAACCAGTTCCACTCCCGAGCAGGCCAGGGCCGCATGGGTATCGCCAAAGCCCATACCTCCGGTACCAATGCAAGCCAGATTGATGCGGTCGTTGGCGGAAATTTTCTGGCGAGGTTTAAGGATATGAAAAGGAGCAGCAGTGGCCCCCAGAGCTATTGCGCTACCGGATAAGGTAGCCGCAGAGGCGCCTAATTGTTTAATAAATCGTCGTCGGTGGTTCGGTGTTTTCATAGGAAATAGGTTAGCGACATTAAAATCCTAAGAAAATAGCTTAGAAGCAACCTTAAAGGGTTTTTAAGTTTTAGTTTTGAAACCGAAAATGATTCGTTTTTCGATTAGATGAGACGCAGGTTCGGGGTAAAAGCAGCGCTATCAGGCCCGGTTCTGCAAAGTAATATAAGCGGGAAAGGGGTGTTTGCAGGCCCGCAGCGGTGGCCCCGATTCCTAGAATTTAAACAACCTCTTATACACAAAGAAAAAAGGTCGAATCTAAATAGATCCGACCTTCTCAACAGGCATCCATACAGACCCTAACCGTACGATAACCCTGACACTGCTTACTTCATGGTCATCTGTATGGCCAATACCCCTAAAAGCCCGTGATGCCAGTGAACTCCCCCATATCATAGCGAGGATTGGTCACTTGCTCAATGTACGTGAGACTGCCTCCTTCCTCAATCCGGTAAATAGCAATGGCCTCTAGCGTATTGGCTACTACATACAGATAGCGCTCTGCGATTTCGGCATCCAGCACAAATGCGCCCGGCATGGTTTCTCCGGCGACGCTTTCCAGCAAAGTCAGCGTACCATCTGTTTCTATACGGTAGCTGCTGATGGTACCATCGGGAGTATTGGAGGTATATCCGTACACGTCGTCGTCGGTCAGTTCTATCCAGCAGGAGGCCGTCTGATGTGTGCCGATGCTACCCGAAATCAGGCTGAGATTACCATCAGGATGCAGCTTATAAGAAGAGACTGCTGCGTCACCCGGGGCCCCGCCAAAAGCTTCGGTGACCACAAAGGTTCCCTTTTTGGTGAATACGGCTCCGAAGGGAGTAGGGCCATTGGACGCCACCGTGAGAGGGTCACCGGGTTTTCCGTAGGCGTCAATGGGGAAGATGGTCAGGTTATTGGTGTTTTTCTCCGATACGATCAGAAACTTACCATCCGGACTAAACTCAATATTCCCGGCTACGGCGTGGTCGAGGGGCTGATTGGAATACGGGATGGGTTCCAGGGTGCCATTCTCCTTTACGTAATAGCCGTAGATATTTCCTCCGTCACCGGCATTTACTACGTAAAGCCAGTCCCGGTAGCTGGCCAGACTTACCGGAGCAATACCTCCGGCCGGAGCAATATCAGCCAGCATCAAGCCATAATCGCTGGTCACTTTGAAAGCAGTAACATCGTTACTGCCCGCATTCACCGCAAAAACGTACTGATTATCATATCCCATAATCAGGGGGTCCTGGGTGCCCAGGGGATCATTAAAAGTCGGAGCCTCGGGAGCATTCAGATTCGTGCCTTTGCCGCCGGTAGACACCGGGCCGGTTCCAATAATAGAACCATCCGATAGCCGCTGATATGTAATAATCTGGTTGTCCATCGGATCGTTGGTCATGGTGTAGATCCCCCCCCGAATCTCAGGGCTATCGATATCGGGTTTTTTGGGGTGAAACAGGTCGAAGAGGTCTTCTTTGGAGCAACTGCTTAAAGCCAGTACAAAAAAGATGGCAAGGAAAAAAGAAAGTTTGTTCATGGTTTTATGAATTAAGAATTGATAAATATAATTTTTACGATTTCATGTGAAAGATTATAGCTGTATACTGTTGATAATTAGCGTTTTATGTGTTTGGTCGTGGAGATAGAAAAGTAAGTGTTATCATCCAGGGTTAAGTACGCATCGGAGTGACCAATGAAATAACCGCTTACGTAAACGGGTTGGTGAAACAGGCATTGATCTGCCGCCTGAGTGGAGCCTCGGTATCGGTGAAGCGGTGTCGTAACGTTCCCGTCAGGGGGTTTAACTGATAGTCCTGAATCCAATCCTGATGATGATCGGCCAGAGCCTCAATACAATCGGCCAGATAGATAATTTCCCGGTTGGTCATGGTCGGGTGAAGCGACAACCGAATCCAACCGGGTCGGGCTTTCAAATATCCTGTGCGGATGGCCTTGCTGATTTCAGTAGATTTTTCACGGCTGATATTCAATAAATAATGTCCGTAGGTACCTGCGCAGGAGCAGCCACCCCGCGTTTGAATGCCAAAGCGATCATTCAACATCCTTACTCCGGTCGTATATGAGAGGTCTTTAATGGTAAAAGCAATAATGCCCAAACGCTGCGAATGCTCTGAAGCCAGCAAACACAGATGGTTAATTCGCGCGAGCCGGGGCCATAGGAGGGCCAGTTGCTCCTGCTCTCGTTTTTGAATGTTTTTCACTCCCATGGCATCTTTCAATTGCGCGCTTAGTGCGGCTTTAATGGTCTGAAGAATCGCCGGAGTGCCTCCATCTTCCCGTTCCTCGATATCTTCTACGTACATTCGCTCTTCCCAGGGACTGGTGAAGTTTACCGTTCCTCCTCCCGGATGATCGGGCACCGGGCTCTGACCAAGCATTTTATTGAACACCAGCACACCGGCTGATCCGGGGCCGCCCAGAAATTTGTGGGGCGAGAAATAGATAGCATCCAAACGTTCGTCTTCGTTGGCCGGATGCATGTCAATATTAAGATAGGGTGCGGCTGCGGCAAAATCCACCAAGCAGTACCCCTGCGCCTGGTGCATGCGGCGGGCAATCTCCTGATAGGGCACACAAATACCAGTCACGTTGGAGCAGGCGGTGATGGCCGCAATTTTCTGAGGCCGGGAGCGGTATTCGTATAGCAATTGCTGCAAGTGATCTAAATCAACCAATCCGTCGGCCGTAGGTCGGATGATGACAACATCGGCGATGGTTTCCAGCCAACTGATATGATTGGAATGGTGCTCCATATGGGTGACGAAAACCACGGGGCGTGATGCACTTTTTAAACGAAGCTTAGACTGAAGATGGGGGTGAATCTTCAGACCCATGATGCGTTGTAGTTTGTTGATACCTTCAGTAGTGCCTGATCCGCAGGTGATCAGTACATCATTGGGTCTGGCGTTGACGTGCTTTTTGATGATGCTGCGAGCAGTACGGTAGGCATGGCTCATCACGGTTCCTGCGGTGGAGGTTTCAGTGTGGGTGTTGGCCATCCAGGGCATAATCTCCTGCTGTATCCGATCTTCAATAGGACGATAATTCCTGCCACTGGCTGTCCAGTCAGCATAGAAAAGGGGAATATTTTTACCATAGTGGGTTTTAATCTTCTGATCAATGCCAATGATGTTATTTCGGTATGGAGTGAAATAGTCTTCCAGCGTACCTGGTAAGCCTGAAGCATGCTTTTCAGGAGATGCCGGAGAAGCATTTGCTGACGAAAGGGGTAAAGGTATAACCGATGAAATCATATTGACTGAAGTTTAAGATATGAGAATAAGAAGCCGCTCGCCCGGATAGATCGGATCACAGTACTTTATTCCGGATACACCATCCGAGATGCTTCCTTTTACAAGAGTGAGCCGATCACTGATTGAGCTGTTTTTTTGCTGATCGTTTTACCAGACCGGCGATGTAGGTCAAAGGAACGGACGTTTTTCCGGAAGGATGTATCACGATGTTGCAAAAGCTTTTAAAATGACATTTTAGCACTTTCAATTATGTTCCATAAACTTTCCACTATGTTCCAAAAAGTAGTAAATGGGGGATTACTTCCAGTATAAGGGCATTTGAAGAGCGCTCAGCAATGTCAGACTTTTGTTAAAAAAACTTCATGGTAAAGAAAAAATAGTGCGCCATATGTTGAAAACGAGGGTGCTGTTCAGAAATAACCGATGGAAGGCTTTTCCGATTCTCGATTGGGAACAAGAATACTGAGTAATAATGCTGAATTGCTCGCACCGGGCTGGTTGAATCCTGCTTAGTTCTCATGATCGTATGCTACTTGTTTTCTACGATCCGGATATGATCGCTCCGCACCTGGCTGGGAGGATAACCATATTGCTCGGTAAAGCGGGTAGAGAAATAAGCTGGCGTGCCGAAGCCCACCAGATAGGCAATTTCCGAAACCGACAAATCGCTGGTTTGCAGCAGTTTCATACTGTGCCTGAGGCGCACCTGCCGGACGAAAGTGGTGGTAGATTCACCAGTCAGCACCTTCAGTTTACGGTGCAGTTGCGTTCGACTCATGCCCACGGCCTGGCACAGCTCGGTTACTCCAAAAGAATCATCGGAGAGGTGTTCCTCAACAGCAGTAGTCATACGATCGATAAACTGCTTTTCGC
The DNA here is from genome assembly GCA_040222715.1 of Cyclobacteriaceae bacterium. GTDB lineage: Bacteria > Bacteroidota > Bacteroidia > Cytophagales > Cyclobacteriaceae > Tunicatimonas. Next base: position 30,064 of record JAVKCN010000128.1, on the reverse strand, counting down.
GAGAGGGCAGGGTAGCATAAGATGAAAAGGTCTCCGTGGTTTCGGTACCAGAACGCGCCAGCAGGCTTTTCCTAATCTGGATCAGATTGGCAATGCGGGTCTGCAGTTCCCGGGAATTGAAGGGCTTGGTCAGGTAATCATCGGCCTGTACCTCCAGTCCCGCAATTCTAGCTTCCGTGCCGTTCCTGCCGGTTAACAGGATGACAGGGATATGGCTGGTCCGTTCATCTTTCTTGAGCTGCTGGCACACCTCGTAGCCCGTTATGCCCGTCATAAGGACATCAGAAATAATGAGATCGGGTACGTGCTCATACGCCAGTTCGAGCCCTTCTTCACCGTGAGAGGCTTCTATGATACTATATTGCTGACTAAGGGTCGAGGCCAGATAACTCCGTATTTCCGGGTTATCATCAATGACTAATAGCCAAGAACGATCATCATCAGAAACCGGAATTAACCGGGCCGTTTCAATGGGGGATTTAGGCTGGGTTGAAAAAACGATCTCCTGTATTGGCTGGCTTACCGGAGGCTGATTTGCCGCAGCGGTAGGCGAGGGACAGGTCGGTAGCACAATACGAAATAGTGTTTCTTCTCCCGGACTACTGTGCGCACTGATTGTTCCCCCATGCAACTCGACCAGTTCTTTGGTCAAGGCCAGACCAATCCCTGCTCCACTGGCATCAGCATGGGTTCCTGAGGCGGTATAGTAACGGTCAAAAATGCTGGGTAAGTGCTCTTCTGAGATTCCACGACCCGTATCCCGCACGATAATCACCACTTCATGGGCCTGTGGGGTACTGATCTCCAAACTGATCTTTCCCTGGGGAGGGGTGAATTTACAGGCATTGGTCAGCAGATTCGTGAAGATCTTTTCAAACTGGTCTTTATCAAAAGAGGTAATGTAGCGGGAAATGCTGCTGCTGAAGCAAAGATTGAGTTTGAGTTGTTCTGCCAGTGACTCATAGGCATGCACCATACCCCGCAGAAAGGAAACTAAATCCTGCTCACGACGGTGCTGGGAGATGACTCCTGCTTCCAGTCGACTGAGGTAGAGGATTTGATTCACCAGTTGGAGAAGCCGTCCTGACTGCTTTCGGATTAGTTTTGCCTGTTGCCGACAGTTGGGATCGGTACTATGCAAAATGATTTGCTCCGCAGGCCCCTGAATCAGGGTAAGGGGAGAACGAAATTCATGTGCGATATCCGTAAAGAAACGCGACTTGGCCTCATGGAGCTCCTGTTCTCGCGATAGCAAAACCCGTTGATGACGCTGCTTCAGCCGGATTGTCCGGTAGACCAGTCCGGAAATCAGGAGTACGGCCAGCAGTAAACCGATGAACAGGTTTCGCTGCCAGGAGCGGCGTGCCAGCGAAGCTTCCTGAGCCGCTTTTTGGTACTGCAAGCTGGTAATTTCCCGGTCTTTCTTTTCCGTTTCATAGCGCGTCTGCAATTCTGACAGTCGTTTGATCTTCTCGGCATTCAGCAGGCTGTCTTCCAGCAGGTTAGCAGTTTCGTAGTGCTTCAGTGCCAGCGCATATTGCCTCGTTGCTTTGTAAAACTTCGTCAGTGTCTGCTGTAAATGTAACTGATTCTGGGGATCTGCCGGACTTTGACTTATCCACCGAGAGGCCTCTTCCAGCCAATGTTTTGCAGCGGGAATCTGTTGCAGGTCACTGGCGGCATCCCCTGCTCCGATCAGGCTGTGAAGTCGGGTTCTGAGACTGACTCGCCTGGTATTAATTTGCAACGCCTGATCGTAGAGTTGCATGGCTTGGGCAGGTTGGTTATGCTGGTGGTAGGCATTGGCCAGGCTGTTTAGTAAATCGGCTTTCTGGTCAGGGTTATTCAGTAAATCGGTGATCTCCAGGGCTTGTTTCAGATAAGCGACTCCTTTTTCCCAGGATAGGTGTTGGGTATGCAGATTGCCCAAAGAGCGCAGTGTAGACGCCACGTAGAATGAGTCGCTTCGAGACTGAAAAAAAGCCAGCGCCTGTTCGTAGTAAGGGAGTGCCTGGGAATAGTTGCCCTGTGCTTGTTGTACCCGGCCAATATCTTCGTAGGCAGCCCCCATCTTATTCACATCACCGATAGCCTCTGAGACCGAGAACTCATTCCAATAATAGTGCAGAGCCTGTTCATAGTCACCGTAGCTCTCCTGTACATGGCCCAGGTTACAAAGCGCGAGGGTAAGCCCCAGAGAATCACCCGATGACTCGTAGGCAATCCGGGTACTGTCAAAATACTGCTGGGCAGCGAGCAGATCCCCTTCAGAAAAGTACGCGACTCCGGTAAGATTCAAGGCTTGCGCAATGCTGGCCGGGTCGCTGTTTTGTCGGGCTGCTGCCAGCGCTTGCTGGCTATACATTCGCAGACTATCGTATTGGGCATGAAAATAGTACTTTTTGGCTTGTTTGATAAGTGCCTGTGCTCGCATAGAATCAAGAGAGGTTTGGGCCAGGGAAGCAATTGCAATGAAACTTGCCAAGACAGTAAGTACGATACTGCTGCATTTCATGGGAGTGAGGTTGTAGTGATAATTGCTCCCCTAATTTATCAAGATTTGGTAGCAATTACTATCGGGAGTTGCATTTTTAGATCAATGATCGTTGAGTTGTCACCCATCCTACAATCGGAGGCACCGAACCAAATGTCAGACTTTTAGCAAAATTGCTTGTTCGAGTTAAGCAGAATTTATAAATTCGCGCTCCTTATTCGCCTAATGCGAAGGGCCCTTAGCTCAGTTGGTTAGAGCACCTGACTCATAATCAGGTGGTCGCTGGTTCGAGCCCAGCAGGGCCCACATTGATAATCAGGCACTTACATGGTTTATTCCAGTGAGTGCTTTTTTATTTGATACACTTCTATCTCCTTCATAATATTTGATACATTGGGGGTAAGTTGATCAAGTGAATGATATATAAAATAATACCGCGTTTTGCATATTTAATAGCCAGTTTAGGTCTGGCAATTATCGGTTTTTGAGGGAAAACAGAATGCGCATTGTCAACAAATGAAATTTCCCAATAGGGAAGTACTAGATGAGTCGTGGCGACCGCTGTGCATCGTGTATGCTAAATGTATGCTAAAGCCTATAAACGTTGGGTTTGAATAGTGCAGTGCCGTTCTACAAGCCAAATTGTATCTTAATTCATTGCGGATCGCAGTGAGAAAGTTACCAACAACTCTGGAACCGCGTGCTACCCGAGTATTACACTTGTTATTCATACATTGATCTCTGAAATACCTATGGAGCTGTAATCAATGTAATCACTTGATGGTTGGGAAAGAGCATGGGCAAACAAATCATATTGAGCGATGGACCGCAATACATTGAGGTAGGGTAAATGTCGGTTTATTAGAAAATTCTTTCTTTTTCAAAATATGATCAGGTGTATGAATTATATCTCAAATTGTTCATTCATAACTACAACAAATCACTCATATATTGACGTTCCCCAAATGGGTTACCGTGATACAGAGTCAAAAACCTAAAGACCTTCCACAGCAAATATGGGGACTTTAGAGATAAGCTAAACTGTACAGACAGATAAGTTATCTCTGACAGTTTTGTTGCGAGACAGTAGTTGTGAGCCTGATAAACACAGGCTCATTTTTTCTTCACGAGGCACCCCAATCTTTCCTTCGTTATCGGATGAAAAGAAAGGTTCCGAGTCGACTTAGCCGTAAGAAAAAGCGCCGGGTAATGTGCCGACTTGATTTACTGAAAAAGGTATTGTAAATCGGGAAGATATCTTATCAATTGTGAAGAAAATCAATCCAATACCCTCAGAACAAACGCACCTGCTGATTAATAAACCCGAACACTTCCGGTTTGAAGAGTGCCTCTGGTTTCTGGATCGTAACTACGATGATTGCCTGCATCACATTGATGGTCAGTTACTAAGGAAGGCCATAGCCGGGCCAGATGGTCCATTGCTGTTCGAGTTGGAAGATCAAGGGGAAGCGATTAGCGTGAGGGGCCTGACGGGAAGTACGAGTCCGGCGAATATGGAATATCTCCGGCATTTTCTGAGTGGATACATCGATCTGCAAAGTCCGTTGCCCGAGTTTTATGAATTACTACGGCAGGATCATCGTCTGGCCTATATGCCCCAGTCTTTTTATGGTTTGCGGATGGTGGGTATCCCGGATCTGTTTGAGGGACTGGTCTGGAGCATCATCGGTCAGCAGATCAACCTCAGCTTTGCCTATCGGCTGAAACGAAGGCTGGTAGAAGCTTACGGAAGCAGTATGCTCTACCAGGGCAAGCCATATTTCATTTTTCCCAAACCGGAAACGCTGGTGTCCGTATCTCCCGAAGCACTGAGAGACATGCAGTTCTCGGGTAATAAAGCCCGCTATATTATTGACATGGCGCAGCAGTTTGTAGATGGAAAGATGAGCAAAAGCCTATTGCGCCAGGCGCCCGATCTGGCCACTCGCCTCAAGTTGCTGACGGATATGCGGGGCGTAGGTGCCTGGACTGCAAATTATGTGTTGATGAAGTGTTTACGGGAAACCGACTGCATTCCTTATGGGGATACCGGGCTGACTGCCGCTTTGCTACAACATAAAATTATGCCGGAAAAACCCACCCGGCAGGAGATAGATACTTTCTTTCGTCCCTTTGCCGGATGGCAGAGTTACCTGGTTTTCTATCTGTGGCGTTCCCTATCCGGTCCAGTTCATAAACGGTCAGAAGAAAGTCCGGAAAAGAAGCTCGTATGAACCATTCAGTCGTTCTTAACGATCTATCTGGTTCTCTTTTTTCCGTTATCCGGGGTAGTCGCCTAAGCTGCGGCTTTTTTCTGCACGGTCTCCGGCATATAGCGGTAAATAACAAAAGCGCTGACCAGGGCACCTAGCCCAATAACCAGAAAGGGAAGCTCAAAGAAATAGTTGACCAGCAGCCCGGAGATTAATGGCCCAAGGGCGATGCCCAGCCCAAAACCTACGGTGATGACACTCATTTGCCGCCCTTCTCCGCCTTTACTGGAAAGATCGGCGGCTAAGGCAAAAGCCGGAGCTGCAACCCCGGCGGCCGCAACGCCCTGCATTAGACGTAACACCACCAACTCCCAGAAAGTGGTTACCTCACCCAGCAATATGGTAGAACCGGCAATCAGGATCAGCCCCCAGAAGATGAATGGTCTGCGCCCGTGGCGGTCGGAGAAATACCCAAGGGGTAACTGAAAGAGCAGGCGACCCACCATCACCATACTGAACGCGAAACCGAACCCCAACGCCGTAATATCCAGACGCTCGTTGAAGTTATTTTCCAGCGAGGTAACCATTGAAAAGCACCCGGCCATGGTAAAAGTTGCCAGGGCAGCAGTCATAATTCCGGTATTATACAGCGACAGGTCAAAAATGGCAAAGTGTTTTTTGGGCTGGGCAGGATTTTCTTCCAGGCGCACTTCTTCAACCCACAGAGACACAAAAATGAGGGAAAGAAAGATCAGTCCGGCTCCCACGTAAAAAGCAGTATCGAAGCCATAGTGCTCGTGCAGAAAACCACCCAGTAAGGGGCCAATGGCAAAACCGATCATCCGCGAAGTGCTGAAGACACCCATAGAACCACCCCGGGTTTCGGGTTTGGTTACCGCAGTAATAATGGAAAGCGAAGCCGGGATGGTAAGGGCGACTCCGACTCCCTGCAAGGTTCTGAGTAATAATAACTCGGTATAATTGTCGGCAAAGGTAAAACAGAATGTGCCTGCGCCAATAAGTCCCAACCCAATAATAATCAGTAGTTTGCGGCGATTCAGCTTGTCGCTGAGGGCACCCATCAGGGGTTGACAAAAAGAGTTGACCAGCCCGTAAACTGCGATCAGCACTCCCACCAGCACCGGTACCGAATAGTGAATGTATTCTTTCGGAAGTTTGGCAACGTACAGGGGAATGAGGATGAACAACAGGCTGTTCCCCATGGCATCGGCCATGCGGGCAAACGATAGCACCAGTATCGTCCGGTTCAATCCCAGGGTTTGTGTTAACTTACTTTTTATATTCAAAACGTATGCTATTCTTTACGCACCAAAGAATAGTAAGTTGATTTAGGCAGCGAATGTTTTTGTGTTATCTGCCAAGAAGGCATATCAGCCAGCCAGCACTTTTATATCAGCAGGGATGGTGCATCAGATATTTGCCCAATTCCAGTTTGGATAATGGGTGACAATCTTTAAAAGATTGGAGGGAGAGGAACTCCCGTACCTTAACAAATTGGCGAAGTAGCTGCTCGTACGACGGTAAATATTGAAATTAATCAGATAAAACTCATGCTTTTAAGAGAAGTTATTTATCTTATCCACAATTTATCAATCGGTTGCATAAATCAGCCGGGAATAATTAATCAGCCGGGATTGTCAGATGACTCGCTCGGTAGAAAAAATGACACAACAGTTCATTAATTTTATAAGCAGCTTAATCTATACGTACAATGATTGAAAATGATGTTTCTCGCCGATCTTTTTTAACCTCTGTTAGCATGCTGGCTGCGGGAACAATGTTCACCGCTCCGGCCTGGGGCTTTGGTTTGACCGGCTCGGGTAAAGATGAAAAACTAAAGGTAACGCTGGTAGGTACCGGAGTGCGCGGCACTTCTTTCTGGGGCCGACGACTGGTAGAGCAGTATCCGGACATCCTGGAGTTTGTTGGCTTATGTGATATCAATCCCGGACGCCTTGCTTACGCCAAAGAATACATGAAGGTAGATTGCCCCACGTTCACCAACTTTGAGGAGATGGTTAACCAGACCCAGCCCGATCTGGTCATTGTGACTACTAAGGATTCTACCCACCACGAGTATATTATCAAAGGCCTGCAAATGGGCTGCGATGTGCTTACTGAAAAACCGCTGACCACCGATGAGCGCAAATGTCAGGATATTCTGGATGCCGAGCGTAGCTCCAATAAAAACCTGATTGTGGGATTCAACTATCGTTGGAGCCCTTATGCCACCAAGATCAAGGAGTTGCTCGCCCAGGAAGCGGTGGGAAAAATCACTTCCGTTGATTTTCACTGGTACCTGAATACCTACCACGGAGCGTCTTATTTCCGGCGCTGGCATGGGCAGCGGGAGTCTGGCGGAACCCTTTGGGTACACAAAGCAACCCACCATTTTGACCTTCTTAACTGGTGGCTGGATTCTGACCCATCCGAGGTATTTGCCTACGGGGCGTTGGAACATTACGGAAGCAACGGCCCGTTCCAGGGAGATAATTGCCGAAGCTGCGAGCACAAAAATGATTGCAAATTTTACTGGGATATCACCGAAGACGAGCGTGCCATGCGCTTGTATGTAGACAACGAGAAATACGATGGCTACATCCGGGATAACTGCCTGTTCCGCGATGAGATCAACATCTACGATAAAATGTCGGCCCAGATTAAGTATGCCAATGATGTGGTGGTCAATTATTCGCTGACGACCTACTCACCCTACGAAGGCTGGAAAGTATCGTTCAATGGCATGGATGGCCGTATTGATGCCTGGCTGGATATTCCTTTTATGAATGAAGACAGCCTGAGCCAGTCGGAATTACACGCTGCCGAGATGAACCAGAAAGGCGGAGAAGTGGCGGATTACCAACCCATGATTGTGCATAAGAACTGGGAAACCTACGAAACGGTGAATGTGCCCGTGGAAAGAGGCGGCCACGGAGGAGGGGACTCCCGTCTGCACGATAAGATATTCAAAAACCCCGAAGCCGAAGATCCCTACAAGCATTCGGCCGGAGTGCGCGATGGTGCCATGTCCATCCTGATTGGTGTTGCCGCCCGCAACAGCATTGAGTCTGGCGAGCCTGTACGCATTTCTACCCTTACCGATCTTCAGCCTCGCGCCAAGCGGTTGTAACAAAAGCATACCTGCTTCCAGCCACTTGAGTACAGGTAATCATTTTTTGTGGTTTGAGTTTTAATAAGTAAAAAGCACCGGCCCATTCGGGTTGGTGCTTTCTCGTCTTAGTGGGTGTTGGGTCAGGTTTCTTTTTCCAGAGTCATCACGTAAATTATTGTATTGGCCTTAAAATTTTCGTACTGCAAAGTGAGAGTCATATCATCATCCCCAAGCTCGGTAATAGCCAGAGAGTATTCGCCATCGTTAATCGATATGTTGGTATCGTTATCAGTCAACTGCCACTTTCCGTCTGTAGGAAAGAAACTAAGCTCTGGCAGTGTTATTGAGTAGGTATCATCTTCGTTGAAAGTGGCCTGATCCTGTCCATTGGGAGTTCTGGATTCTCCGTCTATTTCTAGTCCAGTGATACTCCAGGTTCCAATCAATTGGTCTCGCACTGGGGTTTCTGTAGTAGTAGTATCAGTATCAGGAGGATTAGGATCAGTAGGATTATTAGGATTCGGATTATCATCATTTTTACAGGCGAAAAGCAGCACAATAAGCGCACCCCATAAGCATAATATCTTTTTCATAATAATGATTTTGGTAAGAGCAACCGGAAGCGGAGGTGAGTAATTCGCTTCCGGTCGTGCTCTATTGTTTCTGAACTTTTTTCTGAAGAACAAACTCCCGGCTTTGTACCCTAAGCAGGTAAACTCCCGGTTCCAGACTCTGCGTGTCCAAGGTGGTATTGGAATACTGCCTGACAGGCCGACGAATCAACTCCCGTCCCTGCAAATCATACAGTGCCACCTGAGTCGTTTCGCTAGCCGTAATCGCCTTAGGCAGGGCAATCGTAAGTTCTTCCTCTACCGGATTGGGGTAAACCCGAACGGCTTGATCGAATTTATCCTCAATAGAGGTCACTTGGAAAGGTTCAGACATGGCACTGGCACAATCATCGTCATTGGTTACCAATACGGTATAAGGGCCAGCACTCGTAAGATCAATCTGATTAGTCGTTGCGCCCTCAATAAGTTCACCATCCAAATACCACTGAAAGGAACCACTTACGTTTTCTACCAAGAGAATTACCTCAGTAGAGAGAGAGTCGGTAGTAGCATTTGTCTCAGCTTTAATAACCGGAGTTTCCGGCCGGTTTCCGCTGAAAGTCACTTCTACATCCAGCATGTCTATACAACTGTTGGCATCCCGAACTGTCACCGTGTAATTGTCAGCCTCAAGGCCACTGAAGGTGCTGTTTTCCTGGAATGTGGTCCCATCCAGACTATACTTAAAACCAGTGCCAGCACCACCGGAAGCCACTACCGTAAAGCTGCCGCCTTGTGGATCTTCGCAACTATATGGAGTTACTTCTCCAGTAAGTATTAATTGCAGTTCTGGTGGGGCTTGAATCGTAAAAGCTTTACTTACCACGGTGTCGCCATCGTTGGCATAGGCTTTATAATCTCCCGCGGCAAGATTTTCAAAAACATTTTTAGCGATATAGTTGGCACTATCTGTACTGATACTATACATAAACTCACCTGAGCCACCCGAAGCAGTTACTGTTACTTCTCCATTCGTATCTCCGGCACAAGTAACATTGGTTGTATCAACTTGTAATGAAATAAATGGAACTGTGAATGTAAAAGTTCTTTCAGCGGTGGCTTCTTCAGCATCGGTGAAGGCTTGCACATGAAGCAGGTAGGTTTCGCCTACTCTTAGTGCTGAACCATTGGCGGCAAAACCCTCTTCGTTAAACGCAATAGCAGGGGCAGGTTCAAAATTATCAAATATGTACCGCTCGGTTGGACTATTGTTAAGTGTATCCGTATAGTAGTACTCAATGCGAACAATGTTCATTGATTCCGTGCTGTCAGGAACATAAAACAACCGTTTGCTTACCAATGACCAGACATCAGTCGATGATTTAGTGCGTGTATAAAGTAAATGGACTCCAGGCTCCATGTCTTGGGCTGATAGTGGATAAGCAGTGCTATCTTCCACCAGTGTAACAAACGTGCCTTTTCCCACATCGACGTACTCATCAAAGAAATATTCAAAGCCAACCGCAGTGGGAGTTGTGGAGTAATCGGGTTGAAAAAGTAGCCGGGAATGGGTATGCGACCATACTCCCTCGCTGCTTTTAAACCGTACGTACAACTTATGTAGACCCGGAGTAAGCGAGCTTAAACTGATGCTTGCTGAAACGTGGATGGTTTCCCCGGGACTTACCTCAATCCTTTGGCCTTTGCCAAAATCCACGTATTCATCTACAAAGAATTCTCCCTGCACAATGGTAGATTGTGCGAATACCGGGACATAGCTGAGCAAACTTAATATTATCGGTAGTATGGCTAACCTCATAACTCCTTAGTTTGCAGTCACCTGAATCTCAATGAGTAATTCCCCTTCTTCAGTGACATACCCATCCGTACTTAAATCGGTAATGCGGGGAATAGAGGGAACACCGCTAAGCCGATAGGGATCAGGGCCGCCAAAAGCTCCTACATCGTAACCATCTCGCCCGGCACCCGCCGCAACTCCATCGACTTTAATCTTCCATTGCCCATCGGTAGAGCCTTGCTGAAGAAAAACCTGAGATGCAAGAATATCAGCTTGATTTCCATTGTCCGTACCAAAAGTCTTTAAAGAAGCAATGTTGTAACTTATGTTCGAACCCAATGAAGGAACGACTATTTTTTCATCGTCAGTGCTCAGTAAAACGTTATTATGTATCTGAAGCGACGAGGTTGTTCCCACATTAAATACATCCCCAACAAATACATTGTTTATGATAGTACCTGAAGAGCCATCAGGAATTGAAAAGTTTCCTCTTACAATGTTGTTGGCAAAATAAAAATTTATAAAAGGACGTGTATATACCACATGATTAATAGCAATAGCTGTACTAGGGAAAAAACATTGACTAATAATAATATTCTCAAATGTGCCTCTTCCAAATAATACAGGATATTTGAAATAACATCCACTGATCTTAATATCATTTGTTGATATAGAAATTCTGCTGTAAGGAGTATTTTGATTGAAAGTAATACCTGCAATTATTGAGCCCTCTGAACCAGGTTCAAATGAAAATTCTCTGGTAGAAGCAACCTGTTCTACCGTTTGCAGTTGATCGTTCTCTGTCAGGAAATAACCAGGACCAATAACGGTGAGTGGTTTAGTTAAAGTCAACCCTCCGTATTCATCAGGGGACCCCTCTATATGCAGAGTATCATTGGATTCAGCCTTGTTATAAGCCTCTGCCAAGTTGTCGTAAGTATTCTCTTCAGGGACAGAAGATTCCCGATTATTCACTCGGATAACGGTTGCTTGGGCAATAAAAGAGCATACTATAAATAGCAATGTCAGGAAGTAAAATAGTCTTTTCATGATTATGAGTTAGTGTAATGGTAAATGAATTGTTAGGGCTATCACCTTCATTATTGCTAGCGATAGCTTTAATTTGCTGGCATGAATTGCTCAACGTTTCCTGTTTTTGTAAAATATTTTGTTGTCTGATTATTGAAAGGTGAATAACATGTGTTTTTATCGGAGGGAGCTGAGAGTTTTAGTTTACCTTTTCGGAGAAGCCATCCTCATCCTCAAATAATCTTCCTTGACCGACTTCGATTAAATTATCCGCTGGGTCGTCACCGTCGTCTATCATAAATATTGATACGTAAAGATTATAAATGCCATTTTCAGTAAGGGTACCCGAGTATACTCGCGCCTCAATGGTTGAAATTTCGCCATAATCCCGATTTACTTTTACATAGATGGTAAAGTTGTCATCCAGCCCTGAAATGAAACTCCCGTACCCCTCTCCGGCACTACCCCCCTGCTCTATATTGACTTTGAGAGTTAAGCTTTTTCGGTTAAATTCGGTAAACTCAGTAACCAAACTTCCAAACTGATCGCCATAAGCATAGCTGTCATCGAAATTACTACTTACAAGTACATACGGTTCACTTTTGAATATACCCTCTACCTTAGGAGGGGTTAATCCCTCAAAAATAGGTTGCCCGTTTTCTTCAATCTTGGCCAGAATCTCATCCGGAATAAAATCCTGACCGGGAATGATGTCAGAGTGATCTTCGTAGCAGGAAGCTAGGAGGAGAGCGGGTGCAATAAATACAATCAGGTTTTTCATGCGTGCTTTCATTGTTGCGTTGTGCTTAATTACCAAATTTGATGACCAGGCCTGCTTTGGGGTAGGCTACATTCTCATCCCCAATCTCACCGAAGAAACCAAAAGTTGAGTTCAGGTAATAGCGGATGCCTAAAATCATTCCCAGATCAATTTTTTCTCGACTTAGCGTGACTTCAGTATTAGTTACTGTGATCTTTCGTCCATTGACAGCCACGCCGGTGTAGATGTCCAGTTTCCGTCCCAAGTTAAAATGATAAGCTAGTCGGGTGCTAACGGCATAATACATGTATAAAATGTCGGGTGTTTCCTGCCTGGCCCAACGCATGGTGCCGGCGGTAATGCCTACTCCCACATTGTGCCCCACCGGAAGTTCTGCGATGAATAGGGCCGGTGGAATACTGACCTGATGATTACTGTAACCGATCCCAATATTATTCACGCCCAATCCTAAACCAACCACAAAATTACCCCGGTGAAATGACGCTGATTGTTTAAATATAGGAACATGTTCATTCCACCATTCAGCCAGATTAAATTTCTCCTTGGTGGGTCGGCTAAAGGCCTTCATTGTGCCATCAGCAAAGTAAATAGTATCTACCCGTTCGGTCTGGATTATCAGGGTGTCCTCGCTTATAAACTGGGTATAAATGACGTTTTCATCGTTGTAATCAATAACTACTGAACCTATTCTCTGACTGTTTCTCAGGACGATAATATCCTGTATGGTCTCAACTTCTTTTCGTTTAAGCACTACCATCTTTACCCTACGGTTTTGGGCCCTTCCTTCGATGGTATTATTACTGGCAATTGGCATCGTGCTGCCGTACCCCCGAATGGAAAACCGGTTGCTTTCTATACCCTGTCCAAACAAGAAATCCTGCACGCTCTGCGCCCGCTCCAGCGATAGTTGATTATTAAGCTCCTCACTTCCGGTATTATCGGCATGTCCCTGAATGTAGAGGTCAATGTTGGGGGCTTTTTGCATCAGACTGACCACCATGTTAAGGTAGGTTGTCGCACTTCCTTCCAGGCGGGCCGTTCCGGTTTCAAAGTTGATATCGCTCAGGTTAATAACCATGTTTTCAATGGATTCTCCAGCATCCAGTTTGCGAAGAATATCCTGCACTTCAGCTTCTGCGTTTTGTCCTGTTGTGGGTAAAATGCATACTAGCTGGAGAAGCAATAAGATGATGGGTGAATATTTCATAGTCAAGCAATTTTGAGAAAAGTCGTTTCATTCCTGATGAAGTGGTTGAATAATATTCACATCTTCTTTCAGTTCATTTAACGAAACAGTTTGCTGAGAATAAACCTAGATGAAATTTTTTCAGATAGATAATGCGATGGACTTTCCGGTTACTACAACTTAAAAGTAGCACCGAACTGAAAGATAGATATGCCGAAGCCTAACTCGCCGAAGGCTCCAATCTTAGGATTAAACTGATAACGTGCCCCACCAAAGAAATCATAACCGAATGCACCAGGAGTACCTGAATAACCAGTAATGGTTTCTCCACCATAAGAAGCAGTTACTACGGCAAACCCTACAAAAACACCTGCATACAGGTCAAGTTGTTCGTTTGTAATATCCAATGCTTTTGCAAAATGGTAAGAACCACGAGGGCCAAAGTAAAAAACATTGATTCGTAGTCGATCGCCAAAATAATAACTTCGGCTGTAGCCCGAATAACCGAAACCACCACCTAAGGAGACCTCATCATTAATAAAATACTCCACATTAGCATTCAGAGAAACTCCGCCGTACACACTGGAACCAAGTCCCAATCCGGTATTCACCATTAGATCGCCATGTTGATAGGCGGTTTGTCCATAGCTTGGTAACGAAAAAGCACAAGCGATAAAAGTAAAAATCACAATAAAAGTTTTCATCGTTTAAGTGGTTAAGTTTAAGTATTAAGTAACGAATTGGATATTATGGTTTAGGTTAAATCAGCCCTTCCATAAATGCATAGCATAAAACAACTATGACCAGCAGAAGCGTCAGCAGCGATTTCATAGCCGTTGGTATTTAAAAATAATTTGAAGGCACTGGATGATCCGGGAAACCAGATTCATCAATGGAATTGGGGAAGATAAGGTTAGGTTCATGGCTGTTTAGTTTTTGTTACATTCAGCAGTATATGACGACTGGTAAGAAAGGTTACCCCTTTGCTAAGATGTTTTTTTATGTTGAAGGTAAATTTTCCCTGCCGCAGACTGTCCAGATAGCGTGAGCTTAAGAGTGATTTTACTTCTACCAGCGTCTGATAACCACAGAAGGTTAATCTGTATTCACTGCAATTAAGAATTAAATTACTTATATTTTTTGTGAGACAGACAAACAGTTTGATCCTTTTTTGCTACTACTTTACGTACCACATATGCTTTCTAACCAATACCCAACTATTTCGCACATAATCATTTTCCTCCCGTGATTTTTCCTTTGCATAAACCAGGTAATATGATTGATGGAGATTCCTCTATACCTAATGTGCATATTTGAAAAATAAATCTCTTGATCTTGTAATAACCCTTTGGAACCACCATGCTGACAGCGCACATTTAGTCAGTGTATCAGTGAGTTAGTTGATTTTTGAATCAGATTGTCCACATACCGATCGTTTGCGGGCGTAATGGACCGGATATACCCGTGTACCGTTGGTTTTAGAGCTTATCGATTCGAATAAGGGTATATACCTTTGGTTTTGGGCCGCCGGATTGATTATAGTTGTAAACCAACGGTTTGGTGGTGGGCAGCCTTTTTTATTACATCCTAAGATTGCCTCTATAGGGTGTTATATGCCCTGATATGGCTGTGATAGACTTTTTTTGGTAGAAGATGACGTTGTTTACTCTGGTATAGGGTAAAATGTGTGTATAGAATGGTGGAAACTACCATTTCGTTACTAAAGTTCTGGCAAAGTATTGCTGTGTTACGCAATCAGGAAATCATCAACATTGTTATGGTATATGCAGACTGTGGCCCAAGTCTTTCTGAAAACGTGACATAATGGCTTGATGAAAAGTGCCTGCTCGAGCGCTCTTTCCCAAATTTTATGGAGATATTGTGATTTCTCAGTAAAAAGAATAAACATGCTAATAGTATGTGCTCGCCTCAGGGGCTCAACAAATGAATGGTATGATCCTTTAGTATGGGGTAGAGTCGGTTTTTGATTTGCAGGAAGTAAGTTTCATTTTCATAAGTTACGGAGAGATCTTCTGGGGCAAAGTTTCCGTAGAGCATAAGCGTATCTCCCCACTGATAGTGAAAGTCGTAATCATCTTCCTTGAAAATAGTAATAGGAATGCTATCAGGCACATCAGAAGAACCTCTTGAGTGTTCTATCTCTATTACTGCTACGTATCCTCGATAGGTTTCTGTAGGGGGACGCTTATTTAGCAGCCAAAAAAGCCCGGCGACCATCAACAGCGCCACTGCTGCTGCTGCGTAATACAATGGACGACGATTCATCATGGGCATATTACCTGCTTCGGGTAGCTCAACACCCAGCGATAGTTCGGCCAGTTCCTTACGAAAGGATTCTCGCCCCATGCGCTGAATTGTCTGGATAACTTTCTGCTGAATGGCCACATCTCTTTTGAATTCAGAATCAGTTTTCAGTCGTTCTTCTACTTCGTGCCGGAGTTCGGCACTCAGGCTTCCTGCCAGATATTGGTCAATAATTTCAGTTTTATTTTCTTCGGTGATCATTGTATTAGCGCGTTCATTTGTTTCTTTAGTCTTTCTAAACACTTGAATTTTGCCTGCTTGGCACTATTCTCCGAGGCATAGCCTAATTCATCCGCAATCTCTTTGATTCTTACTTGGTGAAAATAGTAGGCAAAAAGGATATCCTGGCAAGGCGAACCCAGCCGCTGAATTTCCTGACGTATTGACTCGTATGACAAAAAACTTTGATCGTCTATGCTAATCAAGGAATTAATTTCAGGGAGGTTATCAAATTGATAATGCTTTCTTAATACTTCTTCTGTGATCTCCTCCATGTTCTCCTTTTTTACTTCTTTCCCATTTTCCCGAAGGTAGGTAAGTGTAATACGATCGCATACGGAATAAAGAAACGATGTAAGCCTGCCGGTCAGTATAAATTTCTGCTGTCTTACTTTTTGGTATAATACCACCAGGCTTTCGTGGAGCAGGGCTTTTTCAGGGTCATGCGCACCCCGTTTCCGAATGATGGAGCGGTACATGGGAAAAAACTTTTGTTGGATATAGATCACCGCCTGGTTTTTTTCCTGTTGATTCCCACTTTTCAGTAATTCTATGACTTTCTGATCGGTCATGTTCGGGCGCAATTAATTAACGTGGTACATATACATCTTTTGCCTGGCCAATCTTGCAGTCGCGGGGGTCAGCTACGTGTCGTCTTCGCTGTCGGGTTTCAAACCAGGAAGAACCTAGGCGGAAATCCGAAAATGTAAGGGCAAGTGTCACTTCATGGGCACCACCGGTAGTATGCAACCGTGAGGCCGTGATATCATAGCTATAGACCACCTGAATTTGATGCTGCCAGAGGGGAGAGGCATTAGCGCCGAACCCTTTTGGCCAGTTGAGTGATGCATTCAGAATGACGGCATCTCGGGTAGATAGGTTTTCCAGCGTTTGAAGAAATCCCCGGTAGCCACCCCCAATTCCAGCCACGATATCCGCCGCATGTCCTCCTGGCTTCACGGGGCGGTAGGCTACATTAAATCCACCTTCCCACTGTCGTACCGTACCCCGTGATCGGAAGTTGAAATAGCTGCTGAAAAACAGTTGCCGCATCAAATATCGCGAATAGCCACCGTGTACCGAAAAGCGGCCATAGTAGGCATCGGCATTCCCACCGGCACTGATCAGGCCAAAGCCAGAAGCGTTACTCAGTCCTGGGTTGGGCAGAAAATCCTTCATGGATACGCCCAGCCAGAAGGATTCGTGAACTAGTAACAGGCCAGCCGAGAGATTAAAGTATTGATTCTGGATGCCCTGGCCTATGGCATCCGGGTTGTTGGCGAGATAGTCATCAATCCAGATGTATTCTTCTTGCAGCCGTTGGTAGTAGTAGCTGCCCTGAAACCCCATAACCAGATCAGCCTTATGGGTAATATTAATCCCGTATGATAGCGAGAGCGCGCTTTGCACACTTTTGAGTGGTGTGCTGCCAGCCTCGTCGGCATAAGCTGTAAATCCTACCCCAAATTGATTGAAAGCGTAGTCAGCTGAAACAAAAGCCGTAGAAAAAGACCCGATCTGGTGCCATTGCTTTCGGAAATCAGTGATAATACGATACTGATGATTCGATCGGCCGGTGAAAGCCGGGTTGGTATATAAGGTTGTTGCGTAAAAGTTACTAAACTGGGGTTCCTGAGCAAGGACATCCAGGAATATACCAGGTAGAAGCAACAGTATGAATAAGGTAAAATGTTGTGGCATAAGGTTTAAGGTTGCGTGGATAATACTTCTTAAGTCTGGTAAGGCATAGAGGGTTTAGTCGTTTAGAAATCTTCCAGAATCAGGTAAAGTTGCAGGGATGTACTGCCTCTACCTCCGGTACAGTCCTGGTAGGCTACCTGCACATTGTACAGCCCTGCCGGGGCCAGTTCTCCGCGGTAGTACCCATCCCAGGCTTCGCCCGGATCGTGAGTCTGAAACACTTCTACTCCTTCCCGCGAAAAGATTCGTAAATCAATATCGGTCACCTGTACATAGTTGAGTCTGAACTGATTATTATTTAGTGCGGTAGGAGTGAAAGCCAAGGGTTTATCTCCTTCGGGTAGTACCACACCCGCTGCGGAGTTAACATCAATGGTTTGTCTGAAGACACTGTCACAGCCTTCGGTATGTACGGTCAGCGTCACATTATAGCTTGCGACAGTACCCTGTGGCGGATAGAGATATAACTGAGGGGGTACACTGCCCGAGCCGCTGTACGTCTCTCCGTTGCCAAAGTCCCACTCAAAGACGCCGTCTTCAGGAAGCGGATAACGAGTATTATTGGTAAAAATCACACTATCCCCCCCACAACCGAAGGTTCGGGTATAGTAAAAACCTGGTTCAGCCTGGCGGGATACCCGGATAGTCCGGGTCAGTTGATCCGAACAGCTATTTTCTTCTGTTCCGTTGAAAGCTACCATCGTAAGTTCATACACACCGGCTGCTGAGAAGGAGTAATTCAGATCCTGATCGGTAGAGATCACTCCCAGCCCATCCACCTTCCATTGATATGCCGATGCACCGATAGACATGTTTTGAATTACTACATCATCTGCCTGACAATAAGGATTAGCCGAAATGGCAAAATCAGGTTTTGGTAAAGGCCGCACACTTACCATCCGGGTCTTTTCCGCACTGCGACATCCCTGCTGGTTGGTGGTCGTTAGGGTAATGGTGTAGTCACCAGGTTGGCTATAGGTGAAAGGCGGGGGCTGGGTGCCTACGAAGGTACGGCCATCCCCCAAGTCCCAGGTACTGTTAACGGCATCGGAGGAGGTATTGATCAACTCTAGCTCTTCAGAGATACAAATCTGCTCATCAGCATTAAAGTCAGCGATGGGAGTGGGGTAGACCACAATAGCTACACCGCAATCGGGATCACCCGGCCCACCGCAGGCATCGATATTACAGCCATTTTGCGCGATCATCTTTGGGTAGTAGATGCCGGGATTTTCGTAAATATGGGTGGCAACCGCTGGCCCCTGCGTGGTGTCGCCATCACCCCACACAAACATCACCTGATTCCCGGTTCTTTCCTGATTACTGGTAAGCTCTACTTCCAGAGGACCACATCCCCGAGTGGTGTTGCTGTTATAGAAAGCTTCAATCGTCTTGGGAGTGACCACCAGTGGTCGGGTGATCTGATCGGTGCCGCAGCTATTGGTCGCCGTTAAGGTAACCAGATAGGTAGTATCGCTATCTCCCGGGTTCGGAAAAGCCTGCCGAAAGGTGCCCTCCTGATTGGCGCCCAATGGAAGAATAGGGTTATCCAGTCCAAAATCCCAAACATAGGTTTCAGCCAGCCCCAGGCTGTGGTTATGAATTCGTATGGGGTAATCGGCGCAGATAGTATCCTTTTCAAATAGAAAATTAGCGATGGGTGGGGGGCGGACATGTACGCTATCAACAAATTCCAGTGTGGTACAGGCATTGGTTACACTGAGGGTAACCGCATACGTGGTATCTCCCAGAACACTCGGCTCAAAAATGATTGTACCCGGATTCGCTTCGGTACTCGTTTCTCCATTGCCAAAGTCCCACAGGTAGGTTATTAAGTCGCCTTTACTCTCATTGGCAAAGGTCACGCTGAGGGGGCCACAAAGCGATTCTGGTTCAACACTTTTGGTGAAAGATGGCTCTGGAGCTTCTACTACCTGAATCGTTCGGGGTGTGGAGGCGATACATCCTTCGGGAGTTTCAGTAAATAGCCAGATGGTGGTAGCTTCAGCGGTTTGTTGAAAATGATGAACCGGACTGCGATCGGTATACTCTGTACCTTCTACTTCCCAGCGGTAAGTCAATCGCTCATCGTCAGCGGTAGTATTGGTCAGGGTAATAGGTTGATTGACACAAACAACGTCCGGTAGGTCAAAGGAGAGTTCCGGCAGAGGGTTAACAATGACGTTCAGGGAGATGGAAGATGAACATGCAAACGCATCGTCTGTCTGGTAGGCAAAAGTAACAGCATGACCGTTAGGAGAAAGTCCAGCTACCTGCGGGTTAAATTGCCCATTGGGGGTGATACTTCCCGGGGGTAGCCCCTCACCCGACCAGGTACCGCTGACTCCCGCCGGCAACTGAAGTGATAGTAAGAAAGGCTCGCTTGAAATACAAACAGCTGTATCGCTACTGCTAACCCCCGGCATGGTTCTTACCTCGATTTTTACCTCCGCGGTATCCCGGCATCCCTGCTCATTGGTGCCTACTACTTGATACGTGGTCGTGACTTCCGGTAGGGCGGTAGCAATCGCTGGGTCATCCGGAGAAACGGTTAGGGTCGGGCGCGACAACCATTCATAGGTGGTACCTTGAGTTGCCCGCAAAGCAACCGGGTCACCCGGACAAACTACAGATTCCGAAGCAGCCAACTGAATCTCAGGAGCAGGCAGCACTCTAACAGTAAACGTCGTGTCCCGGCTACATCCAGCGGCGGTTTCGGCCGTTACCGTAAATTCGGTATCAGTGGTAAGGGTAGCGACAACCGTGCCTCCTTCATTCGTACTCAATCCTTCTGCCGGAGTCCAGCTATACCGGCTAGCGCCGCCCTGTAAAGCAAGCGTGAGGGGCTCACCGGCACAGGTAGTAGGTTCAGTATTGCCTAACGTGAATGTAGCAAGGGGAGTAACCTCAATGTTAATAGGATCGGATACAGTAATACATCCTCCGGCAGCGTCTATCTGCACCCGATAGCTACCCGTATTTGTTCCTGAGAAGATAGCATTGGTTGCTCCTTCAATATCGAACCAATCAGAACCATCACAAATAGTGCAAGTTTGCCATTGCATATCAGCAGTAGGAGGTGTAACATTGGGAATTTCAAGAGAAAAATCAATTTCCTCATCCGGACAAAATAAGTTTTGACTTGCCTGGATAGGGCCAGACGAGGGCGCAGAAGCAATAGTAACAGTGACGGTATTGGAGGTGATCAGGCATCCATTCCTGGCAACCTCCGCATAATAAGTATGTTCACCGGGAGAGCCGAACTGGCGGCTTAGACTAGGTTTATTTGCTCCGGTTAGCTCAACATCATTTTCAAACCAACTATAGGACTCTGCCGCGTTATCATCAACGCTTAGCGTAAATGCATCGTCTAGACAAACCGAAGGATTATCAACCGAAAGGACAAGTGGTGTAGCAGCCTGAACTTCCACAATTACGGGTGTGGTTTCAGCTATTCCACAAATATTTTCGTACGTAAGAGATAGTTCATAGCTGCCGACTGGCATGTTTTCAATGATGAGGCTTTCGAGGGTGCCATCAAATGTGGGTACTGGACCACCGGAGGTTGCTACCACCTCCCACTGAATGTCCTGTGCATTACCTTCTTCTAGTGGGTTGCCGTCGGAAAGAATAATTGTAACTAAATCGCCCCCTTCGCAGAGAAACGGTGATGTATCAATAGTTATTTCGGGCACATCCTTTACAATTACAGTGATACAGGAGGCATCATTGCCTACTAACCCATCTGCACAGTTATCTTCCACCGTCAGCCGTACCTGATACTCTCCGGGTTCGGTGAAATTAATTACATTATTGTCTAGGGTTAGATCGCTGTTTTCAAAGCCGGCTCCTGAGACCGGGGTGACACTCCACAAAAAAGTGGTTGTCTCATTTCTGTTTTCGGTAATATTTTCTAAGGGTAAGGTTACGTCAATGCATGCATTGGAGGTTGGAATAAACGTAAAAACATTTTCCTCGCTGCATCCCTCCACAGTAGTCAGTTCATCGCCTTCACCAATAGTAAACTTAGGTTCGGGGATGCTAAGGACGGTAATGGTTTTGGTTTCTGTATCCGGCCCGCAGGTATTTCTTGGGTTTTGGTATCCGGTAAGGGTTATGGTCTTCGTGCCGGTAGTAGTGAATCCGGGATGGGTTATTAGCTGTTTTCCATCTTGCTCTTCGTCAGTGGTACCATCATTATTAAAGTCCCACTCATAGTGGGCTGCGGTTGTACAATCATTATTATATCCTTCAATAGAGGTATTGGTAATTGTGAAGGGAGTATTGGTGCAGATAAATTCTGGCACTTCAAATTGTACATCTACCGGTGATAATACCTTTATTTCACCTGAAGCGGCACTGTTGGTACACTCTCCGTTCGGATTTAGTAAATCAATATCTACGGTAAACGTAGCCGTTGGGTCGGGACAGGTGACTTGCTCATAAGAATGGCAATATCTTCTGAATCTTCCGATAAAGTCCTCTTCTTCGGGGAGGTTCAACAGTTCCTGATGGGTGAGGGTATCAATTACTCCATCTCCCCAGGCGAAAATGTAAAGTGTTTCCGGCGGGTTTACCTGAAAGGTGTTATCGAATATGATGCACTTGTCATCTCCTAAGCAAGTACTGCCTCCAATGGTTTGAGGTTTGAAATCAGGCTGGCAGGAAGTACCGGGGATTACTTCACCTCGCTCATTATACAGATCAAAGCAGGTGCCATTACAATCCTGACCCCATACATCCTGATGAACATACAAAAGTGAGCATAGTAAGAACGGTAAGTAGTAATAGTTAGGTTTCATAGAGAAGTAGCAATAACAGGATGTGTTGTGGTATTTTAGCAACTAATGGTCCTGTTTTTATCCTTAAATATAACTAAACTATGTAAGTTGGATATGAACACTCTATGTTATTCATTTTCGCAAAATAAACCTACCATTCAATAATTTTTTTCCTACAAAAATTCTGCAAGTCTTTTTTCATGAGCGTAGCAGGGGGCATTCTCACATTAACGAATGCCTGCCTGAGATTTACTAGCAAAATCCGTATATTTCTAACGAACTGCCATTTTGTCCTTACAAAATAATTCAGAGCTTGGTACGTACAACATTCAGTCGTTCATAGAGCTCTTTGCGATAATGCTCGCCAATCACGATCTGCCGCCCCTCAATCCACACTGAATCTTTGTTGAGCTTGATCAGATGGTGGGCATTCACCACGTATTTTTTAGAGACCCGCAGGAAATCAGGAGATTCCAGTTGGGGGGTGAGCGTTGCCAGATTGGTGGTGATGTGGTACATCTTCTGCGGAGTAAACACACGCACGTAACCCCGGTCGCCTTCAATATACTGTATGTCTTTTTTCATAACCTTCTCATGGCCGTTGTCACTGATAGGAAGAAATACGGCATCACTCAGGGCCGTCACCTCATTAATTTTGCTTTTGGCAAAGTTACGGATGGCTAGGTCAATGTTGGTGAGGAACTCTTCTACCCGGTAGGGTTTGAGAATGTAGGTGGCGGCGCGGGTCTTACTGGCTCGTTTCAGCGTCTTGTCTTTGGCATCGCCGGTTAGGTAAATGATCGGGACCTGGCTGATCTGACTCAGCTGCACAGCAATTTCGATTCCGTCTTTCTTACCATCCAGTTGTATGTCCATCACTACCAGATCGGGGTTGGTTTCGGTGAATAGGGCTACGGCTTCGTCGTAGTTGCGCGCAATGCCAGTGACGATGTAGCGGGCTTCTTCCAGTAGTTCTTTAATGTCTTCGGCAGCAATGAGTTCGTCTTCAACGATCAGAATTTTTGTTCGGGCCATAGTGTAGGTGCGTAGATAATGATACAATAAGCGAATAATAGGATGAACGCACGTTTGTCGTGCCGGTGACTAATATAATAATGTTTTAGATAGTTATCCTATATTTTATTTGGAGAAAGTGAGCTGGAAGAGGGTGCCATCCTGCTGTTCGTAGTGGTGGCGACCCCGTAGCTGTTCGGTCAGCAGTCGGATCAGCTTGTGGCCAAAGGATTGATGTTCGGAGGATAGGCGGATTTCCATGCCTCTTCCATTATCGTGGATGCGAAGCTGGTAAGTGTTGGCGGTCTTTTTGCCGAATTGCACCCGCAACTTCGGGTGGGGATGATCAGGGAACGCGTACTTACAGGCATTGCTGACCACCTCATTGATGATCAGCCCTACCGGAGCTGCTTTATCAATGGGCAGGGTGCTGTCTTCCACCATCAACTGTAAATGGACACGGTAGCCGTAGGAAGTGAGTACTTCCTGCACCAGGGCCTCAATGTACTCCTGCATGGCCACGTGGGTGATCTCTACTTCGTAGAGGCGGCGGTGGATCAGTTCCATCGTAAGGATGCGCAACTGGCTTTCGGCCATAGCCTGTTTGGCCCCCTCGTCTTCCAGGCGACGGGCGTGCATACGCAGCAGGCTGGAGATCACGTTAAGGTTGTTTTTCACCCGGTGGTGCTGCTCCTTTACCAGCAGCTCGTTTTGCTTACTGGTGCGGCGGTAAGCCCGGTAAAGCCGATACAGTAGCAGGCACAGGCCTATAAAGATAAATTTAGCGATAATGGCGATCCAGAGAAGGGTGCGCTGGAGACGGTTTTGGGCCAAGGCAGTTTCCCTTTCTGCTTCGGCGCTTTTCCGGGCCTGCTCTTCCTGCTGCAAACTGTAGGCCGCCTGTAGCTCTACTACCTGCAACCGCTCTTCATGGTACAGGCTATCCTGCAAGGCCGCCCACTGCTTCTGAAAAGCCAGGGCTTTGGCCAGTTGCCCCACCGCTTCGTGGTACTGCGCTTCCAACCGCCAATACTCCAGTAAGACCATACGAGAGCCTAACTCCTCAATCAGTAGATGCGCCGTATTCAGGTAGTAACGGGCTCGGGGATAATTCTCAGTATGAAGATAAAGCGCCGCCAGATCGTTACTAACGGTAGCCAATTCGTGCTTATCCTCGTAGGTGTCGGCAATGGTATACGACTCGTGCAGGTAGTTACTGGCCTGAGTAATACTATCCAAAGCCAGATAGGCACTGCCTAAATTGTGCAGGGTGGTGGCCAGAGACTGATGTTCATTGAGGTCTTCTTTCCACTGTTTAGCTTGTCTAAAGTAAATTAATGCATTATCGTACTGTTGCAGGTCATAGTATACCTGCCCCATATTATTGTACGCATAAGCCATCCTAAGAGTATCTTGGAGAGAAGTCCATGCTCGCAGGGCCGTACGGTAGTAGGCAAGTGCTTTAGAATATTGCTCCATTTCGTACATAAGTAGTCCAATAGAGTTACTCACAAATGCAATACTTTTGGGGCGATGAATAGTCTGAGCCAATGCTAGTGCTTCGGTATAATACTGAATCGCTAATGGATTTAGTCCTTTAGCAAGGTACATCATACCAATTGAATTAAATCTTCCAATCATTCTGATTGTATCAGACACTGCTTCATCAATTTTTAAAGCATGTTGATAATAATGTATGCTCTTATTAAAGTTACCTAACTTATAATTAAAGTAACCATACTCATTTAATATGTCGGATTGAATAGAACTATCCTTAAGAGCAGTAAAAAAATGAAGCATTGAATCCAGATGATTAAATACCTTGGAGGTATCATTTTGCTCGAAGTACTGATCAGCGACTGAAAAGAGAGAGTCTATTGCTTCTGCTGAGGGTTGTTTGGCTAAGGGAGTTGAAGAGACTGAAATTGCATAATATAAGAAGTAAACCAGTAAACCAGAAAAGTAGATTAGTCGCATAGGTCAAAAAGTGGATTACTCAAAAGGTAGTAAAAACCCTTCATATTGCCAATATATCTTGAAAAAAGGGCGACGCATCCAGAGAAACATCTCCCAATTTTAATTAATACTCATCACAATTATCCTTACAAGGTTCATTGTCGCAGCCACCTCCACCGGGTGCTTGCTCGGTTTGATCTTTGTCGATCTCGTCGTAGTTAAGCAGGTCGCAGGCGGTGGTCAGGCATAGGATGAGGGTGAACCCCAGTAGAGATGAAATGAATTTCTTCATGGCATGTAAATATTAGAAGTGAACCATCCCATGAAAACAGTAAAAGTAAAGGCGCGTACAAATTAACGCGCCTTTTAAATTACTTGCAGTCTCGTCTACAAGGCTCATTGTCTCCGCCGCCACCGCCACCGGGTGCTTGCTCGGTTTGATCTTTGTCGATCTCGTCGTAGTTGAGCAGGTCGCAGGCGGTGGTCAGGCATAGGATGAGGGTGAACCCCAGCAGGGTTTTGGCTATGGTTTTCATATCCAGCTCATGTTATATGCGGTGAAACATCAGGATCAGCCCGGAGGCTGGCGAGGGTAATCTGAGGCGTAGGTCGGCCACCCACCTCGCCGGGTGGCTTTCCTAGCCTGTTTTAAAAGAGCTCCAAACTTGTTTGCTTTCGTAGGGTAGATGTAGCGTCAGCCTAAAGGTTACCCGGTTCTATGAGAAAAAATGCATCTTTTTTTAGCCTCTTTTCTGCCCGCAGCAGGATTACGGGGAGGCTATTTGAATAGATGATAAAACCACGAGGAGGTTACCCTTTTTCCTACCGAATAATCAAAAAAAAATTTACTTTGCTGCTTTGATCGTAGAAAAGCTTCTTGCGCAAATCTCAATCTAACGCCCATGCGGTATTTCAGTATGCATCCCGGCCGAGTGCCCATTTGTCAGTTCACGATTTCATCAGGCATATTTGGCCCGCGGATGGGCAGGAGGGCGGTATTGCTTACCCTGTTGCTGGGGCTGACCCTGCCTGCCTGGGCGCAGTACGGCTTCGAACAGGTGATCCGCAACAGCGATGAAGGTATTGAGGGAATCGGTACTCCTACCCATGTACTGATCAGCCCGGACAACCGGCAAGTGTATGTGGCCGGCTATGGCGATGCGGCACTGGCCGTTTTTATCCGTGAGGATACCACCGGGCAGTTGACGTTTCAACAGCTGGTAAAGAACGGCGAGGGCAGTGTAGCGGGGCTAACGGGAGTGCGCCAACTGGCTTTTAGCGAGGATGGCCGTTTTGTTTACACGGTATCGGACCAGGATCATGCCCTTACTACCTTTCTGCACAACGAGGATGGCACGCTGACCTTCCAGGGCATCCTCCGGGATGGAGAGAATGGGGTAGATGGTCTGGGAGGTGCCCGTGCCCTGGCTGTAAGCCCCGACGGAGAGAATATCTACGTAGCTGCTTATGCAGACCATGCCGTATCGGTGTTCTCAGTAGACAGCCTGTCGGGTGAGGCGACTTTCAATCAGGTAGTATTTGATACCGGAGTTATTGGTAGTGTGGGTGACTTAAAACTGCGAACGGCCATCAGTGTGGCGGTGAGTCCCGATAACCGCCATGTTTACTTGGTAGGCTACGAAGACGATGGCCTGAGTGTATTTGCCCGGGATACTGAAAATCAGGGGAGGTTGACCTCAGTGCAGAACATCGATAACTGGGCGCAGTTTCTAGGTTTTGGTAATGTAAGACCTACCGGCGTGGTCAGCAGCCACGATGGGAAGAATATCTATGTGAGCGGCTTTGGGGGAAGTTATGCCGGAAACCTGACGGTGTTTTCCCGCAATGCTTCCAATGGAAGAGTGGAAATTGTGCAGCGATTCGCCGATGCTTCTACTGCTGATACTAACTTCACCCGATTAGATGGGTTGGGGCGTTTGGCGTCACTCACCCTTACTCCCGATGACCGTTTTGTGTATACCACCGCCTACGACAACGGAGAAGTCCCGGAAGATTTTGAAATCACTTCTTTTGAACGTAATACGGACACCGGACTATTGAAAGAGTATAAGGGCATTACCAACGGTGGCATTGTGGAGGGAACAGAGCAGCCCAATGCCATTGCCTTTGAAAAAACAGGGAATTATTTTTATGTGGTTGCCCAGCAGGAGAGTGCGGTGACCACATTCAGCGTATTCTTTCCCACCATTACCGAAATTTCACCGTCAAGAGGCTTTCCAGGTAGTGAACTTATCATCTGGGGAGATGATTTTCGAGCAGCATCAATATCGGGGAAGGACTCTGTCACCATTGGGGGAGTGAACGCCGAGGTGCTGGACTGGACAGATACAGCCATCACCGTTCGGGTGCCGGAGCTGGCGTTGGGGACCCATCCGGTTGCCGTCACGGTTAATCTTTATCCCTCCGCCAGTGTTGATTTTACCATTGCGGTAGAGATTGAGGCCTTTTCTCCGGCGTTGGCCACCAGTGGAACGACGATTGGCATCCGCGGGAAGAACTTCGGGAATGACCCCAGCAAAGTACAGGTCTTCTTTGGCGAGTATTCGGCCACCGAGGTGGTGTTAATTACCCCGGATTCGCTCACGGCTGTTGTGCCGGAACTGCCCAGTGGAGCGTATGCAATCAGCGTAGAAATTGCGGGAGGAGAGTCGGTAGTCGGCAGAACCAAGCTTACGGTAGATAATACCCCTCCGGTTCCCGTCTTTTCGGTTGAGCACTTAAGCGAAAATGTAGATACAGATAAGTCAATTGACGTTACATATAATGAAAGGCTTTATCTGGAAGATGGAAATCCCATTGTCGGCTGTGATGATCTGGGACAGGTTATTAGTTTATTTAAACTTATAGAATCAAGTGAAGAGTCAGTATTGCTAGAGGCGTGCTATAGTCCTAACAATACAGTCATCAGTATTAATGCAGCGTTGGAAACCGATTCTTTTTACAAACTTATGGTTGATGGTACTAAGCTATTTGATGAGCTGGGAAATAGGGGGAAGGACACCTTAATTCTTTTTACTACGGGGGCGTACGAAGAGATTACACTTTTAGAAAACAAGTATTTATTGAATCAGGACAGTGTTTTATTGCAGATCAAGTATTCGCAAGCTATTAAAACCGCGATGTTATATTACCGGGGCATTTGTAGCACCGAATCAGAAAAAGTATTGAATCTACTGGACAAAAATCGGTTTAACGCACGTCAAACCGTGGCTGCAAAAGTTGAAAGTACAGGAGATCTGGTAGGAGTAGAGTACTTTTATAAATTAGTAGATCACTTTGGCGTAGACACCACCACCCGTACCTATTATACCTATCATGTGCTGGAAGACGGTGAGGATTTGTCGGTGGCATCTGGTAAGTCGGCGGATGATTATCAGTTGCTGTCATTTCCCCTGGCATTGGATCAGCCGGATGTCTCAGATGTGTTCTCTGATGAGTTGAGGGAGTATGATCAGGAGAAATGGCGGTTGTATACCGTGGATGGTGCGGGAAAGTACGTAGAATATGCGGGTTTTCACGCAATAAATCCCGGACAGGCCTACCTGCTGATCTTTCGGGACAAAAACGTGAAACAGATCAACTCCGGCCCCGGAGAACGCTTGCACGTGCGGAAAGATCAGCCGTATACCATTCCTGTACACCCGGGCTGGAATCTTATCGGCAACCCCTCTCCACTTCAAATTGATTGGGAACAGGTGGCGGAAGACCCTGCCAATGAGGGAGCGGAAGTCTCATCCTACATTCGCCACTATGGCCCTAACTGGAGTGATTCCAGCCACCAGCTTATACCTGGCAAAGGGGGGCTGGTGTTTGTCCAGGGTAACCAAAACTTTATTAGTATTCCGCTGAGTGCCAAAGTGGCAACTGGGGGGAAGCGAAAAGAACCGGAGAAGGCAAAAGGAAGCTGGGAAGTGCCGCTGTCCGTACGGCAGGTGGAAGGCGGACTGTTCCGGACGCTGGCGGGTTTTGGGATGCACCCCCGGGCGGATGCTTCTGCCGACCGCTACGATGCCATGCGTCCTCCTCCCTTTGGGGATTTTCTGGATATTACCTTTCGTCACCCGGAGTACTTCTACCCCGATTTTGCCAAAGACATCCGGCCGGTACAGGATCGCCATATATGGGATTTTGCAGTAGAGACCAGCGAAACCGGACTGCTGGAGCTGCGCTGGAATCCGGGCCAGCTACCCTCGGGCGATCAACCATTGCAGCTGGTAGACCGGCAGGAGAATAAGGTGATCGACATGCGAATGCAATCCTATTATTCCTTCCCGGCATCCGAATATCGCCCCTTCCAGATCTTTTACGGCCCTCAGGATTTTATGGATGAAGCACTTACCCCCAGTCAGATCTACCTGCAAAGTGGTTATCCCAACCCCTTCTCTCGGGAGATTACGATCCCATTTACCCTGCCGCCTTCCGAACACGATTACCAGGTGCAAATAGACATTTATACGCTGCATGGCCAACGGGTTCGTAGGCTCTTGGATGCCAATTTGTCCACCGGTTTCCATGAAATACAGTGGAATGGTACTCAGGGGCAAGGCAAAAGTTTACCTGAAGGTATTTATTTGTGTGAGTTGCGCACCTGGCAGGGAAACGTGCTCGATATACAGCGTAAAAGGCTGATACTGATGAATGAGTAGTGATTAATGATTAACATTATTAAAGATTATTACGGTTCATTTATTAAGCTCACAAAACTATGCTAACATGCTTTCTAAGCACTCATTCAGAATAAATTACAAAAGTCTGCCTAGGATTTCGTAGTTATTGGTGTGAAACAAACAACACTTAATCCATTAGAACGGCAGACCATAGAACAAATGTATCGTTTTCACTCTAACAACCAAGCTCGTTTA
>JAVKCN010000127.1:0-26295 GCA_040222715.1 Cyclobacteriaceae bacterium | reverse complement strand
TGGGTTTCATGGGGGATAAATTGACCATATGCTTTCCAATGGTCCGTTGCCACCATGCCTATCTCTTTGTCTTTTAATTCGTCCCAAAGCTTCTGTCCCGTTCCTGCCGACCGGTCGCCAAGAACGAAATTGATGAACCTTTTTCCATATCTATCAACAAGCAATCCAGATCCAACAGTAGTTTTTTTATCCCCGATATAGGTGTGCATTTCATCTATTTCCACCACCTGAACGGTGGTTTCACTTTTGATTTCATCCACTTTTTCCCCAAAAGACTTGATCCAGTGATAGACAGCCACATGACTTACGCCTAAAAAACGGCCAATCGAACGAAATCCTAAGCCTTCCAGGTACAATTGGAGGGCTTGCCGCTTAACCCGATGCGGGTAGGCGGTAGACTTTTGCTCAACCGTGTAGTTGTACCCACAGTTTTTGCACGTATAACGCTGCCTATTGTTGATAATCCCACGTTTTACCCTTTCTTTAGAGTTACATTTTATACATTTCATCCTAACAATATACAAAATGTATAATTATTTAACAATACCCAAAATATTTATATCGGGTTAGTGCATTTATTCAAAAGCAATTATTGTATTTATACTTGGTAATTAATGTTTTATTTCGTAGAGGAACTCAAACAATGCCGATTTAACACGGATAACCGTACCACGTATCAGAAAGGTAGGTATGCGTATTTTTCTCTAGGATGCTGCATAATAGAGTTTATACTTACATGACCCATAGTGGCAGGTGCGAGTTTGTAAATATTATGTTTTTTAGTACGAAAACCAGTTGCGCACAAAAAAATGCTGGTTGAGTTACATTGTGGCTCTTACTACACACAGAGAAGAGGAATTAGTTAACCAAAGGTCAGGCGATCACAGCCAAAACCTACAAGTGTAAGAAATCCATATACTCGCTTCTGGGAAGCATTCAATATGGAGTATCTTCGCACTTCAGACGTGAGTAGGCTTTGAATGACTGGCAGAAAATAGTGTAACTTTTTGAAACACAAATCCCATCGTGTATGGACTCAAATATCATCGCCGCACTGGACATCGGAACACATCAAACACGCTTACTTATCGGCAATTACCTGAATCCAACCCATCAGCAGGTACTAGGACTAGGGGTAAGCCTTAGTCAGGGTGTCAACAGGGGGCGAATCACCAATATTGCCCAAGCCAGTATCAGCATTCGGCAGGCGCTGGAACAAGCTACTGAGATGGCTGAAGCAGAAATCCATCAAGTCCGGGTAGGTATTGGGGGTTCTCGAATGATATGCAGAAAAGCCCATGGCATGATCCTGCGTAAGGATGGCCAGCAGGAAATCCAGGAAGCAGACCTACAGCAGCTGCATCAGGAAATTTATGGTCACCTACTACCTGATGGTTGGGAAATGGTTGGCGTAATTCCTTTAGGATACCAAATTGATTACGAGGAAGAAACGATGGATCCCGTTGGTCGATTAGGAGTACGTTTAGAAGGAGAATATCTGATTCTGGCAGTAGAATCTCAAATGCTCAATCATCTAAGACGGAGCCTGGAGAAGGCGGGTTTGCATGCTGAAGAGTGGATGCTCACTCCGGTAAGCAGTACTGAGGCAGTGATCAATGCGCAAGAGAAAGAAGCGGGGATAGCCGTTGTAGATATCGGATCGGGAACTACCGATCTGGCAATATATAGCAACGGCAGGCTTCAGTATATCTCCAGTCTACCAGTTGCCGGGCAGGACATCACTCGTGATCTGATGGAGGGTTGCCAGTTACCAGAAGATAAAGCAGAACTTCTGAAGATACGGTTTGGTTCCGCGTGGAAAGATCAGATCCCTGAAGATGAATACATCTCCGTACGTAATTTTCAACACCGCCCCCCCCATGTCATCAGTCGTAAAAATGTATCCCATATTATTGAAGCCCGTATTCTGGATATTTTGGAATGGGTCCATAGCGAATTAATCAAATCGGGGCTGGATGAACAACTTACTGCAGGCTTAGTGCTTACTGGGGGGGCAGCACAATTACCAGGACTTGAAGCGATGGCTACCATTGTTTGCCAGCAGCCTACCCGGGTAGGGCACCCAAACCAATATGCTACTCCGGGTGCCCGGGGACTGTCGGACCTGTCCTCACCAGGGCAATCCGGAACACTAGGACTGCTGCGGGGCTGCAGCGGCCAGGACTTTCTTCCTACACAATTCTCACAGAAACCCAAGACTGGGTTTCGTTTTAGTAAAGCAAATACGCGTCCCTTACATCGCGTATCCGTATGGTGGAA
Organism: Cyclobacteriaceae bacterium; assembly: GCA_040222715.1. Lineage (GTDB taxonomy): Bacteria > Bacteroidota > Bacteroidia > Cytophagales > Cyclobacteriaceae > Tunicatimonas. Next base: position 24,015 of record JAVKCN010000127.1, on the reverse strand, counting down.
ACAAGCTCAGGCTTTACTTTTAGATGAAAGTGCAGATTATGTGTTTGATTAATGTGAACGCACCAGTCAACCTCCCTGAGGCAGGGTTATAACTCGCTTCTCTAGCAGATTACACTGGTTTCTACAAGCGATAAAATAATTTAGAAACCTATTCTAGGCCCCTTGAAAAGTAATCCTCCCAAGGTAACGAACTAACACATACCCATTGCTTATCAGGTAAGGGAAGACATTTCCAATTATCGGGCACTTTGAAGGAATGCGCTTCCTCATTAATTGTCACTGTCAGAGCAATAACCCGATCATATTTAATAGTTATAACAACCTCTTCCACCGACCAGAGTTGAAAAACCTGATTAATCAGGCGCTGAATTTGGTAAATTTGAGGCATGGTGAGATTCTTTTTTGCCATATTTAAACTTTAGATTCTATATAATACAAGGATAATGCCTCTCCACAACCTGAGTGAATTGGATTGATTTCCTAGTACTTCTCATCACAAAATATGTCAAAACGGGAATGAAAAAACGTTTTCTCCCATTAAGGGAGTAATTGAGATTGTCCTGGATTCTATATTTGCCTGACAATGGAAAACGTAACTCCCTGAAAGTTTCCCTGCTTAATTAGGTCATTTAGTGGGTAAATAGCACAATAAGTGCAATGATTGGGTAATTAAAGAATCAGAGATGATGCTAAAATATAGGCTTTAGAGACCATAATGATTCGGGTTGTAAAGTTTTTACGGTTTGTTCGGTAGGTGGATAGAAAGGCAGTGCCTCGAGGCTATCTCTACGCTGGTCAATCAAAGCGCGGCGCTTAGCCAGTATATCCAACTCAGTACGCAGCTGCTGTACCTGTCGTTCTTCTCTACTCGGAATCAGTGCCCAGAAAACAAAAGTGGCTATGACCATTAGGCTTAATAAGGATGCCATCGAACTAAGCTTGTAATACCAAGGGGTTTTTTGGATTGAAGGATGGCCCGTAGTTAGAATTCTCTGTTGTTGGTTAATCTGGGCAATTAGCATTTGATGACGAGCCTGAAGTGCTTGCTCAAGATTTTTAGCTTTAATCCGTTTATGAAGGTATTTTTTCCCCGCCGGAGTGATTCCAAAGAACCAGGTGGCTGGCTGGTTGGCCAGATAACCTTTCTGTAATAATTCTCGACATGTGGTTTGAGTTTTTTTTAGTTCTAATCCCACGGCTTGGGCAATAGTATGGCTGGAGAAAAAAATGAATTCTGTTTGCCAGACAGGTTGCCGTTCGGCCAGCCAATGTAGGATACATGCCTCTATGAGCAAATTCTGGTGTGAGTCTATCAGCAATTGGTTCATTATGAGATGATATAGGATTTTCCAATATGCATCCTAGCTGAATCGAAGTGCCAGATCCATTTGCGAGGCGAATCGGAAAATCTCAACAGTATTAAACTGGTTTTTGGTTTGGAATAAGCAACAGTTATACCTTATTGGATGTCATGTGATAAAATATTCATTTTCCTATTTATGGAACTTAGAGCACGCTTAAATTTTATTCTTTGGGAGGCAAATATCCATCTCAGGAGCCTGAATTTTCCTTTTTCTCGGTCCATAGCGCTGCTACGCCCCTCAAAAAGGCTTCTTCAAAACCCTGATCCGACAATTTTCGCCGAGCGGCGAACCGGCGACAAAAACAAAACTTAAGCATGCTCTTAATCTGAATTGTAAATCAAATCATTTATTTAAAATATTTCTTTTCATAAAAACTATTGTTTGAAATATTCTGCGCTGTATAAACAGCGCCTATTTCGGGTATAGGCGTTTCAACAGTTAGCACTGGTAATTTGCATGGTATGAGGTTGAGGGTTCAATGGATAGTTATGGTAAAAAAAGGCTCGGAAACTGGAGTGCTACCCGAAAGAATGCTCCCAGGCTTTTTTCTTGGCTGTAATAATCCGAAATTTAACTATCCCTTTGAAAAAGGGACTGCCAATTAATAGCTGTTCATTAAACATATAATGCTATGTGTATCGGTGGTGGATACGAAAGTAAAAAATACAAAAAGATTCCTCGCTTGCCTGAACAAGATGAGTTTGAAACACTAAAGTCAGAATTGGATACAGCTTTTCTGCAACTCAATTACTACAATTACCGGATCACGCTATTTAACGAAGGATTGATTATTACTCAACAGGAGCCTACCAAAGTTCAGTTGGGGCAATTCGGGTGGTTGACCCCCACCCGAGCCGGTACGCAGCGAGCTACCTTTAATGTACGGGTAGAAGGTGGGTGGCAAAATAAGAATAACGACCCTGACTATCGGGATGGTTATCATATTTTCAGTAACCCCTATGTGAAAGATATAATTATGACGCAACGTTGCATCATTCCTATGACTTTTTTATTGAGCAGCCTGAAGACCGGAACATCAAGAAAAAATTTCTGATTCGCAAAAAAGATGAGAACCCAATGTACTTGGCTGGCTTATATCAGGAGATTTTTGACCCGGATACTGGTGAAGTAACCCTTGCATTTGCCATCAAAACAACAGCCTATTCCAATATTACAATTCAGGCGCAACACCATCGTAGCCCAGTAATCACTCCCGATGCCTATATATTTCAATATCTGGACCCGAAAGCACATGCCCAACACCTGACCGCATTTTATCCACCTCCCAGTGCTGAAGGTTTTCAGGCATACCAGGTTGATCCGATTATTGCCAAACGAAATTGCCCATTGCCTAAAGATGACCCTAAGCTCATTGCACCCATTGGGGATATATTATCCCCCATTCTCTGACACGGAATGGTACTAGATCTACCATTGAAAATTGGGCTATTGACAAATGAGCCATAGTTGGAGAGTGCTACAAAAAATTGGAGTTATAGCCCTTTACTGGTTGTACCCTTGGCTGGAAACTAGTTTCTATTCTTCGTTCACTTTCTGAGATATATCCGCTTAATTCAGATCGGGTGAGGTATTGATAAATAGAAGGTGGGTACGATTTAGTACAATTGACTTCACTGTCTTACCAAAATTATTGTAATGACATAGTCCTACTGTAAATGGAAAAATTTGGATCTTAAAAACTGCTAAAATCTTCTCCCAGAGTATAGGGCTAGCTAGCCGTTATTTTGATGAAGGCATTACAGGTAGTGATGCCGGGCAATGTCACTTGTACTAGAAAAGTTATGCACCAGTATAGTATTTTAAAATATTAGGTGAAACTTACTTTTATTAAATCGATAAGATCATACAATGGAAAAATCAGGAAAAATTTTCTGGCAGGATCTGACAGTTAGTAACGCCGAACAGATTAAAAACTTTTATTGCTCGGTGGTAGGGTGGACCTTTTCCTCGGTCAAACTGGGTGATTACGAAGACTATAATATCCTAGACTCAAATTCCCAAGAGGTAGTCGCCGGAATTTGTCATAATAAAGGAGTTAATAGCAAGATGCCTCCGCAATGGCTTAACTATGTAATAGTCGAGTCTATCGAGGCCAGTTTAGAACAATGTACCAGACTAGGAGGTCAGATTATTGATGGCCAAAAAAAATGGGGGAGACCACCTTTGTTGTTATTCAAGACCCTGCAGGGGCCTACCTGGCCTTAATGGAAGAATAGAATTTATAGCACCCTGATGATTGATCTGATTAAATTCCGGAAGACGGATCATAAGTTTCTACCTAAATGATCAGTTACAATTTTCATTAGTCCTGCCATCTTCTTTGTTATTCATTGTGCAACACTTCCTGAAAAAGACTATTTTGGAAGTACTTTTTTCGGAGGGGGGGGAAATGTGGCTGGCTAATGGATCGATATGGAATATTCTTGTAAATTATTCCGAGAATTTTGGTGAATAGTTGAGAGGTTTACAATGATTGTGCTAGATATTGAGAAATAATTTCAAACTTTTAATGGGTAAGGTAGAATATTATAGACTCCTGATAAGAACATGATCACCGTTGAGACCACTATTCAATTGCCCCTTGAAAAAGTATGGGAATTATGGACCCTGCCTGTTCACATTATTCACTGGAACTTTGCCTCCGAAGAATGGCATTGCCCCCAAGCCATAAACGATCTTCAATCAGGAGGCATACTTTTCTGGCGCATGGAGGCTAAGGACGGAAGTATGGGGTTTGATTTTTCTGGAACATACGATCACATACAACCCCAGGAAAACATTAATTTTACCCTTGACGATGACCGTAAAGTATCCGTTGAGTTTATCAGTTTGGGAAAAAGGACGAAAGTGATAGAGCATTTTGAGCCTGAGAATCAGAATTCACTCGCATTACAGCGAAGTGGTTGGCAGTCCATTCTTGACAACTTTAAACGATACGCTGAAAACAGAGAAAGTGCTTCAATCTAAGATGGGCTATACAATCCTGGTATGGTATCTAAGCTAAAGTGCTCAAATTCACCATCATTAAATTATTACTATCGTGCTAAGACAGTATTAACCAGTGGGATATAATTCATTATCACCTTATTTTATGGTGAATGATGCCAGGGAAATGAGAAGCTACTTCCATCCTGATGGTTTCATTATGCGCGCTGAATTACTTATTGATAATTCTATTATTATGTTGTCCGAAGCAACTGATAAGTACCCGGCCTATCAGTTTTGGGCGCACTATATGTTGATGATGTAGACTCGATCTTTGAAAAAGCTCTTCAATATGGTTGTGAAGTAGTAGAAAGCCTAACTAATAAGGAAGGGGCCCCCTCTAGTAGAGGAATCTTTAAGGATTTTAATGATAATTTCTGGGCCCTAGGGTCACAAATATGAATGTATTAATGTATCCTGTTTGCCAGGATGTTTCGTGTGAACTGAAAGACCAAGCGTGTATTACTTTAGAAGGGTGCTTCAAAAGCACTGCATTGATAATATACTCATCAGGGCTTAACATACGCCAAAATTAGACCTAATACGGTATATTTTAACTCACTGCCTATCAAACTGTGCTACCCACCAGCTCTATTGAAATGAATTGTTAGTTCACTTATTACAGCGTTTGCTGAGCGAACTTTTTTCTAACAAAACATTGGGTTTTCAAATAATTAGGACTTGGAGTTAATGAAGTGCCTAGAGATTTGGATTCGAAAAAATATGATCCATGCTTACTTTAGAAATTTTCAAGGATTAAGGGTGATCAATAATACCGAATACCAGCATACGGATAAGGTGCTTGAGGGAAGGGGCGATGGTAACTTGCGCCCTTTTTATCCAATATAAAGTAGCAATAGTATCCAACAACAGGTTGCACCAGCTTTTTTTAATGCTCTTAATTTTTGGTAGGACATATCAACCAGAATACAGGAGCTAATCTTCATATCCCGACAGTCATTCAGGAAGTTAAAGAGCCATATTTTCTTAGTGAAATTGGTCGTTGGGAAAAGATCCGACACAGATCCAGCGACCAGATGGCAGAGGGAGGGCCTTCCAATGATCGGGTGAGACAAATTGATGTGAATCCACACTTACTGTTACGGTGAGGGCAATTTCATCTTCATCTTCTACGATTTGAATTTCATGAATGGGCCAATGGCTAAATACTTGGCAGATATAATCATTGATTTGTCCAATACGGTCAAAGGTCAACATGTTATAGGTATGTAATGGCAGAATACGTTATAGAAGTAATTTGGCAATAACCTTGCAAAAGAGAGTATGCTTCAGGCTATAGGTTATATCTGTTCTGTGACCATTTCCTTCACTTTTTTGTTGCTTTCCAAAGCATAAAACACGACCTGGGAGTAGTTTTCAATCCGATGATTCGCATTTTGATAAACCAGTTTCTCAATCCAGAACACCTGGTTGGGTCTGGTGATATAGGTCATGAAGGTAGTGTAGTAATATTCAGTAGAAATATCAGGATGTATAGTATTTAGAATGAAGCCATCTTTGCGAGTCTTGACCAAAATGCGTACTTGAGATATAAATTTAGTAGTTTATGCTTAAGTATTCTTTCTATGCTTAGCACAAAAGAGGGTAGCTACCCTGAGAAAATAATTGCCATATTAATTTACAAAATACAAACTAGAATTAGCCCAAGGTGTAAAATTTTTTATGCTCAGGTATACTTTGTAAGTATCATAAAATCAGTCACATACGAGTGTTGTGGAAGGTGTAAACTTAAAAAAAGTATTAAATTCTCTTAAAAAGTAAATAATTTGGTTGAATTGTGTATTTTTACTTCATCATCATACTATTATGCTATACCGTCCATCGTTTGACTCCCGTTATCTTATCCCATTTTATAGCGACCGGATCTCGGCCGGCTTTCCTTCTCCGGCCAGTGACTACGAAGAGGAAAAGATTGATCTGAATGAAGAATTGATTGCCCATCCCAGCTCTACCTATATGCTGCGGGCGGAAGGGAATAGTATGATAGGGGCGGGTATCTTTGACCAGGATCTACTGGTGGTGGATCGGAGCCTGACGCCCAAGAACGGTTCCATCGTTATCGCCTCTTTGTACGGGGAATTGACCGTAAAGCGCTTGAAAATCGTGCAGTCCCACACGCATGGAGATCAGATCATTCTGGCTGCGGAAAATCCTGATTATCCCGAAATTCACATCCGTACCTCCGAGGAGATTATCTGGGGGGTGGTGAGTTATGCTGTTCGAGATCTGATAAAGTAAGCACTCATGATTGGCCTTCTGGATTGTAATAATTTCTATGTGTCCTGCGAGCGGGTGTTTAATCCGAAGCTCGAAAACCAGCCGGTGGTGGTGCTCTCGAATAATGACGGCTGTGTGGTTGCCCGAAGCAACGAGGCTAAGGCTTTGGGCATTGGGATGGGGGTGCCTTACTTTCAGATCCGGACGCTGGCCGAGATGGAAAACATCCATGTATATTCCTCTAACTATGCACTCTACGGGGATATGTCGGGCCGGGTGGTGAGCACGGTGAAAGACCTGGTGCCGGAGGTAGAAGTGTATTCCATTGACGAACAATTTCTGGATTTTGGCTACCATGGTAATGGCGGTATGAGAGGCGGGGATCTTACTGAACTGGGGCAGGAGGTGAAAGGTCGCATCCGGCAGCATACCGGTATCCCAACCTGCCTGGGCATCGCCCAAACCAAGACCCTGGCCAAGGTAGCCAATCACATTGCCAAGAAGAGTCTGACGCATAACGGGCTGTATGTGCTGGATCACCCCAAGCGGGTAGAAGCCTTTTTGTCGCTGACGCCGGTGGGCGATCTGTGGGGCATCGGCCGACAGTACGAAAAGAAACTGGCGGGCTTTAGCATCCGAACCGCCCTGGATCTGTACAACGCCAGCGAGCGGTTCGTCAGTCAGCAGATGACGGTGGTAGGCCAGCGCCTGTGGCATGAGCTGCACGGCAGGCCCTGTATCCCAATGGAGATGACGAGCAAACCTAAGAAGAACATCTGCACCAGCCGGAGCTTCGGAGCACTTCAAACCGATCTGTCGGCACTGAAAGAGGCCGTGGCCAACCATGCCTCCACCTGCGCTGAAAAACTGCGCGGCGAAGGCAGTGTGGCGAATTACGTGCAGGTATTTGTTGAGACTAACCGGCATCGTAAGGATGCTCAGTATTCTAACAGTTTTACCTGGACGCTGCCGGTGGCCAGCAACGATAGTCGTGAGTTGGTGCGCTATGCCTTTCAGGGGCTGGAGCGTATTTTCAAAAGCGACTTTAAGTATGTGAAGTGTGGAGTGATCGTCTCAGGCCTGGTGCCGGAGAATGCCCGGCAGCTGGGCCTGTTTGAAACGGATCGGAAAGAAGCGGTATCCGTACTGGATCAAGTTCCGGACAAACAGGTGATGCAGGCCATGGACGAACTGAACAAACGCTACGGGCGGGGCATGGTGAAACTCGGAGCTGCGATGAGTACCGAGCAAACCAAGAGCTGGGCGATGCAGCGCGACCGGCTCTCGCCTCGCTATACCACGCGGTTTAGTGAGATACCGGTGGCGCGGTGTGGGTAGTCTGCCGCACCTTTTTTTAAGGTGTAATTTTAGCACTATAGTAAGCAATTGCCCTCTTAGTTTTAGTAGAAGTCATCTCGACTTTTTAGGTTGATCAAATTTTTTTAGACCTATAACGATAAAAGCAAGAAAGTTAAACCCTTTCCAACCGCTCGGCGGTCCGATTGAGGTTGTTGTATCAAACCTGTTTAATCTCTAAAGGTCTAATTCCTCGAGGCTTGGCTCGGGTTAACAAATAAATTCCAATTAATGCCTCGTGGGCTTGCCCCGAGGTTCTTTATTTGGGCGATGATTGAACACGATGACAATTCTTACACTGAAGAAATCTTATTATTTTGGGATGATTCTCGGATGATAAGTCTTGGTTTCAGATTGATCAGCTTTGGTTGGAAAGAAGCGGAATCCGTCAGGATTTGCTCGATGAGCAGCCGGAAAGCTGTTTCGCCCAGATAATAGGGCTTTTGATCTACAGTGGTTAATGAAGGTGACATATATGGAGAGAAATTTTCGTTGGCGAAACCTACCAAGGCTACTTGCTGTGGTACGGGAATACTTAAGTTGCGCAGAGTATAGCTTATTCCCAAAGCAACCGTATCACTAACTGCAAAAATACCATCGGGAGGGGAAGAACATTGCATTAGGGTCTGGGTAGCCTGCGTACCATCTTGTGCAGTAAACCCACCACAAATAAGATAATCTGGGTTGGGAGCGATACCATATTTTTTTAAAACGTCCAGATAAGCGTTGGTACGCTGCTTAAAGGTATATAAGTTTTGTGGTCCTCCAATATGCGCCACTCGGCGGCACCCCATTTGTAAGAGATGTTCCACTGCCTGATACGCTCCACGATAGTCATCTACGGCGACTGAAGAAGCAGGAAAACCCTGCAAGATGCGGTCAAACAAAACAAGGGGTATCTTTTTTTCTACCACGTCCTCCAGATGAGCCAGGCAGGTGGTTTCTTTGGCTAAACATACCAACAGTCCATCTACTCGCCCAGCCAGCAATTCCCGGATATTTTCTATTTCCCGGGAAGTCCTTTCGTTAGAATAACAGGTGATCAGATTGTACCCTGTTTTATAGGCCAATGCCTGTATTCCCTGAATGATGGAAGCAAAAAACAGATTGACTACGTGCGGCAATACTACACCAATCGTTTTGGTTTTACGCCTAACCAGACTCCGGGCGATATGATTGGGTTGGTATTTCAAGTCACGGGCCAGCTCCAGTACCGCCTGTTTGGTTTGGGGACGAATCTCGGGTACCCCTCGTAAGGCGCGGGAAACGGTAGCGGTGGATAGGTTCAGTGCTTTGGCAATATCCTTAATCGTGACGTGGCCTTCTCCCATGATGTAGTGCTGGATCAATCAGCGTAATCATACTACATTATAGGGTGGAATCATGCATAACGTACATTAACAAAGTATTAATTATTTTATCGACGTGGGCTTAGAACCACTGGTCAAACTCAGAGTCAATCTGGAACTGGGAGACTCCGGCTTCTTGGAGCCAGACAATATCATCCTGCGCATCTTTCATCATCGTGGTGTAATCCTGGTAGTGAAATTTGTTAACCGAAGGCACTACTTCCAAGTTGTTCTCTTGCGCCCAGACGACAATCTCAGCATCCAGTTCGTTGCCATGCTCAAACAGGAAATAGCGTTCGGCTATTTTTTCTCCCTGCTGCTGGGCTTGTCTGATGTGTTCCCGGTTGGCTCCTACCTTGGCTTTTCCCATAAAATATTCTCGAGATTCCTCGGTGCCAATAACGTAGGCACTTTCGAGCAAACGGTATTTTTCCAGCGTGCTCCCGATCTTCTGGCAAAACGTCTTACTGTGGGGAGATTTGGTATCCAGCATTAGTTGCAGTTTTCCCTGACAAAGCTGCGCCATCTCTTCCAAAGTGAGTGGAGCCTGGTTCCCTGGTTCTGAGCGTAACTGCTTAATATCATCCAGGGTCATATCCACAACCTGCTGATTATGATTATAGAATCGCTGGAAATTGGGGTCGTGCTGGATAACTGCTTTGCCATCTTTGGTCTCCCGAATGTCTATCTCAATCATCCAGTAACCCCGGTCAATGGCTTCCTGTACGGCATCTGCACTATTTTCGGCATACAGGGTTTCTACTACTCCGCCCCGGTGGGCAATCAGTTTATAGGGCTCTGCTTCCGGCGATCGTCCTGTATTAAGTAACAGCAATACCCAGGCTAAAATAAAAGTTTTCATAGTCGTTTAGTTAGTAGAAGTAGTGGTTGAGTCATCGTGGGTAGCGTACGGGCCATACACCCCGGTGACCTCGTAGTCGGTATTTTCGTCGTTGAGGGTAATGACCAGGTATTCTTCACCGCCCGAAAGCACCCGTACCAGGATATGTCCATCAGTGCTTCGATAAGCGTGTTCCAGAGACGGACCGATTACCTGCTTGTTAGCTTCCATGATATTTGTTGCAAAAAGATCCCGCTCACCAGGATATAAATAGTCAGAGGTAATACGCCGCAACACCTCATGGCCCGGATGATCCGATGACCAGGTTTGCTCAATCCACACCCGGGGTTGCAGTGTTTTGATGAAAGTCTCGTTACAGCAATCGCGATTGCCATGATGATTAAGCGTAGCCACATCAACCGGCCCCACCGCTTTGGCAGTTGGTGTTTCTAAATCCAGCCAGCCTGGTTTACCCAAATCGGCAATACCGGGCATATCCCCTCCCGTGTAATACTTGAAAGGTCCGTATTGGATGAGAATAGCATTGCTCAGCGGATTCTCGCTGGGGCGCTCCTGCACTGGGACCTGCCTAAAGTCAGGAAAATATTTGTAGGTACTATCTCCTTCGCCTGTCCAGAAGGTGCCATTGGATTTGATATTGCGTACTTCAAATTCAGCGTACTGCTCGCGTTGGTGTTGAAGCACGATCTGATCCTTGCTTCCGGCTTTCAAAGAAGCGGCCTGCATGCCCTGATGCGCTCGCTGGTACTCGATAAACTTTTGATAGTTGTCAAAGGTCTTGAACCACTCTTTGAATAGAGGATTAAATGCCATGATCTGTCGCAGGCCCGGTCCTTTGAGCGGAACCGGATATTGATAATCCGGATAGCCCCGATCCAGCATTAATTTGATGGGAATAAGCTCGCCGACTTCCGTAATGCCCGTCAGTTTGTAATCACCTTGTTGGGAAGTAGCCGAGTGCTGATGCACTGCCCCGTAATGATCGTCGTGGAAATGCGTAATCAGGGCGTAGTCCAGCACCGGTTGACTTCCGGCGGGAGTAAACTGCTCAATGTATCGGGCAATCCACTTAGGAGGGGTTTGGGTACTGTCCGGGTGAATGCGGGTATTGCGAGGCGTGCCAATTCGCTCTCCCAGTGGATTCATATCACCCGCATCCACCAACATGGTAGTACCATCCGGGAAGATATAATAAGCGGCATCTCCTCGACCGGTGTTGATGTGGTGTAAATCCAGCATGCCGGGTTGCCAGTCGGGTAGCTGCTGACCCACTTCCTGGCCCCAGCCGGGGAAGAAAAGTATAACCCCGAGAAAGAATAACGTAATTTTAGACAGTAGCATAAGCAGTGAGATGATTTCGTATAAAAAGCCGGATGAAGTTATGCCGCATTCCGGCCTACTGTTGAGTTAAAATACGTATTTTATGCCTAACTGTACATTAAAGGGGAGGCCATTCTTCCGCTTTGTTCCGGCGTTCTGGTTTACGCTGTAGTCGTAAGCGTTCGTCTGGGCATTAAACCCATCCACATTGTACAGGTTGGTATTAATGATTTCCTGATAGCCTCCCCATTGGTAGTTAAATAGGTTCAGTACATTGAAGACATCCGCCCGCAAAATAAGTTGCTGCTCCTGAAAGGTATTGATTTCTTTGGAAACGCTCAGGTTCCAAGTATGCCGCCAGGGCATCAGTCCTCCATTCCAGGCTGCAAAACTACCCATGTAGTCTTCCAGATACTGACGGTACTCAGGACTGGTACTGGCTAATAGGGTTTGCATATCCTGACGAATATTTTCGGGAGTAGTGGCATGATTAGGATCAAAAACGAACGCCACATCAGTTGTATTTCCGTCGCCGTTGATATCCCGATTCACTCCGGCACTAAACCGGTCCCATTGATACAGGATGAGGTTAGTGCTGATGTTGAATCCGTAAAAGGTCGGTGATACTCCGCTAATGACCACTTTGTGGCGCATGTCTTCACCATCGTACCAGTTAGCCGCCTGCGCTCCGTAGTTCCAGTAGGATCGGGCTACGGCAAAATTATCCTGAGCATTGCCCGAATTATAGGTAGGACCGCCCTTGGACTGTCCTCGGGTATAGGAAAAGTTCAGCGAGCCATCCCGGATTTTTACCGCTCCCTCAAAGGTAAAGGCCAGATAAGTATTATTCCAGTCGGTATTCGTGTACTGTAATACTTCGGTAAAGAGATCCGAACGACGGGCGTTATTATAATCGGCCCGGTCTTGTCCTTCCAGCGTTTCGGCAGGTGCGTAGATTTCTCTTCCGCCCTCATTACCAAGGGTAAAGCTGGGGGCTGTCACCAGGTTGCGGTTGACATAGTAAAAGTTGTCTTTGGTATTGTTGTAGTATACTCCGATTCCCGCCCGGAACCAATCGGTGAAGTAGCGGTGATAGCTGATGTTGGTACGAAGGGTCATCGGCGTTTCCAGATTTTCATCCAGGGCAATGACGAAGGCGGGCGGAGTGTCCAGATCCAGGGAGTTGAGATACTCTTCGCCAGGCACTTTGCTGAAGTCTTCGTAATAGGCTGGCCAATCGGGAATCGGCAAGCTTTCTTCACGTACATCAATCTCCTTGAAGTTGATCCCATTGTCGATATGCGACATGGTAAAGGCCTGGGTGGTAAACTGAGAGGCAAACCAGCCCGCTCCGGCTTTTACTACATTTTTTCCGTCTCCGCTGACATCCCAGGTCAGGTTCAGCCGCGGTTGAATATTGTCTGCGTCAAAGGGAGTCACATCATTACGAATGCCCAACTCCTGCTCCAGCAATGCATTGTAGTTCGGTGCTTCGGGAAGAAGGGTCGCATCCCAGCGCAGTCCCGCAGTCATGTGCAGGTTGGATAGCAGTTCGGCTTCGGCCTGAGCGTAGAGTCCTAGTTCCAGGATTTGAGGAAAAACCCTTCCACCAGCCCCGCCGATCGGAATCTTACGGGTAAAGCGCCAGGGAGTATTGTTTTGTAGATCTTCCAGCGAGCGATAGTGGAATTCGCCCTGCTGCCGATGGGTCAGTTGATCCTTAATCTGGGTAAAAATATTATCCGTCCCAAAGGTAAAGAGCACGTTCCCGGTCCGGTAAGTGGTGTTGTTCACCAGTTGATAGGAAGAAGAGGCGATGATCTCCGGTACCCAATTCTGATTACCAAACTCAACGGTCTTCATGTTGCTGGTGCCATCGGCAAAGCTCGATTCAATTTCCACAAACCCTTCGGGAGCGCGGGGATAGATCAGTTGATTGAGCCGCTCATTATCCATGAAGCTAAACTTAAAATCATTATATACCCGCTCGGAGAACTGGGTTTTCAGCGCTAGTAATAAGCTATGATCCCGTTCAAAGCCGCGATATTGGGTAGAAAGTAAACCATTGCCTTTTTTCTTGGCCGGATCATCGTAGCTCTGGAAATTATAGCGTAGCGTTATCGTATTATAGGGATTGAGCTTCCAGTCCAGGCGGGTGAAAAAGTTTTTGGTTACTCGGACTATCTGAATTTCACCGTACTGCTGCACCTGCGGGATGCCGTACTGATCTTCCAGCACCGAGACGACCTGATCGAGGTTTGACTGGGTAATACCCAGATTCTTTTCGGCTTCTTCCAGCGTGGCTCCTTCGTAGTTGAAGTCGTAGGCCCGATAGGGAAAGGTATTCCGGTATTCATCATAGGAAGTAAAAAAGTGGAGCTTGTCCTTGACCAGCGGACCACTCAAACTTGCCCCGAACTGCCCGGTCGTAAAATCACTGCTGATGTTATTACCATTGATGTCCCGGCTACCTGATAGGAAATCCCCGGAATAATAGCCCCAGACAGCTCCATGAAAGTCATTGGTGCCGGACTTGGTTACTGCTTTCACCACGCCCCCTGCGCCCCGGCCATTGGTTACATCATAAGCATTCGTGACGATCTCAAATTCCCGGATGGTTTCCAGTGAGATGGGAAAGGCCCCACCCGCTGGCTCTCCAAAGACTGTTCTCCGGTTGGTTACTCCATCCAGCAAATAACCTTGTGTTCCTGGCTTGTTGCCGCCAATGGCTCCGCCCCGGGTATGGGGAGAAAGCGCGGCAAGCTCCATATAATTCCGGGATTGGGTGGGTAGTTTTTGCAGATCCCGACCGGTTATCGCGGTGGAGCTTCCCAGGCGGTCGCGGCGGTTCATAAAGTTGTTACCATCTACCAGAATCTCTTTGAGTACCGTTTCACCTTCCACCAGCGAGACCTCATCAATCATTATCTGGTCACCCAGGTTTAGCTGATAGCCAGTCAGGCTCACCGGTTGATAGCCTACGTAGTTAATGGTAATTTCGTACGGGCCACCCAGGGGTAGCTCCTTTAAAATAAACCGTCCTTTAAGATCAGTAGAAGTGCCAATACTAAAACCGGTAGACTGGTTTTCTACCAGGATGGTTGCTCCCGGTAATGGCTCGTCGGAACCACTTTCGGTTACTTTCCCTGAAATAGAAGCATCAGTACCTTGAGCAAATGTTAAAAGTGATAGTAATAACAGGGGCATAGCCAGCAGGCATACCTTCGGAGTAAAAATACGCATAGAGGTAACTTTTAGTAGGTAGAAAAAAGGGCTGGCCAGCAGGTACAAAAGAAGAGAAAAGCACTGAACTTGATGTTACCCCTGTGTTATGATTTGGCTCGTTTTTATGTAAACGTTCTCATAAGAAGATAATATGGAAATACTAGTCTTGGCGGGCTTACATGAGTTGAGAAAAGATGGTTAATGTCTGGATACCGCCATCAAAATTTTTGCAATGATTTTAACAATATTTATTACGTTCAGATCAATAGCTCTTCATATCACTGGTGATGAGGTAAATCAAAAATATCCTTACTTGGGGTTCTTTGCCTATAGCTCTAAAAAGGCGCCCAACGCTCGGTTAAGCACTAGTATAGCACTTTACCTGGGCGTTCCACGTGGGATGTTTCACTCGAGACGTGAAAAAGCACCTAAATATGGGGCTACCTAAGCTAGAAAGTTTAACCTCGTTATCAAAAAACACTCCAAGAGAGAGAAAATCATACTAAGAAATAATTAAGAACTTTGATCCTGCTGAAATATAAAAAATTAGCTTCTTTAGCTTCCTTACGAGTCAATTCATTTAATGTTTGTAAGCAACAGAGCTTGCAAACATTAAGCTCATGTTGTCAAATTGCCACTTTTTTAACTTCTAAATAATATTGGATAAATAATTTACACGTTTGTTTCCTTAATTTTGAGGCATACCAAGAAACAGCGAAACACTAAAAAGTTGTGGCTTCTTATGGCTATATTTTTTTACAAATCTTTCAGGTGTTCCGATTCCTGAAATCCTACTTAAGTTTTTTCTCACTAGTTACTTTTATTCATACCCCATAGATTTTCTTAAAATTATACTATACCTATGTTTGATCTTCTACCTGCAAGAGTAAAGAAAAAGAACACTTTTCTTCTTACTCTATTCATGTTTTATCTGTCAACGCTACTAACAGTCCAGGCGCAAAGTAGAGCCCTCACCGGCACCGTTGCCGACACCAAAGGTGAAGCTATTCCCGGAGTAAACGTATTGGTTAAAGGGACCACCCAAGGAACCATCACCGATATTGATGGAAATTATCAATTATCGGTTCCTGAAACTGCCAAGACGCTGCTTTTTTCCTTTGTAGGCTACAAAAGCATTGAAAGAGAGATCAACGGACTTTCTACAATAGATGTCAGTATGGAGGTTGATGCCACCCAGTTGGGAGAGGTAGTCGTGACCGCCTTGGGCGTGGAACGGGAAACTAAAGCATTGGGCTACGCCGTGCAGGAAGTAAAAGGGGAAAACCTCGTACAGGCAAGAGAAACTAACATAGTAAATTCCTTAGCCGGAAGAGTAGCGGGTGTGAATGTGACCAACGGGTCCGGTTCCATCGGAGGCTCATCCCGCATTGTGATCCGGGGAGAAACATCACTAACCGGAGACAATCAGCCACTGTTTGTGGTAGATGGTATTCCTATTACCAACAGTATTAATGGCTCTTCCCAAAGTGGTCAGGATATTGATTATGGAAATGCTGCTAGTGCCATCAACCCCGATGATATCGCAACCATTTCTGTGTTGAAAGGACCCAATGCGGCAGCCCTGTATGGTTCCCGAGCAGCTAATGGTGTCATACTAATCACGACGAAATCCGGTAAGGGAACGCAGGGGATAGGAGTTTCCGTCAACTCAACCCTTACGCTCGAGTCCCCGCTCAAGCTTCCGGATTTTCAGAATGAATACGGACAAGGCCGAGGTGGAGTATACAATATTGGAGACGGTGGCCGAAGCTGGGGCCCACCCCTGGACGGTCGCCCTATGGCTGTTCCGGTTAATACGGAATGGCCTCCTGCGGAAGGAGAAACCGTAGACTGGGTGCCTCATCCGGATAACTATCAAGAGTTCTTTGAAACCGGTAAAACACTTAATAATAATATTTCCATCTCCGGTAGTAACGATCAGGGTAATTTTCGCCTTTCTTACACCAACCTTGATCAAACCGGAATAGTACCCAATACCGATCAGACCCGGAACAACGTTACCCTGAATGCCGGCTATAAGTTAACGGATAAATTAAGGGCCAACGTTTCGGCTAACTATATCACCACGGTAAGCGATAATCGCCCGGTCATGAATTATGGCAACGAAAGTATCGTCTACACCTGGATCTGGGAAGGACGGCAGGTTAGGACCGATAAAATGCGTGATTACTGGGTTAAAGGACAGGAAGGTCTTCAGCCCTTTACCTACAATTATCAATTCAATGACAACCCGTATTACACGGTGTATGAAAACCTGAATGGATTAGACCGAAGCCGATTGATTGGTAATGTAATGCTTACTTACCAGCTCAGTGATGCTTTTAGTGTGATGCTGCGATCCGGAACTGATTTACTAAATGAAAGAAGAGATAGCCGAAGGACACCTGGCAGTAGTGCCTATAGCTTTGGCATGTATCGGCAGGATAATAACACCTTTAAAGAAAGAAACTCCGACTTTCTGTTAACCTACGAAAAGCAGGTCAACCCCGATATTGCCATTAAAATATCCGCAGGCGGAAACCAGATGAAACAGGTAAGGGAAGAATTGAGTGCCCGAGCCAACGAACTGAACATTCCCGGCATTTATAATTTAGGCAACTCCCGAGTACCGCTTGAAAACATCCAGTACGACTCAGAATACCGAATCAATAGTCTGTATGCTTTTGGCCAGTTCGCCTTCAAAGAAATGATCTACCTGGATCTGACGGCAAGAAATGATTGGTCCAGTACCCTTCCCCCAGATAATAACTCCTACTTTTATCCTTCGGTTTCCCTGAGCACTATTTTGACGGATTTGTTGAACGTGCCTTCCTCAAGTCCTTTGTCGTTCGCCAAACTCAGAGCGGGATGGGCCCAGGTAGGTAATGATACCGATCCCTACCACCTGCGCAATGTCTACTACTACGGCACTCCCTGGGATGGTAATGCCACGGTATACGAATCTTCTACCATTGCCAATGCCGACCTCGTTCCTGAATTAATCAACACCTTTGAACTAGGAACTGATTTGCGATTTTTAAATAATCGAGTAGGCCTAGACCTTACCTATTATGACATCCGAAGTAAAAATCAAATACTCAGCATTCCTATTGATCTGACTTCAGCTTATACCAGTCGTTCTTTAAATGCCGGTGAAATAAGAAATCATGGTTGGGAGGTGATGCTTTCGGCTTCTCCCCTGGCAAATCCCAAAGGGCTTACCTGGGATATTAACGTAAACTGGTCCAGTAATCGGAGCAAAGTGCTGGAACTGGCCGAGGGAATAGAAACCTATGAGCTTCCCAGCCGGTACGTATCCGTGCAAGCCCGGGTAGGTGAGCAAATGGGAGATATGTATGGTATCGGTTTTCAGCGAGATCCGGAGGGAAATATTATTCACAGCAATGGGATTCCCCAATTTACCGATGAACTCATCAAAGTAGGAAATTATAATCCTGACTGGATGGCCGGTATCTACAATACATTGCGGTTTAAAGGTCTCTCATTGGGGGTTTTGTTTGATATTCGGAAAGGTGGAGATATTTACTCCCGCTTCCTGGTAAGAGGCAATGAAGCGGGGCAGTTGGTTGAATCCCTTCCCGGTCGTGAAGATGGATATGTCGGTGAAGGGGTGATGCTTACGGAAGAGGGAAATTATGTGCCCAATGATGTGAATGTAACGGCTGAAAGGTACTGGGGATCAGGATATTTTAATCCGGAACAGGCTACCTTCGATGCCTCTTACGTTAAACTCCGGGAATTAAAACTCGGCTATACCCTGCCCAACCGCCTGGTCAGCAACACCCCTTTTAGACATATCAACTTTTCGCTGGTAGGTAGAAATCTATTTCTATGGTCTGATGTGCCTCACATTGATCCGGATACCAATGCGCTGAATGGAGGGACTATTTTGCCCGGCATAGAAGATATGTCTTTGCCCTCGGTAAGAAGTTATGGTTTCAACCTCGGCTTTACTTTATAAAATCTGACATCATGCAAAAAATAACGATAATCACATTCTATACCCTGGTCATTCTGCTGTTTTCATCCTGTGAAAAAGACTTTGAAGAGCTGGCTGAAAACCCCAATAACCCCGAAGAAGTAGCTCCGGATTTATTGATGGTCAATATGATCCGAAGTACGGCCAATAACATGGTCAACGATGCATTTAGTATCGGAAACGTGGCCGCCCAATACGCTACTGAGATCAGAGAGCCTAACGTGGATCGCTATATTTGGAACTCCTTTGGACTCTGGAACGATGGCTATAGCACTTTACGGGATGTGAATAACTTATATACCATTGCCGGAGAGAGGGAGCACGACAATTACCAGGGAGTCGCTCTTATTTGGAAAACGCTAATTTTCTCAAGATTGACCGATGCGTACGGTGACCTGCCCTTTTCCGAAGCATTGAAAGGAAAAAGTGAAAGCGTTTATTTTCCCTCTTATGATCAGCAACAAGCCGTGTACCAAGGGATGATCGCGGATCTGGAAGAAGCCAATAACCTGTTGTCCGTTACGGGGGGATCAGTTTCCAGTGATATTTTGTACGGGGGTGATATTATGAAGTGGAAAAAATTTGGTAATTCCCTTCGACTGCGCCTTCTGCTGAGGCAATCCAATCAGGTTGATCCATCGGCAGCCATGCAAGCCTTACTAGCCGATGCTGAACGCTACCCCATTTTTCAGAGCAATGAGGATCAGGCGATAGTAGACTATACCGATTCACCCAATTATTTTCCCCTGGCTGGTTATCGCTCCGGGCACTTCCTGGATAGACGATTGAGTAGCACCTTCGCTGATCACCTCAATACCCTGCAAGACCCCCGGGTCAAAGTCTTTGCTCAGCCCACGGTAGCCTCTAGGGAAGCTGCTGGCTCTGGAACTGGCGAGCTTGAGTGGCAAGGAGTGCCCAATGGTGAAACCGATGAAAATCTGGGTAGTGACATTGATAGGCAGGTATCTCAATTCGGAAGCATCTATTATATTGATCAGCAGGTGGCAGCACCGGCGGAAGGCCTGATTATGACCTACGCCGAAGTAGCATTTACGCTGGCCGAAGCCGCCCAGAGGGGATGGATTAACGCTGATGCCGAGGAGCATTACAATAATGGCATCCGAGCTTCCATGGAATACTACCAGGGATTTAGCGAAGAAACGTTGCTGCCGGATGAGCTGTATTTCCAGCAGGAAGGTGTGGCTTTTGATGAGGCGCAGGCGTTGGAGCTTATCGGGCTTCAAAAATGGATTGCCCTATTTTTTACAGATTTACAAGGCTGGTATGAATGGAGAAGAACTGGTTTACCGGAGTTAGCCCCCTCTATTGTCAATAATAATGAGAACAGGATACCAGTACGGTTCAACTATCCAACCGACCAGCAGGTGACTAATCAAGAGAATTATACGGAGGCTGTACAACGACAGGGCCGTGATGATATCAATACCCCAGTTTGGTGGGATCAACCATAAATCTGTACTGCTCATCATCATATTGCGGCCTAATCACTGTTTCATTCCAAGACTATTATAACCCCCATGCCAAACATATCCTTAACAAGAACCGCTTTATTTTTTGCTGTACTACTCTTACCACTTCATCAGCTACTTGGACAATCTCGGTACACTGGTCAGTCGTTTGCCACGCGCTCTGAAGTCATTGCCCGTAGCGGTATGGCGGCTACCAGTCAGCCCTTAGCCACCCAGGTGGCCCTGGATATTCTTAAACAAGGAGGAACTGCTATAGATGCGGCGATTGCGGCCAATGCCGTTTTAGGGGTAGTAGAACCTACCGGAAACGGCATCGGTGGTGATATCTTTGCCATTGTCTGGGATGCCAAGACGCAGAAACTACACGGTTTAAACGGCAGTGGCCGGTCACCGTATACGCTGACGCTAGATTATTTTGAGCAGCAGTCTATGGACCGAATTCCTTCGCAAGGGGCACTGGCAGTCTCGGTGCCCGGTTGTGTGGATGGGTGGTATGCCTTACATGAGCGGTTTGGCCAAATTCCTATGAAAGAACTTTTGCAACCCGCCATTGCGTATGCCAAAGAAGGTTATCCCGTAACCGAAGTAATCGCATTTTTGTGGGAAGGCTATGCTAGATCGTTACAGAAATATGAAGGGTATCGGAACACCTACCTGCCTAACGGTCGCCCACCCAAAAAAGGTGAGATCTTTACCAACCCGGATTTAGCCTCCACCCTGGAACAAGTGGCCAATGGGGGTAGAGATGCCTATTATAAGGGAAAGATTGCTAAAACCATCGCCTCAACCGTACAGCGAGAAGGCGGATTTATTACGGAAAAAGATCTGGCGGATCATCATTCCGATTGGATAGAACCTATTTCTACGAATTACCGGGGGTACGATGTTTGGGAACTGCCTCCCAACGGGCAGGGAACCGCCGTTCTGCAAATGCTCAACATCCTGGAAGGTTATGATATCAAAAGCATGGGGTTTGGCAGTAGCCAGTATCTGCATCACTTGATAGAAGCTAAGAAATTAGCCTATGAAGACCGGGCTACCTACTACGCGGACCCGGATTTCAAGACTATCCCCATAGAAGAATTGATTTCCAAAGAATACGCCGAAGGGAGAAGAGCATTGGTTGACTCGGAACAAGCCAGTGATGAATACCATCCGGGTATGATGCAGGAAGGAAACAATACGATCTATCTATCGGTAGCCGATAAGGAGGGTAATATGGTATCGCTGATTCAAAGTAATTATTCTGGCATGGGTGGGGGTATTGTACCGGACGGACTAGGGTTTAGTTTGCAAAATAGAGGGACATCCTTTAATGTAGAAGAAGGGCATTATAATACGTATGCTCCTCACAAACGACCGTTTCATACCATCATTCCCGGTTTCGTCACCAAAGACAAGAAACCTTTTATGAGCTTTGGAGTGATGGGAGGCGACTTCCAACCCCAGGGGCATGTACAAATTCTTATCAACATGATTGATTTTGGAATGAATCTTCAGGAAGCCGGTGATGCCCCTCGAGTAAGTCATTCCGGTTCTTCCAGTCCCAAAGGAGGAGTGATGGATGATGGAGGATACGTCACTTTAGAAGGAGGTTTTGATTATGCTACCATTCTG
The DNA here is from genome assembly GCA_040222715.1 of Cyclobacteriaceae bacterium. GTDB lineage: Bacteria > Bacteroidota > Bacteroidia > Cytophagales > Cyclobacteriaceae > Tunicatimonas. The sequence continues at coordinate 2,188 of JAVKCN010000127.1, read as the reverse complement.
GAGTTAGTGAAGAATGGACATCGGGTAGGACATAGTGTTCGAGGCTATGGTGGCTACCAGGCTATTATGTTTGATGCTGTACATGGCGTGTACTACGGTGCTTCGGAAAGCCGAAAAGATGGTCAAGCCGCGGGGTATTAAGGTACTTGGTGTCTAAAATCATCTTACGTATTTGCGAAGGCTCTTGAAGTAAATAATCATTTTGATGAGTAAAGAACATTTGCTTCTTTAATGTCTTGTCGGGTGTAAAAAAGGACCTATTTTTCATAGCCTCTCGCAATGCCTATTGCCCTTTGAAATTTTACTTCGGCCAGTGTAAAAAGTCTAGTATTATTCAGTGTGTAGAAAAGTCCCATATATACTATTGATCAAAAGAACTCCAATAGGTGGTATGGAAAAAAGATTCCGCGGGTACCCACCCCCGGTCAACCATTTCTAATGCCGTATTCATGGCAATACGCCGGCGCTTGTTGAGGACCTGTGACCGGGTAGACCGGTTGGGCAACACCTCCTTAAGTTGCTCCAAGGTCATTTCACCGCTTTCTATCTTGGAATTGATCAGATCGATCGGATCGGGTATTCCTATGGGATGGTGTCGTTGCTCGTAAGCCCAGACGAGTTCGCTTAGCAGATCCAGTTCCTTCCCTTCTGGTGTCCCTGGCTGAGCATCCATTAACTGGTCAATACGAGCAAAAGCGGCATCCAGCTCCTTCTCGCTTCGAATGGGTTTGGGTATTACAACGATTGTACTCATATAGTATTCGCATCAATTTTATCGTACTGGGCATGGGTACCGACGAAGCGAATATAAACAACTTGATACGCGAAGTTTACCTTCACAATGAGTCGGTACTGATTGCCTTTTATTTTAAACGAGAACCGATCCTGGCCCAGAGAACGGGCTTGAGGAACCGTCCGGGTGATATCATTGGGAGTCCGCCAATCTGCTTTCTCAGTGTTTAAATGCCATTCCTCTAAGGCGGGTTGTACATCAGCATGCTGCTGCCAAAATTCCCGCAGCGTTCTCTTGGCAATGATTCTCATAAAGGTATACGGTAAAGGTGGCTAAATGTTTGCAAATTTGCAAACATTGATGAGGAGAATAAAAACCGATGGACTCAGGGTGGTTGATTGACACGGACCGACTTTTCAAAAGTAGAGCTTTCGCTCAGAATCTTTACGATGCTTAACTTATTAATGAGAGCCTTCATGAAATCTATTGTTCAGCATCCACATATTTATAGAGAGTAGGCTTAGAGATGTTAAACATCTGGCAGATCTGCTGCACAGGTATGTCCTGCTGGTGGTATAGCTTGACCACGGACTTGCGCTGCTCAGGACTCAGCGATTTAGGTCTTCCTCCCTGTTTCCCCCGGGCCCGGGCGGCGGCCAGGCCCGCTAAGGTTCGTTCCCGGATGAGATTGCGCTCGAATTCGGCCAAGGCCCCAAACATGTGAAAGATCAGCTTGCCGCCGGAGGTGGAAGTATTGATAGACTCCTGAATGCTACGAAACGCAATGCCTTGTTCTTCCAATTCATGCATCCAGTCAATCAGATCACGTAACGATCGACCCAAGCGATCGAGTCTCCAGACAACGAGCGTATCTCCTCCTCGTAGTAATTCTTTCACCTTAGCCAGTCCTGGCCGCTCGGCCTTGGCACCGGACACGGTGTCGGTAATAATCTTTTCACACCCTGCCTGTTTGAGCGCATCTTGTTGCAGGTTAAGATTTTGTTCGTGGGCGCCCGCCGCCTTTAGGTTTGTAGGGTAGTAAAATTCTAAGAAAGCAGTTATTGTTATTACGGTGTGAATATGTGGGTAACCTGACAAGGTTATCCATATATTCACACCTTGATCATCAGCTCAGGTGAACTACGGTCGCCGCCAAGTGAAGACTTACTCCGCGATTCAGACCTGGGCTGTTTTTTCAGGACGAGCTTCCAATAGAAATTAGGGAAAGACCCATTATTAAGGTTTTGAAAGCGTCTTGATTGCTACTAACCGCTAACCACTAAAGTATGAATTATTTGTTTTTCGTTGGCATTGACAGCGATTTCTATGGTTTAAGCAAGGGCAGTAGTATAGTTTTTTTCATATTTCCGATTGTCTCGGATGCAAGCAAAAACTCGATGGATTATCTTATTACGAATAGCATTTAACACTAGCATTTTATTTTTGCCCTGCTCT
>JAVKCN010000126.1:0-35747 GCA_040222715.1 Cyclobacteriaceae bacterium | reverse complement strand
GAGGTTTGACCTTCCTGATAAGGGTATTTATACAAACCATCTGTATTGGCTACGTAAAAAGCGTTGCCAATAATCAACATGCCAAATGGCTGATTCAGGTCTTCCAGAAAGGTTTCCCGGAGGTCTATGGTGCCATCCCCGTTATTATCTCGCAGCAGGGTAATTTTGTCCGCACTCTGCTTGGTATCGGCTTCAGACACGAAGATATCTCCATTTGGAGCGATATATGTCCAGCGTGGATTGTCAAAATCGGTGGCAAATTTTGTAACTTCAAAACCTTCGGGAGCAGTGGGCTTGGTATCGTCCGGCCATGCCACCATTTCATTTCGCTTGGTGGTAGATTCGGTTGCGAATGGAGCCGGAAGTATAAGCTCTCCGATTGCGGTTTCAACAGTATCGGCTTCATAGGATTGTGCTGAAGAATCTCCATCAGACTCGCCCATGGAACTGGTGTTTTCGTTATTGCAAGAGAAGAAAAGAGCGGCCAGTCCGACAGTATATGCTATTGTTTGTTTTTTCATGATATGTTTTTTAGTAAAAAAAATACTCCTACCCATTTGCCAAAAAGGGGTAATGGGTAGCGTAAAGAACAAAAAAGTGTAACACTTAAATGAGGGAAGTGTTAAGCGTTTTTCTAAAAGAAAAAAATGAGAATAGTTTTCAGTTGCGGTTTTTCAATAATTGCTGAGTGAGTAAAAACCCGCCAGTAAAGAGAAACAGACCAATTCCGATCAACAGAAACCAGCGGTTGGAAAAGGCCGGGTCAGCCACTGGTGCATCATCGCCAATCAGGGCCAGCGAAGCCCAGTAGTAAGGGTGGGCCAGGGGCCCCTTGGCATCGGCTAGGAATGATAGTTTTGCCTGCCGCAAGGCTTCGTCTTTGTCTTTTCCATCAGCCAGTTCCCTGAAGAAAGCTTGCACAATATGCTGGGTAGTACGATCATTTACCTTCCATAAACTCATAGCAACGTTAGGGCATCCGGCGTATTTAAAAGCCCGCCCCAGACTCATAATACCTTCTCCCCGGGCAAGTTTTCCAATACCGGTTTCGCAGGCACTGAGAACGGCCAGATCGGCTTGTAATTTCATATTATACAGCTCGTAGGCGTACAAAAAGTTATCTTCCTGGGAGGTATCTGATTGAGAAAACACTAAGCCCGAATATAAGGGTTCGGCATCATTGGCAAAGGCGTGCATGGATAGATGAAGCATCTTACTCCGAGTGGCGTATTCTTTAAAAGCCTGTTCAGTGGCCTGATTATCCACAAAAATTTTACTTTCAAAAAGCTCGGATGCTTCTTCTACTTCTTCTTTGTTATAGAGCAGATTGCTAAATGCTGTTTGGTCACCCATACTGCGGGTTAGTTCATTTTCGGCCAGCAGGGAAGGTCTCCCATCATACAGTGGAGCAAAGCCAGTATAAGCATACTGCTGGCTTGTCTGTGGTAGGTTTTCAGTAAACTGATGGGTAAATAAAGTGGCCGAATACTCATATCGTAGGGGATACTGTTTCAGCAGATAGGGGAGCGAGGCATATCGGGTGTTGCTGGAAGCCTGAATGGAATCGGTAAGGAGAACATCAAAGGGGAGGTATCCTAATTGTCCGTCAGGGATGATGATCAGTTTTTCCGGCTTCCCACCCAACGAATCCAGCAAGTTGCCCATTAACTGACGGTAAGCAAGGTATCCGTCACGTTCGTATTGGTTAATGGTATGGGGAGTATTTGCCTCTTTCCATTCGTACCGACTGCTGTAGGTTATTAGCCGGGTGATCCTCTGCCGAAGGCTGTCCTCCATAGTAATAGGTTGCATAAAAGCGGCATCTGCGCTGATGCCAAAGGCAAATAAGGTGCTGTCACCGTAAAAGTAGGAAAACAAGGTTGCGCCCGGGGTAAGATCCTTTTGTAGACTCGCCAGGGAAGTTACTTCAGTATCGTGCTTTAGTGCATAATATTTGGGGTATTCCTGCTCTAACCGTTTCATCAAATCCTGGTAGGCATCCTGGGTAGCCAGGATTTGCTGACGGATTGTCGTGGCTTCTAAGGAGCCAGGATCAGAAACCTCACTGAGTTGCCTTTCCAGAAAAGATCGTTTGCGGGTGTATTCTCGCTCCTGTTCAAGCAGGGTAGTGGGGATGTCAGAAAAATGCCTGGCCTGGCTTTCCACGGTGGCTTCCAGCAAAACAATGCTTTTACTTCTTTCTGCAAAATGAAATGCCTCAGCCAGATACTGATTCGAGCGATCACCGGTTTGTCGTTGATGCATTTCGTAAGCCACGCGAATAGCCTGCTCGTAAATACTAAAAAAACGTGAGGCGATAAACTGTTTATATTCAATGGAGGGAAACACATTCCGCATCGTATTCAAAACCTCACCAATCTGGTGATAAATCTCCAATGCACTACGGAGCGGAGCGGTATCATCCGGCTGTTGTTGGTATAACTCCCACAGAGCCTCAGCCTTATAGGCAAACACCTCAAGTAGTTCTTTTTTTGCTCCTGAATCCTGGTAGGGTGGGTTTTCCAGGAAATCAGGTGAGGCATTAAACTCGGTTACAAATTGGGCAAGAGCAAGTTGATATTCATCAAGTGCATCCTTCCATTGATCCTGATCGGCAAGCGCTTTACCAATCAGGGTGTGGACAATGCCTCGCTGGAAATGTTTGGGGGGCAGCAATCGATCGGCTAATACTTTGCTCTGTTGGTAATAGTCCATTGCTTCTGGATAGCGATGCATCAGGGCATAGGTATTACCTAACTGATTATAGGTATCAATGAGTTTGGTGTTTTGTTTTTCCTGTAAAGGAAGTGCAAGCTCCAGATAGTACAGGGCACTATCATACTGTTGCTGCTCCTGAAATATGGAAGCCATCACATTGGCCCCTGATAGTATGGGGTTCCTGAAGCGAGGATTTGCTTGGTTGGGTAATAGAAACGTAAATGCCTGGTGCACCAGGTTTTTTCCCTCCTGGAAAGCTTCGGTTTCCCCCTCGTATTTAGCCAGAGCGTATTCAGATTGGGCACGGTAAAGCGAATTCAATGCCTTTCGGTAGGAGCGATTGTATTCTATGGATTCAACCTGATACGGTAACCACCGGTCTTCAATAAGGTAGTAATCAAGGGCCTTCTGGTAGTTTTGCAGGCGGTAGAACGCACTCCCTAAATAGGCGAAAACATCGGTAACCAATACCGAATCACTAATCTGTGCAAGGGAGCGGGGTTGTACAATTTCATCGAAGGCTTCGACAGCAGCGGCAAAATCACCGGTACTATAATAAAAAACTCCTCGGGTATAGGCTACATCGGTAGCAATTGCCCCTTCCGGATCCAGAGTGTCCAGGGCTAAAGCATGCTGGTGGAGTAACTGTTCTGTTTGGTTAAGATAATACTGAAGCGTATCGATGCGGGTGTGATAATCAGCACACCAGGAGGCTTGCATCAGGGCCGTAATCTGTAGATCCCACCGCTCCGCCAACTGAGCCTTACGAGCCACCTCCTTAAACAGAATGATAGCGCTATCAGGCTGGGTATAGAAGTAGTGATTGAATATACGATCAAAATCCTCGCTAATCTCGGCTTCAAGGGGAGTGCTGATTTGTGCGAGGCACAAAAAACACTGCATGCTTAACCCCAGGGTTAAGCATGCAGTGATATACAAATGAAAAGAATATGATTGAATATTAGTCCATACCAATTGGAATGTCTTCATCATAAATTTCCTTGGAAAATATTTTTCCATTCACTTCATAGGTGATATGAAAAACTAAGATAAGGTTTTCTGTTTTGATTCCCGGGTTTACGACGTTTAAAGTGGCCAGGGCTTCCTGGGGCGATGATTCCAACTGTCCTTCACATCTTTTTGACGAGCAGGCATACGTTTCACCGTCCTTGGTCAAGAGCTTAGCCTCCAGTTTTAAAACTTTTCCTCTGGGAATGATGACGTGGAGTTCAGGTTTCGGATCCATGCAACCGGACAATACCGGACAGGGGCGAGGACGAGGTAAACGGGGAAGCCGGTACATTACCTGATCAACTTGGGTGTACATATCCAGGCTCAGAGGAACATTTTCGTCGGTAAATTTCTCAGAATACCTTTTCCCATTTACCTCATAGCTCATCTGAAGTTCCATAAACAATTTATTCGATTTTACCTTTTCATTGATAACCGTCAGGGAAGCGAGTGCTTCGTCTTTTTGATAATCAACAAACCCGCCACATTCCTTTCCCGAGCAGGCATACAGTTGGCCATCTTCGGTATAGAGTTTGGCTTCCAGGCGATAAATGACGCCCTCGGGAACAGATACCTGAAGCAAGGGGCGGGGAAGGCGACATCCGGCAAGTACGGGGCAGGGCAGGGGGCGGGGAAAACGGGGATAGAAAAAGTTAACATATTCGTTCGCCTGCGTGTATCCGGTAAAGGTTCCGCTTTTAGGATTGTAGGAGGGAGCTGGGGGATTTCTGAGGTCTGAATAGCCCCTGGTGCTTGTTTTAGACAATTCTTCTTCCTGACAGGAGCTGAAAAAAACAAGACATAAAGAAAATGATAAAAGGCAATATAAAACTTTCATAGTAGAGAGGGTAGTTTGGTTATTCTAAGAATATATTTGCTGATTTATACCCTTAGTTCAACAAAAGTAAACAATTGTCATCAGTATTTGAAAAAAAATATTTTTGTAGCGTAAACCATACGCACTTATTTACCTTTACGAGAGTATAAAGATATTACCAGTTTTTCCTTTTCATGTCATTGTCTCTTACCCACGATATTCAGAAAATTAATCAGGCACTCAATGCGTATTCATTCGGTCATCAGCCGGACGAACTTTATGAGCCGATTCGGTATATTCTTTCCCTTGGGGGAAAACGTTTACGACCTTTACTTACCCTGTTGGCTTATCGGCTTTTCCGGGAGGAAGATCCTACGCAAACTGTGCTGACCCCCGCCCTGGCGGTGGAAGTCTTCCACAACTTCACACTCATGCATGACGACATTATGGATCAGGCGCCCCTGCGACGGGGTAAACCCACGGTACATACCCGCTGGAGTCCGAGTGTGGCCATTCTCTCAGGGGATGTTATGCTGGTAAAGGCCTACGAAATGCTGTTGCAGGTACCGCCAAATCGCTTACGGGAGGTGCTCGAAGCTTTCAACCAATGTGCCCTTGAGGTATGTGAAGGGCAGCAATGGGACATGAACTACGAGGGACAGGAAAAGGTGAGTGAAAGCGACTATCTGGCCATGATTCGCCTGAAGACTGCCGTGCTGTTAGGGTTTAGCCTGCAATTGGGCGGGATGCTGGCCGGTGCTGATACCGCAAGTCAGAAACAACTTTATCAATTCGGAGAAAAGATCGGAGTGGGGTTTCAACTGATGGATGATTGGCTGGATGTGTACGCTGATCAGGGGAAATTTGGAAAACAGGTAGGAGGCGATATAATAGCCAACAAAAAAACTTTTTTACTGATTAAAGCCTTAGCGCAAGCAACCGGAAAAGAAGCCGAGACCCTGCGTTACTGGCTTGTACAGAGTACTTTTAGCAAAGAGGAAAAAGTGCAGGCTGTCAAGGCGGTATATGATAGTTTACAAATTTCGGAGCAGACGCAGTCCCGAATGAATGATTACTTTGAACAAGGATTTCGCTTTCTGGATGCCCTTCCCGTCGACGAAGAGCGGAAAGCACCACTGCGGGAGTTTACCAAACGGCTGATGCTACGGGAGAAGTAAGGGGGAACTTCTGCCGTAGAAAATTGAACAAATTGCAACGTAATACTCTTACGTCAAAAAATATAACATCTAAAACTACCATCTTTCGTATATAGTCGTCATGAATCTTTCCATTACTACCATTCTGATCATCATAACCGTCATTGCCAGTCTGTATGCCTGGAACCGACCTGCCCTATTTCAAAACTGGATGTTCAATCCTCATGCGGTGCAAACCCGTCGGCAGTATCATCGGTTTATTACCTCCGGCTTTATCCATCAGGACTATTTGCACCTGTTCTTTAATATGTTTACCCTCTATTTTTTCGGTAACATGATTGAACAGCAATACGCCTATAAGTTCGGCTCGCTGGGCCTGGCATTGTATTTAATAATGTACCTGGTAGCCATTGTGGTGGCTGACATCAGCACCTATGCCAAGCATAAGAACCATCCGAACTATAATTCTCTGGGGGCATCCGGCGGAGTAGCGGCCGTGGTTTTCAGTTCTATCCTGTACGATCCTACCAACAATATCTATCTGTTTGCCCTGATTCCGATTCCAGGATTTATTCTGGGAGCTTTGTTTTTAATTTACTCCTACCAGCGTTCCCGGCAAACCCGCGACCGGATCAATCATGATGCTCACCTCTGGGGTGCCCTTTTCGGAGTGGCTTTTACCGTCGTACTGAACCCCAGTGTGATCAGCCACTTTATCTACGAAATCAGTAATTTCAGGCTGTTTTAGTTAGGAGGAGGAAAGATTGACAGGTTGATTTGATGGCGAAGTTGGGTACTTGTGATTACAAACGCCTGGTTATACGGGCATGAAGCACCCAATTTGTAATTGCAATGGTACTGGCTTACCCCGAACGTTTCATGACCAACTTTCTTTACCAATATTCGTTTATCCCTTCCATTGAGAAATCAAAGAATATTTAGTAATATTCACAAAACATAAAACCCGACGAAACGATGACCGAATCCAACAACTTTGAAACCAAAGCCCGGGAGGCACTTAACGAGATTTACGGCAAAATCAAGGATCTGGAAAGCCAGGCGAAACAGGTTCGTTCTGAATTGGATGAGAAGTTGGAAGAACAGATGTCCGATCTAAAGAATAAGGATTCTAAGGTATACCAAAACCTGGAGGACCTGAAGCATTCAAGTACAGCTGCCTTTTATGACATTCGCCAGGGTATGGAAAAAGCGTCCGAAGCCCTGAGAGAAGCCATAAAAAAAGCGTCCTATCATTTTAAATAGTGATAACCTCAACTTCTGAACCAATTACGGAAACTGATCAGCTTACCGGGATTCATAGAGTGATGCTGGAGCTTGGGCAGGCTCATCTGCTCCCGGCATTACAGCAGTGGCTCACCCAGGAAATGGCATTTGTCCGTAGTGCCCAAAAACAGGCCCGGCAGTTTTTTGAGGAAGTCTCCCAGGCTCCCACCTCTCAGGCCAAAGTGGCTATCGGGAAACGCTACTCTCAGGTTTTGCTGAGCATGATTGAAACACGATATGCCGAACCGGAAGCGCTGGATTTTGATCAGCTTTTTCCGAGTTACCGGGATGCCCTGACGGAGTATTTAGAGGAAGTTCCGAAAACGGAAATTCGCCTGCAATCTGAAATGCTCTTTCAGTCGCAGTCTGATACCGGTTGGGTAACCCGAATGGCTCGCTACGGTAAAAAAAACACCCGAATCATCTCCTACTGGCCAACAAAAGCTGAAAATAAAGTGCGCCAATGGCGAAAAAAAGAAGCGAAAGAATTACGAGGGTGGCAATACACGCTGCCCTTACGTGGATTGGTGAGTTTCTATTACCGGGAAAAAATGATTCTGGAACTGCTGCCACTGGTAGAGGAAGCCTACCGGGTGATTGCCTGTGCCTCTAAAGCGGTATGGAAAGCCCAGGATCGACTTTATAAAATAGCCCATCAGCAAATAATCACCGGAAGCGTAGAAGAAACAACTGCCTTCGAGGCATGGGAGGCTTATCAGGCTGATTTTGATGCCGAATGGCAATTATTGGAAGCATATTCTACCGCTTTACCCGAGGCCGTAGCCGAAGTGTTGTCTTCCATTCGAACACAATTTGAGCGGGATTATGAGCGGGCTGGTACGCTGGAACTGCCTGCTCGCCGTTTTGGGAGCACAAGATTAAAGCAACTGGCCCGTCAGTACGGAGCCACCTTTCGTAAGGATACAATGGGATGGCGGACTACTTTATTTGCCTTACACGATGACTGGCGGCTGGATGAAGAATTAAATCTGCTGAACGATACCCTCTGGGTTACTTACTTTCAGTGGGTTGAGCAGTTACAAACAGGACTTCAGGAACAAGTGTTGCCCCAGGCTGTCCAGATGACTATCATCATTCAGGAAGTACTGGAGCGGGTTGAGGCTTGTCCGGTGAAGGAAATGAAGCGGACACTGCGGCAGGAGCGCAAGCTGATTGACCAGCAGTTGATCCGAGAACGTATTCCGGCGACCACCTCAGTCATTCATCAGCAGGCATTTGGGAATGCCTTGAATGTGTTACGGACGGTGAGCGAGGAAGCGGTGGATAAGATTGCCGACCAGCGCGGGCTGGTGGCCAGTGATGCCTACGATCAGCCACTACGATTATCAGACGTCTCGTACGTATCTCCCCGCCAACTGGCCGACTATGAAATGCTCCCCCGATTTCAGGCAGTATTGGGTGAAATTCAGATGCAAACCCGTCAGAAAGTCAGTCAGTTGCAGAAACTGGTGCAGGAAGTTGGACAGATTTCCTATTTCAACCTGGACTCGGCCATCTCAGTATACGAAAAAGAGTCGTCTACTTCGGAAGAAGCCCAGCAAATTGCGGTGGAAGGGCTGAAACGGGGGTTGACCAATGCCGAACGGCTACAGGAGCAGCTACAGGAACTTGCCGACTATCAGACACCAGCCATTCATACTGCTGTAAAGGAGTTTGAGGAGCAACTTACGGGCTTAACCAATAATCATTACGCACTGGAGCTGAAGATTCGGCTGGCGCGGGCGCGGGCATCGGAGAGAACCAAGGTGTTGCAGCAGAAAACCATCCGCTATTCCCGACAGGCCTTTCCGCGTTTCTTAAAATATGTCACCCAGCAATATCGGGAGAGTAGCCAGCGCATTGGCCTTTACCGCAGAAGGATCGGGATGGATGCCAGTACCGAGGTAACTACGGAAATATCCGATTTTCTGGCGGAAACCCAGGTGGCTATCAACCGTCTCCCTTATGTCTATCAGCGCTTATTCAGCATTAAGCCTCTGGAAGATTCGGTTTTCTACGAGGAGCAACCTGAGGCCGTTGCGCAATTGCGTAAGGCTTTTGAAAACTGGAAACAGGGGCGCTATGCCAGCACGATCCTGATTGGGCAAAAAGGCTGCGGCATCACTACCCTGATCCGCTTTTTCCTTGACGATATGCCCCGTAAAGAACGGCGCACCTATACCCTGCTGTATGCAGATGCAGAGCAGCAAATCTACTCTGAGGCGCTATTTCTCCATTTCTTTCAGGAACTGCTCACTCCGGAAGAAAGCTTTAAAGATCTCGATAGCATTATTCATTATCTCTGCACTTCTGAAATCAGGCATATCCTGATTATCGAGCATCTGGAGCATTTTTACCTCAGAAGGGTGGGAGGCTTTCAATGTCTGCGCTGGCTGATGGAATTAATCTCTCGCACGCATCAACAGGTGTTTTGGCTGGCTTCCTGCACCCAGTATGCCTGGGACTATCTGGATAAAACCTCCGAAGTGTCGGATCATTTCGAGTATATAGAGCAGTTGCCTACGGCTAGGGCAGAAGTGGTTCGGGAGGTAATTCTCAAGCGGCATAGGGTGAGCGGCTACGACATTTTCTTTGCCCCGGCTGATAGCGACCTTATCAATAAGAAATTTTTAAAACTAGACGAGCCCGCTCGCCAGGTCTATCTGGAAGAGGAGTATTTTCAGGATCTAAGCCGCATTACCGGAGGGAATTTTGCCGTAGCGTTGCTGTACTGGCTGCGCTCTACCCAGGAGGTTACCGATGACCGGATTACCATTGGAAGTTTAAAGAAGCTGGATTTCACCTTTCTCAAGTCTCTGTCGGTGCCGCAAATGATCATTTTGCATGCATTGTTGCTGCACGATGGCCTCACCGTAGGGCAGTTTCAGGAGCTGGCTGGGAAACGGAAACCTGTAAAAGAGGTAGTGCCAGCGGAGAATCGCCCGGATGAAATAGCTCCTCGGGTTCCGGCTAATTTACAATTGATGCAGTTATATGATGATGGACTGCTGACCAGGCAGGAAGAGGTTTATCATATCCATCCTTTGCTTTACCGGCAGGTGGTAGAGTTGCTTCAAACCCGTAACTTCGTTCACTAATGCGCAAGGCTCTATTCATATGTTTGCTGGGTTGGAGTACGCTTGCTTATGGTCAGCAAGAGGCTACTCCGGCTGATTCGGTGCAGGATACAGCCCGTACCACCCTCCAGATACAAACGCCCACCGTAGTGGTGCAGGCAGACAGCGTCACTGAGGAGGATAGTGGGCTGGTTGAGCAAATCAACCTGAAAGAACCGCCCTTTCGAATATCGTTTGCCAAGATATTCTGGAGTGCCATTGTGTTTTTATTAGGCTATTTCATCATCCGCTTCTGTACCCGGGTGCTGGGCATACTGGCGGAGCGTAGTACGACTGAGCGGCGTATTACTGTGAAGGGATTTGTACCGGTGGTACGTATTATGGGCTGGGTAGTGATTATTTATGTCATTATTGCCGGGATCATCCGCCCGCCCATCGAGACGGTGCTGGCCTTTACGGCTTCTATCGCCGTGGCGGTGGGGTTTGCCTCTCAGGATATTCTGAAGAATATTTTTGGGGGTATCGTCATCATCTTAGACCAGCCCTTTAAAATGGGAGATAAAATTGAGATTGGCTCTTTTTACGGTGAGGTAGTTGAGATCGGTCTACGCTCTACCCGTATCGTAACCCCAGACGATTCGCTGGTATCCATTCCGAATGGCGAACTGATGAACCAGTCGGTCTCCAACAGTAATGCCGGAGAGCCTAACTGTCAGGTAGTAGCGGAAATTTATCTACCCATCAATATCGATACGGGCCGGGTGCGTAGTATCGCCATTGAAGCAGCGCAGACTTCCCGCTATATCTTCCTCAACAAGCCCATCAACGTGCTCTTTTTCAATGAATTGAAAGATCGCCGCCCTTATCTGAAGATGCGTTTAAAAGCCTACGTGATGGATATTCGCTACGAATTTATTTTCAAAAGCGAACTGACCGAGATCGTGCTACGGGAGCTCCTCTACGAAGAGATTATAACCACCGAAGATTACGATTAAGCGATGGAACTGAAGAATATTGTACCCTGATACCGGGCAATGTTTGGAAGATGCGATTGTGGTTTATCTACTTTATCAGTAATGAAAACTGACCACCCAGATGGTGTTTGCAGTGCAGTAAGATGGCCCGGATAAAGAAAACCACGCCCAGCATTTCCAGGGTCTCTTCCAGGGTGGCAATCAGATTATAAGTAATGTTCTCCTGCCCGTAAAGAAAGTGGTAGTAGCCGCCAATCATCTCCACGCCCAGAGCACCGCCAACATATAGCCCTCCGGCAATGAGAAAGCGGGTGCGCGTATCGGTGGGGAGCCTCATAAGAAATTTGAAAAGACCAATACCCAGGACCACTAACAGAAGCCCGGCCGGAATGACCCAGGCATAGTAAAACCACTTGTGGATGCCTACCACTTGTTGCACCGGATTCCCCAGTCGTTCGTGTATAGAAACTGCTTCATCTATGGACAGACCGGTAAAAATGACGGATAACAATAACCAGTAATTCCGGTCTTTATCATGTTGCTGGTTTGTGATGTAATACGTGAACAGGAGCAAAGTAGCACTAAACAGGAGGATAGAGGAAGAAAAAAAAGTAGGCACATTACTTTCCCTGTTCATGTGAAGTAGTTCTATTGCACCAAACCCCAAAACGTATTGGGCAACATGGCCGATGACATTAAGAACGGCCAGCATCAGGACAATAAGCAGCAATAGTTTGGTTAATTGAGCAATGGACAGAGGGAGCTCAGCCTTTTCCCTCACGGTAAAGTTCTGCATTGTAGTAGATTTGATAAAAAAATAATAGACTGACCTGCACGCGCTGTTATCTGGACGGATACAGCCAAAAAAATACGAAAACATGCTTTTCGCTTCGTTGTTTTAGCGAGCAATTACTGGTCAGAGTATATTTAAAAATAAGGAGTGTGATTACACACCACTAAAGTTTAAACTGTATTATGCAAAAATGTTCAGTTTTCAGTACTAATTTAAGCATCTAAACATAAGCAAAATAAAAAAGAAGGCCGTCCGGCGCGTTTTCAATAACCTGCATTTAGATTAAATTTTGTGCGCACTTTGAATATTATGTTGTGTAGATTTACCTGAATTAAGGCAGTCTTCTAACCATAAGTGGAAACATTGGATTATAAAAAAAATTACCCGGCTTTGCAGCAGTACACATATCTGAATACCGCTGGTTGCGGTTTGCTTTCTCAGAGCAGTCAGCAGGTGCTTCAGGAGGGCATTCAGCAGTATGCCAATCATGGTAGCCTGGCCCGGGAGGTCTGGTTCGAAGAATTGTCATTTTTGCGACAACGAGCCGCTGAATTGATCGGGGCTTCAGAAACCGAGGTTGCCATGATTACCAATTTTACCAACGGGGTGCATCAGGTCGCCCACCTGCTACGAAAGCAAGCTGAAAAAGTACTGCTAATCGACGATGATTACCCCTCGCTGACACTGCCCTGGCATCTGCTGGGATACGAAGTGCATAGCGCTCCGGTACAGCCCAATGGCAGTATTTCTCCTGAAGCCATAGAAAACAGCATCCGCCAGCATCAGATCAAAATACTGGCGGTAAGCCACGTGCAGTACAGTAGCGGTTTTCAACTTTCCCTGGCCAACCTGGTTGAAATTTGCCGCCGGAACGATACGTTGCTGGTGGTGGATGCTACCCAGTCACTGGGCATGATTCCGATCAACCTGCGGGATACTCCGGTAGATGTGCTGATTGCCAGTGGGTATAAATGGTTAAACTCGGGGCTGGGCAATGGTTTACTGTATCTGCGTGAGGGTTTGTATGCTCAGTTGCGACCAAACTTACTGGGGTTTGGTGCTGTCGGTAGCAATTATACTCCTGAGAGTTTACAGGAGCTTCCATTCACTCCCCAGACTCTGGAGGCGGGGCACTACAATTTTTTCAGTCTGCTGGTATTGCGGCAGGCCATTGAAGATTCTTTACAAATCGGAATAGCGAATATTAACCATCGGGTGATGCAATTGCGGCAGCAGTTGACGGAGGGTTTACCGGATAATATTTCGTTGTTATCGGATTATCCTTCGACGCAGGCATCTGGTATTGTGGTGGTGAAGGCACCCGCCGATGCCGAACAACAACTTCGGGCCCAAAATATTATTACCGCTACCCGCCCTAAAGGATTGCGCATCAGCCCACACTTTTTCAATGACGAAGGAGATATTCAGCAGGTATGTCAGGCGTTAGGAGAACTACAGTGAAAATCGGTACTTATGACAGAAAAATGGTGATCTTTGAAGGTACTTCGGAAGATGCCGCTGGGAGTGGTAACAAAGGTGCATCTTTTATCAGGCAGTAGCACGATGATAACGTAACTTGCCTACCCCCATAGGTAAGCCCGTCGGTACCACCATAAACTGATAATTCGGGGATGGGATAATGATCCTGTCGGCTATTTTTTATCTTTGGTTTTTGAGCAACGCACGCACACCGACTTTTTATGAAAAATAGTTCATTTCCATTAATTGTCTCAATTGCCATTGCAGCAGCCTCAGCCTATCTGCTTTTTCGGACTGTACTGGAGCAGAGCGATCACCCCATCACCTTCGAGCTGTTTGCAGCTTTGATTGGAGTGAGTATCACGATTCTGCTGACCAGTATTTTATTGCGAAGGCAAACCGTAGCCGAACTGCGGAAAGAAGAAAACGTCATGTTTCTGGATATGAAGATGAAAGTGTATCTGGAGTTGATTGATCAGCTACAGGATATTATCTCTAAGAAAAATATTCTGGAGGAAGACATGATTGAAATCCGGTTGCTGAACCAGAAAATCGCTTTTATCAGCAGCCAGGAGGTGCTGGAGGCATTTAATAACTTCTCGCGCTGCTACGGTAAGAAAGCCCTGAAAGAGAGGATTGATGACGACGATATTGATGAACTCATGCTGGAGCTCAGCAAAATGAGCTTTCACATCCGGCGTGATTTACTGAAAGATACCTCCCACGAAATGGAAGATGAAGTACGGGTGCGCACCGCCATTTTACAAAGCAATGATAACCTCGATATTGAGTAAATACCGGAGCAGTTTTTCCAAAGAAATTTTGGGGAAAGCCGAACCAAATCGATAAACACAACCTTTTAAGAAGAGTGTAATTCCTTTCAACCCATTCCTACGATTATGAATGAACCTACCCGGCCTCAGGAAAGAAAAGATGAAAACAGCCTGAAGGATTATTTCTCCTTCGGAGAAGTGTTTGGCTATTTCTTCCGCAAGAAAGATCCGAATCGTAAGACCAATTTTAATCTGCGCATGATGCATGGCATTAATAAAATATCCATCATCATGTTTTTGCTGGGTATTATTTTCGTCATCCTTAAAAATATTTTGTAGTTGGATATTGAAGCTTTCCGTAACCACTGTCTCCGCAAGCCGGGAGTGACCGAAGAATTCCCCTTTGATAACGAAACGCTGGTGTTTAAAGTGATGGGGAAGATATTTGCTTTGGCCGATGTCAGCCTCTTTACCAGTGCGAACCTGAAATGTGACCCCGAACGGGCCGTTGAGTTACGCGAGCAATACCCGGCGGTGCAGCCCGGCTACCACATGAATAAAAAACACTGGAATACCGTACTGATGGATGGCACGATAGGCGATGCCCTGCTTACGGAGTGGATTGATCATTCGTATGACATGGTGGTGGCCGGATTGCCCCGGAAAGTACGAGATACACTTTTATCTGCTGATTAATGGATCAGGCAAAACCCACCTGGCTCGCCCTCGGCGACTCATATACGATTGGCGAATCAGTAGATATGGAAGCCCGCTGGCCCCACCAGTTAACGCACAGGCTCGGTTACGCTGACCCTACCTATCTGGCCACCACCGGTTGGACGACCCTCGATCTACAACAAGCCATTGAACAAACTACTTTCAACCCGCCCTACGACTGGGTCTCGTTGCTGATTGGAGTCAACGACCAGTATCAGGGGCTGGACATCGCAAATTATCCCCGGGAGTTTGAGCAGTTGCTGGACTTTGCCATTTCGCAGGCCACCACCCGCCCGCAGGTATTGGTGCTCTCTATTCCCGATTACAGTGTCACGCCTTATGCCCAGCGCCATGACCCGGAAAAGATTGCCGCCGAAATTGCCCGTTACAATGAAATTAATCAGGAAATTTCCTTAGAAAAGGGAGTGCAGTATTGCGATATCACTCCGCTCTCGCTGCTGGCCGCCGAAGACCTCAGCCTGCTGGCCGAGGATGAATTGCACCCTTCGGGCAAGATGTACCGGCTGTGGGTTGATAAAATTCTCTATGAGATTCCTTTTCCCTGAAAAGCAACGGAATATCACTCGTGTTAAGTAGAAGCGGGTAGATCATCTTTTACTTCACCGAAAGCAACACTTTGATCATTTCTGTCAGCGTTATCTTTCGTGAGTTTATCAGAAAGTCACGAAAGTGCTATTAATAAAACACCCGATGTAAAAAATTCGTTGGATCAGTACCAGTGAATTTTCATTGGATTAGCCCCAAAATATTGATAATATTGCTGTTTGAACGATAACTTTCAAGGCCATGATACAAACATTGGACATCCCGGTACGCCGAGCCTCACAATCGAAGATTGATCAGGTTGATTTTCAAAACATTCAGTTCGGGAAAATTTATTCTGACCATATGTTTATCGCCGATTTCGACGGTACACAATGGGGCGATCTGCGCATTGAGCCATTTGAGAACCTTTCTATGAGCCCGGCCATGTCCGCACTGCATTACGGACAATCCATCTTTGAAGGGTTGAAAGCTTATAAAAGCGAAGCCGGAGAACCATTGGTCTTCCGTCCTGAACGCAATGCGGCACGATTCAATACTTCAGCCGTACGGATGTGCATGCCCGAACTGCCCGAAGAAATTTTTATGAGTGGCTTACGAGAACTCGTTAAACTGGATCAACAGTGGATTCCGGATCGTCCGGGTACCTCTCTGTACATTCGTCCGTATATGATCGCTACAGATGAATACATTGGCGTCCGTCCGTCGCTTACCTACCGCTTCATGATTTTCACGGGGCCAGTTGGCGCTTACTACAGCAAGCCGGTGCGGGTGAAAGTGGAGAAGAAATTTGTCCGGGCCGCCGATGGTGGTACGGGCGCAGCTAAAACCGCTGGTAATTACGCTGCTTCCTTATATCCCGCTCAGTTAGCCCTTCAGGAAGGTTACGACCAATTGATCTGGACAGATGCCAGTGAGCACGAATACATTGAAGAAGCCGGAACCATGAATATCATGCTGGTGATCGATGATACCCTCATCACTCCACCCACCAGTGGTTCTATTCTGGAAGGCATCACCCGCGATAGCATTCTTACCCTGGCCCGCGACTGGGGCATGGATGTAGAAGTACGGAAAGTATCGGTAAGCGAAATCATGCAGGCCATTGAACAAAACCGCTTGCAGGAAGCTTTCGGAGCGGGTACGGCCGCAACAGTAGCCCATATTCAAGCCATTGGCAATGAGGGCATTGATTACGAACTGCCGCCCGTAGAGGAACGCAAATTCTCCAACCGAGTGTTGAAAGAATTAGACGATATCAAATACGGCCGTGCGGCAGATCCCCACGGCTGGATTATGAAAATATAAACTATTAAGCAAGTGTATGAAGATAGAATGAGTGAATAAGTTTTTCATGAACAGTATCAATTCTCTCATTCAATCACTCGCTTATTCAATCCTTAAAAATATATGACCACAGACCAGTTGAAAGACTTGAAAGCCAGAGTAGCGGCTTTAAGGGGGTATCTTTGACTACGATCAGAAGAAAGCCGAAATAGACGACGAACAGAAACTTACCCTGCAACCCGATTTTTGGAATGACTCTCAGGAAGCGGAGAAAGTAATGAAGGGTATCCAGACGAAAAAGATCTGGACCGACAGTTACGAAAAAGCCCAGACGGCCTACGAGGATCTGGAAACGCTTTACGAGTTCTATGAAATGGATGAGGTGAGCGAAGCGGATATTGAGCGGGAGCGGAAGAAGGCCGAGAAAATTATTGAGGAGCTGGAGTTTAAGAAGATGCTGAGTGGAGAAGAAGATCAACTCAGCGCCGTGTTACAGATCAATCCAGGTGCCGGAGGCACTGAGAGTCAGGATTGGGCCGAAATGCTGATGCGGATGTATATTATGTGGGGTGAGAAGAATGGCTACGGAGTGAAACAGGTTGATTTCCAGCCTGGTGAAACCGCTGGTATCAAGTCCGTAACGCTGGAATTTGAAGGTGACTTTGCCTACGGAAATCTGAAGTCAGAAAATGGAGTGCATCGATTGGTGCGGATTTCGCCCTTCAATGCCAATGGCAAGCGGCAAACCTCTTTTGCTTCAGTTTATACATACCCTGTCGTAGATAACTCTATCGAAATTGAAGTAAATCCGGCTGATATTACCTGGGAGACTTATCGTTCGGGTGGAGCTGGAGGTCAGAATGTCAATAAAGTGGAAACAGCGGTTCGGTTGCGACATGCTCCTTCAGGTATTATTGTGGAATGTCAGCAGGAACGTTCGCAGCTGCAGAACAAAGATAAAGCCATGCAGCTCCTTAAGTCCCGGCTATATCAGCAGGAAATTGAGCGACGCAATAAAGAGCGGGATGAAATTGAGAGTAATAAAAGCAATATTGATTTTGGCTCTCAAATCCGTAATTATGTGTTGCATCCTTACAAATTAGTAAAAGATGTACGTACCGGCATTGAGACTTCTGATGTACAGTCGGTTCTGGATGGCGACTTAGAGGCATTCATCAAGGCTTATCTGATGGAGCAATAAAAAAAGCCCGCTTCGACGGGCTTTTTTTAAGTTTGATTAGGCATGCGCAACCTCGCTCACTTTGGCGATCTCCTCAATGATTTTCTCATTGAAAGCCGGTATATCATCAGGGTTTCGGCTGGTGATGATTCCATGATCAATCACTACTTCCTGGTCAACCCAATGCGCGCCCGCATTTTTCAGGTCGGTTTGAATAGAGGGATAAGAAGTAATAATACGTCCGGAAACTAAGCCAGCTTCAATCAGCGTCCAGGGACCATGGCAAATGGCCGCAATCGGCTTCAATTGGTCATTAAAAGCTTTAATAAATGCAATGGCTTGGTTTTCAATTCGCAATTTATCGGGGTTAATCTGCCCGCCGGGTAATACCAACGCGTCATAATCATTCGCTGAAGCATTACTCAACACGACATCCACGGTAAATTCCTTTCCCCAGTCGGTTTT
This sequence comes from Cyclobacteriaceae bacterium, assembly GCA_040222715.1. Taxonomy (GTDB): domain Bacteria; phylum Bacteroidota; class Bacteroidia; order Cytophagales; family Cyclobacteriaceae; genus Tunicatimonas. The sequence goes on along the minus strand of JAVKCN010000126.1, from coordinate 17,451 downwards.
ATCCCAACCTTTTACTTTATCGTCTTTCGGAGAAACAATATGAGTAATGGCCCCAGCATCTTCTAATGCCTGCTTAGGGCCGGTTAACTCTACCTGTTCAAATCCGTCAGTTACCAGAATGGCGACTTTTTTTCCTGTTAGTTTTCCCATCGTTGAAAAAATTTAAGTTCAAAAAATTGATTGTAATATATCTGGTAAACCGATATGGGTAAAGGATGTTATTGCCATTGCCTTCCTTTTTAGATGAAATCTGTATTTTTTTGCAAACCTTTGCTGACAATCCCGTTCAGTATATTTTAAGTTTCCCTTTCTTATGACGACTCGCCAAAATATTTACACAGTACAGTTTGGGTTACTGTGTCTGAGTTCTTTTCTCTTTTTTTCCAGTTTCAACATGATCATTCCTGAACTACCCGCCTACCTGGAAAGTATGGGTGGAGGAGAATACAAGGGTTTGATTATTGCGCTTTTTACTCTGACTGCTGGTTTGTCTCGCCCTTTTAGTGGCAAACTGGCCGATCGAGTAGGCCGTATTCCGGTGATGATCTTCGGGGCGGTGATTTGCTTTATCTGTGGGTTTCTTTATCCAATTGCCACTTCGGTGGTCTGGTTTTTGGCATTGCGCTTTTTTCATGGGCTTTCTACCGGATTTAAACCTACCGGAACCGCGGCCTACGTAGCAGACGTCATTCCGGCCCATCGTAGGGGTGAGGCCATGGGAGTATTAGGCTTATGTGGTAGCCTGGGTATGGCCAGCGGTCCGGCTATTGGAAGTACGCTGGCGAATATGTACTCGCTGGAAGTCACTTTCTATACTTCTTCCATTTCAGCGATCATGTCAGTATTAATTTTGGCGGGTATGCGCGAAACCCTGGTGCAACGGGAGCCCTTTCGCTTTTCTTTATTGAAGCTCGACTGGAGCGAAGTACTGGAACCGCGAGTCTGGGCTCCTTGCGTGGTTACGTTCCTGACAACCTATTCTTTTGGAGTAGCATTGACGTTGTTGCCTGATCTCAGCGATTCTGTAGGCATTGATAACCGCGGGCTGGTCTTTATGTACATGACAATTGCTTCGGTAGCCATTCGTTTTTTTGCCGGAAAGGCGTCGGACCAATACGGGCGCGTGATTGTGTTGAAGTGGGCGGCACTTATTCTGGTATTAGGTAGCTTATTTCTGGGATTTTCCACGTCTTCATTTTGGCTGCTCATGGCCGGTGCCTTTTTCGGACTGGCCCTGGGTATGAATACTCCTACAATTTACGCCTGGACCATTGATTTGAGTCACCCGGAGCGACGTGGCAAGGCCATTGCCACCATGTACATTTCATTGGAAGCAGGTATTGGCCTGGGGGCCCTCACCTCAGGATGGATTTACGGGAACAATCTTGAACGTTTACCCTATGCTTTTGTGGTAGCCAGTGGATTATCTTTGCTGGCATTGGGGTTTATGTGGTGGCTTAAGCCTCAGCGGATGGTAGCTCGGGCATAAAAAAACCGCCAATTGGCGGTTTTTTTTATCATAATGCAGTGTTGCCTAGAATAATTTAAATCCTAATGAGAGCACCCATAACTGGTTTCGCAGATCAGTTTCAAAGGTTTGTCCCATAAAACTAACTTCTTCACCGAACGAGCTAAGATTATTCTCATAACGAAGGTCCAGCGTGAGTTTGGAAATATCTACTCCAACTCCCGCCTGAAAACCTACCGAAGCATTACTGTAATTATCTTTCACCTCCTGAACGGTTCCATCTTCGCGGGCATCTGCGTTGAGCAGCAAACTAAATGACGGACCGGCATTTACCCGAAATAATGGCCCGATTTTAAATCCTAACATAACGGGGACATCAATCTTATTGTATTCCATATCCTTTACTTCCGTCAGGTTGCTTTGAGGATCAGTATACGTAATTTGTCCTCCGCTGGAAGTAAAAAGGGCTTCGGGTTGCACGTAAAATCCAAGTATGGAGAAACGGGCAAAAAGACCGGCATGAAAACCAACGGAAGCATCTCCGGCAGCAATATCCTGGGCGGCATCTTCAGTTAAACTTGAATGGCTAATGCCAATTTTTGGTCCGATCGTAGCAAATTGGCCATAGCTATTAATGGCCAGGCATAGGGCGATAGTGAAAACACACACTAGTTTCATGTGAGAGAATTTAAGTAAATAATAAACCTGTTTTAGTGTTAGTATGCGTGTTTCAAAAATCGTACCCTAAAGTCAGATAAAATCTTGGTTTTTCTGCTACAACCCGGTCTTCAATCGCATAGGCCAGATCAAATTTCAGGTAATAACCCAGGAGCACTGTGCGCACTCCGGCCCCGTAACTCATGAGCCAGGGGTCTTTAAAATTCTTTATTTCAGCAACAAAAGGACCGCCATCGCTGATTACTTCGGTATTCAGACTATTCTCTTCCTTGAACGGACTTGGGCCAGTCCAGGCAGAGCCAATATCATAGAATCCGATGAACTCCAGGTTGCGGAAAAAATTGGAGGCAATTGGCCCACGGTAGAAGTAGCGGATCACCGGGAAGCGAAGTTCTGCGGTGAAAGTCAACACATCGGTTCCGTTGAATTTATTGTAGCTAAAACCGCGCATATCCACAAATTCGGTGAACAAAAGATTGCTGTTATCCACATTTTGCTGAATGATCAGCGGGTTATCATCTTCCGGAGAGTCGGTTTTATTAAACAGCCAGTTGTGCATGCCACCCAGCAGATACGACTGCGGATTCGCTCCGAAGTAGTTACCATAATACAACCGGCCTACCAGGGTCAGCTCGCGGTGAACCTTTAAATAATGACGGACATCCACTTCAATATTACTAAAACCCCGGGATGCATCATTCAGTCCCTGGTAATGGGTGAAGAATGCCCTTGCCCGGGTGCCTACATATTTGTTTAAACCGTAATTCAGCGTATTATCGAATACCAGACCGGTTTTTAATCCACCGAAATAGATGGTGCTTTCCGGCCCTGGTTCCAGTGGCATATTGGGTTGGGTAGGGATGGGGGCCAAGTCAATATAGTGGGTATTTGCCACAAATGGGGTAACTTCCCAACGGGTGGATACATTAAACGGCACAGCTGCACCCACCAAAAAGCGGTTAAGCGTGTATTTTTGAATGTTTCGCTCGTCAAGCTCCTTATAAATACCTTCACGCTCGTAGCGGAAATGAAAATCTACCCGGTTTTTTAAGTACTGGTATTCCGCAAATACACTGGCACTTCGCAGGTCGGTGAACTGCACAATACCTCCCGAAAACCGGTGGTTCTCAAGCATATCGTTCATCTGAACCTGGATATGAAAGCCAAAATTCCGCAACGGATCAATGGTCAGGGAAGTGACAACATTATCTGCACTGAAACGGGTTTCATAAGGAATCGGACCATCAATGCGGGTTTCCCGACGCAGTCGGCGGTAGCGGGCTAAGAATGAATTGCCAATACCGGTATTGTTTTCTTGATTTTCGAAACGGAAATTATCTGTGGATACAGCATCTGCGTCTGTTGGTTCTTCTTCAATGTCAAAAGCATAATTTTCAGTATCAATCATGCCTTCCTCCAGCGGAAGCTGGTTAACTCCAAACTCATAGGCCTCCGTATTGATGAATTCATCCGGCAGGGTATCCGTCGCAATGTTAGCATCCTCTGAGAGTGACAGGCTATCTAAGCCAGCATTGGGATCGATGCTCAAAGAATCCTGGGGAATAAAAGGAGTACTAAGGTTGGCCGTATCGCTGGGAGTAGCCGGAGTGTTCTGTTTTCGTTTTTGGTTTTCGGCCAGTCGTTCCGATACCATGCGGGCCTGAATGGCCTGTTGTCGCTGGGTTTTGGGAGTAAAAATGCTTTGCGTCAGATTCACGCCATCATCTACAAATACGTAATCCTGTTCGTTGGCAAGCATGATAAATGCCACCCGGTTATTCTTAAAATCGATATCAAAATCCTGCAAGCTCACTGCATAATTCGATACTTGGGTAAAAAGGCTATCCTGAAGCTGATACTGGTAAATATTATAGATACCCTGCTGGTCGCTCAGGTAATAGATCGTATTATCGTCTTTTGGGATCGGTTTAACATCTTTGCTAAGGGTATTGGTGACTCGATTCAGTAATGAGTCAGTGGGGGACTGATCAGGGTTGTAAAGAAAAATGTTGAAATTATCTTCAATATCCTGATTCAACTGCACATCCCTTGGCTTGGTAGAGGCAAAATAGAGTGAATCATAAGGTCGGTTACTACTGAAAATAATTTGTTCCCCGTCGGGCATGAAGCGGGGGTGCATATCGTCGTAAATATCCGTGGTGATCCGTTTGAAAGTGTTTCGGCTGGGGTTGAAAAGAAATAAGTCATTTTGGCCGTTTAAGTCGGCACTCATCACCGCCAGTCTGCCGCTTTCATTCAGATCAAAGTGTTTTACCTGATTAAACCGGCGCAATTGAATGGCCCGGGTGCGTTTACTTCCCAGGTTATAAAGCCATAAGTAATTCCGACCCCGCTCTACCCCAACAATACCCAGGGTTTGGTCATTGCCCCAGTTGAGTAAGGGGACGTCCGGGTCAATATCCTGATCGATCAATTGAAATCCGGATGAATGCACCGTTTTCGTTTTGCCCTTTTCCAGATCGCGGATCATCACTTTGTAATGTCCGTTTTTGTTTTCCGAATAGGCTAGGTAACGCCCACTGGGGCTGAATGCTACCTGGTTGTATCTCAGTGACTTACGGTTATGATTTCGCAGCCGCTCGTCATCATCAGGAAACTGATAGGAATCAGTGAACTGGCTAGACATTTCGGTATAGAATGACTGCCACTGTCGATTAAACAGCTTAAAGGGAATACCCAGGGTATTGACAATGCTGCTTTCTTCGTTGCGGATGATCCGGGTGAGGTTGAGAATATTGGAGATACTGCTTCGACCGTAGCGTACGGCAATAAAATTCCATACCGACTGACCGGCAATAGCGGCTTCTTCATCGGTAAACCTGGTCAGTTTTATATTTCGCTGATCGTGAAATAGCTCTCGGGCAAAGTCATCCATTTCAATGCTCCACCCCTGGGCGATATAACGGGCTGCTCCCTGAATGAACCACTCGGGTAAAGTCAGCAGGTAAGCACTCTGAAACATATCGGTCAGGCTGCCGCCAAACATCATGTCATGAATGAGCATCTCAGCGATTTCCTGTACCAGTTCGTCTTTAAAAGCCGTCATGCTTCCCGGATAGGCCACTTCTACCTGTGATTTGACAAAATCGGTCTGGCCACCCACGGTGTAGGTTTTGCCCTTCACGCCCACATTGCTTTGCTGGAGGTCGGCCACTGAGTTGTAGAGAAATAGTTTTGTTTTGGTATAAGGGGCATAACCAATGATATCGGTGATACGCTCAAACTCTTTTTCCAGAAACTTAGCGGCAATCAGGGCATTATCCTGTCCGCCTTCGTAGAAATAGATATCGAAGTTGTCGGAGCTGTAAAATTGCCAGTTGAAGTTTTTAAACTGCACCCGGTTTTTGCCGAATTGCTCCCGGTTAATTTGGGCATATGATCCACCTGCCAACCCGCATAGCAGGCTGATCACCATGATCCATCTCATAAAGCTCATTCCATTCATTAGCTAATTGCGTGGTAAAAACGTTCGAAGCGGCGGATATCCACCTCCTCATTCAATGATTTATTTTCCAGAAGATGTTGTACAAACTGATGGGCCAGGTAAGGTGTGAGCGAGACTCCTTTCGTGCCCAACCCATTGAAAATGCCCAGTGTCTGGTGATAAGGATGCAAACCGAGGAACGGGCGGCGATCTCGGGTGGCCGGACGCACTCCGGCCCAGTGGTCTATGACCCGATACGGAACGGTCAGAAGCTTATCCAGTTTTTCCTGAAGCATAGCTCGTCCCTTTGGCGTCGGCGAGAAGCTAAGATCCTGCTGATCGTACGTGGAACCTACTTTGTACATAGCACCAAATGGCATCACAAACACACCTCTATTAAAGACGATGTTACTCTTTTTTTCGATATCAATCAAGAGCATTTCACCTTTTACGGGCTGATAAGGCAACCAGTGAAAGAATGAATTGCGGTAACCCTCGGCTCCATCGCAAAAAATAAGCTGACGGGCCGTAATTTCGCCGTAGGAAACGCTGGATTTTCCCAATTGTACCTGAGTAACGTCGAAGAAGCCTTCATGGTATACATGCCGGTCTTGAAAATACTGTTGCATACCCGACAAAAAAGACGGTAGATCCACATAGCCGGATTGCCGCAGTTCAATTCCACCCAGCGGATCATGAATAAAATCGCTGTAATGGCTGTGTTGATGCAATCGGGCAATGTACGGTTCGTACGCCGAACCGGCCGTTTTACTGCTCCACTCAGTCCGCTCAGCGTTGGAAAGAAAAGGGCGATAAATAGGAAGGGGGTGCAAAAATCGGGTGTTGCTGACCTGCTCTAATTCCCGGTAAAACGGTTCAATCTGGGGGAAAATAGTATCAGCCTGCCAGGTTTTTAACATTTTACGCCCGGTGATGGGGTTATACAGTCCCGCGGCAGCTTTAGAAGCAGTTTCTTCTTTTGACTGATTAATAATGCCAATGCGGCATCCGGCTTTCATCAATTCGTATCCTAGCGCGGAGCCGGCCAATCCCTGGCCTACCAATAAAAAATCTACCTTTGTCATATTTCTTGTAAACTTCTAAGGAAGTTAATAAGTTACTTCAAAAAAAATCCATTGCAGTTTCCTACCAAGTACATTCCCAATTTTATTACCATCGGCAATCTTCTCAGCGGCTGTTTCGGCATTTTGGCTGCTTCTCGCGGTGAACTGCAGATGGCTGCCTATTTTATCTGGCTTTCGGCCCTGCTGGACTTTGCCGACGGACTGGTGGCCCGTGCTTTAAAAGCGTATTCAACGATAGGGGGGGATTTGGATTCGCTGGCTGATGTGGTGAGCTTTGGAGTATTGCCATCGTTTATTATGTTTGGTTTGCTGGAGAACGCATTGGATGCCAGCGCTCCCTGGCTGGCTTACCTGGCATTTACAATTGCTGCTTTTTCTGCGCTGCGATTGGCCATTTTTAATGTGGATACCCGGCAGAAAGATAAATTTATTGGCTTGCCTACGCCCGCCAGTGCGCTGCTGGTCAGTGCTTTACCACTGGGCACGTTCGTCTGGTTCGAGATGCTGGTGGCCAGTCCGGCTTTTTTAATTGTATTGACCTTGCTGGATGCCTATCTGCTGGTATGCAGTCTCGAACTATTGGCATTTAAATTTAAAAACTATTCCTGGGCCGATAATAAGCTCAAATACTTATTCATGATTGTTTCAATTGTGCTTTTAATTGCCCTGCAATCTGTCGCAATTCCTATTGTGTTACTGCTCTACATACTGCTTTCGGTATTCGTCTCAACAAAGTCGGAAGCAGAAAGGCAAACCCAGTAGAAAATTCCCTATTTTTGGCCCATCGGAAAAAATACACATGCATGAATTTTATTGCTAGAATTAACGTGATGCCTAAAAAGGAAATCCTGGACCCGCAGGGAAAAGCGGTGCGACTGGGATTGGAAAATCTTGGATTGGATAGTATTGACGAGGTCCGAATAGGGCGGCATATTACGATGCAGTTATCGGCAGAGAGTGAGAGCGAGGCGCGGGAAAAAGTAGAAAAAGCCTGTACCAAATTATTGGCGAACCTGATCATGGAAGGGTACGAATACGAGGTGGCGCCAGCCTGAACGTAAGTTTTTGGGTATCTTTCTTCGCTGCATATATACTAAAGGCCCTAAAAAAACGTGCTTTGATTGACGATTCTGATCATCATGCGGATAGCAACCTCATTTCTTTTTGTGCAGTTGGGCGTATGGTTTCTTTCAGGGCAGGCACAGGGGCAAAGTTCTTCGGTGCTGGCCGAAGGAGACTGGTATAAGTTTGCCGTTGTTAAAGAGGGTATCTATCGTCTGACGGGCTCTGAGCTTGCTTCGCTGGGGGTAGACCTGTCGTCAGTCAATGCCGAAACAGTTCGCCTGTTTGGTCAGGGAGGAGGGATGTTGCCGCAGGCGTTATCTGAACCTCGCCTCAATGATTTGCCCGAAATTGCAATGCTGGTGGAGGACGGTGGGGATGGAATACTTGATGCGCAGGATTATCTACTCTTTTACGGTCAGTCGCCTCATGCACTGAATTTCACCAAGGACAGTACCCAGGGCTATCAGGCAGTATACCATACCAATCTTTATAGCGATACTGCTTACTATTTTTTAACCTTCGGGGATACTCCGGGAAGACGCGTGCAAACTGCCAATGCCATTGAAAATCCCGCCTGGGAAACTGATTACTATCAGGAAGTAAAGGTGTATGAAGACGAAACGCTCAATATTCTGGATAAGTACTCCGCTGGCAACAATGGTTCAGGCCGGGAATGGTACGGAGATGATTTAGGTGCAGGAGAAGAGGTCACATTCAACATTGCCGGATGGCGTAGCGAAAAAAAAGTGCAGGTGTACGCCCGGGTGCTGGGGCGGTCGCTGAATGCCGCTGAGGTTCAGTTTACATTGAACGGTACTCCATTAGGTAAACTTGCTTTAGAGCCCATTTTGTCGGGCACCTATACCCAGAAAGGAAAACTCAGTCAGGCTACCTTTCCCACGGATGCCAATCTGGTGAATGGTGCGGCAAGTACTTCCATAATGATCTCTCTGACCGGAAGCGGAGCCAAAGCCAACCTGGATCAACTGATCCTGGAAGGGGCCAGAACTCTTTCATTATCTGATCAGCCTTCATTACGCTTTCGAAATCTGGAAAGCGTTGCGTATGCTTCTACCCGCTTTTTGCTGGCAGCGGCGCAATCTCCCGTAGTGTGGGAAATAACCGATCCCAAAAATCCACGACAAATGCCCGTGACTTCAGCAAACGGGAAATGGGCCTTTTCGGGCAATACCAGCGGGGTGCTGACCGAATATGTGGCTGCTATCGAAGCCGGTTGGCAAACTCCGGAGTTTGTGGCTCGCGTCAATAATCAGGATTTGAAAGGGGGAGGAGTGCCCAATTTGTTGATTATCACCCGGGAAGATCTGGTGCCGGAGGCTGAACGGCTGGCCGGGTTTCGCCAGATGAATAATCAGTTGAGCGTGCGGGTCGTTACCAATCAGCAGATTTACAATGAGTTTTCCTCGGGAGCGCAAGACGTGACTGCCCTGCGGAATTATATCAAATACCTGTACGATCGCCAGCCCGGCCAATTACAGTCGGTGTTGTTGTTGGGCAAGGGCTCGTACGATTATAAAGGTTACATCGAGAACAATACCAATGTAGTACCAATCTATCAGTCCCGGAACTCGGTGCATCCGATTTACAGCTACTCTTCAGATGATTATTTTGGTTTCCTGGAAGACAGTGAAGGAGCGTGGGAGGAAAGTTTCGCCGGAGACCATACCATGGACATTGGAGTAGGGAGATTGCCGGTAAAAAACCCGGCAGAAGCCAAGATAGTAATCGATAAGTTAATTCACTATGAAACGAGTGAGGCGACCTTCGGGCAATGGCGCCATCAACTGGTATTTGTGGCCGACGACGGAGACAATGACAAACATCAGCGGGATGCGGAGCAACTGGCTAAATTTGTGGATACCAGCTACATTCCGTTTTCCATTCATAAAATTTACACCGATGCCTTTGCCCAGCAGAAGTTGCCCGGAAGAGAGGTGGCTCCAGAGGTCAATCAGCAAATAGAGGATGCCGTGAAAAAAGGAGCCCTTATTGTGAATTATACCGGCCACGGTAGTGAAACCCAATGGGCGCACGAGGATATTCTGACGACCGGTATGATCAACCGTTTTCGCAACAAAGACCAATTGCCTTTCTTTGTCACCGCTACCTGCGAGTTTGGTCGCCACGATGATCCTCAGCAGATTTCCGGGGCGGAGCAGCTAATTCTCAATTCCGAGGGCGGGGCCATTGGCCTGGTGACTACGGCCCGTCCGGTCTTTTCGAATTCCAATTTTCTGCTGAACCGGGCTTTTTATCGTGAAGTGTTTCGCCTGGAAAATGGAAAGCCACTATCGGTGGGAGAGATTTTTCGCCGCACCAAGAACAACGGACTGAACGGCCCAGTGAACCGAAATTTTTCTTTACTGGGAGATCCCAGCATGGTGCTGGCCTATCCTCGGGATCAGATTACCATTGATCAACTGGCCGTACAGCAGGCCAATGGGCAGTATGAGGCAGCCGATACCCTGCGGGCCCTGGACCATGTGCGGGTAATGGGGAGTATTATTTCACCGGCAACACAGTCAGTGGTAGTAGGTTTTTCCGGCACAGTGGCGGTAGAAGTGTTAGATAAGGCCACTTTCCGACGTACGCAAGGAAATGAAGGAACTTTCATGCAATTTGAAGAAAGAAACTCCGTTATTCACCGAGGAAATGCCCGGGTTAGCCATGGGCAGTTTACCCTGGATTTTGTGATACCAAAAAATATCGTATACCAAACCGGATCAGGCAAGATCACGGCCTATGCCGAGGCTTCTAGTGGAGGCTCATCAGATCGGGATGCGCATGGGGCCTTTGTCACCTTCGCTATTGGAGGTAGTCAGCAACCCACGGCTACCGATGATCTCCCTCCCCAAATTCAACTCTTTATGGACGATACCACCTTTGTGAATGGAGGGCTTACCGGAGAGAATACGCTGTTGCTGGCGCAGTTGCAGGATGAACACGGAGTTTCTATCAGTTCCAGCGGTTTGGGGCAGACCATGATGGCCGAACTGATCTATGAAGAAACCGAAGAAAATCGTACGTTTGTACTGAATGATTTCTACCAAACTGATGTAGATAATTATCAGGCAGGCTGGATTCGCTATCCGCTGGAAAATTTGGAAGAAGGAAGCTATCGGCTTACCTTGCGGGCCTGGGATACCTATAATAATGAGGGCTTGGCCCAGTTGAAGTTTCGGGTAGGAGATGAGGAGCAATTGCAGGTTGCTGAATTTTATAACTATCCTAATCCGTTCTCGGAAGAAACCCGGTTTGTACTGGATCATAACCATTCGGGTGATGATCTGGAGGTGGTTATTCAAATTTATAACAGCCAGGGTGAGGTGATTCATCAAATGCAAACTACCCAGCAGGAAGTGCCAACTCGCCTTGATTCGCTGGTTTGGGATGGCAGAACCGCTGCCGGAGCACGTCTACCATCCGGCATTTATTACGCGAATGTAAAAATTCAGGTTCCCGGCATGGAATCTGTACAACAAAAAACGCATCAAATCATTATAGCGCACTAATATGAAGTATATGGTTCGTAACATTTTTGCCCTGGCGATTGGGTTTATAAGTTTGGGAATCGGGCAGCAAGCCTGGGCGCAGCCTCAGGTGCTGCTGGGTGCTGATACCTCACGAAGAGTTATCACGACCGCCGTCCCTTTCCTGGCAATCTCGCCGGATTCCCGGGCCAGTGGTATGGGAGATGTGGGAGTGGCTACTTCACCGGACGCCAATGCTACTCATTGGAACCCTGCCAAACTAGCCAATCTGGAACCCAGTTTCGGGGTTTCTGCTTCCTTTACTCCCTGGCTCTCGAAGGTCGTGAACGACATGTCTATTTCGTATTTGTCGGCCTACAAGAAAATCAACCAGCAGCAAGCGCTGGGTTTGTCCATGCGCTACTTTGATCTGGGAGATATCCAATTGACCGACCGACAGGGAAATCTGCTGAATCTGGTGAGTCCCCGGGAATTTTCGCTGGCGGCCACTTTCGCGCTGCAATTGAGTGAAAATCTGAGCGCTGGTTTAACCGGACGCTTTATTCATTCCAATTTATTATCAGGAACCACCAGTGCGAATGGTACCGATGGGAAAGCCGGAATCAGCGGTTCGGCCGATGTGGGAATTTATTATTCCAAAGACATTGTGTTTAATGGTAACGAAGGAAACTGGTCCTTTGGAGCCAATATCTCTAATATTGGAGCGAAGATCACGTACCTGGACGAAGATCAGGCTGATTTTATACCTACTAATTTACGAGTAGGCGGTGCTTTTACCACTTATTTAGATCCTTATAATAAACTGACGTTTGCATTGGATCTCAATAAACTATTAGTGCCAACACCTCCCATTTATCAGCGAGATTCATTGGGGAATATTGTTTATGTAAATGGTAACCCTCAAATCAGACCCGGTGGGGGAAAAGACCCGAACCGGGGGTTATTGTCTGGTATGTTTGGCTCGTTTGCTGATGCGCCAGGGGGCTTTACTGAAGAATTGCAGGAAGTGATGATCTCAGCCGGAGTGGAATACTGGTACAATGAGCTTTTTGCCGTACGGGCGGGGTATTTTTACGAAAACCAGTTCAAGGGCAACCGGAAGTATTTCACCGCTGGCCTGGGACTGCGGTATCAGGTATTTGGAGTGGATTTTGCCTATCTGTTGCCCCAGGCGCAAAATCATCCGCTTCAAGAAACTTTACGGATCACCCTACACTTTAATATAGACTCTCAACCCACCGAGTCAATTGGGGAAGAATCGGATTTGAATTAAGATCATAAAAACATTCGTAACATGGCTGGACACAGTAAATGGGCGAATATCAAGCGACGAAAAGGAGCGCAGGACGCCAAACGGGCGAAAATATTTACCAAACTCATCAAAGAAATTACCGTCTCAGCCCGGGAAGCCGGCCCTGATCCCGACGGAAACCCCCGGCTTCGGTTAGCCATTCAGAATGCCAAGGGAGCCAACATGCCCAAGGACACCATCGAGCGGGCCATCGATAAAGGTGCGGGTGCAGATGGAGAAGGCTACCTGGATGTAACCTACGAAGGTTACGCTTCCCACGGAGTGGCCGTATTTGTAGAATGCACTACCGACAATCTAAACCGTACCGTGGCCAACATACGGTCTGCTTTTACCAAACACGGGGGAAGCCTCAGCAAAAACGGATCAGTAGAATACATGTTTGACCGTAAAGGTGTTTTTACCTTTCCGCAACCTGAGGGGCAGGATGAAGATGGGCTCATGCTGGAGCTCATTGACGGAGGAGCGGAGGAAGTTTCTTTTGATGACGGCTACGTGCAGGTCACCTCCGCGATGGAAGATTTTGGTAGTATGCAGACCAAATTGGATGAATTATCCATTGAAACCGAAAATGCTGAATTACAGCGTATTCCTACCACTACCGTAGCCTTGGATGATGAGGCCCTCATCAGTGTAATGAAATTGATTGACATCCTGGAAGATGATGACGATGTATCCAAAGTCTACCACAATGCTGAAATCACGGATGAGCAGATGGAGTTGATTTAGAGAAACCCTCTAAAGCACTTCTCTCATCATCGTTACAATTACTTTTTCTGGTCCGGTAACTTAGGTTCAACCATCACAATTTCTTCCCGTTCTATCACCACGGCTCCGGGAGCCATATGCTTTGATTTACGCACGTATTTACGGGGAGTAACAATGACCGGGCAGAGAGAATCGGTCTTCCGTTTTGAGTAGTACGCGGCGATCTGGGCGGCCTGCTCAATCACATAAGGCGGAGCCGGTTTTCCGGGTTGTTGCTTGATGACGACATGAGAACCACTTACGTCCTTGGCGTGCAGCCATAAATCTTCTTTATGAGCATAGTGCCGGGTCAGTTCATCATTATTTTTGGCACTCTTTCCTACCCAAACAGTATAGCCGTGAATATCAAAACTGCGGAAGGGAAAGGTTTTGGCTTCTTTCGTAGCAGCATCCACCAACTGATGGTCCTGGGCATATTGCAGCAGTTCTTTGGGGTCATCCATCGGCTGTAGCGCATTCAGGTGCATTTGCGTCTGATTGAGCTGGGTTTGCTTCTGGGCGATGTTCTTCTGCAACTGCGCGACTTCCAGTTTCTGGTTTTTGGCTTTCCGGTAATAACGTTCGGCGTTCTTTTGCGGAGAAAGCAGTCGGTTCAGTTTGATCTGTGTGATTTCGTTATGATAAAAATCAAACAAATCTACTTCCGAAGCGCCTTTTGGGACTTGGTGCAGATTCGCCATCAGAATATCAGCCACCTGTTGGTGTTGCAGCCCGGTTTCCAGTTTTTCTAAGGTGCGTTGGTTTTTCTGAATGTATTGACTGCTTTGCTTTTTTTGTTTTTCCAGGGTTTGCACCAACTGATTTTTCACGCTATCCACCCGGATACGCTTGATTTTGCGGAAGAAAAAGGCATTGAGTGCAGATATGGGGTTGTCCAATTTCTCGACCACTTCGCCTACCGGTAAGAGACTGAGGTGCATCGCCCCATTCCATTCTACCAGAAAATACTCCTTTGGGTTTTCTAGTCGCCTCACCAGGGATTGCAGCATATTCCACTGTTCATCTGAGTTCTTTTGATCGTAGTTTTGCTGTTGCAGATGCTCCATCGGCAGTTTGCCGAAAGTAGGGTAGAGTTTCCGGGGATCGCACTCGGCTTGGTCAAATGCTGTCCGGCTGGTGGACAACTTGCGATCAAGCGATTCAATGTCCAGCGACAGGTCATTGGCCAGACTGTGTCGGAATAATTCTACCACCTTTCCACCATCGGTCAGCAGCACATTGGCCCGGTTGCCGTGCATCTTAAACAGTAGTCCCTGGGTACCAAACCGCAGCCAAAAGCTTCTTTCGTTTTCAAATTGGCGGATTTCTCCCAACGGTTGGTCTAGCAAAGTAGAAAACAGGTCTACACTGTTGCGCTTGGCCCGGTGAAATGTTTCAGGAAACTGAAGGCAGCAAAAGTAAGAAGCCAGGTGGGCTTTGATAAAAAACTCACCCTTCCCGCTAGGCTCGTAAAGTCCAATGATCAGTTCGTCTTTATTCTGGCTGAAGCAGGTACCCAGCTTCCACCCAAGAATTTTATTGCGAAGCTGGGTGGTGAGTTGGCGTAAAAAATAATAATTATGATGCACGAGGAAAAAATTAAGAAGAAAGTTGCTGGTTGATATACTGGGTTAACTGAGAGAGCATTTGCGTTGCCGGCTCCTGCGCATCAAACCATTGGATATCAGGATCTTTGCGGAACCATGTCCATTGCCGTTTGGCGTACCGTCGGCTATTTCTTTTGATGAGGCGAATGGCTTCTGCTCGGTCATACTGCCCCTCAAAGTACGGAAACCATTCCTGATAGCCTACCGTGTGAAGCGCATTGAGGTTCTGGTAAGGAAATAACTCCCGGGCTTCTGCTTCCAATCCGGCATCCAGCATATGATCTACCCGCTGGTTGATGCGTTGATATAGAGATTCACGCTGGCGGGTCAAACCAATTTTTATTACTTTGAAGAACCGTGGTTGGGCCGTAGTTTGTTGTCGAAAAGCTGAAAAGGGCTGCCCCACGCTTCGGAATACCTCCAGGGCTCGTTGCACCCGGCGGTGATTTTGACGGTCAACCTTCTGAAAATAAATGGGATCAACTCGCTGAAGTTCTTCCAACAGGAAACCCAATCCTTTTTTATCCCGTTGCTCACTCCAATATGCCCGGGCCTCATCCGTGATGTCAGGCATGGAATCAATACCCTCGCAAAGGGTTTTAACATATAAGCCGGAACCACCCGCCGCAATAACGAGAGAGCTTTGTTTAAACAAGTTGCGGAGAATGCTTAGAGCATCATTTTCAAATTGTTTAACATCGTACGCATGCTGAATGGAGAGGCTGTTGATGAGGTGGTGCGGGACCTGTTGCAGTTCGGCAGGAGTAGGCTTGGCCGTACCGATATTTAACTCTCGATAAAACTGCCGGGAATCGGTTGATAAGATTTCGGTGCCATAATGTTGGGCGAGCCGAAGACAAATATCAGTTTTTCCAACGGCGGTGGGCCCTACGATGACCAGGAGTACCGGATGTGCCATAGTAAAATTACGGGAAATGAGGAATCTTGGATTTGTCTAATCTTATTACGTAAATTGAAGAATTACATTTTTTCTCTATGAATAGTTCAGAGCGTCTGTTGGCACTGGAAAAGGAGAATCAGCAACTTCGTGAGGAGGTAGCGCGATTGCATCAGTCCGAGAACCAAGTAAATGAGGCAGGGCAGGCTGAGTTAATCCCCTTTGCCCATTTACAGAATTCGTTGG
This sequence comes from Cyclobacteriaceae bacterium, assembly GCA_040222715.1. GTDB lineage: Bacteria > Bacteroidota > Bacteroidia > Cytophagales > Cyclobacteriaceae > Tunicatimonas. The sequence goes on along the minus strand of JAVKCN010000126.1, from coordinate 1,391 downwards.
TTCATGCGGCGTTGCTGGCCGTTTCTACAGATCATGAGGGGCGTATTACCTTTTGTAACCATGCTTTCTCCGAAGCTGTAGGGCGAAGCAGGGAAGAGGTGCAGGGCCGAAATCTTTTTGAAGAATTTGTGCCGATTCGGGGAGAGAAGCTTACAATTCAGCGTTTCACAGAGCTTACGTCGAACCGAGGTATATCAGAAAATATCAAGCGCTCAATTAAAACCTCTTCCGGGCAGGTGCTTACCATCAATATTCAGAGTATCATTCCACATAATCAGGGAGCGCAGGGGCTGACGATTATTGCGGAAGACATCACTGAACAAAAACGAGTACAGAAAAAATTACTGCAAAGCAATAAGCAACTGGCCGAATTGTATGACAATGCGTACGATCTGATCGTGGTTGCCAGTCGGGAGGGAAATATCGTGTTTGCCAATAAGGCATTTTATGACAAGTTAAAATACCAGCCCCAAGAGATAGAGCAGCGGGTTTTTTCGGATATTGTTCAGCAACCGTATCGGCAGAATGCCGAAGCCCTGTGGAGCCGGGTGCTGGCCGGAGAGCATCCGGGGAAGTTCAGACTGGCCTTTGAATCCCGCAGCGGAGAGCGGGTGCACGTGCTGGGCACACTAACCACCGGCTCGCAGGATGGCAATGTGGTGGTGCGAGGGGTATTTCACGATATCAGCGATCAGGTACGCTCCGAAAGAGCGAGAAACCTCTACTACAGTATCACCAACCTGGTGCTGCAAAGCCCCAATCTCGATCATCTATACCATAATATTCATCGGGAGTTAAAGAAAGTAATTGATGCCCAGGAACTGCTGATTGCAATCTGGGATAACGAACACCTGGATTTTGTCTATCAGGATAGCCAGCGCGAAGACCTGCTGGCCGACGTACAGCAGCAGGAAGCTCTCCTGGATTTGTCCGATTATGCCATTTCGCTGAACCGGCCTTTATTCCTGCACGAAGATGATATCATGGAGCTTCGGGAAGCCAATGTGATTCGTGCGATGTCGGCCATTCCTAAAATCTGGATTGGGATTCCTTTGCAAACCCGGGGAAAAGTGGTCGGCATTCTTGTTCTGCAAAATTTTGAAAAGGATGACAGCCTGAGCTCGCGGGATTTTGAATTACTCGATTTTATTTCCGGGCAGGTTGCCATGGTGGTGGAGCGTAAACTGAATGAAGAAGAGTTGCGGGATCATACCGGCCGGCTGAAAGCGATTTTTGAAAGCAGCACCCACCTCATCTGGTCGGTAGATCAAAACTTCCGACTGACCACCTTTAACCGCAACTTTGAGTATACCTTCCGTTCTCATTTTGGGTCAGCTCCGGTAGTAGGGGATATTTATAACCCATTGGATGAGCGCGCGCGTCGATTGTAT
>JAVKCN010000125.1:0-28298 GCA_040222715.1 Cyclobacteriaceae bacterium | reverse complement strand
ATGATTACCTCAAGGACGTGCTGGAAAGGTTACCTGAGCATCCCGTCAATCGGCTCCATGAACTACTGCCTCCAAACTGGATACCTAAAAAGTAAATACTGGGATTTAAAATTAATAGGCAGGTTCACCGGACGGATACGCAATTAGGGAGAGCGAGGTACGCCGAAAATACATATCCGTTATTAAAAGTGCCTACGTCTATCATACCGAACAAATGGAATTATCTGCTTAATACCCGCCATCCAGGTTTTTCTCAAGTTCAGCTGGTAAGTACCGAAGGTATTCTGTTCACCGTTCCATTTCGGTGCTTTTTTCAGTAGTGGACAATGAAATAGTCTTAGTTAAGTTAGCATACTGTTGCTGTTGCTCAGTAGAAAGATGAGAATAGTTTTTATTTCCCGTAGGAATACCCGATACGGTTATTTCGTTTTGTCTCTGTTCTATAGCAAAAATTCTCTCCTTCACTTGCGAGTATTGATCAAGCTGCCCTTGGGCATAGTTCGCCCGGGATGAAACTATATTTCCTTTGATCCGATTGGGCATCTCAAACTCCCCTTTCTCAGCTTCCGAGAGAATTAATCTGCGCCCTTCCGGAGACAGGTAATTTCTTGAGGCGACATACTGATCGTTTTCTTGTTGCAACGCAGCTTTCGTCTTTTCGTAGTCTTGTTTCATCACCTGAATACCCTGCTGGGTATGGCGTTCCAGGTTCTCCATATTCTGTGACGTAGGCAGAGATTGATACGACTGAAGTTGTGCATCCAACTGCTGCTGTAAGAGTGTCTTGCCTTCGGCGGGGTGGCTGTACTTTCTTTTTTCATCCAGGTACTTGGCTACCTCATAGGCCGCATTTTTTAATGGCTGGCTCTTTTCTTCCAGGTATAGTTTCGCAGGGAAAGATAGGTCTTCTATGGATCTCGTATTGACTCCCTTCGCTGTCTGCTTTTGCAAACTCACGTCCAGTTGCTGCTGTAACTGCACGGTCCTTTCTAAGGCAGGATGCCTTCCCTGCTGACTTTCAGCCATGGTATTGAGTTCTTTCAGTGCGCTATTGGCTATTCGGCTGTGGGCCAGCACTTCTTTACTGTCCGGAGCGGACCGGTGCAGCACCTGATCGTACTTGTCCGCCAGATCATCATACCCGTAGCCCCGAAGGGCATCGGAGGCTTTTTGCCCGATCGTTTTCAGATCAGAGGCCTGTTCATATGCGTTGTCCAAGGGTTTCTGGGAGTTTGGTTCTTGTTCCATAAGAGTTCAAGTAAAGGCTGGGTTAAGATTAGAAATTCTGTACAGGTGTTTGAGCAATGGTCTCCCGCTCGAGCTGCATCCGGTTTTGTTGGGCTTGTTGCTGCATCGGCTTCACGGAGGCCATCTCCAGTAAAAGCTGGTCAGAGCGCTCCAGCATCCGGGCGGCCAATAGCAGGTAGTCTTCGGTGTAGCTTTGCAGCCGGATACGCTCGGCTTCGGTCATGGAAAACCAGGCGGGTTGTTTCAGTATTTCATTCAGTTCGGTGGCTTTGAGCAGCAGGTCTTCCGAGAGGTACTGAAAGGCCACCGCAGCATAGGCTTTCCGCTCGGCGGCCACCTGATGAAAGCTATGAATGAGCGCAATCCGATTTTGCTTAGCCTGTTGTAGCTCCGTCAAATCGTTCGGTAAGGGATCAGCACCACCCGCGATGAATAAACTCTTGTAAACGTCTTGGTAATGCTGATTAAACACAGGATGCTCCACAAGGACATCGATCTCTAAGCTCGGTTCCCTTGCGCCCCGAATGAGTTCGGTAGAGAGGTAAATAGATTTGGATAGATCTGACCAGGACAAGTCCTGCACGCTGCTCACGTTCTTTAGGTCCTCTAGCACCTGCTGCTGCAACCTCTGGATTTCAGAATAACTGATTCGGGTTCCTTCGGTAAAATCCTGTATCTTTTTGTATCGCTGGTTTTTTAGCAGGTTCACCGACAGGTTTTCGGTGCTTTTCACCATGGCTTTTTTGTCAATCACCAGTACCGGTTGGGCTAGGATGGTTTGACTTACCCCCAATAACCAGCCGGTCAGTAGCGCACATAGATATAATCGCATGGTATTTTATTAGTGGTTGAACAAGGGGGTAGCAGCCAGTACACTTCTAATTTGAGCCTGCTCAAAGCGATTGAGCGCATGAGCTTTAGCTCTCGAAGGGCGGGACACTTGCCCTAACAGTGCATCCGCCTGCGTGGAGAGTTGTTGGCTTTCCCCCAGGTACTGCTGCATGCGGCATAGCATCTCCAGCCGCTGGGCTTCCGTCATGGAAAAGGCTCGATCTTGGGTGAGCCTACGCTGTAATTCCTCGGATTGGATGATCTTGCTTTGCGCTAACTGCCGGAACAGTTGGGCTAGCTGTACTCTGCGCCTGGAACTCATCTCTTCTAAGACAATCCTATTTTGTAGCTGCTCCTGCTGAAAGGAAGTAAAGGAAGATAGATCTGTAAAAACCTGGGTATTTTTATACGGCACCAGCTGGTCGTAGAGCTTCTGGCTTTTTTGAATGGGTTCTTCTACGGCTCGGTACGCCTGAGACAATGGTTGAGCAAACCGGTAATCCTGTAAATGATCGGCACTTACCATTACTCGGGATAAGGATTGTTGCGGGGACTGCTGATCCGAGACGGTCAGCCCGGCCGTACTTTGCGTCTGTCGTAAATGATCTTGATACTCGTATTGCAATTCACGCGTAGCTTCTACCTCATCCCGAGTGTTTTGGGTCAGTTGACTGATCAGGGTCAGGTATCCCGCTTGCTGAGTGTTTCGAGAAGCATTTTCAGCGATCGTATCGGCCAGCATGCGATCTTGTACCGGAAGTACTTGCTGGGTCCATCCGGCGCGCGTGAATAAAAACAGCAGCAAACCAGTCAGGAGGTAATCAACGTTACTTTTCATGGTTATCATGGATGAATCGGTGTTTGAGCCAGGCTCTGCCGCTCTAACTGATGCTCGTAGCGTTTCAGAGGTCCCGACTGACTCGCCTGGGCTTCCTGCATTACATCCAGGACGAGCTGATCAGAGGCAAGCTTCAGGTCCATGCTTTGCAGGATGTAATCGTGCGCCTGTTTGATCGCGGAAAGCCGCTCTCCTTCCGTCATGGAAAAGCGTTGGCTGACCATTAACGCCTGGCTTACCTGCTGAGCTTTTTCCAGTAAGTCACCAGCCACTTCATTATACGATAGCGCAACTTGCAGCTTCTTTTTGTAGGCCATCTCATCAAAGGCTGCTCGATTTACCGAAAGGGCACTCAGTTGCTGCTGTAAGGCCACGATGCTCTGGGGAAGTGGGCTATCCGAGCCAAAGCCATCCAGGGATTGATATAACGCGAGTGCCCCTCCTACTCCATCCAGGGTCTGATAGGCGGCTTTGAGTGTTTCAATATTCTCATAGGCCGGTACATACGCTTCCAGACGAGGCTGAATCGATAAAGCATGGGCTTGGCTTTCAACCAGGTTAGCCCAGCTGAGATCGCGCACGCTTTCGGCTTGCCGGAGGTGCTGTTGATACTCATCCTGCAGGGTGAAGATATCCGAAACGGTCTGTTCAATCTGATAGGATACCGCGACCTGTTCTTCCAGTTTGTCTAGCTGTTTATCTAAGGTGCGGCCGTTAGCCACGGTAAAGGCAATATGGGCAATGTCCATGACCGGTATGCCTTGCGCCTGCGTCCAGGTGGGAAGCAGACTCAGGAGTAAGAAAAGAATTGATGGGGTTTTCATATTGATAGCGTTTAGTCATGAGATGAATTGGAAGCGATATAGACAGGATAGCCATCGGGCAGCAACACGGAAGAGGTATTTCTTCTCCGGCGCTGCAACAGGCTCCGGCTTACCTGGGGTAGCATTGGTACAGGGATCTTACTTACCTGTTGCTGTCCTTGCCGATAAAGTTCGTCCTGGGCCGCATCGGAAACCGAATGTTGATTATCGCCCTGATCCAGCCAGATATCCGGATGATAGGTGTGGTCGTACACCTGATAATTTACCGGAACCCGTCCAATCCGGGAGATGGACACCTGCACCCGGTTTTGCGTTAAGCGAGCTAATCCGTAAATAAGTGTTCCCGCCGGAATCGTTTGTCCTTTGAGCTTCATGCTTTGGGTCAGGCGCAACACTATCCGGGTTGGTTGGTTAATCTGCTGATCGCCGTGTACCTCGCAGGATATAAATCGCTTCATAGACTCGGGTTGCTTAGCCCGCAGGGTGTGAAATAACAAAGATGAGATGGCGCTGCTCTCGGAAGGATTCGAACCCTCTTCTGACTTTTTCCGGTTGGAACGTCTTTTTGTAGACCAAGTCTTTTTGGGGGTAGTGACAACCTTTATCGTATCTATGAAGGTGGTTTCGGCGATGGTCGTATCGTTCTTTTCAGCCTTGTGATACTGACTACTCCAGGAAGGTGGTGCTATGGGAGAGGCTCTCCTTTGTGCAGCCTCCTGGGCTAAAGAAGCGGTATAGATATCCGTTTTATCGGGTAATGGCTCAGGCTCAGGAAGCCCATCCAGCCAAAAGACCGGCAGTGGCGTAGCAAAGATCGCCTGTAACAAAGATCTACCCTGTAGGTGTAAGATCGTGATTGAGAGGGCCGCTAGCCCGACAACCACCAGCAAGCTATAGCGAGAAAGCCATCGCCATACCCGCTGCACAACGGTTCTAGAAGATGAACTACCAAGCGTGAATCGGTTGACACTGGTCTGATCAATCGCCATTTTATCAATATTATCCTGAAAGTTTTTCATGAGTCTTGGGTGTCAGAGGTTGGGGTTTAGGGATTAGACCACCATGAAAGGAAGTTCTTGACTCTATGGACAGCACCTTTCTACTCTCCCCTGCCCCACCCCGGTTAAAACAAATCGGCTCTTCTGAGCAGCCGGGCGGGTATCTTGATGGAAACACTTCGGTTGCCGGACTTTTCTCGCAGGGAGGCGATCACTGCTTCTTTTTGACCTAATGCCTGAAGGGGCAGCACGTAGTACAGATAGCCCTCCGAATAGGGTAAGATCGGGTGAACCTGCCCTTGGGTAAGAGGCTCTACCGGAAAGTGGGCTTCCTGCTTTTTACGCCAAAAGCCCTTCTTGTAGCGTTTGCGCTGCTCAAAGCCCACAAAGTCGGTAGCGTAGTGCAGCGAGGTCGTATTTTCCACGTTAAACTTCAAATAGGTCGCTTCCAGATCATGTATCAGCCCTACTAACTGAAAGCGGATACTATGCTGCTGAGAGGATGCGTAGTTCAAATCCGGCTGGGATGCGAGCACCTGAAGATTAGATAGCATGCGATCTTTGAATACGCTATGTTGTCTACCCGAGTCCTCTCGCTTTCTAAAGTCATAAAATGCGGGAGGGCTGGTATCAAAGCAAAGCCGGGCCGTAAAAGGTTCTCCATTCACCACGGTATAAAACGGCGTATCGGCCACACTATCCTGGGTGGCGACCAAAAAGATGCTATTATTTTCAATTTGTGCCTGGTAGAGGGTAGGATTACCGACATCAGCCAAGGTGACGGGTGCATCAAAGAGCAGATAGGATTTTGCCTGATCAGATACGTAAATGGTATCCTGCGCCAGCATGATCAGCGCTTGGAATATGAAAACCAATGAGAGTACATATTTCATCGCTATTGAGGTTGAGTGGGTTGATCAGTAGGTTTATGGTCGCCGGGATTCCGGTCGCCGTGAATACGGTCGCCGTGACGCCGGGCGTCGTGCATACGATCGCCGGGACGCCGATCTGATGAAACTCTATCATACCCGATAAAGTCAAAGTCGGTGAGCTGTAATCCGTAGGGATTCTTTTCGTGGCGGTAGCTCTGTACGATCTGAAAGCTCGCTGCAATAGGCAAGCTTCTAATCTGCGAGCCGATGTGTACTTCCTGCAAAGCGTAGAGCTTTCCTGCTATAGGAAAAGCATTCAGATCAATCACCACCGAATCAAGCTTGACTTCCGTATGTGAGCCGTAGCGGATATAGTTCTTACGCACCTCTCCTTCTTCAAAATCGTGGTAGATGCGTTTGCCGGATTCTTCATCAATCAGATTTAACGCAAAGTTGATATGCTCATGATAGGTTTCGGCCGAATGCGCAAACATATGCTTGACGAAGGTTTCTACGTGGTTCTGGGCTTCTACTTTGGTGACCTTCCGGCCGTCGTAGTAGCTGGCTGGAAACGTGCCCCAGGAGGTAATCACATACGTCCGACCTTCGTAGTACTGCTGAACTTTTTGGTAGTAGTAAAGATAAAACCCGGTGCTGGCCATAAAGCCCAGCAGGCTCACTAATACCAGGAGGCGCATGGTGGTAAAGGTTCGATTAAAATCATGTAGGGTTGCCATGAATGGGAGATTAGGATGTAGGGGTTTGGGATTGGATAGTTAAGAATGATAGGTCGTTATAGAGCGCCAAGGGATGGGTAGCTGAAGGTACCCCTACCCCTTTATGGATCGTATCAGCCTATGGTAGAATCACCGGTGGATTCATCAGACTTTGGAAACGCTCTTCTCTTTAGTATCTAAGGACTTCTATTGCTCATGGTCTACAGTTCATAGGTCTTACCGGCTTGCACTCCTCCGCTAAATTGCCGTTGATAGCGATACTTCCCGTAAGCATAGCGCACAGCTTGGCTTCCTTTGGCGGCGATGCGTTGACCAGCACCCATCGCCACTTTGCTTCCGGCTAGTGCTGCCCGGCCTCCCTGAAAGGCCATACCGGTGCCCAGCAGCGCTGTACTAAACACCCGGCTCTGGAAGATGGCCGCATGCGAGTGGCCCAGGTAATAACTGGTCAGGTGAGGCACCATGAAGTAGAGAATGACAATCACCAGGCTCACCAGCACAAAGTTGGTCGCTCCCAGCTCGTTGGAAAATAGCAGACCATTGAAGTACAGGCTATTAAACTGACTCACCAGCGTATCCAGGATAATGAGCGTCACCGACCAGAACTGTACGGTCAGGTAGCTTTGTAGCCACTTCATGGCTAAGCTATGAAAGCCCGGCAGAATGGATAAACCAATCGCCAGCGGCCCCACCACATAAAGAAAGCCCAGTAGCACCAGTCGGATCAGCTCAATCCCTTTCCGCACTAAGTACACAAACGATCCTTCTAAAAGGGATAATAGCCAACTGACCAGATCGAACTGCATGATCCGAGTAAAGCTTTCGTAGAGCTCTTCCATGTTCCGGGGCAACGCTCCGTTCTGTTCCCCCGGTAACAGTAGATTCCACATGTCAGCGAGCTTTTGCATAAACGTTTTGTCCGGCCCGATAAAATCCGCCAGCGCTTTAATGGTAGCACTGATCACCTCCAGGAAATCCGCATAAAAGGTCAGCGTAAACAGTAGCACCAGCCCCCGCACTATGGGAAACACATCCAGGCGAAACCGCCCGCTAAACACCAATGCTCCAAATAACTGATTAAACAGCACGATCAGCAAAAACAGCGGAATCAGCGCAAGTCCAATCGCATGGGTCTTGTCATAAAGGGCGTTGATGGCCGCAAGAAATTCCGGACTGATAGCAACGTTATTCATTGTAGGGGTATAGGGTGCATGGTAAAGGGTTAAAGGTTCAGCAGGTAAAAACTTTTAAGGACCATTGGTACTTGCAGCTTCGGTTGTGTTCTTCCGTTCTGCACCATTTACCGTCAACCCTTCACCATTCGACCTTTTCGTCTCAACAAACTGATTCACAGCATGAGGCAGATTGCCATGGTAGTAGGCGATGAGCTTGCGCAGGTAGTTTCGCTCGCTGGGTTTGGAGGAAAGCACGGCATCCAGATGAGGAGAGGTTTCCAGCAGGTAGACTCGAGCTTCTTCGCCCTGCTTGATGAAGAGTTCACGAAAGTCCTTTTCTACCCGAATGGATTTGATTAAATCCACCTCGTGGGCCGTAAAGCCCAGGTGGCGGGCCAGCTCCTCTACGAGCCGGTCATCCTCGTGTTTTAAAATGATCTTGGTGGCGGCATTGACCAGGATGGCCTCCCCCACACTAGACTGTCGGATTTCCGATAGCCCCTGGGTAATGATGCTGACCGAGCCGTTGTTTTTTCGGATGGTGCGAAACAGATCTTCAATAAATTCCTGTAAACTACCCGAGAGCATCGCCCAGGCTTCGTCCAGATACAGATACTTGATTTGATCGGGATACTGGCGAATCTGGTCCAGGGCCAGTTCGGTAATGAGCAGCGTCACGACCGGGTATAGTACCGGATCGCTATTGATCTTATCCAAGTCAAAGCACACCAGCGCATGCGCACTGATATCCAGCTCTTTCACCGCATTCAGCACTTCTTTGTATTTGCCCGAGACAAAGGGTTTGAGCGTGAGCAGCAACTGCTCTATATCAAAGTAGTGCATCTCAGTTTGATACTCCAGGTTCTCCCTGTTTTCAGCGTGGTAGCGCCGCAGAAAATGATAGAACGAATGCATACCGGGATACTGTTGATTTTTACGTTCATTCAGATGATCGTAGTAGCGGGGTAGCATGAGCTGAAAGATCGCTCGCTCAGCGGGTGTTAAGGATGAGTCTGCTCTATCGTTTCCTTTATAGCTGCTGCCTTTCCAAAGGGTGCTTAGCAAGGCAATGAGAAAATTACTCTTCTCTGACGTAAGCTGATAATGTCCTTCCGCGTCTTTTTCCAGTAAAAAAGGATTAAAGGCCAGGGGTTTTTCAGCACTGTATTCAAAATACGTGTTCTCAAAGTCCTGACCACTCAAGGCATACATCACGTTACGGTAGGTACCGCCTTTATCAATAATGATCTGCCGGGCACCCCGCTCCAGGCGCTGGGCAATAAAATTTCCCATGGTATAGGACTTACCCGAACCCGAGGGGCCTATGACGACGCAGTTTTGGTTGGATTGATGGGTATTAAACAGGTTCACCTGCAAAAGATTGCGAAACCGATCACATAGATAGTCTCCCTGCTGATCACCCATGACATCGCTCATAAAATGCAGGTAGCAGGCGGCCATCTGGTCGGCCGTCATCAGCCAGCGGTAGTGCTGAAATCCATTGCCCGGCAGTGAGGCGAAAAACAGGTTGGCCGTATCGTAGCTTTCAATTAAGGCTTCCGCCCCGTAGAGACTTCGTAGGGCCGCCACTGTTTTGTCCACGTAGCTTTGGCGCAATTCATCATCACTGCTGTAGACCAGTACCGACTGATGCAAACTGACCAGACGAGCGTTTTCCGAGCGCACTAATGCGGTAAACTCATCCAGTTCTTCGGCTTTGAGCTGATGTTCCTGGGTGGTGAGCCACTCCAGGGAATCGTTGAGCTTGCGCTCCAGGTCCAGGGACTTGAGCGCTCGCTCAGTATCTTCTATCAGGATGCACTGCGTGACGATATGAGGAAACGGCAGCGCCTGGGATAGCGCATACGTATAAGGACTGCTGATGCCCCGGTCATTGGGGATGCTGGTAAATACCTCACTGCCCTGTCCCTGCATACTAATGATATTGGCCTTCTTCTCCCCCACCACGATGCCCGACGGATCATGGTAGACTTGCCGGTTGAGCGTCTCCCCTTTCTCTTCAAACGACAGGTTTAGATACCGTACAAGCAGTTGATTAAGTGCCTCATCATCCAGGCGGGTAAAGGAGACATCGCGAAAGCTATAGAAGCCTTCCATAAATTCCCGGGCAATCGTTTCGGCCTCTTGGAGGAGTTTCTCGATGCGAGCATAAGGGTTTTTCACCGAGGAACCGAATGGCATTCCGTGGGCTTGAGAAAAGCCCGACGTGATGGGGTTGACCTTCCCGTAGCGATAAGTGCTTTTAGAAGGAAACGATAAGAACAAATAGCTCTCGTGGGTCAGCACCAGGCGAGCAGTGAAATGTGCTAATAGCTTGCTTTCGTAGTAAGGCTTATCAGATTCATCCGGATAAAAGGCCCGGTCGTAGTAGACATCTGTTTTGTGCACCACTGTGCCTACAGGAAGCAACTTCAACTGACGGGTGAGCACCTGATGAGCCTGTCGGAAGTAGCCTTCGGTCCAGGACTCCAGGGGAGCTCCCTGTACCCGGAAGCCCACCCCTACCCTTCCATCGCGAAAGATGACTTTGTTTTCTTCCAGGGCAAAGACAGGTAAGCGTTCGGAAAGAAAGGTGGATTTTTCCGCAGGGCGTTTGATAGATTTCGTAAGAAACATAGTATTATCGAAGACCGGAATCTGGAAAATGGAGTCCGGTATGATGGATGGTTTATATTTTACTTGTGGGTGACTCAGGGGGCGTTATCATTAATTCCCAAGCCTTCTATTGGATGCGTGACGTACCACAGTTAAACTCAGTATCCGGCTTCCGTTTTTCCCGTCTCCGTACTCCCCATACGCTTAGGTTGCGGGGTTGGCGGAAGCGATGCGAGAGATAGGAAAAGAGGAGCGTAGGATGCTGTTGCCGGTTGACTTTCCGTAAGAGAAAATACGCCAAGAGAGTAAACACGATCACAGACCAGAAGTAGTACTTGCTCAGTGGGATCATCAGATTCAAAACAATACCCAGAACGATCAACAGCGACATCAATAGTAACAGAACAAATAGATCATTCATGGGTAGCCCCAGAAGCTGGGCTTGCTTTTCGATGGTTCTGAACGTTTTCATCATTACGGTCCTAATAAGATATCGCCGCCTAAGAAAGAAGCCAGGTCGTCTACGATAAACTGGAAGCCGCCAAACAGGGCAATGGCAATGACCATCCCGATCATAAACTCAATCTTATCAGGAGCACCCGTGAAAAACTTCATCGCCGCTTTAAAGATGCCAATGGCAATACCGATCAGAAAGGCAATGTTGAGAATCACAATAATCCAGGTGCGGATACCATCCAGCGCGCCTTCTACCTGAGCTTGCCCGAAAGAAGGCGCGGTAGTAACGATGAGTAGCAGGAGCCATAGCCCCCCGGTTTTTAGTTGAAAGATACGTTTCATGTGCGTAAGGGTTAAACAGAAAGATGAACAGGAAATAAAATACATAGGACTATACGTCCCAGACATTGAATGAAGAATTGGCTGCCACTTTGGGTGGCTCATCAGCTTGCGTGATTGAAATCTCAGCGCCTTCTTGATGGCCGCTTTTCTGAGAAGCGACACACGTAACTTCCGGAATGGAAGGATGATTCTGATAAAAGAGTTTTTCGCGCTTCGCCCATGCCCGGCACTGCCGCAGGGCTAACACCGCCAGACTAATCCATAGCAGTAGGGCGAGCAATCCCACCGGGGAGCTTACCCAATGTAAAAGACGTTGTGTCATATTGGTCGTACGTTTACCGGGCTACCTTCAGGTAGCGTCTGCGTAATAGCCATCCGACTATTACTTGATGATGTAATTGATAAGACAATGATAGCGGGTCTAGCGGAGGGGGACAATTTTCAAGGTGGAAAATAATTTCCAAAGTGTGTAGTAACAGTTCCTCCTGCTCAGTCTCCTACCGAATACAACTGTCTGTTTAATCCGCATCATCAACTTAAAATTATTGAAGTTCGTGAGGAAGGGTTTGATCAGCGACTTAAGAAGTGAGCATGGCCTCATCGGGATGCCAGTATCAGGAAAAATCGCCGTACTCGATGCGTGTAAGCTCTCGTTGTATGAGTTCTATACCTGAGAAGTACGTAAACAGTTTTTTCAGAACTCAACCTTCTAATCCTTTGACAGATTTCACTTATATTCAATGCAAAATTCTTCGGAATGCAGATTACACATCGCTTGAAGTTGGGATAGTTTGATCTTGCCGTAATAATCGATTTGTGTACTTGGATAGAGTTTGGAAACCACTCCGCCTGAATGCCCAGTACCTCATTGGTATCTAAGACTAGCATACTCCTCAGCCCTACATTCCTCTCCGACTCAATTAACCACCGAAAATACTTATACTTAACTATCATACTCTCGATACATCCATCTTTCAATAAGTGCTTGGTTGAGCGAAATTTAAATCAAATTCCTATGGTGTCCTTATTTGCTGCAACTCGCTATAAAATTGTAGTTGTTTTACAACATCATTACGTTTGAATACGAATACTCGGATTGTATATTCTGCTTGAGGATCACCTCCTAAAATCAATAGCAGTGGCTCTGGGCAATTGTAGCTGTGTGAGCAAGCAATATTATTCATTTGCCTAAGATCTTGAGAACTAGGGGCTGGTGGAGCGAACGGGTGAAAATGCCACTCGCCAAGGTAGTAACTATGCTCGCTTTTCCAGTAGTGGTCAATCAAACGCTGTAAACCCTTTATGCCTCTTCTAAACCAAGTTCTGCCAGCAGTCGAGTCTTGGGTTGGCCCAACAACTTGAGTAAGTAAAGCACAGTCTTGGGTTTCGGTGTAGCGACCAATGAGTACGCCGCCTGTTTCACAAGTACCGGCTCTTTTGGCTATTGCAATGATTTTCTCTATATATTCATTAGAAATCGATAGTCCAAACAGCCGATCTGGAGACCAGAATTCTGTACTACTCATTGGCATTTTCTTTTATCACTTCTATACCACCAAAACCGCAGTCACCTAATTTTTGCTGTAGGACAACTAGTTCTGAAATAGGCTTCATTATTCGCTTAAAATTATTTTCCATAATTTTAACGCAAGCATTGGCCAGCATCCACACATCGTCACACCGCGCCGGAAAGAGTGGATGCCAACAGCCAATTCCTTCTCTAGGCAAATCTATTCCTTGGTTTTCAGTAACCTCTTTGTTTAACCACGGTGAGAGTTTTATGTGAAACTGCTTAGCTATCTCGGTCTGAGCAAAGGAGGTGAAACAAAACATTCTCTTCGCTTTCATTCCTAGCGAGGCGGAAACAAACAATTTGTCCTCATTGTCTAAGTGATTATCGAGAAAGTCTATAACATCATCACTTGCGGTAGCATCTATCACCGTATCAAATTCCTGTAGTCTAGCCTCATTATTTTGCAAGAAATCTTGAATCGTTTGATTATGATGGTTAACGTTCGCATGGGGTATTATTCTGTTCAAATGTTCTGCAAGTGCTTCTGCTTTAAAGCGACCAACATCGTTGGTGCTAAGAACATGACGGGCCATATTTCCAATCTCGACTATATCGTGATCAACCAAAGTTATGCCTATACACCCTAAACGAACTAAAACCTCAGCTAGCATTGATCCCAAAGCGCCTACACCAATCAGCAGTATTGACTGCTGAGCGAAGGAAGGTTCTATAGTACCTCTTGCAACGATACTTTCCTGTGACCAGTCTTCAGTAGCTATCCACTTCAACTCTTTTTCTCTGCCAATTAGTACGGAAAGGGCTGCTTTAACTCTTCGGTAGCTATCGTTGCGAAATCCAGATATTTTGGGTAGAGCCGGTAATTCTAACGCCTGCCAATGTATTCGGCTCGGAGGCGCTCCTATAGTAATCGGTATGGGAAAACCTATTAAGAGCCATGAAGGAATACTGATTTTTTGATTAGTGTAAATGCTTACAAGTATGGATAGCAAACTAATATTCTGACTCTTGGCGACATGAACTAACTCTTTCCAGTTCTGTGGCGATTTCCAGGGTGCTATGACTGGTACGTTGTTAAATAATATCCAAGCACCTTGCACCTCGCTACTGCCATTATTATTAGCAATACTGTGACTAATATTTTTTCCCCACAAAGATTTTAGAAATCTCCCATCTTTTTTAGAAGAGAAAGCTTCTATCGCGTAGACTTGATATCTACTGAGACGCTTTAGTGTGGCTAATCCAAATAGTGAGGGTACACCTTGCCAACTAGTAAGAGAACATGCGTCCTTTGTAAAAGCAATTTTGCTCGTGTTCATAGGAGAGAAATCAGGTAATTCAAAGTAATCACCCGGCAGCGAAAGCTCACCCTTAACGGCGGCATAGATCCATTCTTTGCAACGCTCGACATACCATGATAACCTTGTGTTTGCACCAAAAGGCTCAGTATCAAACGATCCCCTCGCTATACTTTTGACTCCAGTACTAACGCATATATCTCCAGTTCGCCAGGAGTATTTAAGATTAGATTTGTTGAGGTTCTGATGCTCAAATGTAGCCGTAATTCCGTCTGCTTCATCAGGGTATATTTTTATGTTACCTTTAGGGTATGAGGATACTAGAACAAGATACCAGTTTGTGGTGCTTGCTATATACTCATTTGGCGGTAGGTCAAGAGTCAGAGAGAACCGGATTGTCCATCTTTGAATATCCTCGTTAAAATCTACATCTTCAATAAGTCGGTACCCTTCTACACTTTCAAGACTGCGTCTACCAGCAAGAATCTCTTGCGTAACTTCCATGATTTGTCTTATGCAAATCTACCACTTCCGATGATTGTCGGCTTCTCACGGCTAGAAAATCCACCCGACGGATTAGTAGTTGACTCACCACTATTGTTATTGCCATCGTCAGGAGCATCGGGAAACTTCTTTCCGAAGAGAATTTGCCAGTTCGCAACTGCTTCTTTTACTGTATCAGCTTCGTATGCTTTTCTAGCTATGACCGCCGCTTCTTTAATACTATCGTAGAAGAATTTAAAGTCTTCTATAGAAACACGTTTCCATACGTTGTGATCGGGAACACCGCGATCCGGTAGCGTAGGCACTTGTCCGGTTAAGTAATTAGTCTGATAGATGCTAACAATGTTTTCTAATGTTAACACAATGCCTTCAGCAACAGAAGAAATTCCGTCTGGGCAACAGTCACCTATCATATGCTCAATAGGATAACCTTTGGGATATTTCAAATTCTTAAGATTGATCTTGCGATACCACTTCAATGATTTAACGACATTAACATAATGTCCATTCGTGTCTTTGTTCTTCTGTTGCGTCCAGCGAATCTGCTCCAGCGGATGAGTGTCAATCCAACAATTTGCTTCTCGATCTGGGATCTGTAAAGGCTCCATTTTCCACTCTGCCTGTTCACTATAGCTCTTTTGAATATCGGTTAGGTTGCCTAATCTGTGTTCCGGTTCCAGCCAAGATTTAATAAGTTTCCAGTCATGAGCAACTATCGAGTTTTCAAGAGTCAATGTCGTCGTTACGCTTTCTGATTTTAGTAGGTCTTCATCAGCTTCTGAGGGTGCAGCGGTTACCACAATATCTAGATCTACATACGAGAGTTCAATGCCAATTGACCTTCCTTGAATTTCATACTTCCCTTTGTAGTGCTTCTCAACGAATGGAACAAACTTCTCTATAGCCTGCTCTGGTGTTACGCTATTTTTGTCAAACCTAGTTACAATAATCACATCGACATCAGCTCGTTTACCGTTGACAGGAGCGACGGCAGTATACCTACGATAGCTTCCCTGTAAGAATATACTTACTATGTAGGGAGCAAGATCTTTGTCTTCCTTCAAACGTTTGACTAGAGTCCTGTGACCTTTAATTAGGTCATTTTTCTGATTCGGAGACAGTCGAATATTTGACAAGAAATCACTAAAATAAGATGGTAGGTACATACAAAATAGGATTAACTGATAGGAAAATTTATTACTGGTGTATAGGCTCCTGGCTCAGAACTACTAAAGTCGTATTCGTAAATTTTGATTCTGCCTAGAGTTTTCGCATGCTGCCCCATAAATAGTACTGTTGCTGCCGGAGCTGCCATAAACAAATGTATCGTTCCTCTACGGTCCGCTATAGTGCGCCTTTTTTTAACTCCCGTTATTAATCTCTGTGCTAAGTTTAAAGCGTGAGTGCCGTCCTTAACAGATGTATTATTGGGCTCGGGAAGGACAGAGACCTCAATAATCTTCCCTACTGAATTCAAGTTCTCTGATACATAGTACTCGACGTCTTGGAATACATCTTGAGTGACGCTAACTGCTAAGGCAATGTCGTTACCTAAGCTCTCCCCCTCGATGACGTGCTCATTCCAAGACCATTGAGGCTTATCGTATTCCAGCTCATCTGTATTCGGTTGCCACAAAATTTTGCCATTTCTTGTTTTTTGAACGACAGACACATCTGCTCCGTACTTCGGATCTAAGCAGTACCCCAGTGTAAAAGCTAAAACTAAATGAGAGTCAATATGTACCTGGATTGGTTTTTTCTGAGCCAGCGTAGAATTTGCAAAATCAGATAGGCAAGGATATATGTGCTCTTCCCAAGTTGCCCCTTCGGCAAGCCTACGATCATCAAAATGCTCCAATAGGCACAACATATCGTCTACCTCTTCTTCAAGGTTCTCCGCGCCTTTTACAAAACTTCTGATTCCTACCGCATATGTCTCTATAGAGGACGGAGGAGCTACAAGCCCCTCTTGCTTACAAACCTCGATAAGTTCTTGTTTTGTAAACTCATTCTTTCCCTCTGCATGAAGCTTCTGTATTAACTGTTCGTAAGGGTTTGTTCTTTCTTGAGCTGAGATAGGAGTAAGTCCAGCTGCTTGTAGACGATCATTTAAAACAGTATCAATTCTAATGATGCCGGGATAGCTGTGTATAATACGCAGAGGAGAAAGTACTTCTTTCAACTCTTCATCAGTCTCCAACCCTAGATGGTTTCGCCATCTTTCGCGTATTGTGCCAAGTATACTTCTAGGACCGGGGGTAAGCAACTTATTTAGGACTATTGCTCCATCGCTATCAAGTATTTTACAAATCTGATCATTACTATCTAATCCCCAAGTATTGACAATAAAAAATAAAGCATCATCTCTAAGTTCACCTAGCGACTTCTGAAGACTATAAACCCTCTGTAGTAAGGACTCCGTTTTATTACCAATGAAAGTAGAATCAATTAAGGCATCGCAAGAGAATACCCTGCTATGGTCAACGTGAAATTTTACTTGATAATACTCCCGTGTGTAATTTTTACCAGTGCTTTTATCTAACCTAGGCTGTTTGAATAAAAGGACTACGTCATCAAACCCTCCTGCCCCGTCCAATTCCCAACAGATCTTTTCTATAGCATTGGAATTGTCTGTCAGGACAGCACATGCTTTTAACCAAAAGAATTTTGCTTGATAGGCGTCACCCTGCTGCCTAGCTATTACTGATTTGCTCAAAAATACTTAATTTACGGATTAACTTATTAAATAATTACATAAAAGGTAGTAATTTTGTTCCTTTTTGTAGCCAAACATTCTTAGCTTAAGAACGATTGATTAATTTTTGTATCCAACTTTTCTACGTAAAAGCCATGATTACTTCTCCAGATTGAAGCTTAGGAAACGCTTCGGTTTATAGGTTCTCCGCATGTACGGATCTATCTTCCTGAAACTGCAAGCTCGTCAGGAATTTAGTCGTCTCCACTGTTTTAGCAACTTCTGCCTATTGAGCTGCGATCAGGCGTTATAAAACGGAATTTGGTCATAGGTATTTACAACTATATGAGAATATTGTCATAAAATCGTGAGAATTAAAGTATTCCATGCCATATTTTAACGACACATCCCCAATGGAAGCTACTATAGCTGTGATAGAACGAGACTTTTGCTCGTGCGTAATATCTAGAAAGAACTCGAGTGAACCGTAAATTGGGTGCTCAGCAATACCAATGAAATATACGGGGCTGATGTCATAGCAAAAGCTTCGGTTCCGGTGGTGCAAACGCTAGAAGCACCCATATTCATTGATCACCGAGGAAGGCTTTACGCTATCATCGTCTCTTATCAAAATGAACTGGCATTAGCAGGGTGATCCCAAATCGTTCACCCTCACTAACGACTTATTCGGAAAAGGTATTAGATATTGAATGCCCTATTCTTTGTTTTGATGTTTAAAGCTTTTATCCCTTTTCTTCAAATGGAGCTTGGGCAATACCACCCGGTATTCTTTCCCATCCTCCGGGCAGTACCAAATTACGATATAAGCGATGATTGCCTGATGAACATGATACCCTTGAGCAAGATACCGGAATAACCTTTCCTGAAATTTCCGGGAGAATTTTACAACGATTTCCTGATGCTCATGGTAGAGTCCTTGGGACAATTCTCCGCATATTCCCAAGCGCATACCTGCCTGTAGGGATTTTACGCTGCGAGCTACCGGTGCTTTCTTAAAATGATCCAGCCAAACCTGATTCATCGCGCATTCTATTTCCAGAGCTTCCGGGGCAGGATAAACCGTTGAATCCTGATGAACTTGAAGGTTTTCAACCCAGAGGCTGCTGAAATAGGGCTGGTCAGTGTAGATGTGCAGGGATTGCTTCGCCCGGGTGATCGCTACATAAACTACCCGCTTCCGAGACTCCTCGGTGAGTGCATATCCTTGGAGCAGTAAGAATACGTGATCAAACTCCTTGCCCTTGGCTTTGTGCATGGTAGAGACAAACACCCTGTTTTCTTCCGGCATCACAAAATCCTCACTTCGCACCTGTTGAAGGTAGGCCAGCCAGTCAGACCAGAATCGCTTTTCGGAAGTCGTTTGCTCAAACGCGGAGATCACCTGCTGCGCCAGGGGAAGATTCTCCGAAGAAGCGTACTGTCGGCCTAGTTGCTCTCTACTTCGTTGCCAGTCTTCCGGCGGAATGAAGCCCAGCTCGTTTCTGATGACCTGCTTTAGTACATGCGTAAAGGTTTTCAGTTCCAGTAACTGACTCAGGGAAAAGCCATTCTGCGTCGCTATCAATCGGGCCGGTATGCCCTGCTGCTGTAATTGCAGCATCACCAGCAGCGCCTCTTCGTTGGTGGAGGTGAGCACGGCGGTCGTGCCGGACAGGGCTTGCGCCGCAACGTCCCCTACCACCGGGGTTATTAGGGATGCCGAAGGATCATGCTGATGGATGCGGATATCACCCCGCTCCTTACGATGCGCTATCAGGGTATGTCCGGCTTTGAGGCGATCTGCTGAAAAGCAGCCGAGAAATTGGTTAGAGAAAGATACCAGATTAGCACAGGCTCGATAGTTTTTCGTCAGATGATAGGTCTTTGCTTGATGGTCCTTGGCAAAATGGCGCATGAACGCGACCGAAGAGCCCCGAAATTCGTAGATGTTCTGGTCATCATCTCCCACCACGATGATACGCACGTCTTCGGCAATCTTGGCGATCCATTGAAGAAAATCGTATTCCACCTGGCTGATATCCTGGTACTCATCTACCACGATCACGCTTTTGGCTTTGATAGACCCGGTTGGAATATCCTCATTTTGCAAAGCGGCAATAGCAGTAGGAATGACCTGCTCGGAAGCGTTCAGGTCGCCTAACTTACCCAGTAACCGAAAGGCATAACCATGAAAGGTGAAAATATCAATGTAGTAGGCGGCTGAGCCAATGAGCTGGTAGAGTCGCTCTTTAAACTCTAGGGCCGCCGGACGAGAAAAGGTCAGCATCAGGAACTGATCCGTTTTAATGTCTTCCATTGTCAGTAGCGAAGCCACCTTATGGACCAGTACCCGCGTCTTGCCACTGCCCGGTCCGGCTCCCACCAGGATCCTGTTATGCTCTTTATCCTTGACGACCGCGAGCTGTTCTTCCGATAGGGCCCCGAAAATCTCCTCAAACTTCTTCTCTGTGATAGGCTGCTTCAGTACTCCCTTTTTGTGCCGAAAGTACTTGTGGATAAAGTCCGGATAGGGCAGCTGGAAATAGTCATCCACAAAGGTCAGCGCCTCTTGGTAGCTTGCCAGGTGCTTTTTGGCATACTCGCCGATGATGTGAATCTGCTCGGTCTTCTGCTGGTAGTGGTGAGCGAGCTTTTCATAATCGTCTTTTCGATACTGTCTGCGGGGATTCTGCTCTAATTGCTCCAGGGTCATTCGATTGTAGAAAATGAAAAGCCCGCCTTCCAGTTTGATGGCCCCAATAAAGTTAAGATACAGCAAAGCGGCTTCGTAGGCTACCAAGGGAGATGTTGGGGCAAAAAGATCGCCATGTTCTACTGCTTGCTGCAGGTGGCGCATGGAAAAAGAAAGGGCTCCATCAGGCGTTTTTTGCCCCTGACTGACCTGTCGCTCCTCCTCTCGACACAGCCACTGCACCACTTGGGTAGTCAGTGCCTGCCGGTCTTGCATGTCAGTGATAAGTTCTTTACGGTGTTCTCGGAAACGAATCTTATAGAGCAGGGTATGAGCATCCAACCGCTCTTTGTAGATGTAATGACGGCTTTCCCAGTACTGCAATAGCGTCCGAACAGCTTCTACCGAACTATCGGTCATTCCATCTTCCTGCAGTTGATGGTTCAGATCTCGCAGGTACACTTGTCGGATCGTGGGTGCTTCTGCTGATGGAAGTAATATGTCCAGCAGAGCCCGCTCTAGTTGCGCGTAGGCGTGAAAGCAGGGTAGCGAACCCTTCTGGCGTTTGCTGGGGTTGATGAAAGCGGTCAGGGTCATATTTTTATCATCCAGCAGCTTCCAATCCTGAAAGAAGTACAGGATACGCGCTGTGCGCTCCACGGAAATACCCAGATCCTCTGCCATATAGTCTACCAGGGTTTCCTCGCGAGAGATCAGGTACTGAAAGATTCGGATGGCGTCCTGCATCATGTTATCCGAGAGCAGGTGGGCGTGAGCGTGGATGACGTTATTGGCCGCTTCTACATTTTTCACCAAAATGCTTTTGGCAAAGATGCTGGGTGCATTTTGATGACGCCGGATATAGCGAGTATCTTCCAGGGCTGCCAAGGCAGATTTTACCTGAGTTTCCAATTGTGCCATATCGGTATCCCACCCCGCCTGCCGGGCAATCTCCAGCGCTGATTTACTAAACTTTCTTCCTTTAAACTCTTTGATGGCTTTCCAAATCTGGCTGATCTCTTTTTGCGAAAGTTTGGTCTGGTTGAGCAGGTTGAAATGTTTACTCAAGTCATTTTCATCAAAAAGCAGATGACAGTGAGCCTGCATGTCCGGCTTTCTTCCCGCCCGCCCCGCTTCCTGAAGATAATTTTCCAGCGAATCAGGAATATCGTAATGAACCACCATGCCGACGTCGTCTTTATCTACCCCCATGCCAAAGGCCGAAGTAGCTACTATCACATCGATTTCTCCGACATCACTAATAAATTCTTCCTGGATCTTGATCTTAGTTTTCGGCTCCATTTTTCCATGGAAACAGGCCGCCTTGAGGCCCGCTTTCTTTAGCGACAGGGCCAGTTGTTCGGCCATTCGGGTGCGACTTACATAGACAATGGCCGGTTCGCTCGTAGTTTGAAGCAATCCAATTAACCTCGGTAGTTTTTCATCCGGGTAATCGGTCGCATGGACATAGTAGCTCAGGTTTTTTCGTCCCGATGAGGTTCGATAAACTTGCATTGCTACCTGATCCTGAAAGTAATCCAGGATGTCGGTGATGACCTGAGGCTTGGCCGTAGCCGTAAAGCAGGAGACTGGGATCGGGGCAGTGAGGTTCTTAGCCTGGGACAGTTCCTGTAAGAATCGTCCTATATACAGGTAGTCGGTCCGAAAGTCCTGGCCCCAGGAAGAAAAGCAGTGGGCTTCGTCAATGACAAAGCGCTCAATGTGTCGGGTTTTAAGCAAGTTCCGGATGGTGTTAGAGCGCAGGGATTCCGGGGAGATGTACAGCAAGCTGGCATCGCCTTCCCGCACGCGCTGAATTGCCTCGGCTCGCTCCAGGGGCGAAAGCAGTCCGTTGATGGCCACCGCCCGGCTGATCTCAAAGCGATTTTTGAGCACGTCCACCTGGTCTTTCATTAGGGCTTGCAGCGGTGAGATCACCACCGTAAGACCGCGATTGGCTTCGCCTTGCATCAGGGCAGGTAGTTGAAATGCTAAAGACTTTCCCCCTCCGGTGGGAAAGATGGCCAGTAAAGATTCTCCTTTCAGCGCGGCTTCTACCACCTGCTGTTGTAAAGGAATGTCTTCCTGGGTATCAAATTTCCGGAAGGAGGGATAGTCAAAAAAACGCTTCAGCCCGGCGATGGGCGAGAGGTGTTGCGGGCAATAACTGCACTGAGGATCATGGCAGGGGGTGGCCCGTAGCTGGTGCATTAATTGCGGCAATTCCGGAAAGCGATGAAGCAGCCAGCCGGGAGTGACTGATGCCGTATCGGCCGCCTGGATGAGAGCCAGTGCATACGCCAAAGGGACAGGTTGTTGCTGGATCAGCAATTCCAAATTGGCATACTCGCAAAGGCGGCTTTGGAAGCACGACTGGATCATCTGTTTGAGCGATAGGGCCTCGGGTTCTTGCTGTTGATCAGCAAGTGCTGTTTCTTCGACATAGTGAAAAAAAGCGTGAAATTCCGAGGTATTGCGTAATAGGGTACGGAAAATGGTCTGCAATTCAATGGGTAACGTCAGGAAAGCCGCCAGGCAATCAGCAAATACGACCATCGAGAGTTTGGCATCTTCTACCGGGTCATTATCCTGTCGCTCCAGCCGATACTCTTTGACCAGTCGGTGGTAGGGTTTGTTGGCAAAAAAGAGAGCCGAGAGATACAGCGTATCGATAAAGCAGCCTTGTAGAAACTGCTTGGAAGCCCCAAATTTTTCCAGGAAGGGAATATCATAGTCAAAAATATTATGCCCTGCCCGGTAGAGGACCTTTCCGCAAAACTGCTCAAGCGCATGTACCCCACTTCCTTTCCAGGCCTGTCCATCCCACCAGGCACCGATCTGCCTTATTTTCTTATCGGTTTTTCCGAAAAGTTCAAGATCAAAGAAAGCAATATTCTCCATGCACACTAGCGAGGTTAGCGACGCTTAATTTAAGGATAAAGTAGAAAACAAGGTATGTCTTTTTGGCAAGTCGAAGAAGGCAGAATCGATGGTTCGCTTGGTTAGTGAGATTTTTAGAGAATTAAGAAGGTGTCTGAGTTTTTGAACTTTTTTGTTATTCGTTTTCCGATTCCTGGCGGGGCAATTCCTACCGATCTATTTCCGCAGGTATTCTACTACTATTATCAATCTGATTTATTCTAATTTTCTAGCCTTCCGTTCTTCAAATTATCAGTACTTTGTCAACGTGTAATGACCCTTTTTTTGAAACTATGACCATGAATTCCAGCATAGAAATTTATCAATCCCCCGACAACCAGATAGAGCTAAAAGTGAGCCTTGATCAGGAAACTGTATGGCTAAACCGTCATCAGTTAGCCCAACTATTTGATCGGGATATCAAAACTATTGGCAAGCACATTAATAATGTATTCCAAGAAGGCGAACTAGAGAAAGATTCAGTTGTCGCAAAATTTGCGACAACTGCCTCCGATGGGAAAGTATATCAGGTAGAGCATTATAATCTGGGCGTCATCATATCCGTAGGTTATCGCGTAAAATCACAGCGGGGAACTCAATTTCGTATCTGGGCTACTCAACGACTTAAAGATTACCTGGTACAGGGCTATGCTATTAACGAAAGTCGTCTGGCTCAAAAACAACAGGAAGTACAGCACTTAAAAACGGGTATTCGAATACTGGAAAGAGCCATCTCTGATAAAGCCGAGCAGGAGGAGTTAAACTGGCTCCAGCATTTTGCTAAAGGGCTTCAACTACTGGACGATTACGATCACGAACAACTGGATAAAAAAGGCAAGAGTACTCAGGCGGCTAACTATCCCAGCCTGGAAGACTACCGGCAAGTGGTAGAGCGCATGAAGGCTGATTTTGATTCAGCCGTATTTGGCAAAGAAAAGGATGAGAGTTTTCAAAGTTCCGTCGCTCAAATTGGCAAAGGCTTTGGCGATACGGATTTTTACCCGAGTCTGGAAGAAAAGGCCGCTACCTTACTGTACCTGATTATCAAAAACCATTCGTTTGTCGACGGCAATAAACGGATTGCCGCGGCCTGCTTTCTATTATTTCTGGAAAAGAATAACCTGCTATTGCGGGAAGATGGCCAGCCGATCATGAGCAACGAAGCCCTAGCGAGCCTTACGTTGCTGGTAGCAGCCAGTAAAAGCGAAGAAATGGAAACCGTCAAGCAACTGATCATCAGCGTTCTTAATCGTAATGCTCTATAACAAGTATCAATCAGCAGTTCCCTTGCTTGATTACAAAACCCAGTTTTATCATCTGGGTGAATCCTCCGAAGTACAGCCCATTTGAAAGCCTTTAGCACTCGAACTATCTCAGAATAGCATAGCTAGCAACATGAGATAGGCAAGTTCGTCCTGGGGTATCACGCGCCGCAAAAGACTACGGCATAAAGCTCCTCCTCAATTCCGCCCCACAGTTTATTCCGTTTCCTGTTTGCGCTTGGGCCATACGCTCCATCCTGTGCACTTCTACCCCAGAACGGGAGTGATGCCATATCATGTTTCACAGCTCGCTCAAATTCAATAGCGGGCATAAATCCCAAACACTATGGCAAAGTCCAAAACCTCCCATCAAGATGTTTATCAACTGGTTACCGACATTATCATCCAGAAGCTTGAGCAAGGCGTCATTCCCTGGAAGAAACGCTGGAGCTCACAAGGCCCAGCTGCCAATTACCTCACCAAAAAGCCCTACCGAGGCATCAATGCCTTACTGCTCAATAGTCTGGGCATAACGCATCCGTACTTTCTTACCTTCCGGCAGGCTCAACAGCTGGGGGGAAAGATCCGAAAAGGAGCTCAGTCGCTTCCCGTCGTCTACTGGCAGTGGTACTTTCAACATACCGACACCGGACGCAAGCTCACCGAAGAAGAAGCCAAGGCACTGCCTAGTGCTCAAGTGGAACGAAAAGCCTTTCTACGCTACTACCGGGTTTTTACTATCCAGGATATTGAAGGGATTGACCTGACGTTTCCATCTACCAGTACGTTTAATCCCGAAAAAGACAAACTTATGCGTGGTTTTCAGCCTTTGCATACCATGCCTCATTCGGTCGCAGTCAAAACACAGAGTAATAACCCGTTCTACCATCCCCGGCACGACTACATCAATATGCCTGCCATGACGGCCTTTCCCAGCATCGAAGCGTATTTTCAAGTGCTCTACCACGAACTTACCCACGCCACCGGGCATCCTAAGCGGCTCAACCGCAGTAGTGTGCGTGAACCTCAGCCCTTTGGCTCCTGGTCTTACAGTCAGGAAGAACTCATCGCCGAAATGGGTGCCAGCTTTATAGCGAACCTAATGAACATTTCCAGTGAAGCTGCGCTGGACGATGCGGCTTCCTATATTCAGGGCTGGCTGAAGGTCTTACGTAATGATAAACGCTTTGTAATTGAGGCAGCTCAGAAAGCCCAGCGGGCGGTAGACTACATCATGGACAATCAAGGGAGAGAGTAATCTCCCTTTTTTTGTTGCTCTTTTATTCGGGTAATGGTGCCGTTTTGCGATACTGCTTATAGAAAGCACTTTTGGTTCACATAGAAAGATGAAAGCAGAGAATCCAAATCGCAGCTTCTGCCAGTATATGAATCGTTTTCCGAGTATAACTTTTTCCAATAGCCAGCTATCCAACTGAGGCACAAAAGTTTTTCAAGCTAACAAGGGGTACCAAAATGGGCACAAGAGCCATCCGCCATTACGTGAAAACATTGCCGGTAGGACTGGCTTTCGGCATCATATAAGCAGGGGGTGGCAGCGGATGTGCCCGACGAAGCACCCTCTGGCTGGCAAGGGGTACCGAAGTGGGCGCAACTTCCATCAGCCATCACGTGGAAACATTCCCGGTAGGTGTTACTTTGAGGATCATAGCGACAGTTGCTATCATCTTCGCTGGCCTCGGTGCAAGGATTACCAAAATGTGCACAGCTTCCATCGGCCATCACATGACAGCACTCTCTATACGTCTTGCTCTGCGGATCGTAGCGGCAGGGCGAAGAAGGTTCGGTAATGGTCGATGGTGAAGAAGTAATGAAAGGCTTGATTTGGCCTAACGTACTGCTTTCGTATACCATACAGGAAGAAACAAGAAAGCTACTGATACCCAATAGCCACCCGAGTCGATGAGGAAAGCTTTTGTAACAATACGTGCATTTTACATAGTAGGCCAGTCGTGTTCCCATGGAAAGATAATCTACTTTCTTTCCGGCAAAAACAATGCCCATGGTAGACTGCCCGGCAACCATGTTGGGCAGGTAGTTATGGAATAGGCGACTGCTCTGTAAAAGTATTTCTTGCAGTGCGGTTTGCGAGAGCCGCACCAATATTTCTGCCTGATTAAAAGGATATAATCTTCTGATGGGTTTTACCTACAAAGACCTATTGTTTAAACCGTTGGTCAAATAACTCATCTCGCAATTCCACAATTTTGAGTTGATGATGCATAGGGTGCTGAGGGTTAAACAGATAGTTATATTCGGTAGGCGATTGAGCCGACGGCACCTGCACAATCCAGGAAGCACCATCCTTTAGCCATGCCTCCGTACGTTGGCTTAACTGGGTTGGGTAAGGGTATTGCTGCCAATTAACCGGAAGCTGATCTACCGAAACCCGTTGCATCGGGACATCATCGGGAAATTCCAAGGTGATCAGTGCCAGGCTGCGAGGGATTTTGCCTACGCTATTGGCCAGCACCTCTAGTTTAGCCAGCGATACACTAGAGGACGTATACAAAACCCGCGTGCCCTTCTGATGCCAACGACCAGCGACGTATAAACCACCGGTACCCTGAAGATCGCGAATACGCCTATAGCTACCAATTCGATAAACGAGCATTGTCCGCTATTAAGAGTATATTCCCCACTCTAACCGCAACAGCACTTCTTGTACATGAAAGCGGCCTAAGGGAGTAGCCAGTAAAGATAAAGGCTTTTGCCCCCCCAGGGCAGGAACTTCACTGTGCAACCACGTGCGTAAGTCGGCTTCTTCCTGGAAAACTTCCATTCCCTGTGACCAGAGTTCGGCCAATTGAAGCACCGTTTGAGATTCCAACTCAGACAAACGCTTACCCGAACGATAACGTCGCTGCAAGGTGCTCTCCGACATCCCTACCAATTCGCTCATCTCCCGGTTATTGATTTGCAGTTTCTTCTGTAGGTGTTTTAGCGCCTTGATCGGTAGTCCGGTTTTGGAAAGGGGGAGTAAATCCAGGGTAGACTGCACCTGTTTACGTTCCTGAGTAGAAAGTGCTAACACATCTTTCAAATACGAAAGTGGTCCGGGACTTAAGGAAATGGAAGCTTGACTCATACTCATTTGATTAAACAATGACAGTCAAATGACTGTACTAAATTACACGATAAATTGGTGCATAGGTTGTCGTTCTTTAAGATCAATCCGGAATAAGTAATCTGTACAGGGCAGCAACTAAGCCGTCGCTGGGAACCGAATCAATTCCTGGCTTGGTGAAAAAGTGTTATAAATAGTTATAAGCTATCTGCTGCGGTAACCCCTGAGATGATGCAAAGGTAGTTGATAGGCCATGACTGCGGCCAAAAGATGTCCGTCATAAAGCCGCAGCACAAATCGCAGCGAGTATAAGCCATTTCCTGTTTGGCAGCAACCTCACCAGGCCCCTACTAACTATCAACTATCTGTGAAGCATATCTCATGTTTCACCTTACCCCGATAGCTCATGCCTGTTCAACAACTCACCCTTTTCAACCAAGTAGCAGAAATTCAGATCAGCTACCGCAACCAGGTCAAATCTGCTTACCGTCCTAAGATCACCTGCTCCGAAGGTGCTTACCTCGTTTTTTCCGCCAACTGGGATCTCAATACGCTTGATCTGCGCGAAGAATTCAAAGTGCTGGTGCTTAACCGGGCGAATCAGGTGCTGGGTATCCTACCTGTTTCCGTAGGAGGTGTGGCCGGAACCGTGGTTGATCCCAAGATTATCTTTAGTGCCGCCCTAAAAACTAACAGCAGCTCGCTAGTGCTGGGCCACAATCACCCCTCAGGCAATCTGAAGCCGAGCCAGGCCGATATCCAACTGACCCGCCGCTTAAAAGAAGTAGGCAAAGCCCTAGACCTACCCATTCTGGATCATCTGATTATCACCTCCGAGAGCCACTTCTCTTTTGCTGATGAAGGACTCTTATAAAGTCTGTTTATCTATTTCTTACTTAAAATTTATCTATATCATCATGAAACTATTCACTGACGAAATTATTGAACAGCTAATTAATCAGTATTCCTTTGGCGGAGAGCTGAAAAACCAACAAGTCATCTGCAAAATTTTTAATCGCTGCGGCGAACCGTCCCTATGGACTTGGCACCTGGTATTGTATCAATACGGTTGCCGCGCAATGGATCCGGAAGATGGTGATTACATCTGGCGACCGTCGCACGGTGTATAGCTGATGTCTACGTTTGTGAGGTAGGTAGTGTACTGCGCAGCGAATTAGAAGAAATGCGTGTACCTCCGTTTGGCTTACCCCTGGAGCGTGATCTTCACTTCAACGTATCCGTCCGGTGAAGTAGCCTTTTTGTAATCATGAGTAAGCCATAGCTTAGGGGCAAAAAGATATGGCAGAATTGAAAAATGCATCCCAGATGTTCCCTCTGGTAGAAACTTGGCTGCAAAGCGGGCAGACACAAGAAG
>JAVKCN010000124.1:0-59550 GCA_040222715.1 Cyclobacteriaceae bacterium | reverse complement strand
CTACTGCATTGATTTAAACCCATTATTTTTTTAATACCATGAGAAAGAGAGAATTATTATTTGTGCTGGTTTCGGCTTTATTCCTATCTATTTTGGTGGCCTGTCAGGAGGATAGCCTGTCTCCGGGGGGTGAGGATGAGGAAGTGGATAACAGTACCGAGGATGTTGCCACCGAAGATACCATCGCCGAGGCTACCGCAGAAAATGGTGGTGACCACGACAATGCTGCCGATTACAGTTGGGACAGTTCGGACGCCACTCAGATTGTGCTGAATGGCAACTCTATTAGTGTGGAAGGCAGTGGGGCCAGTGTGAACGGCAGCGTAGTCACCATTACTGCTTCCGGCAACTACCACATCAGTGGTTCCCTCGCCGATGGGCAGGTGATTGTGGATACCGAAGACGAAAACATTGTCAGGCTGATCCTGGATGGGGTTGATATCAGCAGTGCCAGCAGCGCTCCGATTTACGTGGCCAGTGCCGAAAAAACCATGATTGTGCTGGCCGACAATACTGAGAACTACGTAACCGACAGCGATTCCTATGTCTTTGAAGACCCGGAAGAAGATGAACCGGACGCCGCTATTTTTAGTAAGGATGACCTGACCATCTTTGGCAATGGCGCACTGACCGTCAATGGTAATTATAATGAGGCTATCAAGAGCAAAGATGGTCTTATCATCGCCAGTGGCACTATTATGGTAAACTCAGTAGACGACGGAATTCAGGGAAAAGACTACCTTATTGTCAAAAACGGAAATATTACCGCCAATGTTAGCGGAGATGGTTTCAAATCTAATAATGATGAGGATGCCACCCTTGGATACATTGCTATCGAGAACGGTAACATTCAGATTACCGCCGGGGGAGATGCCATTCAGGCCGAGACCGATGTGCTGATTACCGATGGAGAATTCACCCTGACTTCCGGCGGCGGCAGTACCAATAGCGTTAGCGAAGACAGCTCGGCAAAAGGCTTGAAGGCCGGAGTAAGCCTGGTCATTGAGAGTGGCTCGTTTAGCATAAACTCAGCCGACGATGCCGTGCACTCAAATGCAGGCATCACCCTTCATGACGGAACGTTTGACATCTCTTCTGGAGATGATGGTATGCATGCCGATGCCTCGCTGAAGATTTATGGCGGCGACATCCTTATTACAAAATCTTACGAAGGCCTGGAAAGTGCCGTAATCACCATTGCAGACGGTGATATCCATATTACCTCCAGCGATGACGGCATCAATGTGGCCGGAGGGGCCGATGGCTCCGGGTTTGGAAGACCAGGACAAGGAGGCTTTTCTTCTTCCAGCAACTACTACCTGTACATCAACGGGGGCTATATTGTGGTGGATGCTGATGGAGATGGCCTTGATGCCAACGGTTCTATTGAGATGAATGGTGGGGTGGTGCTGGTAAACGGGCCGACCGCCAATAACAATGGAGCTTTAGATTATGATGGTTCCTTTGAAATAACCGCTGGTGTGCTGGTGGCTGCTGGAAGTGCCGGTATGGTACAGGCTCCCGGCACCTCATCTACCCAGTATGCTGTACTGTTAAACTTTAACGCGTCTATGCCGGGAGGCACCTTATTTCATATTGAAAGCAGCGAAGGGGAAGAGATTATCAGTTTTGCACCCACCAAGCAGTATCAGTCGGTGGTATTCTCTTCCCCCGATCTTACGAATGGTACTACTTACAATGTGTACTACGGTGGAAGTGCAAGCGGAGCCGAGGCAGATGGACTATACCAGGAGGGAAACTATACTCCGGGCACCAGCTATGGCAGTTTTACGGTTTCGGATATAGTCACCAGAATTAATAGTAGCCGATAGTGCATGCTGTACGACACGGTTCTTGAGCAGCCGATCAACAGTGATTCAATATCCAACAGGTAGATAAAAATGGGATGTGTGCCGATATATTGTGATATTGGCACCGTGGTTATGCATTGCTATGAGAGAAAAATATATTAAGGTTCTATTTCACCTCTTTGTCATTCTGCTGATGGTATTACCCTCCCTTTCCCGGGAGGGTAGCTTTTCTTTTGAACGGGTTGAGCGATTCTTTTTTCCAGTGCTGACAATGATCCCTTTTTACTTTATCAACATTGCGTATCTGATCCCGCGCTTCCTGAAGAAAGGCAAATATGGGTACTATATTCTCTCCATCATAGCATCATATGCTCTATTTCTGCTGATTCATCGGGCGACCTTTCAATTCCTGATTGCCCCGGATCTTCCACCCATGCCCGATAGAATGCCTCGGCCTTTTGACCGTTCTCCCAATCAATCTTTTTTTAGAATGCTTCCCGGTTTCGGTGGCTTCTTTTTCCTGCTCCACTTTATTTTGATGACCCTGCTGGGCTTGTGTTTTGAGATGATTATGGAATGGGAGAAGCAGAAAAGGAAATACCAGGAAACCCAGAAAGAAAAGGTGTCTACCGAGCTTTCCTTTCTAAAATCACAAATCAACCCACACTTTTTCTTCAATACCCTCAATAATATTTATGCGCTGGCTTCGGCCAAATCAGACGATACGGAACGGGCCATTCTGATGCTGTCGCAGATGATGCGCTACGTGCTGTATGAGGCCGGAGCTGAGAAAATACTTTTGTCTAAAGAAGTAACGTTCATCGAGAATTACATTGCACTGCAAAAGATCCGGTTTTCTTCCAAGAAGGCAATCGCTATTTCCTTTGATGTTTCTGGTAATTCCGAACGGTTTTACATTGAACCCATGCTGTTTCTGCCCATCGTGGAAAATGCTTTTAAACATGGCATTTCCTATAAGCAAAAGTCCTTTGTGGCCATTACCTTATGCATCGGTGAACAGGACATTCAGTTTATCGTAGAAAATAGCAAGCCGCCGAGTACAACGGATATGGAAGCGCCGGTAGAGGATAAGAACTCAGGCATAGGATTAGAGAATATCAAAAAGCGCCTGCAATTACTTTATCCGGGAACGCACGAGTTTGCGATCGACGATGACCTTGAGAAATATACAGTCACCCTAAAACTTCAGCGAATCGCATGATTAAATGTATAGCTGTTGATGATGAACCGCTGGCCCTGAACCTGGTGCGGGGATACATCGAGAAGGTCCCTTTTCTGGAGCTGGTCGCTTCCTGCGAAAGCGCCTACGAAGCCATGAGCCTGTTGAAAGACCAGAAGGTGGACCTCATGCTGCTGGATATCAACATGCCTGACTTATCGGGTATTCAGTTTATTAAAACCTTAACCCACCCTCCGGCGGTGATCCTCACCACCGCGTACGAACAATACGCTTTGGAAGGCTACGAGCTCAACGTGCTGGACTACCTGCTCAAACCCTTTTCTTTTGAACGTTTCCTGAAGGCCATCAACAAAGTCAGTCAGCTTCATAACCTCTCTTCTACTACCCCAAGCCACGAACCGGCGCTGTCTGCCCCGGACACCTCGGATGATTACATGCTGGTGCGGGTAGAGCATAACATCATTAAAGTAAACCTGGATGAGATCTATTACATAGAAGGTTATAAAGATTATGTGAAGATTTTTACCACTGCTGATAAACCGCTGTTGACCATTAAAAGCATGAAAACCGTGGAAGACATGCTGCTGGACAAAGGGTTCATCCGGGTACACCGCTCGTTTATCGTTGCTTTGAAGAAAATAGATTCGTTGCGAAACAACCGCCTGATGATCAAAGGAAAGAATATTCCGGTGGGCGAAAAGTACCGCGAACACTTCTTCGAACGGTTTATTGATGGAAAACTATAGTCTCGCCCCGCATTTTCTCACCCGGCCCTGATCGATAAAAAAGCCTGCTTCGTAGAGAAACTCCCACGGTAGGTATACTAATTTTTTTCGGGCACTCAGTCCGGTGTACTTTGTATTAAATATCCTCTGTTGAAAAGTTAGGGCAGGCCTGCGTTTCCCAAAGGGTCTGTGCAGTACGGTGACGGGCCTGTTCCTAACCTTTTTCAGCCAGTTGCGCCAATACCATGAAAAGAATGAATTTGATAAAACCCTGCCTGATGAGCCTGCTGTTTTGCCTGTTCTCAGCACAAAACCATGCCGCTGCTTACGGACACGGCGATATTACGGCTGATTCATGCGGCACGCCCCAGGCCTATGTGCTGTATCCGAACCCTACAGAAGCATATGTGCAGATCAGGGTGCAGGAAGGCTGTTTTCAGCCGTACAGCTTATACATCTACAACATTATTGGGCAATTGGTGGTGACCAGCCAGATAAGCCAGCCGCTTTCTCAAAAGGTAGATATACAGCCGCTGACCGATGGGGTATACCTGGCCGTGCTGGACTTTGGCGGGCAAACCATCAGTAAAAAGTTTCTGAAAGGAGCCTCCGCCCATCTGCCCATAGAAGCTCCGCTGGAAGAGTTCGCGCCCCAGCTTTTAATCAATAGTAACTTCAACTAACAAGCGCCGGTACTACATATTTTCCTTCAGCCAATCTTTCCCGGATGGCAGATTGGCCTTTAGAAAGTCTTCGTACTGGGCGTACTGCGGCTCATCTAAGATACCTTTCATCTTCAGGTCGCGCGACTGTTCCAGTTTCAGCAGAGCCTTGTGGTGGGCCGATCGGCTCATCGGAGCGGATTGTTCCAGCTTCTGCATGCCCGCGAAGAATTCTGTCCAGGTCTGGTTTACTTCCGACTGCTGTTCTTCATCCAGGCTTAGTTGATCGCTCATTCCCTCCGTCAGGGTGATGGACCTTTCTTTTGGGCTTGCCGCAGAGGCCTGTTCGGGCAGATCCTGGGCTTGTAAGGTAAGTACAGACAGGCAAAACACGACAACGGGTAGATATACTTTTCTCATGGCATTCCTGTTTAGGCGAGCGACAGATGTATTATAAGTGAAAATAAGCATTATTATCTTTTACAGAAATTATTTCTCTACTTGAGATCAATTAAAATTCCAGTTTGTATTGCGCCCCCAGAATAATCCTTGGTGTTTTTTGCTCACCCAGGGCCTGGTCGGTAAACATAAACAGGTCGATACTATGATACTTGTTGATCTTAAGGTCTGTACCGGCTTTGTAGCGGATCTGGTCAAAGCGTTCTCCAATGCGGTAAAACAGATCAGCCGAGGCAAAGGGAGTAAACCGGGAATCGTTTTTGTAGGATAGCTTCAGCCGGTTGCGCAGGTAACTTTTATCAGTGGTTATGTTGCCATCCGCCGCATCTTTGAACTGATTCTGATACCGAAAGCGGTAGTCCAGTTTAAAGTCTCCCAAACGGCGATCATACGACAGATTCGCATAAAAGCGGCTGTAAGGGCGATAACGGTAATCACGGCTTTCCGCATCCCAGCGGAGCCGTCGGATATAACGGTAATATCCGCTGACCTTCCAGTGTTTATTCAGTCGGTAGGTCAGGCCCGGTTCCAACAGATAGGTACGGGCTACGGAAATATTATCGGCAAAGCGTACCTGGGTGTTGAGTCGTACTGAAAACGAGCGACTGATGTTTTTCTCCAGATCCAGGCCAGTCCATAACCCCAGCTCGGGAGTTTGCGCATGGGCCCAGCCGGGAAGTATCAGCATGGCAAGAAAAAGCCAGAAGTAATACTTCTTATCGGATATAGGTGAGTTCTTTTTTGTTGATTGTTTCATTGTTCGCCACTGGTTGAATGTCGTTGTGAAAGTATATCGAGATCCTGGCTGAGTCTCTGATAAAATCTATTGATTCTATGTCTACCCGATGAATATTCAGACCGGTACGCGCCCGCAGGTCACGAAGTAGTTCGGCGCGGTGGTGCGGGGCAATCAGTGCTATCCGGTCGTAGAGCACGGTTTTAGAAAATTCCCGACGAATCAGCCAGTTGCCTTCCAGTAACTGTACACTGAGCAGAATCATGCCATTGATCAAACTCAGCTCATCCCAGACCCTTGGAGTAATGGCGGAAATCAACCCCAGGGCAATGACCGCAAACAGGTAGGTCATATCTTTGGCTGAAAGTCCTTCGGTGCGGTAGCGCAACATGGAGAAGACTGCAAACAGTCCAAAGGCTGCCCCAATAGACATCTGCACTTTGTTGAACAGGAAGGTGATAAGGAAAATGACCAGGTTGAACGTGAAAAACGTCATGAAAAGATCGGCCTTCCGGTAAATACGGTAGTAGATCAGCCGGATCAGGACAAACATCGATACCATATTGAAGACTAAGCGAAGAAAGAATGTCTGAGAAAGGCTATTGAATAAGTTAAAATGGGTCAAGAAATCCAGCCCACTTGATTGTTCTAAGAAAAGCATCATTGCATCATTATCTTTTGAAAGT
Organism: Cyclobacteriaceae bacterium; assembly: GCA_040222715.1. Classification (GTDB taxonomy): domain Bacteria; phylum Bacteroidota; class Bacteroidia; order Cytophagales; family Cyclobacteriaceae; genus Tunicatimonas. Next base: position 53,270 of record JAVKCN010000124.1, on the reverse strand, counting down.
GAAGCCACTTTGGTTTCAAGCGGTTACATTTAATCGGTTGGTAGAGGCTCATCATGCCCAGGCAGTATTTACTGATGCCCCCCGGCCGTATGCCCTGCTGCTTCATTAAATCCAGAAACACCGAATGCCGCAGCGATTCCTGCTTCACCTCGGCGACCATAATCGTCGGGTATTTCTTTTCCTTCCGACCCATGTGAAAGGTCAGATCCAGATCCAGGGTAAGTCGTTCGGTGGTGTGCCGATTCACCAGGGTAATGCGGGTATAGTCTACCCAAAGCACCGGCTGTAACATATCAGGACCAAAGGGCGTATGCCGCGACAGGAAATCTCCTCCCGCATCATACCCACTGACAAAGGGCAGAAGCGGCTGGGTGATCCGGTTTTTGATAGTTCTCCCTTTATTGTTTTTCAATTTTACTTCCAGGAAACTCTGGTTCGACTGCACATACCTCCGCCTGCGGATTTTGTACCGCTTCAATCGCCCCCGCTGATGGTCATGGTAGAGCTGCAGGTCAGGCGTATCAAAATAGAGCGTGTTGTAGTCGCACCGGCGGTATCCCTCAACGGCCAGACAGCGGTAATAGGGCAACAAATCGTCCAGTAAGGCTGGTAACTTCCCAATGGGCACAATAAACTTGGTATCCGTCCGGTTCATCAGGCTTACATTATCCATCTCTGACAGAGAGATCGCGTCAAACTGATCTACCTTCCTGGCCACGGCCAGATCAAACATCGGATCAGTCATTGTATTCATAAGTTTTGGTTTGAATCAGGTTACCCTGCGGGTCATACGTCTTCTTCTCTGTTTTCAGTCCCCGGCTATCCAGCGTATAAAAAGACTTACTGATGAGCTGATCATGGGCATCATAGTGCCACTCCTCTGACTTTTCTCCCTGGCTGTTATACTTGTATTCTTCCCGCTTTACCTGTTTCCCCTGGTCGTCGAAGCTGGTTTCCGCGGCCTTATCCCCGAAACGGTCGTATTTTCGTACCACTTTTTCCTTGACCTTGCCATCCTTATCGTAATTAATCTCCTCTACAACATGGCCGTCTTTATCAAATTTCTGGTAGGCTTCCTGCCGGGTTTGTATTCCCTCTTCCGTATAGTCACTCACCATTTCAATGGCTTCCTGAATATGATACTGCTTCACTTCCTTTTTGCTCTGTGCCACGCTCACGCTGCTGGTCAGCACCATCAAGAGGCAGAAAAGCCCTGGCAGGTACGGTAGGCGTTGCTTAGTCATTGGATAACAGGTATTCATTGGCTAACTGAATTTGGGTAGATACATGCTGTTCAAGCTCATTAAGGGCACTGTTGAACATGGCGGTACCCGCCAGTTGGGTGTAGCCCTCTTGTTCCGTTTCTTCCGGACCAATGACATAAGGTGCGATAAGATTATAATTTTGATTAAACAATGCGCTCATTTGGCCCGAGGTAAATACTTCGCTTACAAATTCCCGCACGTGCGTCTGGTACTGGGCATGGTAGACCGAATCGTCCATCAGGTAACGAATCAGCGGCCAGTTATCAGCAACATCTGACAGGGATATAGACCCGGAACCTCCCAGCCCCCCACCCGGACCATCACCAAAGTCGCCCCCCGGGCCACCACCCTGTCCGCCATCAAAGCCTCCACCGGCGCGGCTGGTCATCGCTTCATTCAGGTCCCAGGGAATCCAGGTCAGCCCCTGCCCGGGGTCATTATAGAGGTAATAATTATGGGCCATAGAACCATAGGTATCCCAGTTGACCATCACGGTGTTCACCGCCAGCCATTTGATGAAATGCTCCGCATTAAAATACTCCTCCAGCTCGGCCCTCCACTCGGCAGGATTGGTAGTACGCTCTGCCGCATGCAGCGCATCAATGGCGGCCTGCACATCGCTGTAATCGTTTTCCGTCTCATTGTTTTTCTTCTCAAAGTCCTCTTCTGCAAACTGCTGAAAAGTAGATTCGGGCTTGTAAATATTACCTTCCTTTGCGCCAAACTGGGAGGCTACCATCGAATCATCAATCACCTCCACCATGGTGTATACACCACAGTACTTTAGTCCATCACCATAGTTGATGTACACCTTATAAAAAGCGGTTTGGGCCGCCGGAATGCCTGCCATACGAAAGATATCAGCCGCCACTTTTTCCCGGATCAGTGAGTTATCGTTGGCGGCCGGAGACATAGAAAGCTCCTCAAACCCGTAGAACCGCTGGTTGGTGATTTCAGGATAATCGTCTTCAAATTTGTCGAAATTTAACCGGAAGGGCAGTTTGTAGGTACCGGCACTCCAGGAAGAAGAGAGCGTAGAATTGCCCTTTAAACGGAAGCCTACTTTGTACCACTCGGTATCGTTAAACTTCAGTGATGCAGCAACATACTCCGGATCATCCGTACCAAAGATTAGTGCTCCGCCACCACCTCCCGGAAATCCTCCGCCCACGGGTGGGTTTCCTCCCCCAAATCCGCCCCCACGAGCACCCCCTCCTGCTCCGAAAGCTGCCCCAAATTTCTCTTCCATATCTGCCTGGATAAACTCCCAGTCATCGGCAGTCATGGTAATTTCCAGGGTATTCACCGCTTTCTGATTAAAGACGATGTCGTAATCGGGCTCAACGTTGTTGCTGTGGGAAGCTTCAGCCCAGTCGGGTGTAGCAAGCTCAATCAGGTCAGATCGGCAGGAGACGCACCCATACAATAGGAGCAGCAGCGCACTCCTTTTCACAAAAGAAACGTACATAATGGACAAATTGTAGTGATGAACGTAGATTTTCATGCAAAAGCTACTGCCAGACATAAGCCTCGACAGGGCGCTTCCATAAATAGGGAAGGCCAACCCTGACCTTGCCCTATTTCGTATGAGAAACAAATTCTACAGAATAGAATTTAGCCGGAAAGTTAGGTCAGCCCGAAGCCATGAAAAAAAATACTATATCAACCGCTGATATTTTCCTATTAAATACGAAAGTTTGCCTACGAACAGCAGTGGTTACAGCAAGGCGCCGAAAAGGAAAAGGAGGTACATAAGGGAAGGATTCTAGCCGTCGTTGCGCAGCCGCTCGAGCAGTTTATTAAGGAAAACGGCCTCTTTCTCGGTGAGGGTTTGCAGCACTTCGTCCAGACGGGGCATTTGCTCGTCAATCTGGCACAACAGGCGCAGCCCTTTTTCGGTGATGTTTATATCCACCAGGCGTTTATCCTGACCGCAGGCTTCTTTGCAAACCAGGTCTTTTTGTTGCAGACGGTCTACCAGACGGGAAGCATCCGACATACGGTCAGTCAACTGATCGCGCAACTGCTGGGTGCTGAGGGCCTGGGGGTGCTGGGCGCGCAGTATGCACAGGATATTAAACTGCTGCTGGGTAATGTCGAAGGGTTTCAGGAAATCGGATACTTCTCCCCGGAGCCAACTGCCGGTGTGCAGTAAATTAGCGCGCAGCTTATGCCATTCATTCGAAAAAACCTGTTGCTGAAGTTGCTCTTCAAAGCGCATACACCTTTGTATTAAAACCCACCATGGTACTGGTTTCAATAAGGTAATCACAATTCTGTAAAAACTAAAGTTTAAACACCGAGTTTTCTGAAATACCCCGACCGGGGTATACTTTCTCATTTTCATCCGACCCATCGGATGAAGCCCTTCGTACTATACAAAACACTGCCTTAAGGCTGCCATCTGGCAACGCTCATAAGCCCGCGGCAGCACCGTATGCTTCTCTTGGTTTTACGGAAGTACATGACTGAAAATGTTCGGTATCCCCGGATGAGTGATAATGAACTTCGGGGTCTCACACCGATGAAAGAATGAGATACTGTAGTTCCACCCAGGCCCGGTTTGTTACCTCCCACTGCGATGGGGCCTTTGTGCTGGTCAAAAGCGGCATCCTGGACGGTCACGCCTCCACCACCTTCCCCAGCGATATTGACGCCTACCGGGAGATGTTTCCCCAACTGACCGTACACGAAGATGTGCTATTTGTGCACGACGGGAAATTCATTACCTCCGCCGGGGAGCCCGATCCTTTGAAGCAGCTTTAGACCTTTGTGAACACCTGTACGGCAAAGCCGTGGCTGACCGCCTGGCTGAGGGGATCGTCATCGACTGGAACCTGACTTCCGTGCCCCACCTCATCGTGAACCCGAACTCTTAAGCAGCAGGCCGGCGGGAAAAAAGTAGGTTGAGTTGGTCATGTCATGCTAAATTGTGTTAGTTTTGCCCTCCAGAAAATACATGGTATCACCAACTTTTTATATGCATTATGGCGCATAACCTATTAGCCGGAAAGAAAGGAATTATCTTCGGAGCCCTTGACGAAAATTCTATCGCCTGGAAAGTGGCCCTGAAGGCCAAGGAAGAAGGCGCATCATTCACCCTGACGAACGCCCCGGTGGCGCTGCGCATGGGTAAGATCAACGAGCTGGCCGAGCAGTGCGATGCCAAGGTCATCCCTGCCGATGCCACTTCGATAGAAGATATTGAAAAGCTTTATCAGGAATCTGCCGAGGTACTGGGCGGCAACTTTGATTTTATGCTGCACGCCATTGGCATGAGCCCCAACGTGCGTAAAGGGCGGGACTACGGCAACCTGAACTATGACTGGTTTCTGAAAACGCTGGATATTTCCGGCCTCTCGTTCCACAAAATGCTGCAAGTGGCTGAGAAGATGGATGTGATGAACGAGTGGGGTTCTGTAGTGGCCCTGTCTTATATTGCCGCCCAACGCACTTTTCCCGATTACGGAGATATGGCCCAGGCCAAAGCAGTACTGGAATCGGTGGCCCGCAGCTACGGATCTCGCTTTGCCAAGCTGAAGAATGTACGGGTCAATACCGTGTCGCAATCGCCCACCAAAACCACGGCGGGCACCGGCATTTCCGGGTTTGACGTGTTCTATGACTACGCCGACAAAATGGCTCCGCTGGGCAATGCCTCTGCCGAAGACTGCGCCAGCTACGTGGTCAGCCTGTTCTCGGATTTCACCCGCATGGTCACCATGCAAAACCTGATGCACGACGGTGGTTTCTCCTCATCCGGCATTAGCGAAGACATCATTGAAGAAATGAGTAAGTAATCAGAGGCAGTAAGCGGTAGGCAGTGACTGCATCCTGCTTACTGCCTCCCTCAGCCGGCCTACCATTACGTAGCACACAACTCGCTCAATAAACTCTCACGCGTCATGGTCGTTTTTCCCAATGCTAAAATCAATCTGGGTTTGCACATTGTGCGGAAGCGGGAGGATGGTTACCACGATCTTGAGACCTGTTTTGTGCCCATTCCTTTGCGGGATATTCTGGAGATTATTGAAGGAGAAACCTTTCAGTTAGATACTTCCGGCCTTTCCATTCCCGGCCAGGCGGAAGAAAATTTATGTGTAAAAGCCTACCGACTGCTGCAACAGGCATTTGATCTGCCCCCGGTACACATCCACCTGCATAAGATCATTCCGATGGGGGGAGGACTGGGAGGAGGATCAGCCGATGCGTCTTTTGTGTTGGGCAGCCTGAATGAACTGTTTGAATTGTCGCTGGATGATGACCAACTGGAAAAGTATGCGGGGCAACTGGGCAGCGACTGCCCGTTTTTTATTCGTAATGAGCCGGTGCTGGCCACGGGTACAGGCAATCAGTTTCAGCCGTTGAATCTAACCCTCAAGGGAAAATATGTGGTGCTGGTCTTTCCCGATATTTCGGTGTCTACAGCGGAGGCTTATGCCGGAGTGAAGCCTCAGGCGCCACAAACCTCTCTAAAAACACTGCTGGAGTCAGGTACTGATCAATGGAAGGAACTGCTGGTGAATGATTTTGAATCTTCGGTCTTTGCTCGTCATCCGGTATTAGAAACCATCAAAGGTCAACTTTACGAAGCGGGCGCCGGGTATGCCAGCATGAGTGGCTCCGGGGCCACCCTCTACGGATTGTTTGACCAGGAACCTGATCTGACCGCACTCTCTCCAAGTTACCCGACCTGGAAAAGCCAGTTATAAGCCTATTTTCCCACTGATTCAGTCAGTAATTTATCGGTTTCGCCTATCGCTACCAATTGGTTATACAGGTTCACTACCCGCATCTGTTCGTGTATTTCCCGGAGTTTGAGATCACAACGCTGCACATAATCTTTGATCTGCCGATGATGAGAACGCATTAAGGGCAATACCTGGCTTTGAAAATCTTCCACTTCCATGAATTCTCCTTCCCGGTACACATAATACGTATGACGACATACAACATTGAGATAAATGTGCGGTGCCCGGAAATCTTCGGTCACGCGGGGACGGCGGATGTATTTACTTTTGCGTAATACCATCAACTCTCCATCGGACAATACTTCAAAAAAGGTCTTGCGGTCATAGCCTTCCCCCATAGCGTAATCAATCGCCACATACTTACGATGACGATATTTGATGGGATCAAAAATTTCAAAGGCCGCAATATTCTGGGCGGTATAAGTCCGAATAACCCCATCTTTTTTTATTTGCAGCGCGTCGAATTTAAGATCATAGCTAATGTCTCCTTCCAGCACCACGTCATTCTCTAAAGTAACCTGACCCGAGCACCAAAACCCATACTGGGGTAAAGCAGTTGCCGACGTAAATTGTACAAAGAAGCAGAGGAGGAACAGATAATAGTATTTCATTGTGGTTTGAGTAATAGACCTTTTCTTTTAGTCTATTCGTATCAAACTTGACACCTATTCTACCTCCATTATGAGAAGTTATCCGGCCAAACGCAGATGTGTAATATCAGTATAAAAACCTCGATAAGCCTTCAGGAGAAAGGCTTAGATATAGGGCGGTAAAAGCGCAGATAATACTTTTTATTGAATTATTCGTGTATATTTTTGTATAATTAAAATTTCATGCATACCTAAAACAGAACCTCGGACGTGTACTTTGCTGATTTCTATTTACACGAACATTCCCGGAATAATCTACCCTACCCAAAAACTTGCGTTACACCGCTACCGGAGCCTTGATGTGGGGATGAGGATCGTAGTCGATCAACTCAAAATCCTCGTAGCGGAAGGCAAACAGATTATCCACCGCAGGATTGATTTTCATGGTAGGTAAAGTGCGGGTATTCCGGCTAAGTTGTAATCCGGCCTGCTCTAAATGATTGATGTACAAATGAGCATCGCCAAAGGTATGCACAAAATCACCGGGTGCTAATCCACATACTTGGGCAATCATCATCGTGAGCAGTGCGTAGGAGGCAATATTAAACGGCACGCCTAAAAAAACATCCGCACTACGCTGATACAACTGGCACGATAGTTTGCCTTCGGCCACATAAAACTGAAACATGGTATGGCAGGGAGGCAGCGCCATCTTCTCAACGTCAGCCACGTTCCAGGCCGATACGATGATTCTCCGGGAGTCGGGAGTATGCTTTATCTGATGTAATACCTGTTCAATCTGATCTACGGACTGCCCGTCTGGCGTAGGCCAGCTTCGCCACTGATATCCGTATACCGGGCCCAGGTTTCCGTTTTCATCGGCCCATTCGTCCCATATACTGACTTTGTTTTCCTTCAGGTAACGAATGTTCGTATCGCCCTGCAAAAACCAGAGCAATTCATGAATAATAGATCGCAGATGCAGCTTTTTGGTGGTCAGCGCCGGGAACCCTTCCTGTAGATCAAAACGCATCTGGTGCCCGAATACGCTCAGTGTACCGGTGCCGGTACGGTCTTCCTTTTTTACTCCGTGGTCCAGAATATGACGCATCAAATCGAGATACTGCTGCATAGGTTCTCCTTTTTATATTTCCGCAAAGATGGCTAACCCTACGAGAATACACAAATCTCGATTGGCCGAATTTTGCGCATAAAAAAATGGGACTGGCTAACGCTAGTCCCGTTGATCTATCGATACTTTCACTACTTTAGGATGATATCCAGGCTTTTTGCATCTTCTACATCTTCAAAAATGCGCATTTCAAAACCACTTACGCAACTTGCCACTTCCTCTACGTACATAGCCGCCAAAACGTCGAGCGAGGTAATATGAGCAAACTTTTTCAGACCAGTCACTACAATTTATAAGTAATTAATTATCAGATAATTACAAACACTACTAGTAAGCTCTATTGGGTAGTCAGTTGATTAATCTCCGCTTCCTTTTGCTTAATTTCTTCTCTTAACTGCTGCTCGGTTTGTTTAAATTCTGCCACTGCTTTTTCCAGCATATCGGTACGGGCTTTTAATTGCTCTTCGGCACGTTGTTGTTCAAGTTTACGAACTTCCTCAGTTTCCTGTTGGGCGTTTACCAGTTCTGCTAATTTTTCCTGCAATTTGCTCTGGCTCTCTTCCAGTTCGGTCTTTAATCGATCAGATTGTTCCTGTGTCGCTTGCAACTCTTCCATATTCTGTCGCATCTCTTCCTCCTGTGCCCGCATTTCTTCGGCTTGCTGTTGCGATTCTGCCAGCAGCAGTTTTGTTTGTTTATTCACTTTACCGTTTCGCAGGGTAGCGGCAATATTTTCACTTAGCATCTGAATAAACTCAATCTCATAAGGCTCAAATGCCTTGAAGGAAGCAATTTCCAAAAGGCCTTCTACTTCATCATTAATCATCAAGGGCATGATCAGCAAGGCACTGGGCGGCTTCTTTCCCAGACCAGAGGTAATGTTGATATATTCCTCAGGAAAGTTTGTCATATAGGTGTATTCTTTCTCCAAATACGCCTGCCCTAATAAACCTTCTCCAATGGCTATCGTTTTTTTAAGGAATTTTTTTCGCTCGTAGGCATAGCAGGCCTGTAGTTTAATGCACTTCCGGCCATCCTCTTCGTCTACAACAAACAGCCCGCCCTGATTTGCTTTTACATATTGAATGATATGGGCAATCAGCCGGTCACTCATCGCCTGCAAGTCATCGTTATCGCGCAGCATACTGCTCACCTGCGCCAGACCTTCAGAGGCCCATTGCCGCTTCTTTTCTTCTTCCTGAGTAATTTTGATCTGCGCTACACGCCCTTTTAACTCCTGCTCGGAGTCCACCATTTTTTGATGGTTCTCTCTTGCTTCTGCCAGCAGTTGAGTGGTCTTCTTCTCTGACAATAAATTCTGTTGTACTAAAATAAAAACACTACCAAACGTAAATAAGATACTATTTAAAATGGCTACAGTGCCCACATATCCTTCTCTGATTACTGTGGCATCAACAGCAGGCTCCCACCAGGCATTGATGTAATCAAAGCCCGAAATGATCAGAACATTTATGATCATTAATGGAATCAGATAGCCTTTCTCTCGCAAATCGAAAACCAGGAAGACCATGACGGAGAAGCTTAGTTCAATAAGATGTATTCCCAGTACCGGAGGTTCACCTGCGGCAGTCAGTCCGGCTTGAAAAGCAGCGCCCAACGTGATTGGTAATAGTGAAATTACAACTCTTCCGGCGTATACTGATCCCGCAGCATTCAATAAGATGCTACCCCCCGAAATGACGATGCCTAATACCGGTACCAGAATAAGTGCGGGAAAATGAATTAAAGAGAGGATTGTGAAGGGAATTGCTACGCCCAACATTAGTACTACCCCCAGGCTATTTGCAACACGTATTTTCTTTTGCAAATGAGCAGGTTGCGTTTCTAAAATTCCTGCATTTAATACTCGATCTAATAGCATAATTACCCGTACATTCAGAGAGAACTAATATTTTCTGATAAATTTAGGCAATACTCAAAAAACAAAATATTAAATTTAAATAATTATATTACACGCTATGAAATACCCATAGACCGCAGAATGTAATCATACCTGTGAAACTTATCCAAAAGTAAAAAAGCAGGATTGCAGTGAAAAACAGGGTTAATTTCGGAATATTATAGACTAATCAGAGCACTGTCCCTGGAGTTACCTATTTATGGTAAATTCACTTGTTCGTCCGTACGTAAATAGGCGACCAGGTCAAGCACTTCCTCGTCCGTCAGCGTGCTGAACAGTCCGGGAGGCATCATGGAGTTTGGAGTTTCCTCTCTCGATTGTATATCAGATTTATTGACGACCACCGCGTCCTGCCCCACCACCCGCATGGTTAGTTGACGGTCGGTTTCAGAAGCAATATTCCCTGCGTATGTACGACCATCCCGGGTGGTGACAACCATCATTTTATAGTCGTCCTGAATCTCTCCACTGGGGTCTAACACATTGCTAAGAATATAGTCCACATTGTGCCGGTTTGAGCCGGTGATGTCAGGCCCAACATTACCCCCTTCTCCGTACATTTTGTGGCAGGGCCCACAGGTGCGGGTAAACAAAGTATGGCCATGTTCCGGATTGGCAGCGCTCAACGCTTCATCGGTCAGCAGCTCCCGGTACTTGGTATATGATGCCGTTAAATCGTTACTGAGTTCATCAATCGGGCCCCATACTTCTACAAAGCCACTGCCTACTACCCTACGCAGTTGCCGGGCCACATAGGCAGGAATATCCCGTTTGGGTATCTGCTCATTTTTGATGGCCTGGGTTAGTAACCAACCGTAGCGCGGACGGGAGGCCAGTGTTTGCACGGCTTCCAGCTTATCATCGGCACTGAAAGAGGGGTATTGTTTTAGTAACAATTTTCCGGTAGACTGATCATCAAAGCCCGCAACCGCCCGAATGGCATCGGTGCGCATATCATTGTTATTGAGCAAAGCGGGTAGTTCGGCCAACAGTTCGCTTCGCTGCTGATCGGCGAGGCCCTGGAGGGCTTTCTTACGCTCATCGAGGGGTGCCTGCTGGTTTTGAAGGGTCGCCAGATACTGTTTGGCAGCCTCGGTATCGCCAAACTGCTGGGCAATTTCCAATGCCAGTTGGGTCACTTCCTTCTGCTTAGATTTTTTAAGAGTGGCATACACCGGAGACCAGTTGGCCGGTGCTGTGAGGTCGGAACGGCCTTCTAGCCCATTCCGGGCACCTTCTAGGAGACTGGTTAGCATTTCAGGTGCTTTTCCCAATTGCTTCACCAGTATGTCAGTAGCATCGGCGTCTACGGCGCGTCGGGCGGTGAACTCCGCGAGCATGGGGATGCTACTTCCCGATGCCAGGGCAAGCGCCCTGGCAGGATTCTCTTCCACCAGGGGCTCGAAACCATACCATATCATTTTAGGCAGATTATGGTCTTCTGTATCTTCGCCATGCGCCATCAGGCCTTCGGCAATATCCCAGCGGGCATCTTCACCCATCCGTTGCAGGGCAGCGGCCAGATACAAGCGTACGACTGGCGAATGATCGTTCGCAGCCATTGTGGTAAATTCAGCCAGTACATCTGCTCCCGGTGACTGATCTTCGCACAATAGCTGGATAGCCCAAGCCCGGATGTACTGATCTTTATCAGCCAATGCTTCCTGAAGCTGATTGCTATCAAAGCCTTTGGTCACATGTAAAGCCCACATGGCCCGTAACCGCCAGTCGGGATTGGAGTTGGACTGGTAAATTTTACGTAATTGCTCATGGGTCTCACTTTTCAGAGTTCCTTTGGCCGCGCGTTTTTGTAGGATTATCCGGGCACGACGGGCATGCCATTCGCTTTGGCTGGTTTGTAAATTCACCAGTTGCTCATCCGTCATTTTGTTCAGATCGGAGTATCTACCTTCCCAATCCTTAGCCAGTGATTTTTCCGGAGTAATGCGGAAAATACGGCCAGTTTCTTTGTTCAACACCTCCTGCCCGCAAATATCAGCATCATGCCAGTCAAGTACGTACACCGCTCCCTCGGGACCGATTTCCATACTGAAACCGATCCACTGCGCATTATTGGCCATCAGAAAATCATCACCGTGACGGGCCACGAAGCCGGAACCCTGAGGTTCCAACACATCAGTCAGCACCGCATGCTCGTGAATGTTGGCCATAAATAATCGCCCTTTCTGAGAGGCCGGAAACGCGTCTGATTGATAGATACGCGCCCCGCCGTGGGCCGAGCGATGTCGGTGGTCGGCAATGGTTTTGATGTCGTCGTATACGTAGGGATTGAAATGCTGCCCACCCTGCCGGTGGTAAATCCCACCGGGAATGACGTGCCAGAGATGGGGAATCACGCAAGCACTGATGAAAAGCTGGCCTTTGGCATCGTAGTCAATGCCCCAGGGGTTACTGAATCCGTGGGCTACTACTTCAAAGCGGTCTTTGGTCGGATGGTAGCGCCAGACCCCACCGTTAAAATCCACTCCATCCCCTTCCAGTATATCATCAGGAAATGGTTCTTTGGCTTTATACAAGCGGGCTTTCCCATTGGGTTTCCCTACCTTAGAAGGAGTGGCAAAACCCTGACAACCGTAAAGCCAGCCATCGGGTCCCCAGTGCAGGCTGTTCAAGGTTTCGTGGCGATCGCGAATGCCCCATCCGGTGAGGCGGATCTCAATATCATCCTTATCAGCTACATCATCTCCGTCACGGTCGGGAATGAAAAGCAGGTTAGGCGGGGCGCCCAGAAAAACTCCATCAAAGCCGACGGCAATAGCCGCTGGAAATGGAATGCCTTCCAGAAATACCTTACGGCTATCAGCTTCCCCATCATGATCGGTGTCTTCCAGAATCAGAATCCGGCTATTGCCATCATTGGAAAAACCCGAACCGCGAGACTCATAATCCAGATTCTCGGCGATCCACAGCCGCCCGCGATCGTCCCAGCAGAAGGCCATAGGCTGGCTCATCATGGGTTCCGAGGCCCAGGTATTCACCTGGTAGCCGTCCAGTAAGCTCATGCTTTCCACGGCCTCTTCCGGGGTGAGAAATTTGGCGTCTCTCCCCTCCTGCTGGGCAATCTCCCATAGCGAAGCGGTTGAATACATGGCGCCCTCCTGCCCGGTATACTTATCCCAGGCTTCTTTCATTTCCACATCGTCCAGTTCGCCAGTGTACACCACAATCTCGTGGCGAATGGTTTCGGTTTGCCCTTCCTCAATGGTCCAGTCGCCCATGCGCGCCCGTACCGGCCCGATGCCCAGTTGGTTATCCACCCGCCAGGTTTGGGGAAAACCTTTATTTTCGGGATGATCGAAAATAGCGATATGCGCCAGATCATCGCGGCCTTCTACCTGCATGCCCACATCCACCCACATGGCGCGCTGCCCCTCCGCTTTTTCATTGCGCTGCCGGGCCGCATTCACCACCTCACCCGGAATGCCTTCGTGCCAGGGCATCCGCAGGAAAAGCCCGCCGTAATCGAATTCATTGATCGTGATATCGGTTAGGGCTTTTCCTTCCCACTTCAAACTTATCAGATACTTTCCTTCTTTTTCGGTAAAAGTCCAGGTCTGAGTTTCTTCCAGGATTGGTGCCCCCGCTTCGTCTAACATATTATAGACCGTTCTCCAGCTTACTTCATCTCCTGCACTCTTAAGTACGTCGGCAGAAATTTTTTGCCAATGGCTCTCGTCGGGAAAATGGAAAAAGTCGCGACCGATTTTTTTCTTAATCTCTTCTGGCTTTTCAGGATCGTAGAACCATTTAGCAAGTTCATCTTTTTCCGCTCCGGTTCCGTTGACACGAGTGAACCCCCAGTATAAGCCAGTTTGGTGTTTGTGATGGTCGGGGCTGTATTCGGTAAGCACTCCCTTACCGTCGGGGGCAACAATCGGATGCAGATAGGGACGAAAGTCTGCTTTGGCATTCTGGGTAAGGATGGGTTTTTCTTCATTTTTCCGAAACACAGAAATAGCTTCACCGTTCTCATCCTGTCGGATCATCAGTGTTTGTACTTCCGTGTCCGCAGATGCCTGATCGCCATCCTGGGCCTGTTTGGTGTTGCAACCGTAGAAGAAAAAAAGAATGCCTAGTGATAGCGTTAAGAAGAAATGACTTCTCATAGGAGCTGTTATTGAGTAGTTGCTGTATACGTAGTTTATAACCTAAGTCTTGCTAAGTAGTAGTGCAAGAGATTTACCCAATTTACTAGGAAAAAGCAATTTTACCAGCAGTAAAGGTGATGATTCATCGATCCACTTCTCCCAGGACAATATCGATGGAACCCAGAATCGCCACCAGATCGGCAATCATACTACCCCGGCTCAGATCGGCCAGAATTGAAAGGTTGACAAAGCAGGAGCTGCGGGCTTTGCAGCGGAAAGGAATATCACTTCGGCCATCGGCCCGGAAGTAGAAGCCAAGCTCGCCCCGGGGGTTTTCGGCCCGAACATACAAATCCTGTTGTTTGGGGCGAATTTTTTTGGGCACCATTTCTTTCGGGTCAAACTCCCGGGTACGTTTATGATCGCCCGTCAGTTGTGCCAGACATTGTTCCATCAGGCGTAGCGATTCGTAACATTCCCGCACCCGCACATAAGTGCGGTCCCAGCAGTCACCCACGGTTCCCATTTTCCCTTCTCCGATCGGTACATCAAAGTCCAATGAAGGATAGACTGAATACCCATCTACCTTACGCAAATCGTACCGTAGCCCTGAACCTCGAAGCATGGGACCGGAAATGCCGTAATTAATGGCCACATCCAGCGGTAATACTCCCACATTGGCCGTGCGCTCCACAAAGATCTTATTCTCCATGACCAGGCGCTCCAATTCGTGAAGTTTAGGTCTGAGGTAAGCGACGAACTCCCGGCATCGCTCTTCAAAACCAACCGGCACATCGTAAAACAAGCCGCCAATCCAGATATAATTATACAACATCCGCGCGCCACAGACCCACTCCAGCAGTCGCAGAATATGTTCCCGATCGCGCATCATCCAGAGAAAAGGGGTATACGCACCAATGTCCATCGCGTAGGTGCCCAATGCCACAAAATGGGAGGCAAGACGGTTCAGTTCGGCCACCAGTACACGAATATATTCCACCCGAAGTGGTATCTGATCCTGAATACCCAGCATGCGTTCCACTCCCATGGCGTAGGCATGCTCTGAGTTCATGGAAGCCAGGTAATCCATCCGGTCCACGTAGGGAATGACCTGATTATACGGCAATGATTCAGCATGCTTCTCAAAGCAACGATGGAGGTATCCCAAATGCGGTACCACATCCACAATGATTTCCCCCTCCGTGACTACCTCCAGGCGCAATACTCCGTGGGTAGAGGGATGTTGTGGCCCGATGTTGATCACCATCTGCTCAGCTTTCAGATCCGAAGCCTGGTACTTGGTAGGCTCGGAATTCTTCAGATGATCCGAATCGTACTGGTATTGAATAGCGTTTGCCATAAAAGGCGAAGGTAAAGCAGGGGTTTGGTAAATGAAAGCGTTGTGGAAAAAACGGTATTGTTAAGACTAAATAAGGATTTAACCATCTCATGAATGCTGAAATAGTATATTGTGAATACCAATGAATCTGTTTAGTCGAACATATAGCCTATTTTTGGAGGTGACTTAAAAACAACCTACATGAAAAATTTTCAGTATACAATCGCCAAAATACGCTTTCATTTCTTCATTGTATCCCTATACTTCTTCTCATTTTCAACCAACACACTCGCGCAGGTAGCTGATACGGATAATGACATAGCCCAGCATCGCCAGGGGAAACTCATTATTAAATCAGAGCCAGGTGATAAGATAAACGTAGAGCAGCTGCGGCATGAATTCTGGTTTGGAGCGGCCATCGGTAATGGTTTGGCGAATGGTGCTATGTCGGAAGATGACCTCCGGCAATACCAAGAAAAATTTCTGAAGAACTTCAATGCTGCCGTAACAGAGAATGCCGTAAAGTGGCCCAGCATGGAGCCCCAGAAGGGACAGGTAAACTACCAGGTGGTCGATGGTATTTTAGACTGGACTGAAGAGAACAATATTCCTCTCCGGGCGCACAACCTGTTTTGGGGAATTTCAAAGTTTGTCCAGCCCTGGGTCAAGGAACTGGATGACAATGAGCTACGGCAAACTTTGAAGAACCGCGCTGAAACCATCACCAAACGGTATCAGGGTCGGTTTGTTGAATACGATCTGAATAATGAAATGATCCACGGGAACTATTACGAAGAACGACTGGGGCCGGATATTACCAAGCTGATGACCCAATGGGCCCATAACGGCGACCCGGAGGCCAGGTTATTTTTAAATGATTACGATATTCTGACGGGTAACAAGCTACCTGAGTATATGACGCAAATCCGGGGTTTACTAAAACAAGGGGTCCCCATTGCGGGCATTGGGGTACAGGGGCACCTGCATGATGTAACCTTTGACCGCCAGCAGCTTAAAAGCGCACTGGATTCCCTGGCGACATTTGATTTACCCATCCGTATTACGGAATTCAATATGCCCGGTCAGCGGTCCAAGTTTCTGGATGATCGAGACCTGGAGATGACCGCTGAGGAGGCTGCGGTAAATGCCCGGGAAATGGTTGATTATTACAAGATATGCTTTGCCCACCCGGCGGTGGATGGCATCCTGATGTGGGGCTTTTGGGAAGGAGCCAATTGGATTCCGGCTTCCTCCATGTATAAACGCGACTGGGCGCCAACCCCACTGGCTGAGGCTTATCAGAACCTGATTTTTAAAGAATGGTGGACAACGGAATCCGGGACAATAGATAATAACGGAGTTTTCACCACTCCGGCATTCTATGGATCATACAAAGTAAGCGTTAACGGTAATATTAAAGAGGTCAATCTGACCAAAGACCAAGGAGAAGTGACGGTTGATTTCACGAAATAGCTGCTTATAAGTAAGCACTGTGACGAAAATAATTATAACGTCATTGCGACGAGGCACGAGGAAGCAATCTCCTGCTAATGAGCCGACGTGGCGCGGGGAGATAGCTTCGTCATTCTTCCTCGCTATGGCGCTAAAAATATAAGCTGATTTTGTCATAGTGCTTATCCGACCAAATTAAAGTATCATTTTTCCAGACGTCACCGCGAGGCTCTGCGAAGCGGTCTGCCGGGGCGTAAGATCGCCTCACATTCGTTCGCGATGACGTATTGATTATACTTATTTCTGGTTGTTAAGCATTGCTTTAATGTGACTTTTAAAATCATGGTCCTTACTGATTATTTACTGCTGATTTAGATAGTTATGCCTGAAACTTTCTCGAAGGGTATCATTCTGAACAGCCGGGCATATTTGGTTTCCGATCCTTTTTGTATCATTGCAGGCAAAATTACGCTATTATGAACTTTAGAATTGGCTACGGATATGATGTCCATCAACTTGAGGAAGGACGGGAGTTTTGGTTGGGCGGCATTCGGCTGGAGCACACGCACGGGGCGAAGGGGCATTCGGATGCTGACGTGCTGATCCATGCCATCTGCGATGCTCTGCTCGGAGCGGCCAACCTCCGCGACATCGGGTATCATTTTCCTGATAACGACCCCAAATACAAAGGCATTGACAGTAAAGTACTGCTGAAAGAAGTGATGCAACTACTGAGAAAGGAGGGTTACGAATTGGGCAATATCGATGCCACCGTTTGCCTGGAAATACCCAAGGTAAACCCTCATATTCCCGCCATGAAAGCCACCATGGCACAGGTGATGCAGGTAGATGAATCTGCCTTGTCTATCAAAGCCACCACCTCCGAACAGATGGGATTTGTCGGCAGAAAAGAAGGGGTGGCCACCCATGCAGTAGCCCTAATCACGCGAAGTTGATGAATAATGACGAGTGATTAATAAATAGTGTATAGATGAGTACTCAGTCATTCATCATCAATTACTCGTCACTCATCATTACTCACTCATCGCTAATTCAGCGTTTTGGCAACGGCTCCGCTACTGGCTACCGCCTGGTAGGCATCAATATTTCCCCACCCAAAAGATCGATCACGGTTCGGGTATAAATCAGCCGTTTCTTTGAGTCGTTGGTACACCGCATCCCGATGCATGGATGGATCAGTGGACCACACCAAGGCAGCCACTCCGGCAGCCAGGGCTGTCGCCGCAGAAGATCCGCCTACCGTGGAAAGTCCGGTTCCGGCTTCCGGTAGGGCCAGGGTGGTACGATCGGGATCAGAACGCTGCATGGTCATGGTGAAGTCCACCGCACTTCCGGTGTGGCAGGTGTTGCAACGTTTATACTGATTACCTTCCCGCACTCCGGTTACGGCTACCGTTTCGCTCATCCGGGCGGGAAATATCACCCCGGCCCAGGTGGTAAATGAGGTAGATGTTCCGGCGGCACAGAAGATCAGCTTGCCCTTGCCGTAAGCATAGCGAATGGCATCTTTTACCGAACCAATAGAAAATAAGCTTCCAATAGACATGCTGATGATACGCACATCGGGGCTATTACCGAGTACTTTCAACGCATTGGCCACTCCCCGCTTTTCATCCCGGCTGTCAAGGATTACGTCTCCGGTACCCCGAATGGCTACCAGACTGGCATTGTAAGCCACTCCAACCGCAGTGCCCCCGTAACCTCGCGGGGCAACGATCAATCCCGCCATGCGGGTTCCATGCCCGCACAGGTCATCCGAAGCATCGCCCTGATAGGTGCCTAATTTGGTGATGGTGCGTCCTTGGGATTCTCCCTGGTTAAATTCACTTCCCAGCTTCGGTTGGGTAGGAGATGTCCCCGTGTCAATCAGTCCTACGGTGATGCCCGCGCCGGTGCTTCGTCCCCACGCCTGAGGAATGCTTAAGGGAAACAGGTTCCAGGACGCTTTCACTTCCGGACTTAACGATTGATAATCGGCTGCGGGAACCGGGGCATCATCAATGTATGTACAGCTTAATTTACTGGCAACTCGCTGGTTTGGAGCCGGATCAGGGGTTTGTAAATAGTAACTGGCCGGTTCTACATATCGTACCCGAGGGGAAGCACGCAGGTATTGCACCACCGCCAGAGAAGCGGTTTTTATCTCCATGTAGGGCAAGGTATCATCTTCTTTCAGCAGTAATGATTCTACCGATTGAGATGCCTCCCGACTGCCATTTTCAATGGCCAGAATCTGGTCTAATACGCGCTCTTTGGCCTGAACCCAGGCTGGATCAGCCACAGTAATGGTATGTAGCTTTTGGTTTACTAACTGTTCCCCGGCAGGTTGGTAGCCCACCATCAATACCGAATCGCTCTGCACCAGAGCACTCCACAGCACTTCGTCAGCCACCCGACTCCAAGCAAAAGCACCTTCCTGGGCTAGTGTTTCCTGAATCAGATAATCAATTTTAGCGACCGGCAGCAAATCAGATTGCGGAGCTTGTGGGTTTATGATGGTTTCTTCCGGGTGGCAGGCGGCCAGACATAGCGTAATAAAAATCAGATAAAGCTTTTTCATCATGTTGTTGTTAGTAGTTGACAGGTTTATCCTAAATTAACAGTTTTTTGAAGCGATGCCCAGGCATTACTCAGTTCAAACGGTGGTAATTGTACCCGGAAAAGAAATTATCGATCATTTAGCCATTCTGGGATTCATAAAATTTTACAGATAATGGATCATATACAAATTATTGAGACCGGAGACGGTTCGCATACGCTGCTTAATATCAGCCTGGATGAAACCTATCACTCCCGACACGGAGCACTGCGCGAATCAGAGCACGTCTTCATCCGGCACGGATTGCAGCAATGGTTTGATCTGAATACCTCAGCCACCTCCATTCGCATCCTCGAGATAGGGCTGGGCACCGGTCTCAACGCCTGGCTTACCATCCGCGAAGCGCAAACCCACCCTGCAACTCAGTTTTATTACACGGCCCTGGAACCTTATCCACTTGCCCAGGAGGTGCTACAACAGCTTAATTACGGACAGCAGATGAAGCAGTCGGATATGCTCCCCTACTTTGCATCCATCCACCAGGCGGCCTGGGACCAGCCAGAGCCCGTGCTGGAGAATTTCACCCTGCATAAGTGCTCAGCGACATTACAGGATTTCTCAGATGCCGAAGGATACGATCTTATCTATTTTGATGCATTTGCTCCAAATAAGCAACCTGAACTCTGGGAGAAACCCATACTTGAGAAAACAGTCAATTTCCTAAAACCCCTGGGAGTATGGGTGACCTATTCGGCCAAAGGCCAGCTTAAACGTGATCTGAAGTCGCTGGACATGGTCGTAGAAACGCTCCCCGGCCCGCCCGGGAAGGCTGAAATGGTACGCGCCCGGAGACAATGATGAGCCAGGCAGTAAAAATGCTACACGAAGATCCTCCTCCGGGGCTGGGAAAGACTGATCAGGTAGTACAGCTCATGGAACAGGATTCCACAGTCTTTGATGAAGTGTTTGTCGTGTTGTTACAAGAAAGCCCCACCGTAAAAACGCGAGCGGCCAATGCCCTTGAAAAAGTAGCCCGCCTCCATCCAACCTGGCTTCAGCCACATCGGCAAAGCTTATTAGCGCATCTACCTGAGTTATCGCATCCTTTTTCAGTAAAAATGGCTGCGGCTGGCCTGCTCGGCCATGCTGCCTGGTCCGATGAGGATGTTTCTACGGTGATTACAACGCTTCAGCAGTGGTTACAGGATACTAATACTTTTGTGAAAGTGAACTGTCTGCAAGCGCTTACGCAGATCGCGCAATGCCGTCCCTGGCTCGCACCAGAAGTCATCGGGTTGGTAGAAAACGAAATGGCCAAAGGCAAATCTGCGATCCAGGCGAGAGGACGTAGGCTGCTGAAACAGCTCCGGGCTATGTAAACTGATAGGCCCAGTACATCAGCACAAACTGTAGCGGAAGTCTGATCCAAAGTATCCAGGTTGGTAGTTTTTGAAATTTTTCAGCCTGCAACATGTAGATGTGTACGGATAAAAATGCCAACAACATTAGGATAATACCCCAGGCTGATACACTGCGGGTTGTCTCAAACAACAATCCTATCCCAAACCCTATCTCAAAAAAACCACTGATGAACACCAGCGCTCTGGGGTAAGGCAGGTAAGGGGGAATAATTCCCACGTACATTTTAGGTCTGATAAAATGGAGTAGTCCGGCCAGCACATACACTCCGGCCATGATATATAAACTGATTGCGCTATTCATTCCGCCAATATACTAAGCTTACCAGGCATACCACTTTTCATTTTGCAATAATCCTGTATCTTCGTTGCAAGAAACACGATCAACAACCTATACGATGACGATGAACCGACGAGACTTTATCAAATCCAGTGCGGGAGCAAGCCTGGCTTATTCGGCTTTTTCGCTGCCTTCTCCTTACCAAAACAAAAAATACACCACAGCCCTGGTGGGCAGCGGCTGGTGGGGCATGAATATTCTGCGGGAAGCCATTGCCGCTGATCGCTCCCAGGTGGTCGCCCTCTGCGATGTAGACCAGCGCCAACTGGATACGGCTATGGAAGAAGTCGGCAAACTCACCAGCGACCGGCCCAAACGCTACGCAGACTACCGGGAGTTGCTGGCAACAGAAAAACCGGATATCGTGATCGTAGCCACTCCTGACCACTGGCACCCGCTAATTACTATTGCCGCGGTAGAATCCGGGGCGCACGTATATGTGGAAAAACCCATTAGCCATACGGTGAACGAAGGGAAGGCGATGGTTCACGCTGCCCGGGCCAATGACCGTATGGTACAGGTGGGTACGCATCGTCGGGTTTCTCCGCATAATATTTCGGGCATGGAATTTCTGAAGTCCGGGAAAGCCGGAAAAATTGGCATGGTGCGCGCTTTCGTCCACTATGGTGGTGGACCCGGTGAGCCTACGCCCGATTCCGAACCCCCAGCCGGGCTGGACTGGGATATGTGGTGCGGTCCGGCTGCACTGGTGCCTTATAACGAACGAATGCACCCCAAAGGATTCCGGCAGTTTCTGGAATTTGCCAACGGGCAGATCGGCGACTGGGGCATTCACTGGCTGGATCAGATTCTGTGGTGGACCGAAGAGAAAGCTCCTAAGTCCATTCATTCCGTGGCCGCCCGCCACATCCGGGAAGATAACACCACCGCTCCCGACACACAGGTGGTGAATTATGAGTTTGAAGATTTCACCGCCGTGTGGGAGCACCGCTTGTATGCCGCTAATGAGGCTGAGAAACATAACCTGGGTTGCTATTTCTACGGCACTGAGGGCACCTTCCATATGGGTTGGCTGGACGGATGGACTTTCTATCCTAGTAAAAAGAACGGAGAGATCATTCATGTAGAACCTACACTGCACGAGCCTGATCAGCAGAATATTAAAGAGTTGTGGGCCAACTTCCTATCGTCTATTGAAACCGGAAAGCTACCCGTATGCGATATTGAGATCGGGCATCGCTCTACGAATATGAGCTTGCTCGCCATGCTTTCTCATAAAGTAGGACGAAGTATTCAGTGGGATGAAACCAAGGGAATGATTCCGAATGATGCGGAGGCCAATGCTTTACTGGAGCGAGAATACCGGAACCCCTGGCAGTACCCCGCATTGACCTAAAGGCCAGGTAACGCTATTACTTCTTTACTTCTTCGTTCACTACGTTGCCATCGTCAACCTCAACTTCCTTGGTAATAACGCGCACTGAATGCTTTTTCGGTTCAATGCGTTTCCCCAGGTTATCGGCGTATACACGGGTGAACATGGCTCCGATCAGGACGAGCACCGACGAGTAAAATACCCAAATCAGAATACCAGCGAGGGAACCGGCAGCCCCATAGGTAGAGGCGATCCGGGTATTGGCCAGTAATAAGCCAATCAGATACTTGCCAATCGTAAACAGCACACCGGTTACCAATGCCCCTACCGTGACGTCTCGCCACCGAACCTTAGCATCAGGCAAAAACTTGAAAATCAGGGCAAAGATGAGAGAGATAATGGCCAGGGATGCTCCCGTGCTCGCCACCCGGATGATGTAGACCGTGTATTCATCAAGAAAGACAGTATGCAGAAAATTGCGAAAAACAGACAGTATTGTATCTAATACCAGCGAAACCAGTAGCAAAAAACTCAGGATAATGATTAGTGAAAACGATAGCAGACGATCTTGTAAAAACTTGAGGGCTCCTCTCTCCGGTTTGGGCTTCACCCCCCAGATAGCGTCCAGCGCTTTCTGAATGATCCCAAATATCACCGTAGCACTGACCAGTAGAAATACAATGCTTACAATATTGGCAAATAAACTGGAGGTATTCCAGCCCCGGTTTTGCATGATATTCATAATCTCCTCGGTACTGGCCGCTCCAATCAGCGAAGAAACCTGCCCGGCCAGCTGGCCTCTGATCTCTTCTTTTCCCAGAATGGTGCCCAGGGTCTGCACAATGATGATGAGCACCGAAGGAAGCGAAAAAACGGTAAAGAATGCAATGGCGGCTGCATATATCACCGGATCATGCTCCTGAAATTTCTTCACAGTCTCCCGGATCAGTAGCCACGAATTCCCGAAAAATACCTTCATGTAAGTGTAGTGAAATACTATAACACGCTCCAGCACATTTTGTGTTGAATATTAGCTTTCAGAAACTCACCAGTGGTAAAGAGGCTCAAATCAATAATATACCACTTCGCAATCGGGATGATTGTCTCGGAATTTATCTACCTCCCGGCTGGAGACGCGGGTATTATAGCAACGTAATTCTTCAAGCTGGTACAAATCCCGAAGATGTTTCAGCTTCTTGATGCTGGTATTATAGCATTCCAATTGCCGAAGGTTGATCAGGGAAGAAAGAAACTTCAGTTTGCTGACCTGGGTGCCGGAGCATTTCAGCGTTTCCAGAGAAATCAGATCGCGAATCGGACGCAGATCTTCTACCGGAGTATTTTGGCAATCCAGATAAGTGAGCTCGGTGAGTGCTGCTAAAGGTTCCAGACTTCGAATGGGGTTGCGAGCGCAAATGATGGCGCGCAGGGTATACATATTACGCAGCGGTTCCAGGCTGGCCACCCGGGTGCCGGTGAGCGTAAGTTCGGTGAGTCGCACGAACTCTCGAAGCGGCTCCAGAGAGGCCACCTTGCTGTTTTCTTCAATAGTCAGCGACTTCAGAAAAGCAATTTCGTGCAACTGCTCCCGGTCGGGAATATCTCCCATGGAAACCTGCTCTCGCAATTCTTCCTTCCAGGCAGGAGGCAGTTCATTCCACCACATACTCAGCTGGTTGGTTTTATAGATCACCACGGTTTCGGGGTGCTCACGAATAAACTGAATAACTTTATCTTCCTGAATGGGAGTGCTTTCACAACTCAGACGTTGTATCCCGGAAATACTGTTAAGCGGCATCAGACTGCTGACGGCTGTTTTGTCTATATTTAAGATGCGTAAACTGCGGGCATTACTCAACGCTCCCAGGCTGTCCACCTGTGTGCCAGCGCAATTCAGGTATTGCAGATTGATCATTCCTTCCAACGCACTCAGACTACTGATACCCGTGTTTTCGCAGTGCAATTGCTGAAGGCCGGTCAGCTTCGCTAATGGGTCCAACTGACGGATGTCCCGATTGCCGCTGATGTCAATCTCGGTCAGGTTGGCAATCTGCGCGAGCTTTTCCTTGTTCAGCGTATCAACCGACACATATTTATCGAATACCTGCTGCCAGGCCGGTTCCAGAGACTGCCACCAGCCCTGTAACTGATCAGACTCATAAATCACCAATACCTTGGGGTTGATGACCATAAACCGATTGGCTTCGGCCTGCTTGATGGGAGTATCGTCGCAATAAATTTTTTCTAAGGCTGGCAACCCATTCAAAGCTTCCAGCGCTTCTACCGGTGTGCTGTTCAGGAAGAGCACCTGTAGTTTGGTGAGGGCTTGCAATGGCCCCATATCCACAATAGGAGTGTTTTCGATATTAAGCCAGGTAACCTCCGTCGTATTCGCCATCGGTTGTAAATCGCTGATGCTGGTACCCGAGCAGTCCAGAGAAACCAGGTTGGTCATGGAAGCCAGTGGTGCCAAGCTGGTGATGGCCGTATTGGCACAACGTAAATCTTTCAGGCTTTTGAGGGGGGCCAGCTGATACACTGGAGTATTGCTGCAATACAGTTTTTCCAGCTTGGTAAAATTCGCTAGTACGCTGAGGTCGTTGATCATGGTATTCTCGCAGATAATCTCCCGCAAACTGGTAGCGTATTTCAGCGGCCCTAAATCGGCTATTTCGGTCTGACTACACGTAAGTACTTCCAGTTTGGTCAGGTTGCGCAGCGGGTAAAGATCGTCGACCCGGGTATTGGAAATATCCAGGTAGCGTAAATCCACCAGTTTGCTCAGGGGCTCTAAGTCATATATCGACTGATTGCCCGACAGATCGATATGGTCCATGCGAACAATTTCGCGCAGCATGCGGTAATTGGCTGAATCCCAGTCCTGAGCCCCTACCTGCGCTTTAAAATATTGTCGCCAGGTCTCCGGCACTTCCGACCACCAGTTGGCCAACTCTTCCCGTTCACTCAGCTTGGTGGTATACATGCTGGCAATCTTCAGATCTTTTTCAGTCTCGTTGAGGTTGACCTCTACATAGCGAATCTGAGTGGCGTTAACCGTATCACCATCTACGGTGGCGCCCTGCAAATTGCGGCTGAGTGTCACCCTGAAAAATTTCTTACCGCTATCGTTTACATAGTAGCTTACATCGTCTACGCTCAGATCAAAACTGGCTTGCCGAAAAAAGAAATCAATGTCTTTGAGATAGGATTGTACATTCTTATTGGTCACAACGCTGCGGTCTTCGGCCAGGTCGTCTTCAATTTGCACATCCTCATCGCGGAACGCTTTAAGGTAGCTCTGGGTGATGATGGTTTCTTTCTGCTGGGTGGTAGCTTTGGGGTCTCCCAGGAAATTCATCATGTACTCGAGAAACGACACCAGCTCCCGGGCCTGCTGTTTATATTCCTCAATGGCCTCGGGAGTCAGTTCAGACCCGGTTCGAGATTGCGTAGTGGTTTGCGCCATCAAAGCCGACCAAGCCGCCATCATGAGCCAGACGGACAACAAGGCGGAACCAATCCGCTTATTCATCTTCGTAAAAAATGTATTTGGTCAACAATTCTTTTTCCTGTGGAGATACTTTTGACAAATCTGCTACCAGCCAACCCCGGTTATAGCCCGGGCGGTTAAATTTGGCCAATTGAAAATACCAGCCGTCTACCTGAAAGAAATGAAATTTAACGTTTGTAACCGTCTCGAAGCGCAAGTTAGAGTTTTTGATCTCATAGAGCAAGATCGAAAGATAATCAGGTTGATAACCCCGGGCCGTAAACTGGTCTACTTTGGCCTTATTATCCTGAAAAACTTTGCGTAAGTTCATAAAATCCAGTTCGTGGCTCATCGGATGGAGAAATTCTTTACCTCCAGTGGTATCGCTGGCAAATAGCTTGGCGAAAGGAGCGAAATAAGCTTTGGTCAGAATCCATTTGGAACCTACCTTTTCTTCCTGCAACCGTAGAAACAAGGTCGCCTCATGAAGCCCCCCGTCGTAGCTGAACCGGGCTTTTACCTCGGCAAACCATTCGCCCCCGTGAAATTGCAAGTATACCGGCTTGGACTTGCTGTTGACGGCATTAATAAACTCCTGCTTCAGGTCATTGGAAACCCCTTTGTTCTGGTTATCGAACAGGTTTTCCAGATATTTATGCCGCAGCTGCGGGTTACGATATCCTTTATCTCCCGCATAATAGCGGTTTCCTTCCACATCTTCTTCTCCGTTGAACCGCCGGAAAAACTGATTAACCTGCTTGGTTTCGGCGTACAATACATCTTCACCGCCCAAATACTCACCAATCCCCTGCCCATAAAGCACTGATGGGCCAAATAAACCCAGCAACAATATGGCGGTAGCGCTATTCACGAAAAAGACTACGTTTCGGCAGAGCGCCTCCGGTAGTCTTTGACTGTTACGTCTCCAATTATGCATTAATCTGTTATGTCGTTGTTTCTGAAACGCGTATATCTCCCAGCAACACATCCCAGAAATCGATCACGCGCCCACCAATTTGGGTTTCTTTTCTCTGAACAAAAATGGTAATATCTTTCTTGGTAGTGTCCTTATATTCCAGTCCATCATCTGAGGTGCCCTCAAAACGCTGGTAAATAGTTATCACTCCCACAAACGTACCGTCCGGCTGCTGCTCCAGGTCACTAATATACTGTATATCGTACCACTTAATACTTACCCGGTCGTAATTCAGGGCCATCAGGTGTTCAAAATAGCCCCGGGTATCGTAGTAAGTGATTTCACTGGTGGTGAGCGAGGAAACGCCAATTTCAGCTCCGGTGGCAAACAATTCTTCGGCCCGGTCAATCACCCGGTTTGCTTCAGAGAAGGGAGTATCTTTATTGCCGATAATGCTGATGTATTTACTCAAGTCTCGCACTTTTTCCAGTGCAAGAGAATCAATGGCTAGTTTACGATCCGGGCTAATGCTCTCCTGAGCCTGCGCCGACAGGGAAAGCATACCGATAAGTAGAAAAGTGCAAAAATATGCTACAGAGAATCTCATCAATTGTATCGTTTAATAAGTTCAAGTTCTTTGATTTTGCCATTGGCATCAAATACCATATTGTATACCTCTGCCGGATCGGATTTGGTATCTTTCAGGTAATTAAGGTATTTGCTAATGGTGGTAGGTTCATCGTAGTCGGTTTGCCCACCACTCTGGCTGATGATGATCAGTACCGGAGTTTCAGAAGAAGCAAACTTGTCCATTGCATTACGAATATCGCCATTCACATTACTACCTCCTGACGCTACATTGCGGAACATATTATTGAGGTCGGACTCGGAAGTGGGTCCGCTTTCGGTCACCGCAGGCCTGCTGTCTCCCTGGCGTGCTGCCGCTTTTTCATCAGCAATCATGGCTTCGGCCCGATCAATCAGGTTTTGAATTTCAGCATCCTGCAGATTCATATCTTTTACCTGCTCGACCACAGCTTCTTTTTCTTCGGTTGACATGCTGCCCTGGTCGTTGATGACCGCCAGCAGATCAGCACGAGCTTTGGAAATACGCTCGGCTCGGGCTTCGGCAGCAGCGCGCGCTTCTTTCTTCGCCTTACAACCTACTGTGCCAAAAGCAACACAGGCCCATAGTGCAAGCATAATCCAGGAGTAGTTCATCCGGCGAGACCTCGCCAGGTGGTGTGAAGTATTCACTTGTTCTTGTTGCATAATCAATAATGGTCAGATTTTTATCGAGTTCCTGTAAAAGGATGTAATTTACGGGTTTACCGATTATTTTGAAAAATTTGTGCCAATCGGTGTGCTCAGTAATTCGCTATGCGAACGTACGAATATCGCACATGGTTTCGTCAAACAAAAAAAAGATTGATTTTAGACAACCTGTACCAGACCCTGATAAAGTGGGTCTGAGCTTTTATAAGAGGGCATTTTGCTTGAAATGGCTGATAATAAGCCAATTAGACTACCGGAGCATACCTTGGCGCAACCTGGGTTGGCAGATCGCATACCTTGCTTAAACGTCCCTGCTGGCTTATTAAGCTAGTGGTAAAACGTCATTTTCCTGGCTTAAGTGTTCCCTGCACCATAAATCTTACTTTTGTCAACCGTAAGTTTTACGTCCTTCGTTTGGGGATAATTTACTCATACCGTAGCGAACGTACCGGGTCACTATCCGTCAGTTGCCGGGTGTGGTACCAGGTAGTGGCAGTGGTTAGCAACAACAGCAGCGCAATGGCTCCGGCAAAAGGAATCGCGCTGATACCGGTATGATAGACAAAGTTGCTCATCCAGTTTTGCAGAAATAGATACGTGAGCGGCAATGCCAGACTCGCGGCCCAGCCAGCCATGAGCACAATCTCCCGCGACAGATACACCATCAGCCCCAGTTGGGTGGCTCCCATCACCCTCCGGATACCCATTTCCTTGGTTTTGTGCTGAATATTCAGAAAAGTCATACCGAACAAGCCCATACCGGCCAGCAACAGGGTGAGCAGTGAAAAGAAAGAAAATACTCCTATCAGTTTCCGCTCGTGCTGGTATTGCTGGGCCAGAGACTCGTTCAGAAAAGTATGATTAAAGGGCAGTCCTGGCAGTAGGGTATGCCAAATTTCCTGTAAAGTCCCTACCGAAGCGGGCGGCACCTGCACAAGCAATTGATTGGCTCGCTGTGGATTATAAATAAGAATCAGCGGATCAATGCGGTTGTGCAACGACAAATAGTGGTAATCCGCTACCACCCCGATGATCTTGCCAGAACCTTCGTACTCGATATATTCTCCCAGTGGCTGCTCCCAACCCATTTGATCTACAAAGGCCTCGTTAACAATATACTGATTCTCCTGGCAGGTCCGGCAGGGTGTAAAAGGGCTACCGGCTACTAATGTAATGTCTAATACCTCTAAATAATGCTCATCCACACAGAGTGCATTGATGGGAATATCATGGAGTTCATCCTCCATCTCCTGGATGATGCTGCCCCGCATATAGGCACCTCCCGGCTTGGCACCCAGGGACACAGACGTTACCTCCGGAAGAGCCGACCACGCCCGGGTAAGTTGCGGTAAATTCTCCCGTGCCTGCTGATCCTGAGGTAAATTTACTATCAGCACCGGCTTTTGGGTAAACCCCAGGTTTTTGTGTTGGAGGTAATACATCTGCTGATAGACCACAAAGGTGCAGATCACCATGCCAATGGCGATGGCAAACTGCACTACCTGTAAGGACCTTCGTACCACCCGACCCGACGGAAGCATGGCCATGTTCTTCAGAGAGAGAGTGGGTTTGACCGAAGAGAGAAAAAATGCCAAGTAGCTTCCCGCCAGTATTGCTACCAGCAGCAGCAAGCCAGCCAGTACCACCCAGGCCTCGGTATCCGGGAAAGGGCCTGAGCCAGAAGCCATGTTCATTAAACGAAATAAAGGGCCGCTGGCCGTTTGGATAAGCAGAATGGCCAATGCCCCAGCCAGCAGAGAGATAAGTAATGATTCGCTCAAATATTGCAGCACCAATTGTTCCCGCACCGCTCCAACCACTTTACGAATACCGACCTCCACGTTACGCTTCAGAGAGTGAGCCACAAATAGGTTGATGTAATTGATACTGGCCATGAGTAACACAAAAATACCGGCGATGGAAAAGATCATGATGTATCTTGGATTGCCTTTTCCGGGTATATCTCCCAGCAAATCGTCTCTCAGATGAAGCTCACGCAGCGGAATAGGCAGGTGGCTGGCGTAGGTCTCGCTGGTATTCCAGTAGCGCTGAATTGCGGGAGTCAGTTGGTGCTGATCCAGGGCGGCCAGACGCTCTTCAAAGCGATGGCGCGGACGGTTTTTCGGGAGCAGCACGAAGGTGAAGGCGTTCATATCAAAAAACACATCTTCCCGGGTCGCATCGAGTTGCCAGGATAGCAATCCGTCAAACCTAAGATTGGTATTGGTCGGCAGATCATCCATGATGCCCGTTACCTGATAATGCTCTCGGTTGATCAGCAGCATTTCTCCCACCGCAGTTGACAGATTTTCTTCCCCAAAATAGCGGATGGCAGTAGACCGGGTCAGCACAATGGAGTAAGGTTTTGTGAGGGCCTGCCGGGCGTCTCCGTAGCGTAACGGGTAGCTGAATACCTGAAACACCGAAGCATCGGCCTGATAAAAACGCGTCTCCTGATACACTTCGGAAGCGCTGGGTTGCACCATAGCTGGCGTAGGAACAAAACGAACCACGGCTTCCACATCCTCGGATAAGGCAGTCAGCATGGGCGCAATTCCCGTAAGGGTGGTCGCTATTTTTTCGTCAGAATTACTACTTTGCAGCCGGGTAGACAGCCGGTAGATACGATCGGCCTTTTCTTGAAAAGCATCGTAGTTGAATTCGTAGCGAATATATTGGATAATCCAGAAGCATGCCGCTATTCCAATGGCAAGCCCCACGATGCTGATAAACGAGGTGGTCTGGTTTCTATGGATAAACCGAATGGCTGCGGTAAGGTAATTTTTAACCATACTGCCTGGATTAAGCTCACATTGCTATCCTTATCGCAATCGTTATGCCAGCCAGTATATTGCCTTTATCAGGGCTATTATGCCTTACGCTTCGCACTTCTTCTGTCCGCAAGCGGGCAGATGTGTCCGTTCACGAACAATATGGCACCCTGTTGATTTATATGGGTTATCTTCAAAATAAGTAGCACAAATTATGAATTTTTTCGGATTATTTTAATAAAAAATTTCCAGGGTGATATTCCATACCGCACTTATTTATACATATTAATAATTTTAAGTATCTTATTCTGCTAGCACAACCCAAAAGTAATTTATGCCTCAACACAAACCAGATCAAATGCTACTTTCGGGCTGGCAGGAACTAAAACTATATTGGCGAAACGATTTGGTAGCAGCACTCAGTGTGGCACTGGTAGCCTTGCCTCTTGGTTTAGGGATCGCCGTAGCCGCCGGTGCTCCACCCATGTCCGGATTAATCTCAGTGATCGTCGGTGGCCTGGTTACAACCTTTATCCGGGGTAGCCATGTCGGGATTAACGGTCCAGCTAATGTCTTGGTTGTAGTGGCCTTAACAGCATTTGATAATATGAGCATGCCCGGCGAATCCGGCTTGCCTTACGCAATGGCTGCTTTCGTCGTATCCGGGTTCATACAAGTGATACTAGGGCTTGCCCGACTGGGCAAATTGGGTAACCTGGTGCCAACAGCTACCATTCACGGCATGTTGGCCGCCATTGGCTTCATCATCATCGGCACACAGGTCCACTACGCACTGGGCTTACAGGAGCTTAGTTTCTCGCTATTGCTTACCCAACCTGAGATTCTGTTAGGCACCAATCCATTTATTACGGTCATTACCCTGGTTTGCCTGTTCATCCTGATTTTCTATCCTAAAATTAATAGCCGCCTCATTAAACTGGTATCAGCCCCAATGTGGGTGTTAGTAGCCGCTATCCCCCTCTTTTTTGGGTTTAAAAAACTTGCTCAGCTCGTCCGCCAGGATGATTGGCAGCTAGACAGTACGTTTCTGGTACAAATACCTCCGGATATTTCAGAGAGTCTGATCTTTCCGAATTTCTCAAGAATGGATGAACCTGTATTCTGGCTCACGGTATTTGTGGTCACGGTTGTTTTGTCTCTGGAATCATTAGTCATTTCCAAAGCGGTAGACAAACTCGATCCGTATAAACGAAAGACGAATTTGAATAAAGATTTATTTGGTATCGGTGTGGCCACTGTTATCTCAGGGTTTCTGGGTGGTTTACCGGTGACCACCGTCATTGCCCCCAGTTCGGTTAACATTAACAATGGAGCCAAAACCAAATGGTCCAATTTTATGCACGGGCTCATCGTGCTTCTGTTTGTGGTCGCCTTTTCCGGATTTATTCAAATGGTACCCCTGGCTGCTTTAGCTGCCATTCTGATTTTCACAGGCTATATGTTAACGGCTCCCAAAGTCTTCCAGCGGGCCTATCAGCAGGGGTGGGAGCAGGTCACCATCCTGAGTATCACCCTCATCGCCATCCTGAATATTGGCCTGATTTCGGGGTTGTTTGCAGGTATTATCTTTACGATGCTGCTCCACTTTGCCAGAAGCAACATGCCGTTACGCTTGTTTCTCCGCTACATGCTCCGCCCTTATGTCAAGGTTGTACAAGAAAAGAAGCAATCGTATCTGTTTAAGATCAAAGGGATTATCAACTTTGCCAATATCCTTCAACTGCAAAATAAGATCAAAAAGGTATCTCCGGATGAGAACATTATTATGGATTTTTCTCACGCCCGCCTGGTTGATTTTACTGTACTGGAATACCTGCATGAGTACGCCGAGAAGTACAACCGCAATGGTGGAGAGTTCCACCTTACCGGGCTGGACGTTCACAAAACATCGTCTCATCACCCATTTGCCCTACATGTGCTGGAAACCCCAAAACCCAAGCTGATCCGCCTGACCCAGCGGCAAATAGAACTCAAGCAACTGGCCCGGGACCGAAGCTGGTCATATGACCCGGAGATTGAATGGGATGTGAATGACTTAAGCCGTTTTCTGTTTTTTAAAACCCGGCCGGTAGAATACATGAAAAACCAGATCATCGGTAATTATCAGGAACTCGGGGTAGACTGGAAGATCTGCGATATTGCGCTGAAAGATGCTTTTATCTCCTTTGAGACCTACCGCCTTACCGTTGAATTACTTTCTCTGCCCTTTGAAATGCCGGTTTTTTCGCTGGAAGAAGAATCATTCTTAGACCGGATGTCAGCCATGGTGGAACAAAAAGATATTGACTTTGTGCAGTACCGTGATTTCTCCCGTAAATTTCTGCTCCAAGGCCCGGATGAAGCCGGAATACGCCGGTTTTTTAATGCTGAGCTGGTTCACTTTTTTGAGAAAGGGGATATTTATCACCTTGAAAGTAACGGCAAAGAACTACTGATCTTTCGGCACCTGCGATTGACCAGCCCTCAGGAGATTCTGAAGATGGTATCGTACAGTAAGAAGCTGTCCGCCAAATTACACCAGACCTCGCTGATGGTTACTTAAGCTGATTACTCGGGACGTAATATTTCGGTGAGGTTGGATCGGGCCGCTTTTATGGCCAGGGCACTCACCGTGAGGCAGGCCAGTAGTAATGCACCGGCCCCGGCCAGCAGGAAGGGCATCACTCCCATCTCCATCCGAAATGCAAACTGGTTTAGCCAGGCCTGCATCACAAAGTAGGCAATGGGAACAGCCACCCCAAACGCCAGCAACACCAGTTTGGCAAAATCTTTGGATAACAGCCATACCAGATTGCCGGTAGATGCGCCCATCGTTTTGCGTACTCCAATTTCTTTGATTCGCTGCTCGGCAGCATAGGCCGCTAATCCTAGTAATCCCAGACAGGCCACCACAATCGCCAATACGGCAAACACCAGAAACACCCGGCTCAGGTGCTGTTCGGTCCGAAACTTACGGTCAAACTCTTCATCCAGAAAAGTATACTCAAAGGGAGCATGGGGAACCTTCTCCTGCCACACCGTTTCTACCTCATGGATGGCCTCAGCCAGATTGCCCGGTGCCAAACGTACTAATAGAAAAACTCCGGGTTCGGAGATAAAAACAGCCAAAGGCTTGATTTCGTTGTGCAAAGACTCAAAGTTAAAATCCTTCATAACACCCAATACCCGATAGGTGCCCGTTGCATTTTCGTCATAGCTGATTTCCGCTCCAATAGGTTCTTCCAATTCAAAAACCCGAACCGCTTCTTCGTTCAGTAGTACGCCCGAAGTATCGGTGCTAAATTCCCGGGAGAAATTTCTACCCTCTACTAACGTAATGCCCATGGTTTCCAGATGATCGTAATCGGCGGTATACCAGTATAACAGGTGATCGCGATGGCTTCCTTTGGGCCAGAAGGCGGTGGCCGAATATGACCTTGGAATAATATTGCTAACGACTGAAGTTTGGATCACCGCTGCCTGATTGGCAATGGCTTGCTTCACACTCTCCGTCTGCTCCCCCAATAACCCCATGTGTGAAACAGCCATCACATGTTCTTTATCGAACCCAAGATCTTTACTGCGGGTATAGGCAATCTGCTGGTAGGTAAGTGCGGTGCAGATGATTAAACCAATAGAAATAGTAAACTGAAACACCACCAGTACATTGCGGAGAAGAGTACTGCCTTTGCGTACCACCCATCCTCCCTTCAGCACTTCCGTAGGGCGAAAGCCGGATAAGAAAAAGGCAGGGTAACTCCCGGCCAGCACTCCTACCACCAACACTAAAAGCATGAGTCCGCCAATCAGCCATCCTTCGGTAAATACCCGATAAGGCACTTCTTTTCCGGCCATGGTATTGAATGAGGGTAAGGCCAGTAAGGCCCATCCAACGGCAAGGATCGTGGCGACCAGGCTCATCATGGTGGCTTCGCTCAAAAACTGAATCACCAGTGCCTGCCGGGTAGACCCCAGCGTCTTCCGCACTCCTACTTCCCGTGCCCGACGCATATAGCGGGCCGTAGACAGATTCATAAAATTGACGCAGGCAATCATCAGCACGAAGAAAGCGATCGCGAACAGCACATACAGTGTGGTCACACTACCCCCAGGCAGCAGATCACCAAACAAATTAGAGCGCAAATGAATATCAGTAACCGGTTGAAGCAGGAAGCGGTATTTTCCACTCGAGGCCTGAACATCTACCCCATATACCTCACCCATTTGGGGGAGCACTTGCTTTTCTGCAAAATCATTAAGTTTTGCCTCTACCGCTTCCACATCTGCATTCTCCTGAAGCAACAGATAGGTATAGAGATAAACGGTTGTCCAATCCTTACTTTCATAGTCAGGCAAACTGGAAAGTGAAGCCAGCACCTCAAAAGACAAATGAGAATGATCCGGCGGATCTTCCACAATGCCGGTTACCTCATAGGTTTTCTCATTGCCAACCGTAATGAGTTTTCCCAGTGC
The DNA here is from genome assembly GCA_040222715.1 of Cyclobacteriaceae bacterium. GTDB lineage: Bacteria > Bacteroidota > Bacteroidia > Cytophagales > Cyclobacteriaceae > Tunicatimonas. The sequence goes on along the minus strand of JAVKCN010000124.1, from coordinate 18,132 downwards.
CGAATAATCACCAAAATATTTTTTAGCGGTTGTTTCACTGAGGACCAGCGAACCGGGATTCTTGAGCGCAGTTTTCGGATCACCTTCCAGTAGTTTATAACCAAACATCTGAAAGAAATTTTCGCCTACAAATGCTACAACATCTTCGGTAAACGACTGGTCGCCTGCTTGAAAGACCAGCTGTTCATAGGGGTAATAGCGCAGCACCGATGCCACTTCAGGCACATCCTGATGGATGGCAGGAGCTAAAGGTGATGGAGTAAGAGATGTTTGCAACTCGTTTCCACCAACCTGATCATCCACCACCACCCGATATAGTTGATCAGCCTGGCTATGAAAGGTATCATACCGCAACTCATCCACGATATACAATACGATGAGCAGGCAACTGGCAATCCCTACGCTAAGGCCAAAGATATTCAGAAATGCATAAAGCCCTTGTCTTCGCAGATTACGAAGGGTAATTGATATGTAGTTTTGTAGCATACGCGGTTCGACATTCGTGAAAAGAACCGCTTTTAACCATTACTTATTAAACCTGCCACCTCCTCCAAGCCGAGCAATGGCTAGAAGCCCTACCACCGCAACAAGAAACTTTTAGTAATAAGTTTCTAAGAATAAAATTTAACGCCTTCACCCACACCATCAGCACAACAGCGATCATGCTTGTTCGCAAGCGTCATGATTCAGTAAGCAGATATGCTTTGTCAAGCTCAGCGGGCCTTCTATTCCCAACCGGTGGCCTCCATCATTTTATCAAAAATGCCCGTATTCTCATAAATACCGGAAAAGATTTCCGCCCCCGGGCCAAAAGCAAAAACGGGGATTAAATCCGGGGTATGCCCACCAGTGGTAAAGCTGCCAACCAAATCATTATAATCTTCACCAGATGCTAAAGAGAAACCGCCCGTTTCGTGGTCGGCGGTCACCACTACCAGGGTATTCCCGTCTTTTTCGGCAAAATCAAGGGCGACTCCCAGGGTTTTATCAAAGTCTTTCACTTCTTCAATAATGTACTCAGTATCATTGCTATGCCCACCCCAGTCTATTTGTGAGCCTTCTACCATCAGAAAAAAACCGGCTTCATCCTGCGAAAGGTAATCGAGTGCCATCTGGGTAGCCTGGGGCAAGAAATCTCCCCGACCTTCCTGCATCTTGGGTAAGCCATCGGGAGCCAGCAGAAAGCCATACTTTTGATCCAGACTCAGCGAAGAAGGTCTTTCCAGGGTGTCGTTGTTCATTACAAATCCGTGTTGCGTGAGGCTATCCACATAATTTAGCCCGTCTTCTCTTCCAGTAAAGAACTGAAGGCCGCCAGCCGCGAAAAAGTCTACAGGCGACCCAGGTAGTTGGGATGCTATATCGTCGTTCTGACTCCGGGAGGCCACATGGGAAAAGAAAGAAGCCGGCGTGGCATGGGTAATGGATGAAGTAGCCACCAGTCCCGTGCTGAGGCTATCCCCGGCTAACTCTAAAATGGTAGGCACCGAGGCCGTATCTGCATCTACGCCAATCGCTCCATTATAGGTTTTTTTCCCGGCAGAAAAGGCGGTGGCTCCGGCTGCTGAATCGGTAATCTTGGCATCGGAAGAGGAAGTAATGATCAGGCCGATATAAGGAAACCGCTGGAAATTGGGTTTGCCTTCGCCATAAAAAAACCGGGTAGTGACCTGGGTGAGCCCCATACCGTCTCCAATCAGTAAAATTACATTTTTGGGGCGGGGTGGTTCGGCGGTTTTTAAAGAAGCTGTTTCCTGGGTTTGTGGCTGGCAATGGCATAATAAAAGCAAGGAAAGGCCAAAAAGTACGCTGTTCTTCATGGGTGATAACTATTGAGGGGTTAGTTTGTGGAGCTTAGTGCGCATCAGGCGCATTACCTGCGGAACCAGTCTCCGAAATGAAAATGCATTCAGTGCGGAAAGTTGTAACATTCTGCTGATTCGTGCAAATATATTCGCTTTTCCTGGTCAGATTTATAACTCCTCGGGAATAAAATTGAAACTCATCCAAAAAAAATAAGGCCAACCGGGCAATCTGCCAGCCAGCCTTATTTTCAATAATGAAGTATTTCGCCTTATTCGTTCCGCAAGGAGTGAACGGGGTTGCGGGTAGCGGCCCCGATGGTTTGAGAGCCCACAGTCACCCAGGCTAGCAGCAAGGCGGCCAGTCCGGCCAATCCGAAAGCCCACACACGCAAGGTATCATGGTAGGCAAAAGTATCCAGCCAACGATCCATCAGGAAATAAGCTAATGGGCACGCCACTACGAAAGCGAGCAATATCAGTTTGGTAAAGCCGGTGGTCAGCAGTAGTAGAATCTGACCCACAGAGGCACCTAATACCTTTCTGATACCAATTTCCTTGACGCGTTGTTCAGCCGTGTAAGAGGCCAGTCCGATCAGCCCTAGTGCCGCAATAAAAATTGCCAGCAGGGAGAAATATTGTACAATCTGGCTCAGTCGGTCTTCTGCATCGTATTGCCCCTGAAACCGATCGCCTACGGTATAGTAATCAAATGGATAACCCGGCATAAAATAGGACCATCGGTCTTTCAGGTAATCCAGTGTTTCAGCCATAGCCGCTGGCTGTACTCGGGCAACCAGGTTAGAGACTCGCTGAGAATTAATGTAAAATACGATAGGGGATATAGGTTGATGTAAAGATTCAAAATGAAAGTCTTCGGCTACTCCAATAATATAGCCCGACCGACCACCATAGTTAAGTTTCTTATCAACGGCTTCTTCGGGTGAGTTATACCCAATGGCTCGCACGGCCGATTGGTTGATAATAAAAGCTTCAGTAGAGTCACTGGCGCGGTTGATATCAAAATCACGCCCCGCTGCCAGGTTTATACCAAAAGAGCTAATAAATCCATGATCTACATCTACATCTGCCAGGCGAAAATCAAGCCCCTTCATTTCACCCTTTACTTCTACCTGTCCGCCCTGCGAATCCAGCAGACGGCCGGAGGGTACGCGGCTGGTCAGCGTGACATCCGAGATACCGGGTTGCGCCAGCAATTGCGCTTTCAGTTCTTCGTACTGGTCGTAAATGGTTTGATTGACCGGCAGCACCACCAGATTCTCCTGATTAAAGCCCAGTGGTTTGCTCTTTACATAATCCAGTTGGCCTTCCACCGTAATTACCCCAATGATAAGCGCAATAGAAATAACAAACTGTAGTATTACCAACCCTGAGCGTAAGTAAGAATTCTCCTTCCTGCTACCCCGGCTGCTTCGTAGAATACGGGCCGGTTGAAAAGATGAAAGGTAGAAGGCCGGATAACTACCGGATATCATGCCTACCAATACAACAATCCCCAGCAACAGCAGCGGTAAAAAAGGATTACTCAGCAAACTAAAAGATAATTCTTTGTCTACAAAGTCATTAAAATACGGCAGCACGAGCGATACCAGCAAAATGGCCAGCATCAGCGAGAACAACGCCACCAGCACTGACTCGGATAGAAACTGCTGCACCAGCGATGCCTTCCCGGCACCCATTACTTTGCGCACACCCACTTCTTTGGCCCTTCGGGTAGCCCGGGCCGTGGTCAGGTTGATGAAATTGATACAGGCAATCACCAGGATAAACAGCGCAATGATGGTGTAGATATACACGTAGGCAATATCGCCATTGGCTTCAATCTCTGAATCCAGGTGCGAGTAAAGGTGAATGTCGGTGATTGGCCACAGGTGCAGGGCAGTCCACTGCGAAGCCGGAACTTCTCCATCTCCCGTAAGGTGTTTATCGATGAATGCGGGAAACTGCGCCTGTAAATCTTCCGGATCGTAACCTTCGGGAAGAAGGACATAGGTAGCATAGTTATTACTGCCCCAGTTCGACATCATCTGCTCCTCCCCGACGAAGTCTTCCACGATAGAGAAAGCCGCCAGCATCGTAAAATGAAAATGAGAATTATCGGGTACATCCTGCACGACCCCCGTCACTTTCAGATCAAGTTCCCGCTCATAATTCAGGATTTTACCCAGCGCTTCCTCATCGCCAAAGTACTTACGGGCAGTACTTTCCGTAATAACCACGGTATTGGGTTCGCTCAGTGCCGTTGCCGGGTCACCTTCTACGAACGGGAAGCTAAAAATATCAAAGACCTCCGGTTCGGCGAACCCGAATTTTTCTTCCACAATTTGCACATCGCCTTCTTTATAACTTATCAGGGCGGAAGTTCCCAGCAAGCGGGCACTCGATTGAATAATTCCCGGAAAATCTTCCGCGAGAAACGGCTCAAAGGGCGGAGCCAGATGCCCCAGGTGCAAATTGGTCTTACCTTCTGAATTATAAAACTCTCGCGAGATGCGGTAAATACGATCGGCATTTTCGTGGTAGCGGTCGTAGCTCAACTCGTACTGCACAAACAGCAGAATGATAACACAGGCCGCCATCCCCACGGATAGACCCAGGATGTTGATGAGCGTAATCTGCTTGTATTTTGCCAGATTCCGCAAAGCGATTTTGAGGTAATTCTTGATCATAATATTGTCAATTAGCAATGTGTAATGAACAGTGTACAGTGAAACATGCATCATGCATAAACTGCACATTGTTCATTGTTAATTGTACTTTGTAGAAATTATTCACTTCGTAATGACTTTACCGGATTGGCTCGAGCCGCCCGAATGGCATGATAGCTGATGGTGCCCCAGGCAATGAGCAATGCCATCAAGCCCGCAATAATGAAAAACTGAGGTCCGATATCAATCTGATAAGCAAAGTTTTGCAGCCACTGTTTCATCATATAATACGACAGCGGGATGGAAATCAGGAAGGCGATCAGCACCAGTTTGGTGAAATCCTGAGACAGCAGCCTTACAATACTGCTGACCTTTGCGCCTAGTACCTTTCGCACCCCAATTTCTTTTACTTTTCGTTCGGCCACAAACGCTGATAAGCCGTACAAACCAAGACAGGAAATAAGGATCGCCACCAGCGTGAAGCTGCTAATGATCTGCGACATCCTGCGGTCGCTTTCGTACTGCTGCTGAATATCCTGATCCAGTAAAGTGTATTCAAAGGGTAGTACGGATACCGTTTCCTTCCAGGCATTTTCTATCGCCTGTAAAGCCTGCTGCATACCTGCCGGATGTACCTCCGCCACCATATAGTGAAAGTCGCTGGCTTTGCCCGGATGAAAGATCGTAGAAACAATAGGCTGATGCAGCGACAACTGATGAAAGTCATTGACCACTCCAATAATCTCAAGTGCGATGGTTTCTTCTTCGTAATTAAAATATACTTTCTCCCCAATAGCCTGTTCCAGCGGAATGCCCAGGTTGGCCAGGGCTAACTGATTAATCAATATCTGATCTTCGCGAACGGTAGACCAGTTGAGGCTTCGGCCTGCCAAAATGGTTAACCCCAGCGTTTCTACCAGCCCCTCGTCCATAAAATACCGCTGGCAGTAGATGCCATTATCTACGGTGGAACCCGCCGGATACAATCGAACATCATTCAATATTTTCTGCCCCGGCACTACGCTGGATGCGGAGATCTGCCGAATTTCCGCTTGCTGGCTGAGTTGCGTTTTCAAAGCCGGGTACTGTTCGGCCACTTCCGGCGTACGCAAAGGCACCACCACCCGGGAGGTAGCATCAAAGCCTAGCGTTTGCTCGCGCATATAATCCAACTGGCTTACGATGATGATCACTCCTGAGATCAGGCAAATCGCAATAACAAACTGAAATACCACCAAAGCTTTTCGCAGCATACCGGAAGAAAGTTGGGTAACCACTTTTCCCTTGAGCACCCTCGCCGGTTGGAAAGAAGACAGATAGAACGCCGGATACGCTCCGGCCAGCAGCCCGGTCACCAGGGTGAGGCCCAAAGCAGCTAATGCATAGTTTGACCAGTGAATATCCAGAAAACTGATGTTCTTTCCGGTAAGACTATTAAAATAAGGCAACAATATTTCCACCAACAAACCACCCAGCAGCACCGCAATCAGTACGATCAGCATTGACTCACTGAGAAACTGCCGTACCAGACCCGAGCGGCTGGCTCCCAGCGTTTTTCGCACTCCTACCTCACTGGCCCGCTGGCTGGCTTTGGCTGTTGACAGATTCATAAAGTTGATGCAGGCAATCAGCAGGATGAATGCCGCAATGGCCGACAGCACGTACACGTATACAATACTTCCGTTCTGGCCCAGTTCGTGGTCATAATTTGACTTTAAGTGAATATTAGTGACCGGCTGCAAATGCAGCGTTTTATTTATGCCCAGGGCTTTGAAATTCTCCGCTCCGTATTTATTCAGAAAATCAGGCAGCTTGGCTTCCAGCGCTTCGGGTGTTGAAGCCGGGTTAAGTTGAATGTAGGAAAACACAAAGTTCTGCCCGGCCCATTGGTCGTTATGGGCTACGAAGGTACCTAGCCCCTCGCTTTCCATCGACGTGAAGAAGTTAGCATCAATATGCGTTTTGCGATCTGTTTTCCGGATCACGCCCGTCACCTGATAGTCATACTTCCCCATATTATTGCCGATGCTGATAATCTCTCCCAGCACATCTGTGCGGCCAAATAATTTGTCAGCTAGCTCCTGGGCTAATACTACCGTATTCGGTTTGCTCAGGGCTTTTTCAGGTTTACCCTCCACAAAGGCATAGTCAAACATGCTAAAGAACGTAGAATCTACCAGCAGCCCACCCGTTTCAAACAACGCTTTCTCGCCGTATTGAATCAGATTCTGATCTACGCCCGGAGGATTCACAATACGGGTAGCATTCACCACTTCGGGAAAATCGTTTGGCATGGCCATGGCAATGGGCGGTGAGGAGGTGGCAATGTGATCATTGATTCCATCCATATTATGAAAGGCGGTGGTAATCCGGTACAGTTCACCTGCATGCTGGTGATGTCGATCATAGCCAGTTTCTGCTTTGATATACAGCATCAACAGCAAGCAACAGGCCACACCCACCGTCAACCCGACAATGTTAATGACCGAAAATGCCTTATGCTTGGCCAGATTCCGCAGCGCAATGATGAAATAACTCCTTATCATAATTTTTAGGCTTGGGGCCGGGGGCCTGGCGCCAGGGGTACTCCACACACCCAGCTCCCAGCCCCTTGCTATATTTTATTCGTTTCTCAAACTATCCACGGGGTTCGCCAGAGCGGCCCGGGTTGACTGAAAGCCTACGGTGAGCCAGGCTACTAATAAAGCTGCACCGAAGGTTAGTATGAAATACCCGGCATGAAGGTCAATCCGGTGGGCGAAACCGTCCAGCCAGGTGCGCATGGCGAAATAGCCCAGTGGCGCTGCAATAACGAACGCCAGTAGCACCAGCCATGAAAATTCTTTCATAAACCGATAAAGAATATGTCGCACAGTAGCTCCCAAGGTTTTGCGAACGCCAATCTCTTTTCTCCGGTGTAATGCCAGGAAGGAAACCAGACCGTATAGGCCCAGACAGCCAATCAAAATGGCCAACCCAGCCATGATCCGGAAGAACTGAAACATGGTATCTTCCAGGGTATACAGGATCGCGATGTAATCATCCAGAAACTCGTATTGAAAAAATGCGTCCGGATACTGTTCTTCCCAAAATGTTTGTATGGCTTTAAGCGTCTGAGGCACATCGTGGCTGGCTAGTTTGATGTTCGCCTCCCGCATATGATCTCCGTAGAACAGATAATTCGGATTGACCGCTTCTTTCAGCGTATTATTAGCAAAATCCTTTAGTACTCCTACCACTTCCATGGTGTAGGAAGCAGTGCTACCCATCATCACTCGCTGGCCCAAAGCCTCTTCCGGGCTTTCAAAGCCTAAAACTTTTACTGCTTTCTCGTTTAACAAGACGCGGTATTCACGCACGCTGTCCGGGGCATAATCTTCTTCCCGCAGATTGCGTCCGGCCACCAGCGTAAGCTCAAACATGGAAACATAGTTGGGATCAATGCATTTCTCTTCCAACTGATATTTTTCGGCACCGCCCGAAGCAGCCGCGTATACCTCATTAAAGTTTTTATTGCGCGATGTAGGGGCGCGGGAGCACAGCGTCACGCTCTCAATATCGGAGCGGGTGAGTAGTTCGTTACGAAACTGCTCTCGGGCTCTCTTCTCACCATCGGGAAGGTCTACTACCAGCACCCCGTCTTTTACAAAGCCCATGTCCTGCTCCTCAAAGAAACGCATCTGGGTAGCCACCACCACCGTCCCTAACAACAGGAACTGGGCAATGGTAAACTGCACCACTACCAGCACCTTCCGAAGCGAGAATTTAGCAGCAAACCCTACTTTCGTGGCCTGAATTGACTGCTTCAGTGCTTCCACCGGTCGGTAGCTTGCCAGCACCCTGGCCGGATAGTAACCCGCTACGATAGTAATAACACCAATCAATGCTACTAGAAAGTAGATGACAGTAGTATCCAACTCAAACGTCATGGCGATGTAATTGGAGAAGGCTGACATGTAGCGGTTGGCCGCTCCCAGAAATAAGTCGGCCAGGCCTACCGCCAGCAGTGAGGCAATTAGGCACAGGATACTGACCTCACCCAGAAATTGCCCGATTAACTGCCGCTTCCGGCTACCTAGTGCTTTCCGAATGCCTACTTCCTTTGCCCGCTGCACCGCTTGCGCCGTAGACAGATTGATAAAATTAATACAGCCCGTCAGCAGTACAATGATTCCCATACTGATCAAAGCAATCATCAAAGGCTTGGGTGCCGTGATGAAAGTACCCCCGTATCGCTGTTCCGTATGAATGTCGGATAGGGCCTGTAAATGATAGGTTCGCCGCGTCGCCAGGTCTTCATCCAGATATTGATGCTTCAGCTGATTCAGCGACTGCTCCAGCTGCATCGGATCATAGCCTTCGGGAAGGGTTAGAAAGGCATTGCTGGCATAGGGAACGCTGGTCCAGTTACTCGTCCAGCCGGGATGTTCCTGCTTCACTGTTTCCAATGGCAGCAGCATATGAAAGTACACGTTCGTGTTATCCGGCACATCTTCCAGCACTCCGCTCACCCGGTACATCTGCTGGTTTACCTCCAGCATTTTTCCAATCAACTGATCGTACTGATCCTGATAGTCTGTCCCAAAGATTTTATCAGCTAACTGACGGGTGAGCACCACCTCATCGGGGTTTTGCAGTAGTGAAGGGCGGTGTCCGGCCAGCAGCGGGAACGAGAATGTTTTCAGAAAATGCGCATCGGTGAATGCTACATGATATGCCTGAAACCGCTTTTCTCCCCCTTTTTCATCCTGAAGTTTAATGACTCCGTAGTTCCGGGCATACATTTGGGCGGCTGACTCAAGGGCCGAGAAGTTATCGCGCAGGGCTTCCGCCATCGGAAAACAGATAGAACCGTCGTAATCAACCCCGGCGGGCTCTTTCGTCTCGCTAACAATCCGGTAGATACGGTCGCTATTCTCCTGAAATGCATCATAGGTGTACTCATGCTTCACAATCACGTAGATTACCAGACAGCAGGCCATCCCAATCGCCAACCCAATCAGGTTAATGAGGGTAGTCACCCGCTGGCGGGCCAGTTTCCGAAGAGCAGTAAGCAGATAGTTCTTTAGCATAATTAACGGTTAAAGGTAAAAGGTTAAGGGTCAATGGTACAGAAGTTTTTACCCTCTACCATGCACCGTACACCTTCCACCGTTCTTTATTCACTTCGTAATGATTTGGCCGGGTTGACAACCGCCGCTTTGAGCGATTGAAAGCCCACGGTCAGCCAGGCAATAGCCAGCGCAATGATGCCAGCCAGCACAAAAGTGCCTATGCCCAACGGCACCCGGTACGCAAAATCACTCAGCCATTCCCGCATGGCGAAGTATGAAACGGGTATGGCTACCAGCAGGGCAATAATAACCAGCCGGGTAAAGTCTTTAGAAAATAGCATGACCACGCTCATTACTGATGCTCCCAGCACCTTCCGGATACCAATCTCCTTGGTACGTTGCTCAGCCATGAAGGCCGCCAGTCCGAACAATCCCAGACAGGCAATCACAATCGCCAGCACACAAAAGACCGTAAAAATTTCGCCAACCTTCTGTTCCGACTGGTACAGGCCATTGAAACGGTCATCCAGGAAGGAGTACTCAAAGGGTAGATCCGGCATATACTGATTCCACTGAGCTTCTACGGCGGCCACGGTTTCGGCTGCATCATCCGATTGTAGGCGAAGTGAGATGGCGCCAATCTCCCGACCCATCCAGTGCTTGTCATTACCCAATACCATCACCATGGGTGAAATACGATGACGCATGGTTTCAAAGTTAAAGTCTTCCACAACCCCTACCACCGTAAAATTCTGCATACTATCGGGGTCATTTCCCCCAAAAGAGCTCAGGATTTTGCCAATAGGACTTTCCCCATTTTCGTCCAGATGAAACTGTTTAACCGCTGCCTGATTCACAATCATTGCCATAGAATCAGTAGAAAATTCGCGGGAGAAATTACGCCCTTCTATGATTTTCATACCCATAGTAGGTATATAATCATCATCGATACTCCACCAGGGAATGGAAGTCATATATTCGCTTTGCGGATTGTTATCCGGAAAAATGGCTGAGGTGTTTCGGTTAAATGACTGGGCCGGCAGATAACTTGAGATAGTTGCCGCAGTAATTTGCGGGTTGCGCAATAGCTCAGTTTTGAAAGCATCTACCTGCTTGCCTAACTGATAGGTATTGTGCACCACCAGTACATGCTCTCGATCATAACCCAGCTTGCGGTGCTGAATATGATTCAGTTGCTGAAATATAACCAGCGTACCGGTGATCAGAACAATGGATATGCCGAACTGTAGTACGACTAGCGTGCTGCGCAATTTGCTGCTTTTGGCCCCGCTGGCTAGCTTTCCCTTTAATACCGCTGCCGGACGGAAAGCCGACAGGAAAAAAGCCGGGTAACTTCCCGCCAGTAAGCCTACTCCTACCGCTACCAACAGAATAAGGGGCAGATAATACCAGGAAGAAAAATAATTTAAGGGTATTTGTTTATCCGCCAAATCGTTGAAGTATGGCAAGGCCATTTCTGCCAGTAATAGCGCTAACGCCATGGATATCAGGCTGATGGTAAGCGCCTCCAGTAGAAACTGCGCAATGAGCTGTTTTCGATGCGAGCCCAGGGCTTTCCGAATGCCGACCTCTTTAGCCCGTCCGGCTGAGCGGGCCGTGGACAGGTTCATAAAGTTAAAGCAGGCAATCAGCAGCACAAAAAAGGCAATTAGCGAGAAAATATACACGTAGCGAATATCGCCATTAGGCTCCAGTTCATCATACAGATCAGAGTATAAATGGATGTCTTTCATAGGATGAAGCTCCATACGGAAAAAACTACCGCTTCGCGTAAAGTCTTCATAACTGGCATTGGTGTACTGCTCTAACTGAGGGATGGCGTACGTCAAAAAAGTTTCGTTGACTTTCTTTTGCAGCACTTCGGGATCAGCTCCTTCGCTCAGCACATAGTAGGTATGAAAATTATTACTAAGCCAATATTCTTCCCGGCTCTCAGCACGAGAAATCATAGAAAGCATCATGGTAAACTGCATATGGGAATTGGCAGGAAAATCCTCGTATACCCCGCTTACCTGATACGACTCACCGCCCACCAGCAGGGTTTCGCCCAGCGGATTAGTTTCTCGCCAGTCAGCTCCAAAATACTTTTCGGCCGAAGATGCATTAATGATCAGAGAATTTATTTCGGTGAGGGCTGTAGCCGGATCGCCTAGCAGCAAAGGAACTGTGAATACTTGAAAAAGGGTAGAATCAGCAAAGGTCATGTTCGGCTCTTTGTAGGCCTGTTCCTTATAAAAGACGGTAGCCTCCCCTTGATCTCGAAACCGCACCGCCTGCTCTATTTCCGGATACGTATCTAAAAGAACTCCTGCCATAGGTGCCGGACTGGTACCAAACTCTCCATGCTGCCCTCCCATCTGAAAAACCAGTATAGAACGATAAATACGATCCGCCTTCTCGTGGTAACGGTCGTAGCTGATTTCATGAAGCACATAAGCTACAATCAGGAGGCAGGTAGCTAGCCCAATAGCCAACCCGGCAATATTGATCAGCGAGTAAAACCGCTGTTTCGTCAGGTTGCGTAGGATGATTTTGAGGTAGTTCTTTAGCATGCTGAACAGTGATTAATGAATAATGATTGATGAGGAATGTTGTATGGTCTCTTCACTAATCATTATTCATTAATCATTGACAATTGTGTGCCAACCTGCTTTATCGGCTTTCAGTCCACGGGGAAAGGCCTATAAGGTGTACGACGCTGTTCACTACCGGACAAAGGTGTTCAGTAGCGTACATTCCCATTCCCGTAAATTCCACTTTATATTCATTTTTTCCGGATTGTAGCCATTCATTCCACGCAATATTTTTCTATTTTATCCCCTGAATTATTCATTTCCTACGCACAACAACCGATGCAAAAAAGTATCTTCCTTCTTCTGCTATTCACGAGCTACGCTACTTTAGCCCAGTATCCTCACCAAACCATCAACGAAAACCTGCTATCTCAGGCCTGGTCGGCCCAATGGATCGCCCACCCCGAGGTAAGTGGGCAGGAATACAGCGTTCAGCACTTTCGGAATGCCTTTACTGTGGATGCCCCACCTGAGCAGTTCGTCGTACACGTATCAGCTGATAACCGCTACCAGTTTTTTGTCAACGGGCAGCTTGTGGGGCGAGGACCGGCTCGCGGCGACCTGATGCACTACCGCTTTGAGTCGTATGATATTGCCGACCTGCTTCAGGCGGGAGAAAACGTGCTGACTGCCGTGGTCTGGAATTTTGCCGATGGCGTCCCGGTTGCCCAGCATACGTACCGTACCGGCCTGATCGTGCAGGGAGACACCGAAGCGGAGGCCGTGGTCAATACCAATGCTAATCAGTGGCAGGTGTACCACAATCCGGCTTATTCTCCGCTAACGCAGGGAGATTTTACGGTGTACGGTTATTATGCTTCCGGAGCCTGCGACCGGGTAGATGGCACGCAATACCCCTGGCAGTGGGAAACGCTGGATTATACTACCGATGACCAATGGGTAGCTCCCCGCTCAAACGGAGTGGGTCGTCCCTATGGTTTTCGCTACGGCTATGGTGATGGGGCAGTGTACCTGTACCCGCGTAATATTCCGATGCTGGAGGAAAAAACCGAACGTCTGGCAGAAGTGGAACGAGCCTCTATTGATATCGCACCAGCCTTTCTGCAAGGAGATCAACCGGTAACCATTCCGGCTAATCAGCAGGTGAGTATCCTGCTGGATCATACTTACCTGACGATGGGCTACCCTGGACTTACCGTGAGCAATGGGTCAGACAGTGAGATTAAGATCACCTACGCCGAGGCATTATACGATGAAGACCGAAAGAAGGGTAATCGCAACGAAACGGAAGGAAAAGAGATTGTAGGCTATTTTGACCTCTTTCTACCGGATGGGGGCGAGCAACGCACGTTTCAGCCTCTCTGGGTGCGCACCTTCCGCTACCTGCAACTGGATATTCAGACCGGCGATGAGCCGCTGGTGCTGGAAGACCTCACCCATCAGTTTACTGCCTATCCGTTTGAAACAACCGCTTCCTTTACCACCGATGAGCCTGTCATAGATAGCATCTGGAATGTAGGCTGGCGCACTGCTCGCTTGTGTGCCCTGGAAACCTACATGGACTGCCCCTACTACGAGCAATTGCAATATGTGGGCGACACCCGCATTCAGGCGCTCATCTCCCTGTATGTGGATGGTGACGACCGCATGATGCGCAATGCTTTGTTTCAGTTTGCCAATTCTATTACTGAAGAAGGAATCACCATGAGCCGTTACCCTTCCGGATTTCCTCAGTATATTCCTCCTTACTCCCTGTTCTGGATCAGTATGCTGCACGACTACCATATGCACCAGAACGACGATGAATTTTTACAGCAATTCATTCCCGGCATGACGCGCGTGCTGCAATGGTACGAGAACTATCTGGATACCAATAACCTGCTCAGTGGTATGCCCTGGTGGAACTATGTGGACGCTATTCCTGAATTTGAGCGAGGCACTCCTCCCGGCGCTCAGGATGGGCACTCTACCTTCATTACCCTTCAGTATTTGTACACTATTCAGCAGGCGGTTGAGCTATACCGCTATTTTGACCTTCCGCAATTTGCCGACCATTACCAGGCCATCGCCGACCGCATTCAGCCCGCGGTGCAGGAAAGCAGTTATGATGCCTCTCGAAAGTTGTATGCCGATACTCCGGAGAAAAATCATTTCAGCCAGCACACCAACATATTCGCTGTGCTTACCCAAACAGCTCCCAAAGAAGAATGGAAACCGCTTATGGAACGTTCCGTATCTGACACATCGCTGGCCTCCTGCTACATTTACTTCCGATTCTACCTGCATCGGGCCATGCAAAAAGCCGGCCTGGGCGACTACTTCGTAGACCACCAGGATACGTGGACCTCCATGCTGGCCGAAGGGTTGACCACTTTTGCCGAACACGATGTGAATACCCGTTCTGATTGCCATGCCTGGAGTGCCAGTCCGTTGTACGAGTACCTGGCTACGGTGTGCGGTATCAACCCGGCTGCACCGCATTTTACTGAAGTGAGCATTGCCCCCAACTTGGGCAGTCTGACCGAAGCCGAAGGGCAGATGCCTCATCCGCAGGGTACTATTCATATTTCACTTCAACGCAAAGGCAAAGAAGGCATTCAGGCGGAAATTGAATTACCACAAGGTGTATCCGGCACCTTTCACTGGCAGGGAGAGGAAATCACACTGAAAGGCGGAAAGCAGCAGGTGAAACTGTGAGAAATCTGAATTTCCCTGCCTTGCACTGAACACGCAGCCGTAAAACCCTGTTGAACACGGAATAAATAACCAGAACTTCCAATATTAAGCGATATTGCTATGGCATCGGGAGGGATCAGGGCGATAATCATTTGCATGGGACCTAAGGACTGGTAACTTTACAGGCTTACTATTTTCTACATATGCTACGAACACTACACTGCTATCTGCTCATTCTGAGCATCTTATTTACCATTAGTTGTAAGCAACAGCAAACAGCCGATCTGGTCATCCACAATGGTACTATTTACACCGTGAATGAAGCCCAACCGCAAGCCGAAGCCGTGGCGGTGATAGACGATAAAATTGTTTTTGTGGGCAGCGAAGCTGAGGTGCAGGAATGGATTGGAGATGCCACGGAAGTACTGGATCTGCAAGGTAAGACCATGACTCCCGGCCTCATTGAAGGACACGGTCACTTTATGGGCGTAGGCGAAAACAAAATGAACCTGGACCTGCTGGCCGTCCGTAGCTTTGAAGAAGTAGCCGAAATGGTAGCCGAAGCTGCTTCCGAGGCCGAACCCGGTACCTGGATTACCGGTCGGGGCTGGCATCAGGACAAGTGGGATTCGTTACCCGAGATGGTGCAGGGCTTTCCCACCCATCATTTGCTGAGTGAGGCGGCACCTGATAATCCGGTATATCTCCAACACGCCAGTGGTCATGCTGGTATTGCTAACAGCAAGGCGATGGAAATTGCCGGTATCACGGCGATTGATCAGGAAGGCACCGGAGTTACCGAAGTAACTGGAGGAGATATATTTCAGGATGAACTCGGCAATCCTACCGGTATTTTTAATGAGAATGCAATGGGGCTGATCACCGAGCACATTCCTACCCAGACCCAGGAAACGCTCATCCGGGTGGCAAATCTGGCAATGGAAGAATGCCTTTCGCATGGCATCACTAGTTTTCAAGATGCTGGTATCAGCCAGGACATTGTACAGCTATACAAAAAGCTGGCAGAAGAAAATAAATTAAAGGTACGCCTCTACGCCATGCTGAGCGGAAGCGATTCCACCTTGCTGGAAGAATACTTTGAAAAAGGGCCGGAAATTGGCTTAGATAGTAATTTTCTCACCATCCGCAGTGTCAAATTATATACCGACGGGGCGCTGGGTTCCCGGGGTGCCTGGCTGCTGGAAGAATACTCAGATATGCCCGGACAGTTTGGTCACGAAACTACGCCTGTTTCCTATATCCACGACATCGCCGTCAAGGGGCTTCAACACGGCTTTCAGGTTTGTTCTCATGCCATTGGCGACCGGGCCAACCGGGAAGTGCTAGACCAATACGAAAGCGCCTTTAACCAATTACCCGAACTTTCTAAAAACCACCGTTACCGCACTGAACATGCCCAGCACCTGAGCGCTCAGGATATTCCTCGCTTTGCGGGTATGGGCGTGATTCCGGCCATGCAGGCCATTCACATGTCTTCGGATCGTCCCTGGGCCATTGAGCGACTGGGGAAAGCGCGCATTGAAGAAGGGGCTTACGTATGGCGCAAACTGATTGATTCCGGTGCTATCGTTGTGAATGGTACCGATGCCCCGGTAGAACCCGTAGACCCGCTGCCCAGCTTTTATGCTTCCGTTACTCGAAAGACTTTGCAGGGCGAACCCGAAGGCGGCTACGAACCCGACCAACGCATGACGCGGGAAGAAGCCCTGAAGTCCTATACCTGGAATGCGGCTTACGGCGCGTTTGAAGAAGACATTAAAGGGTCTATTGAAGAGGGAAAACTGGCTGATTTTACGATTTTCTCTCAGGATATTATGCAAGTACCGGAAGATCAGATTCTGGAGACCAAAGTGGATTATACCATCGTCGGAGGAAAAATTGCCTATACTCGAGAATAGATAATTCCTGCTAGAATCCTCTATCAACCCGGATGTAAGTGGTTTGCAGTAAAGCTCCGGCTTCCTCAATAGTACTCATCGCTGATTTTTGAATCTGGGATAAGCGATTGTCAGGAGTGCGCCGTACCTGGGTAATTTCCTTATCCAATTGTGCGACATAGCCTTCCAACTCATTCAGGTTTCCTGCCGGGGAGGAAGCATCCACACTAACTGGCTGCATTTTCATTTCCCGAATCCGATCCTCTATATCCGTTTTCTGCCGTAGCAGCGAAGCCATCAGAATACGTTTTTCTATATTCTCGGAGCCTCCCTCCATCGAAAGCGGATCACCATCCTCCAGATTGGTATCATCCTGTACTTTTTCTTCCGGATACATGGCTTCATCTTCATTGTATTCTGCCGAAGAAGCATCATCATTCTGCTTGTAATCCTCTCCCCGATCGCAACTGCCCAGCAGAAAGGTACTGCATAGCACTGTCGTGAATAGTAAGTGTGTTACTTTTTTCATCTTATTCTAGTTTATTCTTACGTAATCGTATTTCTCCTTACTAAAACTGAACTCCCGGGATACTGTTTTTTCTTTAGAATAAATGAGTGGGTAGCAGCATGGCAGCATTAGCGTATACTCACATGAGGTATCTGGAGCGTTTACGCACTTACGGACTTATTTTTCATGCTGAATCCGAATCAAATCGATACAATTATATCCGGTAAAAACGTTTAGTAATGCGAGCGCTCATGCATTTTATGCCATCCCGCTTTTAATCCAACTATCATGAAATCAATATTGACGCTTCTTTTATGCATCATCTTCGGACTCGTCAGCGGTTTTCGAACACACGAAGATAAATTTGTGAAGGTTGAGGTTTCCGAAGACATCAGCGTCAGTTTACCGGAATCGTTTCAGGCCATGACGGAGGATCAGATGCAGCGCAAGTTTCTGTCGGCGCGCCCGCCCCTGGCCGCCTATACCAGCCCGGATCAAAGAGCTGACTTTGGGGTGAATGTCTCCAATACTCGCTGGCAGGTCAGTGATTTACCAATTCTCAAGGACTTTTACCGTTCCAGCCTACTGGAATTATACGATGAGGTGAGTTTTATTGAGGAGGGCATCCACAGTGTGAATAATGCCGAAATGGTCTTTTTCGAGTTTACTTCTATCGTGAAAGCAGACGAAAATGCGGCCGTGCCGAAGCCACCAGTGCATCAGTACACCTATGTGCAGTATACCATTCATGAAGATCAGGCACTGGTATTTACTTTTAGCTGTCCTGCCCGCCAAAAAAATCAGTGGCAACCCACCGCACAGAAAATTATGAATAGTGTTAAGATGAAATAAGCAATGTGCAATGTGCAATGTGCAATGTGCAATGTGCAATGTGCAATGTGCAATGTGCAATGTGCAATGTGCAATGTGCAATGTGCAATGTGCAATGTGCAATGTGCAATGTGCAATG
>JAVKCN010000123.1:0-40751 GCA_040222715.1 Cyclobacteriaceae bacterium | reverse complement strand
CGTCGACGTACGCTGCGCTTCGCGGTGATGTGCTGCTTAAAAGTGCGTTGGATGATCCAACTGTAGCTGCTTCTATAGGAGTAGATTATGGAGCGGATATCGTGATTATTGGAGAAGCGTTCAGCGAGTTGGTGAATAGTAACGCAGCCGGTATGGTCACCACTCGGGCGCGGGTAGAGGCGCGGGCCGTACAGACGGCTGATGGGCGAATCCTCGCCGCAGATGGTTTGCAAGCGGGCGCCGCAGATGTCGCTGAATCTACCAGTTCTAAGACAGCATTGCGTAACGCCGGTGGATTGATCGCTGATGCATTTTTACAATCCTTGTGTACTAATGGCGGTGGTATTGCTCGCTCTTCCATAGGAGATGCCGTCGCTTCTACCTCAGGAGGCATGGCTGCCGCAGCTGCCAGCACCACCGAAGTGAAAGTTTCAGAAGCCAGTTTTTCTGAAGTAAATACCCTGTACAGTGCGCTCAAAGAGCTAGGCAGTGTACAAAATGTAGATCGTTCCTTTAGCGGTTCAGAAGGAACACTCGTCATAGAGCATACAGGTTCATTTGACAATTTTTTAGACGAGGTAGCTTCTGTATCAGGAAGTGATTTTGAAATTATTAACGTAGGGGATGGGGAAATCGGCTTGAAAACCAAGTAGTTAGGTAAAGCAGTGACTTACTTCTAAAGGAGGTGCAACTTCTAACCAACCTAGCTTTATCATCCTGATCTTACACAATTCCTTAGCCAAACAATGCAGCAATTATCAACCGACCTTGTAGAGAAAACGACCAAAATGCATCCGTGGCACCGCCAGTCTTTTGATGAGAAACTGGCACGCTATAAGCCTGGGCTTTGCCCGGTGGCACGTTGGCAGCATACGATGAATATCGGCCCTGCTTTTTTATTTATCTATGACTATCACGCGCAGCGTTATATTTATGTGAGTGAAGAAGTTGAAGAGGTACTTGGATATACTTCCAAACAATTTTCACAGCAAGGGATATCCTTCTTGATACAGCAAACAAAAGATGAGGAAGCGCAGTATCAAATGTTAACCCGGGCATTACGTTTTCTCCAATACAATCAGTCAGAACAAGAAAGAACTCACTGTTCGGTAAATCTGGACTTTCAGTGCAAACGAGCTGATGGACACTATATACATCTGTTGCAGCAATCTATCGAGTTTGTGTCTGATAGAGCCGGTAATTTGCTGTACTCAATGGAAAAAGTCACCGACATCAGCCATCGGCCTCCCGAGACCAGCCCCATGCTGTCTATTTTTAGTGCCCAATCTCAAAAATCACTGATCTACGTGCCTCGTGAGGAGATGAAACAGAAAAGGGGCGTTTTTACTCGTTCGGAGATGCGTATTCTCCAATGGCTGAACCGAGGGTACAATACCCAGGAGATTGCCGATCGTGCCGGATTAAGCCCAAATACGGTAGCCACCCATCGCAAAAATATGCTGAGGAAAGCGAAGGTAAGCAACACGCCTAAGTTGGTTCGGTTTGCTAAACTGCAAGAGCTTCTGTAGCAGCAAACAAAATTATCTCAGAATGATGGATATATAAAACGGGGCTGTATACGATCTACTCCCAAGCACAGCCTAACCATTGCTGGAAAGCTTGCTTTTCTGTTTCAGTGGCATCATCTCGCTGGGCAATGGTATATACCTTGTAGTACTCACCATCATCTCGAGTCAAGCTAATGGTTTTTAGCTTCTGGTTTCTTAGCAAGCTGATCGATACTTCATCCTGACCAGCCAGTAGTTCTTCCAGGCTATCCTGAATGTGGATGCCGTTGATGGCGATAATCTCGTCGTTAAGGGCCAACTGATCATCAGCTACCGAATTGGGTTCTATGCCTTGAATAACCCATTTTTGATCTGCGTTGATGGCCCGAAAGCCAAACTTACCTTCGGAATGAAACGCATTTTCTGTAATGTCCATTCGGCATCCCACAGCGTAAAGTAATTGGTTGAGGCCAATTTCCAATGGTTCTTTTCCATAGATAAACCGCTCAAAGTAGGTATCAATTTGTCCTCCGGAAAGGTCACTCACCAGTTTTTCCAGGTCAGCCAGTGAGTATCCGGCTTTCTGTTTGCCGAAGAAATCCCATAGGTACCGCATGAAACTATCCAGGGATTGCTCCTGGCCAGTACAGCCCCGGAGAGTGAGGTCCAGGATGAGGCTCACCAGGGCTCCTTTCACATAGATGGATACCTTTCGGTGGGGAATACCCAGGCTGTATCCATCCAGCCACAGGTCAAAGGAAGAATCTACCAGTGAATGGTTAAACCTGCCAAAGTTCTCAAAATGTCGTTTGAACAGTTTATTCAATTCCAGGAAATATTCCTCCCTGGTAATCACTCCGCTCCGTACCAGAAACAAATCTCCGTAATAAGTAGTGACTCCCTCGGCAATGAAGCCGGTTGGGAAATAGTTTTCCCGCGTATAATCGTAGGGAAACATCTCTTTAGGGCGGATGCGAATAATATTCCAGGTATGGAATAGCTCATGTGAGCTTACTCCCAGAAAATCCAGATAGGGCTTGCTATTTTCTGCGATCTGCTCGCTGGGGCCTAGCGCAATCACAGTAGAATTAAAATGTTCTACGCCGTGATAGGCACGATAGGGAAGAAAATGATACAGAAAGTGATAATCATCGGCTGGAAAATCACCCATCATTTGCATCTGGGTTTCAGTAAAAGCCCGAAACTTGTTCAGGGTTTGTTCCTCGTTCAGCACGCAGGTTCCCTGAAACCAGAGGTGGAATCGGTGCTCACCGACTTCATATTCCCAATGGGTGAGGGTTGGGCTGGCGATTAGCGGGCTTTCGGCCAGGTGGTAAAAGCTGGGAGCTTCCAGGGTATGAAGTTCGGGTTGCTGAAGACCGCAAGCTACCTGATAATCTTCAGGCAGTTGAAGGTGGATATGATAAGGCGCTTCTGTTTGGCCTTCAGCATACAGCATGCAGTTGACGAAGTTGATGTAAAGCTGCTCTTCGTCCAGATAGGTGCTTCCGGCGTTCAGTTCAGCGGCATAATAGGTATACCGCACCCGAATACGGTCTACGTCTTTAGTATCAACTTCCCAGCGATCTTTAGTCACCTTACGGAAGGGGAGAGAGACGTCCGAAGTGTCGGTAATGGAAAATTTCTGAATGTTCTTAGCAAAATTCCCCAGCTCATAACGACCCGGACGCCAGGCCGGTAACTGTAGATAGGTTTGATCTTCGGCAAGTGCCGAGAAAGTAAGTTCGATATTGAGCCAGTGTTGATGCGGCTTTTCGTAAGAAATGGTGCAATGAATCATGGGTAATCAGGTCAAAAATCAGAACGTAAAGGTACAAAAGGTAGTGGAGCCCTGCTAATGGGTGCTCGTAGTATAAAAGGTTGAACGGAAGTGTCAGGCAGTAATTACTGGATGTGCCTGCCAGGAATCAGATCAATTATCAATCTAACAACGAGTTTTTACGATTAACTATTACCTTTGAAACAAAGACTAAAACTATGAACTGGGACTTTCTTTGGGTGGGTTTGGGCGGATTTTTGGGCAGTATTTCACGTTACTGGGTAGGTGTTTTAACCAGCCGGTTTTGGGTGGGCTTATTTCCCCTGGGCACATTTATGGTCAACATGATTGGATGTTTTCTGATCGGATTACTCTTTGGCTGGTGGTTTAAAGGCCATATTACCGATTCTATGAGCCGCCTGTGGATTACCGGATTCTGTGGTGGGTTTACCACCTTTTCTTCCTTCTCCTACGAGTCGTTAACATTACTGGAAGAAGGAAAAATGGGGGTATGGGGTTTGTATCTTGCCAGCAGTATTCTGATTGGCCTGCTGGCCACCCTGGGCGGAATTTCTCTTATTCGACAGTGGTAATAGTCATTATTTTTTTTGCTTTCTTCTGCGGTTTTCTCTCAGGTCCTGCACAAACTGAGACCATCGCATGGGGTTGAGAAAATTATTGGGAGGAACAATTCCCCAATGGGCACTATACATTCGGGTAATGCCATCATGCATGTTCACTGGCTGATATTTGCTAAGAATAATATCTTCCTGTAATATATCCTTCAACTCGGTTTTCATAGAGGTAACGCGCTGTTCAAAATCCGGTGCTTTATCACTAAAAGACTCCATAAATTCGCTGGTGGTAGGAAGGGAGTAGATTGTTACTTCTTCGAGGATAATCGTATCACGTACCATGGCCTGCACCAGAGAATATTGCTGGCCGATCAGGTAATCCGGTACAACGAACTGGGCAGTTTTATATCCCACGGCTGAAAATGTAAGGGTATCCGCAGGGTATACATCCAGTCTGAAAAAGCCGGTGCTATCGCTAATGGTACCTTGGGGAAAGTGGCTGGCAATAATAGAGGTAAAAGGTAAAGCTACAACGCTGTCGGAGGAAATAACCACTCCGCTAAGCGTAAATGGGGAGTGATCTGCTGGCAAAGAATCAACCTGGGCCATTACAGAAAGTGCGCTAAAAAAATAACTTACGAGAAAAAAATAATGCTTGACCATAACTAAAAAACTGGTTAAGCTACTAAAATAAAAAAATCAGCCCTAAAAAAGGTTTTTTAGGGCTGAACTTTAAGAAGTATTAAGTTAAGGGTGAAATTCATAAAACAAATTACTCTTATCGAGAAAAGTAACCTGATTGGTGTCGCTTATTGTTTTAAGTAAGGTTGTACTTGCACCTTACCTATAGGAAAAAAGATGCCAAATTGAGGGAATGTTGTACTTGTCTGGTATCCAGTAAGTTAATGAAAACAGGGTGAATTATTCTTTGGAATTATTTGTAGTTTATTGCAACAACCTTACTCAATGTGGGGAATTTTTCCTCAGTTGGAAAGAAACCGGATGGGTGAAAAAAACCGTTTGCTTAAGTGGTACATATTTTTCATGTGGGTATTTTATAATTTAACCAAATGGCTTCTAAGCGTACGTTTGCCCTCCGATCAAAAGTAGTAATTGGCTTTGTATTGATGTTTTCGGCATTGGTGGTGGCAGCCTATATTTCCTACGAAAGTTTTACCAAGCTCACCCGTGCCTCTGACACTATTTCCCAACCCGATTTAAAAATTAAGCAGATCGACCGTATCCTGATTGCGGTAAATAAAACGGAGAATACGCTTCAGGAATATACCGTTTCCAAATCGGAAGATAAGGAGGATAAACTAAATGCCTATATTGAGCAGGTTGACGAAGTAAAACAAATCATTGAGTCGCTGGAGAGCGAAACGCAGAAGGAGGAGCATACCCTGGATTCAGTACTAAGTCTGCTGAAAGATAAACTGGTGAATTTTGATGCCTTTATCACCATCAAGCAACAACGGGATGATGTAGACTTTTATGATCAGGCGCTGAAAGAACTGGAAGATGAAGTGCTAACCCTGGCCGCCCGGCAGGAATCTCCGCATTTTCTGGAAGATACTGCCCGGCAGAACCTCATTGTTCGAGAAGATAAACGAGGTCTTTTACGTAAGATCGCTCCTTTTCTATATCCTGAACGGGAGCAGGAAGAACCAGCGGTATCCAGTGACGAGGACAATAATAATAACAACAATGCCATTACGCTGGCTCCAGATTCCGTCCGGCATCTGCTACGGCAAGTACGTAATAATCAAAAACGAAAACAAGACCTGATTGATCAGCGGGAATTACAATACCTGAAAAACAATGCCCAGGTGATTAGCAGTATTTATGACCTGGTAGATCAGTTGAAGCAGGAAGAACAGGCCCGTTCTCAAAACCGGGTCACTGAAGCCCGGACAGCCATGAATGACGCCATTATTCGTATTGGAATTATTCTGGTGGTGACATTTCTGAGTACCATCCTGATTGTGTACTTAATTTTAGCTGATATTACCCGAAGCGATTTCTATCGAAGCAAACTGATCGCGGCAAAATCGCGCGCTGAAAGTCTGGCCCGGGTAAAAGAGGATTTTCTGGCCAATATGAGCCACGAGATTCGTACCCCACTTACCGCAATTCTGGGGTTTACCGAACAACTAAAGTTTTCAAAACTGGCTCCCCCGCAGCAAGAGTACGTACAGGCACTGGATAGCTCTTCCAAGCATTTGTTGTCTCTGGTAAACGATATTCTGGATTTTTCAAAAATTGAAGCCGGAAAGATCAACTTTGAACAGGAACCTTTCAATGTGGTACAAACCATCCGGGAAGTGAAGCACGATCTTCAGCTGATGGCCAACCAAAAGGAGCTAGAGTTACGGTACGAAGTGCAGGGAGAGGAATTAAGATATGTGTTGGGCGATGCGTTTCGCCTTAAGCAGGTGCTTTATAACCTGGTATCCAATGCACTGAAATTTACGCACGAAGGTAAAGTCGTTATTGCTGCCCAATTGTATTCCACTGCTGACCATCAAACTCAACTCACACTGGAAGTAAGAGATTCGGGCATTGGTATTCCCAAGGAAAAGCAAACCTCTATTTTCAATGCCTTCCATCAATCGGATGTTTCTACTACGCGTAAATATGGTGGTACTGGCCTGGGTCTTGCCATTTGTAAGCGCTTAATTAAAGGGCAGGGGGGGAGAATAGAAATAGAAAGTGAGGAAGGTGTCGGTAGTATTTTTCGGGTAATTATTCCTTACGCACCGGCGGAGCAACCAGTAGAGGAAAATCTGGTGGAAGTGCCGCCGGAGAACCAGGTGATGTTTACAGAGGGTGAGGCACTGGTCATCGATGATAATCCCCTCAATGGCACACTGTTGGAACTGGCGCTGAAAGGCCGGGGCATTACCGCAGTCTGTTGTGTTTCGGGCCGGGAAGGCTTGGCTGCGGCTGAAGAACAGGTATTTGATATCATCTTCTGTGATTTGCATATGCCGGAAATGGATGGAGCTCAGGTGGTGAAAGAGTTGAAAAATAATCCTTTGGTGCAGGCCTACGAGACGCCCATCATTGCTTTTACAGCCAATGTCCAAACTGAAGACCGTCTTCATTATGAAGAATTGGGCGTACAGGATTTTCTTCTAAAACCCTTCAATCAGTCTCAGTTAGATGACTTGTTGGGTAAACATTTACCGGGGAGCACCATGGTGGTAGAAGACCTTATAACCAATTCAACTTCCTTATCTGATTCCATTTCCGGCACATATTCATTAGAGCGGGTCAAACAATTTACTGGAGATGATACAGAAGCCCTGACTGCTTATATTGAGTCATTTATTGTTACAGCGCAACATGCAAGCGACCATCTGAAAACAGCATTGCACGAAAAGTTAGCGGAAGAAGTTTCTTTTTATGCTCATAAAATGGTTTCGCAAGTAGAGTTATTGCAAGGAGTAGATCTGGCAAAGAAACTTAAACATTTAGAGCATGCTTCTACAGAAACTGATTGGAGTGAAGCATATATGCAGCAAGTGAAGGAATCCATTGAAGGGATTGAGCAGTTAATTCAGGAATTGCAAAATATTGCCCCTGAATTAACCGCTACTCCGACGAATACCCAAAAGTTATTCTAGGTTATAGCGTTTGAGCTTATTATAAAGGGTTTTCCGATCAATATTAAGCACTTTTGCTGCCTGGGTTTTATTGTACTTTACTTTGATCAACGTTTCTTCTATCAAAGCTTTTTCAGTTTTTTCCTGGATGGCCTTTAAGTCGGGGTTATCAGTTCGGGCAAAGGAAGATGTATCAGAGGCCATTGAGGCAGTTACCGGTGCTGTGATTTCAGAAGGTAACACATCCAGAGTAACAATATCTCCCGGGGTGAGCAGAACAGCACGGCGGACCACATTCTTTAACTCTCGAATGTTTCCAGGCCAGGCATATGCTTTTAACTTCTCAACTACTTCCGGGGCAATGCTCTCCACATTTTTATTAAGTTCCTGATTGGATTGCGCCAGGAAGTGATTTAGAAAGATCGGAATATCCGCAGCGCGTTCGCGCAAAGGAGGGACAAAAATCTGAAATTCGTTCAGGCGGTGAAAAAGGTCTTCACGAAAGCTGCCTTCTTTAACGGCTTGTTCCAGGTTTTCATTGGTCGCTACGATCAACCGCACATCTACTTTAATATCTTTGGTACTGCCTACCTGGCGAATGGTGCGCTCCTGAATGGCTCTGAGCAATTTAATCTGGTTTTCGTACGACAGGTTTCCAATTTCGTCCAGAAATAGCGTGCCGCTATTGGCTGCCTGAAACTGCCCCATCTTATCTTGCAAAGCCCCGGTAAAGGAGCCTTTTAAGTGGCCAAACAGCTCGCTGGCTGCCAATTCTTCCGAAAGTGCCCCACAGTCCACGGCTACAAAGGGCTTCCCGTTTCGCTGGCTCTTCTGGTGGATCATCCGGGAAACATACTCTTTTCCCGTGCCACTTTCACCCTGTACAATGACGGAAATATTGGTGGGCGCTACCAGATCAATATGATCCCGCACTTGCTGTGAATTGGTGCTAACCCCTTGCACAAAGGGCAAAGTTGGTGCCTGCCTGGATGAAGTAGTTGGTGCAGTGGGTTGCGCCTCGTCTTTCTTTTCGCTTAAGGCGTTCCGGATAGAAAGCAGTATTTCATCGGGGTTGATAGGCTTGGTGACGTACTCAAAAGCACCCAGTTGCATCGCCTTCACGGCGGTTTTGATATTTGCATAGTTGGTCATAATAATGACCGGTAGATGAAAATATCGCTTTTTTATATTTTTTAATAATTCCAACCCGTCCATATCGGGTAGGCGGTAATCAATCAGTACAATGTCAAAAGATTGATCATACACCGCACGAATGCCCTCTTTAGCAGAATAAGCTTCGTGGGTATCGTAGTCATTTTTAGTAAGGAAATTACGGAGTAAAGTGCAAAAGGCAGGGTCATCATCAATGAGTAATATACGGGACATCAGCAATAGGTTACTACTAAATCAATTTATCAATAAATTTGCAAATATACGTACGGGCTTCGGCTCTTTGCGACAAACCATTGGTTATTTACCTTAGATGTACCTAAACGTACTACGAATTAATTTAGTTTATAGTAATATTTCGAATAAAAAAAGCCCCTGAAGTTATCAGAGGCTTTCATCAATACAATGAGTAGACTAGTACTGCTCTACTTCTTCGCCATCTTCACTAAATAATACGCTTTCTTCTTTTGTGCCGTCGGTCACCATAATTTTGTACTGGGTTTCTTCTCCTTCTTCAGGAGTAAGCTCGTGGACTGTTTTTACATCCCACATGGCATAATCGGTAGACTCAAAAGAGTTTTTTACGGCATCTGGAAGTTGGTCAAAATCAATTTCCAGACCTTCTTCGGCCATAGCGGTCACGGTTTCTTCAGGCTGAACCTGCTCTTCCTCGGGTTGAGGTTGCTCTTGGGCAAAGGTGGATAAACTAAAAAGGAAAGCCGCGGTAAATAATCCAAAAAATACTTTCTTCATCGTTGTAAAAGTTTAAGGTTGATAATCAGTCTTACCAATCTTATAGAAATATAATGCCAAAGCTCATGCAGCAATTAAAAACCCAGATAACCCTTAAATCAGGGGCTGGTGTGCTGAGAGAAAAAAAAGTGCCGTAAAAAAAACTGGCTGATTGAGGAATTATTCTACACTTTGAGGAAGTCGTTTAGTAACTTTCGTCCTGATTGGGAAAGTCCAGGGCCTTTACATCCTGTATATACTGTTTCACGGCCTGATCAATTGTAGACATTAAATCAGCATAACGACGGATGAATCTTGGGTTAAAATCCTGGGAAATGCCTAGCATATCGTGCACTACCAATACCTGCCCGTCGGTGCCTTGCCCGGCACCAATGCCAATGGTCGGGATAGAAAGAGCTTGTGATACCTTACTCGCCAGGGAGGCAGGTACTTTTTCTAGCACAATACCAAAACAGCCGCTTTCCTGCAAAATGAGCGCATCTTCCAGCAGCTTGTCGGCTTCGTCTTTCTCTTTTGCCCGTACGGCATATGTTCCGAATTTGTAAATGGACTGAGGGGTCAGCCCCAAATGGCCCATGACCGGCACTCCGGCACTGATAATACGCTTAACAGATTCCTGAATTTCCGCGCCGCCCTCAACTTTGACACCGTGGGCACCTGATTCTTTCATAATTCTGATAGCAGAACGCAACGCTTCCGAAGAGTTTCCCTGATATGAGCCAAAGGGAATATCCACCAGCACAAAGGCTCGTTTTACGGCCCGCACAACCGAACTTGCATGGTAAATCATCTGGTCCAGGGTAATAGGGAGGGTGGTTTCGTAGCCTGCCATGACATTTGAGGCAGAATCTCCAACTAAAATCATATCGATGCCGGCAGCGTCAATTAACGATGCCATGGAGAAATCATAGCCGGTGAGCATAGCAATTTTTTCCCCCCTTTTTTTCATCGTCTGTATTTGGTGGGTTGTGATGCGCTTTACTTCGGAAGAGGGTTTTGGGTGGGCAGACATAGGTTAAATAGAGTAAAGTGAGTAGTTAAAAGGAAATAACGGATTAAGATTTCTTAAGTTATCTTTCAATAAACGAGTATAGAAAAAACATTCTTTGGGTGCTTCTTCTTGAAACACCTACGTAATTTTCTCCGCTAAACTAATTATTTTTAAGGGGGTTTATAATAGTAAAAAGCGGGATAATTGAGAATCAGGCAGGTTAAATGTTATTTTTATGATATAAACCTGTGAGATTTATTAGATTGGTTACAGAGTTGTCATGATAATTAGGTAGGTGACTTTTTTGTGGTTGATGTTAATTCTTATTAATTTTTATCTTTAGCGATATAAAACCTAGTTTGTGGAATACATACTGTAATGTGATTTTAATTTGAATATATTCAATATATAATTGCATTATAGTAATTTAAATATAGAGTAGAATGCAGCGTTATCCTGAATTGATGAAGGTTCCTGAAGCCGCAGAGCGGTTTTATAATGAGTTTAGAGCCGTATTACCGCAAGAGAAGTTTTTTACTGATTTTCGGTTTGTCCATTATTGTGACGGCTTCCAGTGGGCTTTTCATAAGTTTCTGATGAATGACCAAAGCAGCTTATATAAGGTGAATTCTCAGGTGAGGTCGTATTTTTTCGATAACGATGGGTATGTTAAGCGATTAGCGCTGTATGCTATCTTTATTGAAGAGTGTATGAAGGAAACCGAGGCCATGCTTTTGGAGCAGGAATACTATGAGCTGATGAAAAAATTTCATGAAGCGCAGGAAAAAGTGCTCAGGCTGGTGAATATGCTGATGGGAGACGCGCTCTAGTGTTCAGAGAGATACCCATGCGCTTTCATAAGATCTTTCACCTTATCCAGTGGCAATGCTGCTACAGTGTTGCCACTTCTTCCCTGTAGCGTTTCGGCCATAAACATAGAATTTAAGATGGCTTCTTCCGTAGCCTCAATGACCGCCCAGAACAAGGGACTCATGTGTTCGTTGCGGATTTCTTCTCCCTTTTCCAGCATATTATCCGAACTGATTGTGCGCAAAGCTTCGGCGGTGGAAAATGCAATGACATAGTCGCCACTGCCATTAGAGGCTATCCCGCCTGTTTTGGCTAATCCAAAAACGGCTCGTTTGGCCAGTCGTTTTAAATTTCTTGCCTGCAATGGAGCGTCTGTTGCAACCACAATCATACAGGAACCATCCGAACCCTGCTGAAACTGCTCTTTCCAATGAGGATCAAGTGCCACACCGACCGGAACCCCTTTGATTTGTAAATCTCCTCCGAAGTTAGTTTGAACCAATACACCCACCGTATATCCCCCGAACTGATTGGGTAGTTTACGGGAGGAAGTGCCAATGCCACCCTTAAAACCAAAACACTGGGTGCCAGTGCCAGCTCCAACATTGCCCTGAGGAACGCTGTCTGAAGTAGCCGTTCTAACGGCTTTCAACACATCTGCCTCCTGCACATGTCGCCCGCGGATATCATTTAAAAACCCATCATTGGTTTCTCCCACCACCGCATTTACCGAGCGGACGTTGGTATTCTCAGGGTAATTGAGGGCGTGCGTGATTAACGCATTGATGCCCGTGGCTACATTTAAGGTATTGGTGAGTACAATGGGCGTTTCAATCGTGCCCAGTTCCGTCACCTGCGTATATCCGGCTAACTTACCGAAGCCATTGCCGACATACATGGCCGCGGGCACTTTTTCCTCGAAGATATTACCGGCATGCGGTAAAATAGCCGTGACACCGGTACGAATACTGTCGCCTTCAATGAGCGTGACATGGCCTACTCGTACTCCTGCCACATCAGTAATAGCATTTTGAGCCCCGGGTGGAATGATGCCAATTTCCAGGCCCATGGCACGAACCGACATGCGCTGTGCCGAGCTAAAATTTGGGATGATAATCTGGAAAAAAAGAAAAAGGTAAAGAGGTCGGTAGTATTTTCTCGGCATTTAGATGTTATTGCGATTCAACTTTTTCATCAACATTGAGTAGTCAATATAATAGAGCAGGCGTACAGATACGCTATTACTTTGGGGAGAAGCAAAGGTGCTATCCAGATTGGTCAGATAGCCATCGAGCAATACTTCTTCGTCTCGGACGATGCTGTTTTTCCATACTACGCTGATCTCGCTGGCAGGAGCAAAAGCATAAGTATACACCATATCCACATTAAATGCATTGTAATTGCGGTTTTCGTTACCATCGTAATCACTATCCTGTAAATCGCCTTCTTCGCCCAGAGTATAAAATTCCTGGTAATCAGCTTCTGACCAGTAGTGGCGCATTCTCAGCGAGAGATCCATCCGCTTATTGAAGGTGTATTTGGTGCGGAACACATTACTGATCGTATTGATATCACGCCGTCCGAAGGTAACTAAATATCCTTCATCCAATTCTTCTTTTTCCGCAAAGCCAACATCATTGGCCCGGGAGTTATAGCTTACACTGCTGGAAAAACTGAGTTTATTATTGACACGGTAGCGGGGACTAAAACTAAAATAGAGACTTTGCTGACCATCCCACGAATAATCGGTATAGGCCACATAGCTACCTACCGAAAGCTGATTTCGAGTATCAGTGCGCATCGAAACTCCCAGGTTGTGATAAGCTGGTTCTATATAGTAGCGCCCTTCCACGCGGGGCTCAAAGTAATCGTAGCGTTGCATGGGAGCAGATTCGTAGCGCAGGCTTGTGTAAAAGAAGTTGCGAAACGTTCCCCGAACAGAGGCTGATACATTCAATTGGGTGAATACTGAAGGATCGTACAGGCGGGTGTAGCGGACATCCAGATCGGTAGATAAGTTGAGTAACTGCCAGAAAGGCTGGTAAATATTATAGCCAATATTTGCCGAAGTTCGCACTTCATTGTTGGCACGCATAAATCCTAAATCATTTGGGTCATACGTGTCACTTTCCACATAATTTGTCAAAGATGTACGCAGGTTACCACCGATTTTAGCTACAGTCACAGATGACATAAATCCAAATTCATCACCTTCTTCTAATCCGTATTTCTGAGACAAGGCGCCCCGGCCATAGACTGCAAACTGATTTCTTTTGTTAGCCAGTCGAAAGGAGGTTCCGGTTAAATTAGCATCATAATAACTTCCCTGTCGAAGTACGTTGGTATTTACCAGGCTGATATAGGAGTTGTTGGGTAAGCTCTGGTCAAAAGCAAGAACATTATAATTAGTCAGCGGATCAGTAAGTATTTCCCGTACTTCGTTGGTTTCTGCGTCTTGTACCCGAGCAAAGGTGCTGCTGGTCATCGCATTGAATACGCCAACTCCAAAACCACTTGCGGTGCGTCCGGAGATCTTCGTCGCATTGATCAGGCTGCTCTCCTGCGGATTAGAAAGTAGCGCATCACTGTCAGAATACTGATCTTCCAGATCATCGTACAGTAGCGGTTTTCCACCCACCCGGCGAGAGTAGAAGAAATCTCCTTTATTGAATAGATCAGTGCCTTCTTTAAAAAACTGTCTGTTTTCATCAAATTGCACCTCAAAGGGCGAGA
Organism: Cyclobacteriaceae bacterium; assembly: GCA_040222715.1. GTDB lineage: Bacteria > Bacteroidota > Bacteroidia > Cytophagales > Cyclobacteriaceae > Tunicatimonas. The sequence continues at coordinate 26,823 of JAVKCN010000123.1, read as the reverse complement.
GGTTCAATACTTTATTGTCTGAAACTACCTGTCCGAAATCCGGCACCAGAATCATATCCAGGGTAAAAGCATCATTAATACCATAGCGTAGATCCATGCCGCCATTGATCCGCGTATCAGACGAAGCCGGATTTTCAGCATCTCCTGAATAGGTATCATAGTAGGTTGAAATGTAGGGAGAGATTGATAGGCGAACGGGCGATTTTACGTTGTTAATGCCCGTGAGCCGTCCAAACTGGTTCACGAAGCCATTGGTTTGAGGATCAATCTCATTCCAATAGTTATTCTCATTATTACGACGGATGGTCCGGCGGAAATTCACCCCCCATTCCTGAATAGGCGTTTTGGGGAAGCGGAGCGCCGAAAGTGGAATTTCCATCTCCACATACCAGTTGGTCCCTTCAATGCGGGTTTCGCTTAGCCAGGCAGCATTCCAGCTTTCATCACTGCCCATGGCTGTCCAGCGGCGGTCGCTTTGCACTCCGGCAGCGGAAACCAGAAATTCAAAAGCATTGATATCGTCATCGTAGGTGTCAAAAAAAACACCAAACACATCGGAAAACCCTGAATCGTCCCGCTTGGTAAATTCTCGCATGATGCTATCCTCCGAAACATCATATAGAAAGGCGGCGATATATACTGAATGATTATCGTACAAAACCTTCACTTCGGTAGGTGCAGAAGGAACACCGCCCGGATTGGGACTTCGCTGAATAAAATTAGTAGCCGAACACCGGGTTTTCTGCCAGACTTCTTCGTCGAGGAAGCCATCAATTTTGGGTGGAGTCGTTACGCGAGTAGCAAAAAGGTTTTTAGGAGGGTTTTCATCGGTACCGTACCCGAAAAAGGGTAAAGAAACAAATCCTAAAAAGAAGGCAAGCGCAAGTCTAAATGACATAAAGAGTCTTAATACCGAGATCAAAGATGTAAACAATAAGCAGTAATAAATGCTAAGAGCGAAGATAGCTATAATCAAGCAAAATTTACCTAACAGTAGTGCTATCATCAATTAGTGCACAAAAAAACAAATATTTTTCAATTCATGCAAACTAAACAAATCATTAATAGTACACTGGTGTTATTGAAAAATATTCTGTCCTGAATAGGCTTTCTTGCAAACCTAACAATATTTTTTGCTGAATATAGCTGGTTTTGTAACGTGATGAAAGAGATGCTTATTGTTTTATCAGAGCTTATTGATTTCAGGTCATCCGGGTAGGAAAAAAGATTGAAGTTGGTAAAAAAAGTTACAGATGATTGGAATATCAAAAGGTTAGGAAAGATGAAAGAAACCACACACTGTAAGAGATCGTTAGCTTGGGATACCAATTTTCACACCGATATAGAAACTTCGGGCCGGGGCCGGTTGGTAATAGCGCCCCCCAAAAGCATTTACATCATTTCCCAGGCTGTAGCTTTGATCAAGCAGGTTATCAACTCCGGCAAACAAGTTCAACTGCCAGGCATTCTGTAATAGCCGTTGATAACCCACTTTTGCCTGCACCAGATGATAACTTTCGGAGTAGACTGTATTGCCATCATTAAGCGGAATTTTATCGGTGAAATTATACGAAAGGTTGGCATAGAAACCCGGCTTTGTGTGCATGCGTACGGTCGTCACCCACATGTTAGGAGTCACCCCAGTCAGGTCATTGCCCGAGAAGTCTTCGTCACCCTGCTGGTAGGTATCAAACGTGAAGTTGTGGTGCGTAAAAGCCGATTGTATCTCTAATTGGCTTACGGTTTGGGTAGGTTCCTGAATGACAAACCAGGTGGCACTCAGCTCCAACCCGACCTGATCAGTACTTCCGGTATTGGTAAATACGGTTGTTTCCCGGTCTTCGGCTGCCCGCTGCACAATGGTTTCATCCAGTTGAAAGTAAAAGGCCGCAGCATCAAACTGAAGTTGGTTGTTCCAAATAAGCCCGCGCAGGCCAAGTTCATAATTTACTCCGCGCTCCGGGCGTAAGCCTAAGTTAATGCTTCCCTCATTGGTGCGCACCTCTTCAATGGTAGGGGGAGAAAAACCTAAACTCACATCTCCCCGAAGGGCAATCTGCGGAGTAATTTGTTTCGTGATTCCCAGATGGGGTATCCACACCGGGTCAAAGGATTTCTCTACCCGATAGGCACTGTCCAATGCCACGTCTACCAGCCGGTTAATGTCGTAATTCAGGCGGTTATGGCTGAGTCCGGCAGTTAGGAAGAAACCATTGGGCAGGGTAAAATCAGCTTTGGCAAAAAAGAGTGCTTGTCGGCTGCGCAGTTCATCGTCGAAGTTTAAGGTGTCGGGTTGGCCCATTCGGTTGCCAAAATTACGCGCCACGTTGGTTCCGGTTTGGAATTCGGCTCCTACAGTGTAGCGAACCTCCGTCGCTCCCAACAGGTGATCGTAGTAGAAACGCGTCCGTCCACCTCCGCTTTGTCGGCTATCCCGCTTGTAATCCAAGTTGAATGGGTTTTCAAAAAAACTGAAATCACCGTAAATCGTAGTTTGGTTTTTTAGGTGCTCATTCCAACTGTATTCGTTGGTAAGTCCGATCAGCACATATTCCTGGTCAATGCTGGCGTTGGCATCTTCACTGCCCATCACAAAGGCATTTCCCGGTCGGGCCTGCCGCGGGTTCTCTTCAAATTGTTCCAGGGTCAGTCCACCTGGAATCTCATAGAATAAATCAGAATAGAGAAAACTGGCTGATACGGTGTGCTGATCCGACAGGTCAAATTCTCCGCGCAGTTCAAGCACATCCCGGTCCAGTTCCGTATGATCCCGGTAGCCCTGGGCATGTTGGTGCGCGTAACGTACAGTCCAGCGGTTTTGGTCATTACTTTGTTGAATATTCGCTGTGTAACGCTGTAATCCGTAAGACCCTAACATGGCTCCAACCTCAACCAGGTTTGACTTATCTCCTCTCGGAAAACTGTTGATGTTGACGATACCTCCGGTACCAGAGCCGTAAATACTGCCGGCTGGCCCTTTTATTACCTCGATAGATCCCAGGTTAATCACATCCAGCAAATTAAACGCGGTACTGCCGGTAGGGTCAGTAAAAGGAATGTCGTTCCAGTATACTTTGATATTGCGTACTCCGAAGGGAGACCGTAAGGCGCTGCCCCGAATGGCAATGCGGTAGCTGCCCGGAGAACGTTGTTCCATGCGCACTCCGGGAATGGTATTCATGGCCGGAACTACTGAAGTCTCGTCGTAGGCCCGGATTTCCTGAGAGGGCAAAACAGCAACTGCCGCCGGTGTTTCCAGCAGTTTCTGCTGCGTGTCATAGGCAATTACCGTGATTTCGTCTAAGGTTTGTGTGCGAACTACGGTAGTGTCCAGACTCAGTTGGGCATAAACGGTCGAAATAAACAGCAGCAGTCCGGGAAAAAGAAGAAGTGATTTCTTGGTCATTGTCGGGAATTACAAGCAGCTAAGGTAAGGAAATGTATAATTTTTTTACGGAGAATGCTGTTATATGAATAGAATACTACACAACAAATAAGAATATAATGAAAAGCTTAGGATATATCTTACTATTTCTGGTAGTGAGCATGGCTTGTGCGCCTACCTACAATACCAGTTCGCGAGACCGTACCCAGCCCAACATCGTGCAACCAGAAGATGATGAAGAATATGAAGTCCTGATTATTGATCCGAATTTTGATCGTTGGTTTCAGGTAAACGGGCGCCCCGTTGGTTTCTATTCTGAGCAATACTATAGCCAGAAAAACCGGCAGTATGTAGCGTCATGGAATGAGAAAGTAGGGCGATACGGTGGGAACTCACCTTTCGAGAATGTCATCAATTATGATTATGGTGAAGACTACGGAATTGAACTGAACTATCAGTTATTCTGGTATTTCAGATACGTTGAGAACGTATACGGGCGCCGATACAATTTTCCTGCCTGATAACAATAAGCACTCGAGACCCGGGTGCTTTTTTAATTTTCAGCAATCCAGGTAATTTCCACTTCCTGTTTTCCCCATTCCCGGGCTTTATCCAGATCAGTGCCCATGTAAATATCGATGCGCTTTTTCCAGCGCTTATTCATCTTATCCAACACCCGATAGGTGCCACTGAGGCCTTCAATCTTTACTTTGGCATTATAACTTAGCCCGTATTCGTTGAGCAGATCACGGGAAACGGCAATAGCTTTCATCCCTGGTTCCAGCTTATCACCCCAGGCGGTGGTGACTGCATCGCCTTTTTTAGTTTGTGCTTCCAGAGAATTGTAAGCGGTGGCTGTTACGGCTAATTTTTCTCTTTCTTCACAGGAGAAAAGACCAATAGCAAACAAAAAAGCAAATAGATAAGGAGTAGGTTTCTTAATCATAGCAACAAAATATAGTGGCGTGTATTGGTTAATATAACGATAAAAATCGGTTATCGTTTTAAGGCAACAAAATCTAAAAATTAGAATAGTTGCTGTTGATGCCCAATTTCAAGCGGCTTGGGTGCAGATAGCCGTAACCCACAGACCTGATTCAGTTGCCGGATAAAGTACATGGCCAGGTCGACACACAAAGCTTCTTCCGGCTGATGGACGATGAAGTATATTTCCTGTAACCCAGATTCCAACCATTGCTGTAATCTCCGTACCCAGGTATCTATGCGCAGGTAGTCGGTATGATGCAGGCGGTTGCCTACGAAGCGAACCATCAGGCTGGAGCGGGTGAGTCGCATATGGATGACATCCCTTCTCCCGGCAGTATCCGTAATAACCGGGCTGATACCAAACTCTTCCATCAGTTGAAATGCTCGATCACGAATCCGGGGCTGACTGAACCACTCAGGATGACGAAACTCAACAGCCAGTGGTATATCCTGGGGCCAGTGGGCCAGATAATCAAAGAAAGGTTTGCCCAATTGGGGAGTGAAGGTGGGCGGCAATTGAAGAAAAGGCAGGCCTAACTGCGAACCAAAAGCTTGCAGGGCAGGAATCAGTTGTTCGGTGGCCTGAATGCCCTCTCCAAAGTCGGGGCGGTGACTGATGAGCTGAGGGATTTTAGGGCAAAAGGTAAACTCAGGGGTCGCTTTATCCACCCACTGCTCAACCTGGGCTACGCGGGGAAGCTGGTAATGCGTGCTGTTGAGTTCAATCGTTGTAAAATGCTTGGAGTAATGCGAAAGATACTCTTTGGGCGGAGTTTTTGGGGGATAGATCTTGCCGATCAGATCCCGCTCTCCCCAGCGGGCCGAACCTACGAATATTCTTGGAGAAGTAGTTTGTCCACTTCTTTGTAGCACCGAACGGGTAGCCGGATGATCCTCCGGCAGGCTGAAATTGACCTGAGATATATCGTTAAGTTTACCAAATTTCATACAAGCGCATACGTAAAAAAAAGCCCCTGCGTTGATAAGACCACAAATGCACCTTGTTGATTGAGGGATGATTGCTAACTTGCATCATTTCAAATAAAATGCAACGGATTCTATTTTTTCTGGGTATAGCGCTGGGAGCACCTATCGCGGGCTTTGCCCAGGCAGGAGGGGCGCAGGTATTCGAGTTTCTGAATGTCAGCCCGAACGCTCAGATCACCGCTTTGGGACGGCAGCAGGTGGCATTGGGGTACGATTCGGCGCGGGTGCAGGAAGTTACGCAGTTTATGTTCAATCCGGCCCTCAACCAACCGGAACTGCATCAGCAAATCTCCCTGCATTATACTCCCTACTATGCCGACATCACCCAGGTTTCTCTGGGGTATTCCCATCATCGCGAAGGTATTGGCACCATGGGCATGGCGGTGCAGTACTTCGACTATGGCTCGATGGAAGGGTTTGATGCCGCGGGCTTGCCAGCCGGGGACTTCTCTGCCCAGAGCTACGCGGTTGTACTCAATTACAGTCACGAAATGCAACCATTCCGACTGGGAGGGAACCTCAAGTGGGTCAATAGCCAGATTTCAGGCTATTCGGCTACCGGGTTATTACTTGATATTGCCGGAGTATTTCGCCACCCTACGCAAGACCTGACCCTGGCGCTGGTATTCAGCAATGTGGGCTTTTTGTTACGCGATGAACTCTCAGTGGGCGTAAGAGAACTACCGTCAGACGTAAAGATCGGAGTGTCGGTAAAACCCCAGCATATGCCATTTCGTTTTCACCTGACGGCCTATCGGCTGCTGCGAGGTTATGAGGTTTGGGAAAGCGATGTGGATAAAACAGGAGTAGGTGGGCAGGTGCTGCGCCATCTTTCGTTTGGGGGGGAGTTTCTGCTCAGCCCCAACTTTCAGCTTCGCTTAGGGTACAACCATTTGACCCGAAGTACGTTAAAATTACCACAAACTGCGGGCGGAGCGGGTTTATCATATGGATTTATGTTTCGTACTAACCGCTTCCGTATCGATGTTAGCCGAGCCGTTTTGCATACTACCGGAGGGTATAATCAGTTTTCTCTTTCGTTAGATTTAGATCAGTTATTTTTCAAATCCATATAGCATAAATGACCTTTCTAATACGTCTCTCTTAAAGGCGTATCATTTTTTATTGCCAAACCATCAATTACTCAAAATCAAAAGTCAATCATCATGTTAGAAGATAAAAAATATTTAACACCGCGTCAGATTGTTGACGAGCTCAATAAATACATTATCGGTCAGGACGATGCCAAGAAGAATGTAGCGATTGCGTTGCGTAACCGATGGCGCCGGATGCATGTTCAGGGCGATATGCAGAATGAAATTATCCCCAATAATATTCTGATGATCGGTGCGACGGGAGTGGGCAAAACCGAAATTGCCCGCCGACTGGCCAATCTGGCCGATGCTCCTTTTACCAAAGTTGAAGCCTCTAAATTTACTGAAGTAGGTTATGTAGGCCGAGACGTTGAAAGCATGGTACGCGATCTGGTAGAGCAGTCGGTGAATCTGGTGAAAGCTCGTAAGCAGGAGCAGGTAAAAGAAAAAGCTGCGGAGATCGTGGAAGAAATTATTCTGGATGCCCTCATACCGCCCATCAAAAACACTCCGGCCCGAAATAAACCTTCTACGGTGGGCTTTGATAATAATAACGGAGATGAACCAGCTTCTGATGAGGAACTGAACCAGCGTACCCGCGAGCGGTTTCGTGAAAAGATTCGCAATGGTGAGATCGACGACCGAAAAATTGAAATCAATATCAGGCAGGCAAATTCACCAGGTATTGGCATGATCGGAGGAGGTATGGTCGATGAATCTTCGCTGATGAACCTGCAGGAGATGATTGGGAACATGATGCCCAAAAAGAATAAAAAGCGGAAAGTTACAATCGGAGATGCCAAGGGGATTTTACTGGAGGAAGAGGCCGCTAAGCTCATCGATATGGATGAAGTGAAGGAAGAGGCGATAAAAAAAGCTGAAAATACCGGAATCATTTTTATAGACGAGATTGATAAGGTGGCTACCGGATCAGACCGCAAAGGCGGCCCTGATGTGAGCCGGGAAGGCGTACAGCGCGATCTGTTGCCCATCGTAGAGGGCAGTGCCGTGAATACCAAACACGGCATCATTCATACCGACCATATTCTGTTTGTGGCGGCTGGCGCATTCCATGTATCCAAACCATCGGACCTTATTCCCGAGTTGCAGGGTAGGTTCCCTATCCGGGTGGAATTAAACGATCTGACCAACCACGATTTTATCCGCATCCTTCAAGAACCAAAAAATGCGCTTACCAAGCAGTATCAGGCTCTATTTGAAGCGGAAGATGTAACCCTGGAGTTTCAAAGCGAAGCCCTGGAGTCCATTGCTGACATTGCTTTTCAAATTAACTCAGAAATTGAAAACATCGGAGCACGCCGGTTGCATACGGTGATGAGCCATCTGCTAAACGACTTCCTCTTTGACGTGCCGGATAAGATAGGTCCTAATGCTCATTTGATCATTACCCGGGAAATGGTAGAAGAAAGTCTGGCCGGACTGGTGAAAAATAAAGATCTGAGCCAGTATATCTTATAAAAAATACACAGCTTTCCATGAAAGTGGTCGCCAGCATGTTTTGGAGATATGTTCGCAATGTATTGAAGGCCATAATTGTCGCCTACATGCTGGCGTTGCACAATATATACTATGAGGAGCAAAGATTTGAAAATGATATCACGATCGCCATTGAGGAAGACCACGAAATAACCGATTCGGCTCCTCGCGATTAATTTATTTATTGCCCCTTTTATTACTTTTTAAATCACTACTACAACTTTTCAACCTTGATGCATTATTATTTTATTACCGGCAGTAGTGCAGGCATTGGCAAAGCCTTGGCCGAACGGGCACTGCAAGAAGAAAATACCCGAGTCGTGGGTTTTTCACGTACACAAACCATCGAGCACGACCGGTACACTCACCACTCGGTAGATTTGGCCGATATCAATCATTTACCCGAGCTTGTAGCTTCTTTTTTTCCTGAACTGGAGGATGCCGAACGCATTGTGCTCATCAACAATGCGGGAACGCTGGGAGATGTGAAGTACTTCGGAGCCATTGCTGATGTCCGGATTGACGAACTGTTTTCTCTCAATGTGACAGCACCGGCCATTCTGATGAACCACTTTATTCGTACCTATCAATCATCGGCTGCCGAACGCATTCTGATCAATATTTCATCGGGCGTGTCTCAGTATGCGGTGGATGGCTGGTCGGGATATTGTGCCTCCAAAGCTGCGCTGGATATGCTTTCGGAAGTAGCCGCGCTGGAACTGGAAAAACGGGATATTTCAAACTTTCGGGTATATGCCGTAGCTCCGGGCATCGTGGATACCTCAATGCAAACCCATATTCGAGGAACAGAAGAGCAAAACTTCAGCCGGGTGGCCAAGTTCCAGGGGTATAAGCAAAGTGGTGCTCTGGATGACCCACAGCAAACTGCCGAGAAATATTTTTACCTGATGAACCATCCCGAACAGTTTCAAAAGGTCCGGCAGGATGTGCGGGAATTTTAGCAGGAATCTCACCTGGGGCTTTACAATTGCCAACCGCGGTTTAAAATTCCAGGAATGTAATAGTGCGGAGGGTGTTCAGGCAGACAATTCAGTAGCTTTTCAATTTGTAGGATTCGTGAGTTTTCCATAAGTTTCCGCGTAGAAACTGAACTGGCTACTTAGCATGGTCTGGTAATATTTTTTCCACCTTCCAACAACCTGGCATTATGAAAGATAATACAGAAAAGCATTCATCGCTATCCCGCCGCCGCTTTCTCGGTACGGCCTTAGCCTCTGGCGTAGCCTATACACTATTTCCCGTTCCTTCCTGGGGCAAAGCCGATTGGCTCAAACGACGCTATGCAAAAGAAGTGCAAATCGGTGCTATTTCGTACAGCTTCCGGCAACTTCCCAGCAGTGCCGAAGAAGTTCTGGGGTATCTGACCCAGGCCGGACTCAATACAACAGAGTTGATGGGATATACTGCGGAAAGCTTCGCCGGTATTCCAGAAGGACCGGCGCGTCCGCCCAGAGGTGTAGAACTGAGCGCTCAGGAAAAAGCGGAATACGATAAGGCCCGGAAAGCAGCGGATGAAGAAAGCCGGAAATGGCGACTGTCGGCACCGATGGATAAATTCAAACAACTGCGTAAGATGTATAACGATGAGGGCATAACCATCGATATTCTTAAGCTAGGCAACCCCGGTTGGACTGATGAAGAGATAGATTATGCCTTTAAGGCTGCCGAGGCTGTGGGCGCACGGGGTATTTCTTTAGAAATCTCGGACGAAACGGCCAGGCGCATGGGGCCTTTTGCCACCAAACACAAGGCCCTGGTCGGCATGCATAACCACACTCAGGTGGGAGACGAAGGGTTTAGCTTTGATACACCCTTGTCGTATTCTCGCTACAATATGCTCAACCTGGATATCGGGCACTACGTGGCAGGTACCAGTCAATCTCCCATTCCCATCCTGAAGAAATACCATGACCGTATCTCACACCTGCATATCAAAGACCGTAAGAAGGGAACGAACGGAGGAGATAATCTACCCTGGGGCGAAGGAGATACTCCTATTGGAGAAGTGCTTCAGTTGCTTCAGAAAGAACAATATCCTATTTCAGCCATGATTGAGCTGGAATATGAAATCCCGGCAGGTTCGGACGTACTTACCGAGGTAACCAAATGTGCGGATTTCTGCCATTCGGCGCTGGCCTAAGTCATGTAATGAGAGGGGGATACTCCCCCTTTTTTGGTAAACAAGTATCGTTTTAATACGCCACCAGCCGCTTGCTTTTCTTCAGATAGCGGACAATACCGTAGGTCAGAGCCAGCAGTACGAAGATACCGATCAGGATAAACCGGGTATTCGGCTCTGGTTGGTATTGCGATGACCAGTACAATGTTTTGGCACTGGCCAGTACAGCGGCTCCCATCCAGATGAAAGTAGAATTATATTCTTTTAACAGAACGCGTCTCCAGTTAAAGTGCATGCTGCTCAGCGTCTGCCCCAAACCGGAAAGGCTGGGAAGCCAGCGATTTACCCGCTGCATATACATTTGAAAATCATTGCCGAATTTCTGAAGCAGAAAGTTTTCTTCTGCCCGCACGATGGCCTGGTAGAAGAAAATGAATAAGGGAACAATGGCAACAACAAAAATCAGGGAATTGGCTACCACTCCCAAGCCCAGCAGCTCGAGAATGTTACCCACGTAGAGGGGATTACGGCAATGACTGAACAGACCTTCGGTGACCAGTTTCTCCGCATATACTTTCTTGTCTTTCCCACCCCGGATAATGTATTCCAAACCGATGGTGGCTACCCGAATACCCTGTCCCAGCAATGCAATGGCCAGTCCGGTGCCAATGGCTGCCCACGGATTTTCAAAGAGGGTAGGTGAGGGGATGAACAACAGCGCATAAAAGACCGGGAACAGCCCGTTGCGGTAGCGAAAGAGAAAATTTCCTATTTTAACCATTATTTTACCGCTACAATGCCACAGAAGTTATACCATTTGAAGAACACCTCGCAGTATCGGAAACCGCAGGCATTAAGCAGAGTGATGTTTTCCCCGAGTTTGTAGGGAATGAGCACGTTTTCCAGTGCTTCCCGCTTTTGTGATATCTCCATTTCACTGTATTGATGCCGCCGTTTCATATCATAGTAATAATTGATAAACAGGCGGTTGAACAGGGAATCTTCTCCCAGCACCTTCTCCACCAGGATCAGACAGCCATTCTCATTCAATTGGCGGTAAATATCCTGAACCAGTCTTTCCCGGAAAAGCGGACGCACAAATTGCAGGGTCAGGCACATAATTGCCACCGATGCCGGTTCCATAGAAATGCCCTGATTCAGGTTGGCTGATTGCAGGTCGAAGGTTCGTTTAACTCCTGCTTCCTGGAAATTGGTGCGGCATTTCTCCAGCATTTCAGGAGATTCATCAATACCTACAAAACGAATGGCCGGGTCTAATACTTTATCCAGATTCATCAGCGTAGTTCCGGTAGAGCACCCCAGATCATATACCGGACCTTCCTTGGTAGCAAAATCTTTGGACAGTTCGGTAATCATCCGCTGCATCTCGTTGTAGAAGGGCACCGAACGAGATACCATGTCATCAAAAACCTGGGCTACGTTTTTGTTGAACTTGAAATCACCCATCGATTCGGGGGTGTCAAAAATTTGATCTTTTTCAGACATGAATGAAAAAAGCTTGTAGAGGTAAATTGTGTTTATAAAAGCTGATCTTCCTTAGGAAGGAAATTATCGCTCAAGTTACAAAAATAGTCTCAGGATGCAATTTGACTAAAAGCAGGAAGCCACTTAAATGGCAATGGCTTGCAATAGAGCCTGTTCTACTCCCCGTAGCTCGGCCAACCCTCGCAACCGTCCAATGGCGGAGTAGCCGGGGTTGGTCTTCTTGACCAGGTCATCCAGCATTTTATGGCCGTGGTCGGGGCGCATCGGAATCTGATCATCCTGACGGCCGGCCTGTTTCCGGCGCTTTTGTTCAGCCAGCGTGGCCTGGATTACCTGAACCAGTCCGGCACTGCCTTCCAGGTGGTTGGCTTCGTGAAAACTGCCATTGATCGCATCGCTTTCCCGTTGCACGCTGCGAAAGTGCAGAAAGTGAATACGTTCTCCCAACCGCTGTACCATGCCCGCCAGATCATTGTCCGGTCGGGCTCCGTAAGAGCCGGTGCAGAAGGTCAGACCATTATAGTATGAATCTGCCATCTCCAGCAACGCCTCGGCATCGCGCTCAGTACTGACTACCCGTGGTAACCCTAAGAGCGGGCGGGGAGGATCATCCGGGTGGATCGCCATCTTGACTCGGGCTTCTTCAGCCACGGGGATCACTTTGCTGAGAAAGTACTGAAGGTTTTTCCGCAACGCTTGTTCATCAATCGATCGGTACTGATCCAGAACTTCCTGAAATTCCGCCAGGCTATAGTCTTTATCCGAGCCAGGTAAACCGGCAATAATATTTTGTTGCAGTTGCTGCGCGGCGGACTCATCCAATCCGTCTGCGTAAGCTTTGGCCGCCTGCTTTTCCTGATCCGAGTATTCCTGCCCGGCAGCCGGACGCTGTAAAATGTACAGATCAAAGGCTGCAAACGCCGTCTGATCAAAGCGGAGAGCCGTAGACCCATCGGGTTGCAAATAGTCCAGGTCGGTACGAGTCCAGTCGAGAACGGGCATGAAGTTATAACAGACGGTGCGAATATCGTTTGCGCCCAGGTTATGAATGCATTCCTGAAAGACTGCAATGTCACGGTCGCGTTGCGCTGCCCCAATTTTGATTGCTTCGGTCACGGGTACACTTTCCACCACCGACCAGCGTAGCAGGCTCCGGCCCGCTTGGGGTGGGGTTTCAATCAGTGTTTTTCGTTGTTGTATGGCTTCCGGAGTCCAGACCTGCCCCACGGGAACATCGTGAAGCGCATTTACAATGCCGGTAACTCCGGCCTGACGAATATCATCAAGTGAAACAGGATCATTAGGGCCGTACCAGCGCCAGGTATATTCCATGGTATCGTAGATTAGTTTGTTGTCATGCCTGCACGTTCAAAAACCAGTGCATACAGGTTAGAGAATATATTTGGGTGCTAAATTGCAAAGTTCTGTGGAGAAATGGTAAATACTTCCAGCGAACTGATAAAAAAAATGCTACCTTTATCCAGATATCAGGGTCAGGTGTTGCCTGGTATAAGAAATTGTAGAGCAGCGGTAAAAAACTTTGAAAGAAAACAGCGGATCTTCATAATCCCTGCCCAACTCTTTCGTTAGTAGTTTGAAAATTTACAACAGCTTACAAACTTTTTTACCTGACGAATCTTTAGTTTAACCGATCGTTATGAAACTGAGTGCGCTAGCCATACCTTTTCTTGCTGTTTGGTTGTTTGCTTGCGAGGAACCTGGCGAAGAGCAAATTAATACCTTAGGTACTGACATTCAGGTAGAGATGAAAGAATACCTGGATGATCAGCAACGCACGCTGATGTTTAAATTTTTTACCGCCCGGGACTTTGGGTGTATTAACCATCGGATTAGTTACGCTTACCAACAGCAAATTGATGGAATCGCCATTGCCCTCAACAAAGTTGAAGAACCCGATGCTTGCCTCAAAGCCATGGGGCCGGCTTCCGCTTTTGTAGAGATTGGCTCGCTTAATAACGGAGAATATGAGTTTAGTCTGCAAATTGGTGATGATATTACCAACACCGGAAAACTGGTAGTAACTCCTGAGTCTTACCAATTGGCGCTAAACGGCGATGCCGGAATGAATCTGGAAACCGTGCTGTTGCAGCGAGTTCCAAAAGAAGCCATATGGGGCACCGTGCAGTTCTTTAATGAGTCTAATGATAGTTTTGCCAAATCTTTTGTTGCGCAACTCACCAAAATGGGGGCGACCGAAGATAAGTTTCAGGAAGGAGAGTATGGATTCTTTCAGGTAGATGCTTCTGGCAAAATTACCCAACCGACGTTCACAGACGAAAACCCACCATTTACCTTTTTACTCAATTTTAATGGTGACCAGGATGATGTGATCTCACTGCTCTCAGAAGTAAACCGGAATCACGGCGATGAAATGGCCATCCGTTTATACACTGCCAATGGTGATGAGTTTCGTAGCTGGGATCTTCCCTAAGAAAACCCATCGCAAGATTTTCAAGCTATAAAAAACACCCGCTTCCTATTCAGTTACCAATACTTATTCAATAAATTCCAGCCTCCAGCCTCCAGCCTCCAGCCTCCAGCCTCCAGCCTCCAGCCTCCAGCCTCCAGCCTCCAGCCTCCAGCCTCCAGCCTCCAGCCTCCAGCCTCCTCATTCCTCCCACTTCACTCGAAGCACATGCGCCGAAATTTCCTGGTCTTTGAAAAAATGCAGCCAATACAACTGCTGAGCCGAAAGCTGATCATTCGGTGATTTCACTTCAATAAATTGGTAGCCTTCCTCATGCCAGACAAACAGGTCGGGGAAGCCCCGGGTATTTTCCCGGAGATCTTTGGCCATCTCCATTAAGACCGCTCCAATTTGGGAGGGCTGAAGCTGCGCGTAGCACTGTTCCACCAGCGGTAGCAACGATTCGTGCCAGCCTACCATCGGGTTGCTCATGCCAGCCTTTGTTTCATAATGATGACGGATGATCTTATAAAAGCGTTTGGGTTTACCCAGTACCTCGAGTCGCTGGATGAGTTTGTTTTTGCGTTTGGCCAGAAAATCAGGAGTGTAAAAATCCGTAGGGCGGGCCTGAAAGGGATGGTGCAGGGCTTCACAGTCTTCGTCGAAGATGATGTCCCAGAAGAGCAGGCCGAAAAAACCCCGCCAGAGATAATTCTCCACAAAGCAGCCTTCGTACCCTTGCTCTATGTAATGGGTTAGCACCCCCAACTCCACGCTGGCCTGAGCCTCAACTGGTAACGTAACGCTCGGGCTGCTGTGCAGCATATCGGTGGCTTGTTTGCGACGCTTCTTTTTGTAAACCCGGTTGTAGAAGTCCTGGGCAAAGAATCTTTCCTCCGCATTTTGTGGGGTATCCATGATCTGCTGGCAGAGCTCGAGGGCATCGTCCTTACTGCCTAGCTTATGCAGCAATCGAACCCGCCGCTCTCGGGCCGGAGCTTTATCGGTATGTTGATATATGCTGAGCGCAAATTTAGGATGGCTTTGCTGCTCTAGCAGTTTGGCAATCTTAAGTAAGAGCCGGTCGAAGGTGGGTATGGCCAGTGAACAGAACTGCTGGCGGGAAAGCGCTTGCCCCTGAAACCATTGATAGATATCGTCGGCAGGTGCGGCGGATTCATCGCGGAGTACCCGAAATTCCTGATAGATGCGGTGCATCAGAAACGTGTCATCGGCTTCCTTGCGCGTTTTGAATGCTGCCTGTAGTTTGTCCTCATCAAAAAGTTCGTGCTTGATGATGCCCAGATCACGTACCACAAACTGGGTCATATCGCTGTGGATATCTCCGAAGTACAGAAAGCGAAGCATAGACACTTCTTCTTCAAAGTTGACACGAACCACACACTCCCGTTGGCGAAGCTTTTTCATCAGGGGAGTGGGAGCCAGCTCCTGAACGGCATAAGCTACTACTTCTGGCTTTTTCCAGGCACGGACGCCTTTGGGCATTTCCTCTTTCGGAAGCAGTGCAAGTAGGTCGGCTTTGGGAAAGATGCATAATACATCCGCCAGTTCATCGGCATGCCGGGCGGCCAGTTTGCTAAAGAAGCGTTGTCGGCAGAGTAATTCCAGCGGTTCCGACAGCTCCCCAATCTCGGCATAGGCTAGCTTGTCGGTGCGAAAGAAACTGCCCTTGCGATTGGTGAGCCGGATGAATAAGCAACGCGCTGCTTCGGGTAAAGCCCGGAACTTACGCATGAACGCCTTCTCTCGCCGGTTTAGCAAATACCCGGATTTATCCTCTACAAAACCGAGCAATGCCTCGAAATTATCCAGGTAATACTTCTCCGGTAACTCAATGGGCGAAACGTGGGGCATAACTTTACTAAACGAATGATGGAGTTAGCGAATGAATAGCGTTTATTTCGATAATCATGTAAGAAGCAATTTTCTATCGAGAGTCTTAATCTGACCGGGCAGGTAAACATACCTGAAGTCAGTCAGCGGGTAGTCTCTGCATCCTACCGTCCGCTTCCTATTACTTACTTCCTTAAAAAACAGAACAAAGTTTGGTGAAAGAGAAAATTCCTTTTTTTGTTACTCCTTCAGTCCTTGTTTTGCTCCATATCACTGAGTTGCAGACCCAGGGCGTTGACGGAAATCTGGATCTCCCGCACGGATAAGCCCAGGGATGCAAGGAGCAGCAGTAAGCTGATGCCGAACACCCATTGGCCTGCTTCGTACTCATTGGCAAACAACAAGAACATACATAATACACATAAAAACAAGCTTAAAATTCCCAAACTTTGCATATTTCGGGTGAGAACGACTCGCTGGCGCAGGTTCTCAATCTGCCCCAGAATACGGCGGTCCGGGTTCTGCTGATACTCGGAATGTAACTGCCGGATCAGGGCAGCAATGGCCAGGAAACGGTTGGTATACGCCAGCAACAGTAGTGAGATAGCGGGAAAAAGCAAAGCTGGAGTGGTCAGGGTAAGTTCGTTCATGGGGTGGTAGGGAAGATGAAAATTGTAAAGATCAGCAATACCAACCGATGGCGAAGAGATTCAACGGAAGGTTGATTACAGCAGGATGACAACAAAACGTAGATGGTAAAAAAGATTTTGTGTACATTGTTATTCGGGAGCAGTCAGTGCGGTTTATAACCGGTATACGGATTTATGGCTCAACCAACCAACTGTAATCATGAAAATAACCTCACAAATTGCCAGTGTCATATTGGGACTGATCTTTACGATATTTGGACTCAATGGTCTCTACACATTTATCCCTATGCCAGAGTTCCATCCGTTTATGGAAATTATGTCGTCCACCGGCTTACTCACAGTGGTGAACCTATTGGAAATTACGGGCGGCATTCTGATGTTGATCGAGAGTTACACCCTGCTCTCCCTGCTGATCCTGGGGCCAATTGTTGTTAATATACTGTTGTACCACCTACTGATAGATTCCAGAAACATGGTACTGGGGTTTATTAATCTGGTGCTTTATGTGATCGTTGCTGCCTATTACTGGCCCTATTTTAAAGTATTCCTAAAACCAAAACCTTAAGCCCTGAACGATCCCCATGACCAAAACCATCTATCTGGTACGTCACGCAAAATCCAGTTGGAAAGATGCCGCCTTGCCCGACTACGATCGTCCACTCAACCGGCGCGGAAAACGGGATGCACCCGAAATGGGTCGTCGCCTGGCGCAGCAAGGAGTATATCCTGATCAGATAGTGGGCAGCCCGGCCAAGCGGGCAAAGAAAACGGCACTGGCCATAGCCGAAGTCGTGGGCTATGCTGCCCGGGAAATTCAATGGGAAAAAGGACTCTACCACGCAGAGCCGGAAACGCTGCTCGGGTATGTTCATGAAATCCCCAATCGCTGCCAATCGCTCATGCTGGTTGGGCACAACCCCGGCCTGACCGATTTCTATAATGCACTGTGCGAAGAAGAGATTGAGAATATTGTAACCGCTGGTGTAGTTTGTCTTACGCTGGCCGTAGATGAATGGGAGGAGATTGACCTGGATGGAACAGGAACCCTAGCCTGGTACGATTATCCCAAACGCCTTACTTTCTGACACATTAGCCCTCTTTAAACCTGATGCTGCCATATTTAGCATCTTAGGGGTTGGTTTTTTAAATTTATGTGGTTAAACTATGGTTTACCGCCTTGCGATAAGCGTGAAACAATGAAAATTCAGCGAATCAGGTAAGCAGATATCAGGGGACTGAGATCGCCGGGAGAAGATAGTGCTGGTTTGAATGTAGCGACCCGGCCAGTAGAAAATTTGCTTTTATTGCGCTAATATTCAAACTCTTAAGGCCTCAAATCTTTTATAAGGAAAGAAATATTTGCGTATTTTAGCCATTGACATGGAAGAAGTCATTACTCAACCAGATACCTTAAAGGATAAAATCATCCGTCGGATAGACGACCTAAGCCCTGAGAAGCTGAAGGAGCTGGATCAGTATATCGATCAGTTGGAGAACCATAAGAACTCTAAGCAAAAAATTCTATCCTTTTCCGGGGGCTGGAGAGACCTGGACGAAGAGGTATTTCTAAGCTTAACCGAGATTCTTCATGATAATCGTAAGAAAGGCAGCAAAAGAATTTTATGAAGGAATGCTTAATAGATACTGACATTATATCATTCTATATGCGGGGCGATGAAGTGGTGAAATCCCACGTGGAGCGCTACCTGTTTGTGGGAAACTTTGATAAACTAACCATTTCCGAAGTATCGTATTATGAAATCCGGGCTGGCCTGGAACTGAAAAAAGCCAAGCGGCAAATTCACTTGTTTGAGGATTTTGCCCAGCACTGTAAGATGGTCAAGCTGACCAAGCGCTCGTTGGATATCTCGGCGATCCGCTACCGCAAGCTGCGGAAGAAGGATATAGAAATCGGTACGCCCGATCTGCTGATTGCCGGGGTTGCCATTGACAATGACCTGACACTGGTAACCAATAACCCGGAGCACTATCTCGCAATAGAAGGACTAACCCTGGCCAACTGGCGGAAGAAGCTCAAACCCCCGCCCAAGAAAGAAGTCAGTAATCCATAACCAATCTTTTTATGTCTATTCAAACCACGCAGGAACTCAACGGGATGAAGTGTATCTCAGAAGTGGTGGGCGAAACCCTGCGCAAGATGCAGGCCTATGCCCAGCCCGGCATGTCTACCCAGGCACTGGATCAGTACGGGTATGCCATCCTGCAATCGTACGGGGCAAATCCTGCTCCGAAGAAAGAATATGGTTTTCCCGGCTGGACCTGCATCAGTGTGAACCAGGAAGCGGCCCACGGTATTCCTTCCCGTAAGGTGATTTTGCGGGAAGGCGATCTGGTGAATGTAGATGTGTCGGCTGAACTCAACGGCTACTATGGAGATAATGGTGGTTCCTTTGTGCTGGGGAATGATATTCACCAATTTAACCCGTTGGTTGAGGCCTCACGGGAGATTCTTTATCTGGCAATTGGCAAGATCCGGGGTGGGGTAAAAATAGCGGAAGTCGGTGGGGTGATAGAAAAGGAAGCGAAGAAACGAGGCTTCACCACCATTAAAAACCTGCTGGGCCACGGCATCGGTCTTCGTCTGCACGATGCCCCCCACGAGATTCCCTGCTATGCCGATCGGCGCAACCGGGGACGCTTCAAAAAAAACACGGTGATTGCCCTGGAAACCTTCATTTCTACCAATGCCCGATACGTATACGAAGGAGCCGATGGCTGGACCATGAAAGCCCGCGACGGCAGTTACGTTGCCCAACACGAACACACGCTCCTAGTCACCGATCATCACCCGATCATTTTGACAAGTAACAATGGAATCTAGTTTGATTGGAGGAGCGAAGCTGGAGGCGGTAGGCAGTAAGTTGAAGAATGGTTGCAGGCTACAAGGTTAAAGTTTTCTTTTGGGGAACAAACCTTTACCAATACTTTTTACCTGAAACTTTCATTTTGCCAACCGCTTTCCGACCACCACCTCAACTCCCATCTCATGAAAGACAACTTCTCCACCCAAGCTTCGGAGTACGCCCGTTTTCGCCCTACCTATCCGGACGAAGTCTTTGCGTTTATTTTAGGTCTGATTTCTAACAAAGCTAATGCTTGGGATTGTGGTACCGGGAATGGCCAGGTAGCGGTGCGTCTGGCAGAGCACTTTCATCAGGTGATGGCGACCGACATCAGTCGGAAACAGATGGATGAAGCACCCCCGCGGGAGAATATTACGTATCAGCTGGTCGCAGCGGAAGAAGCCGGGTTTCCAGCCAACCACTTTGATCTGATTACCGTAGCCCAGGCGGTTCATTGGTTTGATCTTGAACGGTTCTATGCCATAGTAAACCAAGTGCTAAAGCCTGATGGTGTGATCGCCCTGCTCGGATATACGCTGCTGACGATTGATGAGAAAATAGATCCGGTTATTGACCAACTGTACGAAGGCCTCCTTGGGCCGTATTGGGACCCCGAACGACGTATCGTAGAAGATCGATATCAAACCATTGCGTTTCCCTTTCAGGAAATACCCACCCCGGAATTCCATTTCACCGTAGCGTGGACCTATGATCAACTCATTGGCTACTTTAACACCTGGTCAGCTGCGCAGCACTATCAGAAAGATAAAGGCAGTAATCCCGTTGACTTAGTGGGCGAAGAACTACGAAGTGCCTGGGGAGCAGCCGATAAAAGAAGCGTGCAATTTCCGTTGATCATACGATTAGGGAAAAAGCGGTCGCAGAAGTAGTGAGAGGCCATTCGCTTGATGAGTAATAACGTAACTTACTTGCTGATAATACAACGCTCACATTAATTTTAGACAGCTTTTTTCTCATAAATTATCTAAGTTGCACCGACGGCTATGTTTGAAGAAATTCAACATCTTTAGAAGCTACTGATAATACTTAGCATACAACCTACTATGACCATCGGCATCAAGCAGTACGCACTATTCCTTTTCCTCACCTTCTTCGGCTTTCTTTCCCTGGCATCTGCGCAAACTACGAACGCAGCCGATCCACCCAACATCGTGTGGATTATGCTGGAAGACTGGGGCTATCAGCTTTCCTGTTACGATGAGCCGGGCATCCATACCCCATACGTAGACCAACTGGCCGAAGAAGGGATTCGCTATACCAATGCCTTTTGTACCGCTCCGGTGTGTTCTCCTTCCCGCTCAGCCATGATGACAGGATTTCATCAGAACTACATCGGGGCAAACCAGCACCGTACCCAGGGGCCGGGCTTTACCAAGAAACCGTTGCCCCACGGTATTCGCCCTATGACGCATCTGCTTCAGGAGGCCGGCTATTTTACCTGTTTTATGGCTACCCGTAAGACAGATTATAACTTCACCTATGAGGGAGAAATCTATCAGGGTGAGGACTGGAGCGAGCGGAAGGAAGGCCAACCCTTCTTCGCCCAGCTAACCTTTCCCGGCACGCACCGACGCTGGGAGCGGGATTCCCTGAACCCCATCTCCATCGATGACGTGGTGTTACCACCCTACTACCCGCAAACCGAGCTGGCGAAGCGGGATTGGGCCAACGGGCTGGAAGCCATGCAGAACGTAGACCGACAGGTAGGAGCGGTGCTGGACCGCCTGGAAGAGGAGGGGCTGGCCGAGAATACGCTGGTGTTTCTCATCGGCGATAACGGCCGTTGCATGCCAAGAGGTAAACAGTTTCTGTACGACGGAGGCATACAGGTGCCCATCATCGCCCGCTGGCCCGGACACATTGAGGCCGGGCAGGTATCTGATGCCATGGTGATGACCCTCGATATTACCAAAACCATTCTGGATGTGGCCGGAGCCAAACCCACCCACCCGCTGCACGGCCTGAATATGCTGGAAGACGAGATCAACCAGCGGGAATACATCTTCGCCGCCCGCGATAAGATGGACAGTACCCACGATGCCATGCGGGCCATCCGATCCGATCGGTACAAGCTGATTCATAACCTGATGCCCGAGCGGGCCTACTGCCAGTACAACAACTACAAAGAACGCAGCTACCCGGTGCTGGCCCTGTTGAACGTAATGCACTTGAAAGGCGAACTCACTCCCGAGCAGGATCAGTTCATGGCGGATCACAAACCCGAGTTTGAGCTCTTCGATTTACAGGAAGATCCCTCTGAGCTACACAACCTGGCCGATGATCCCGACCATCAGGAGATTAAGAAAACCCTGTTGGCTGAGCTCAATCAGTGGCGGGAGGAAATTAACGATCAGGGAGTGACCGTGGAGTTTCGCCATGGTGGCTGGCCCGCTACCTATCCAACCAGGTCTTTAGAAGAATGGGAAGCGGTGTTGGCGAAGTTTCAACCCTGGGTGTATCGGGAACCCGGTGAGAAGGTGCCGCACCCGTTCTATCCAGCGCACTGATTGCGGTTCCCGACTGTGGCGTTCTTCCGACCTTAGTTTTACCGCAAGTAGTAAACGGCTCTCAACAAGGAAGCATGAAAGAATGTCGTAAAGGGCCCTGTATATCGTCGTTTTTACCCCCCATGAAAGTGTACGAAGGTACTTATCTTCGCTTTGTACTAATAAAGTAAACGATTATGAAATCTCACAAAATTATTTTCTGGGTTACTACCACAATCATCTTTCTCTTCGAAGGAGTGATGCCCGCGCTTACTTCACAAACGGAATTGGCGAAAGAAGGAATCCGCCATTTGGGGTATCCTGAATACTTTGGGACGGCGCTGGTCATTTTTAAAGTGGTGGGCGCATTGGCGTTAATTATACCGGTGGTTCCTAAAAAACTAAAAGAAATGGCGTATGCCGGGTTTGTCTTTGATTTTATTTTTGCCAGTATCAGCCACGGGGCCGTAGACGGCTTTGGTTTCCAAATGCTATTCCCCCTGATATTCCTGGCGATTCTGGCCCTGTCATACATGTATTATCATAAAACGTACGCGCTGGAGGAAGCCCGAAACGAATATTCGCTTTCTGGTACGGCAAGATAGTACTCCGGCGAATACCCACGCATCCATTTGGTTTCCCTGGCAGAAAATCACAGTGAGTGATATAGCCACTACTTACCTTTGTGGAGAGTGAACTTAACAGGTCTCTAAGAGGTCTCAGAGTTACTCGAAGAGAACTCTGAGTAAGTATAATCTCTCTTACTTTTGTTTATCTTAATGACAGTGGAGTCACCCCGCGGTCGGCACTCCGATAACGCTGAGTAAAGTTTGTAATATTCTCTTTCAAACTCCTTCAGAGTCATAGGAAGCATACGCACCCTCCCTCTAAACTCCCGCCCTCAGCGTTACTCGAAGAGAACGCTGAGTAGGCAAGCTGTTAACTGAAGTTTACCGGCCTTATAAATTAACCGTAATAAAGTCTATGCTCTATTAAAATTTTTCAGAGTCATTGGCGCCTAAACTCCCTAAACTCCCTCAGAGTTACTCGAAGAGAACTCTGAGGAAAATTGCAGATGTTCATGAAACGCTCTCAGAGTCTATCGAAGACAACGCTGAAGGGGGGCGTTCGGGCGACTTGAAACCAAAGAAAACATCCTCCCAAAAAAAGCACGCTACATTTTCGGCCTAAAAAAGGCAACATTCCTTATTAGTGGGTATCTTACGGGCTAATATTTTGTTACATCATGCATACGCGTTGGCGAAGCCCGACGTTTGATGTTTGTGGCACAAACCATCATTACAATTACGAACCGGGCCATCGGCTCTGAGAATCATTACCTTACCTATGAAAAAGATATCCTTCCTGGCAGTTTTCTTCCTCGTGTTCACCGCCCCCGTCATGCTGATCACTGAAAATGCCATTGGTAAATCAACAACCCAACCCGAGCAGTATACCCCCAAAGGGTTGCCCGATATGCCCATGCTCACCACCGCTGGTATCAAGACCAATGCCCAGGAGTTAGAAGGGAAAGTGGTGCTGGTGCTGTTCCAGCCAGATTGCGACCATTGCCAGCGAGAGGCAGTGCAGATCCGTGAGCATTTGCAGGCCTTTGATGATTACACCGTATATTTCATCACGTATGCGCCTATGGCTGATATTCAACGGTTTTCTCAGGAATACCAACTCGACGGCAATGACAATGTCTTCTTCGCTTTTGTGGAGGTACAGCCCATTCTGGATAATTTTGGCTCGGTACCCACTCCTTCTATGTATATCTATTCCGACAAAAGGCAACTGGTGAAATCATTTGAGGGAGAAACCCCCATTGCGGAGATTCTGCCGCACATCTGATTTTCGCTTTGAAGCAGTGCCCCCATTTTATGATGCTACCCCGGGAGATATGGAAGAAGAAATATTCAATTATCTGACACAGTTTATCTCTTTGCAGGAAGAAGAGAAACAAATGTTCCGGGAACTGAATTTAATCAAACAGTATCAGAAAGGGGATGTGTTGCTGAGGGAAGGGCGGTTTGCCCGGGAATATTACTTTGTCATGAAAGGGTGTCTTCGGAGCTATTATCTGGTGGGTGGGCAGGAGAAAACCACGGCCTTCTTCTTAGAAGAAGAGTCTATTGCCCCGGAAAGTCTGGTAGAACAAAAACCCTCCGAGTACTACATCCGATGTGAAGAAGATAGTACCCTGCTGGTAGCTACCCCGGACATGGAGAAAAGAGTGTTTCAGGCTTTTCCAAAATTTGAAACCCTGTGCCGGGTGCTTTCGGAGAGAGAATTGAGTAAGCATCAAACCAGCCTCGCCAATTTTATCCGCTCTACTCCGGAAGAACGCTATCAGGATCTTCAAAAAAACCGCCCTCAATTACTACAACGGGTTCCCCAGTACCAGATAGCCAGTTTTATTGGGGTGACTCCCGAAACCCTCAGCCGAATTCGGAGAAAACAGAAAGACTAAGCATACCGCGGGCTCCGTTATTGACAAATGTCAATGCAACTGAGTAGCGAAAGGGTGAATTTTGAACGAATAACTTCAAATTCACTTCTTTATGAAATCTAGCTTCTTCATTTTGTTCATGGTATGTTCTATGGCGGCGGCTCAGGGCCAGACGGATCAACGGGAAAAACCGGCCAATAAGCACTTTGTCAGTACCTCCCTGTTTATGCTGGCCAATTTCCTTCCCGACCCACCGCACTTTTTTCAGTTGAATTATGGGCGGCGGCTCACTGAAAAAGATGCCCTCATGGTAGAAGCCATCACCTGGCAGTACCCTGCTCCCTTAGGCATTCCGTATGGCGAGAGTTACGGGAACGCTGAAGAGAATTTTCCGGGCATCGTCCGCGATTTTGGTATCGGATTAGCCTACCAGCGATTCTGGTGGAAAAAGTTGTACACCACCTTCCACGCCACTCCCTTTCTTCAGCAATACCTCACTCCCGAGCGGGAGAAGATTCAGACCGGCTTTCAATTATTCCTGACGGCCCGCGTAGGGTACCGGATTACTTTTCTGGAGAACCGATGCTTTCTGGAGCCTTCCGTCGCCTTCACCCATTGGCCGATTAATACCAATCTGCCCGCAGCCTTTGCTGAGCGTGAGGATCGGTGGCCGAATTATTTTCTGTTTGAACCCGGATTACACGTGGGTTATCAGTTTTGAGCGAACGAGTGAGCCAGCGATGGGTGAATATGCCGTTGCGTAATCGCTCTCAGCATCACCGGAGCGCCGACTGCTTGCCAGAGGCTTCTTATGTGGAGCAGATCGTCTAGCTCGACAGAAGTGATACTTTTTTGTATGCAAATTAGTTGAGTTGTTCATTTCTTTTGTCTGGGAGGCACCGTCCCGGTCGGGCCGACTTGAAACCATAGAAATCGCGGTAGAAGCCTGCCCGGCCAGAGGGCATGCAATAGAAAAACAAAAGAGAAAAAGACGATCTCTTGAATGAATAAACCAAAATATACGCTAGATAGGATGATTGCTGATGGGGTAACCGGCACATTTACAGCTACTTATGATCTTGCTCTGTACCAATACCCAAAAAGCCGGCTCCGAACTTTCTCAACCCCGCCAAAAACCTTCAAACCCCCGCAAGAACTTTCTCGAAGGGGTAAAAAACAAATATTCTCCCTCCAAGAACTTTCTTAACCCGGGAACAAACGTTTGAAACCCCTCTACGACACTTCTTGACGCAAGGAAATTTGTTCAGCGCACATTATGACAAATTGTAAAGCGGTATAAAACCTTTGGAACCACCGCAAGAAATTTCTTAAGGCAGGAAAAAACGTTTGAAACCCCTTCAGGAACTTTCTTGAACCCGCCACAAACGTTTGAAACCATCTTACGACGAATTGTCGTCAACTTTGAAGCCCTCCGGCCTCGCTCAGAACATTCCAGATGGGTTTTTAAACAATTTTCTTAGTTTTCCGCCGGAGTTGAAACCCGATTGGGCATTTTGAGCTTGGGAAATAAACGTTCCGCCCGCATTTTACCAAGTTGTTTCCGCGCATCCAGGTAATTGCTCTCGTACTGGCGGCGCAGCGTGCCTCGAGCAATTTCTTCCTCGGCTTCGCAGGTCTTAATCTGCTGGAGAACATCATCGTAGGCCTTCATGGTTTTTCGGGACACGGTGATCTGCTGGCGCAACTCGGCAGCCATTGGGTATAAAGCATGTTCCTTGCCCAGATCCTCCAGGCGCATGGCCAGGCGTTCCACCATATCGGGTTCCTGCGCCCGCTTCATGTTGACGATCTGGCTAAAACCGCCCTCGGGAAAGATGCGGTTGAGCACGGCTTCGGCCGGGATATTTCTATCATGCTCCTCACAGCGGCGAAAGGTGGTACGCACCAGGTCATCCAGTTGGTTATCGGCAATAAGCAGGTCATCGTACCGATCCTGCCGCTGTTCTTCTTTTTTGGCGGTAGCCGCCTGTTTGTCTTTTAATGCATTGAACGGCAACTGGATCTGATCTACCAGGAACTGGGTGCCGGTAAACTGCCGACACAGCCGCGTATGGCGACGGGTGGCTGAAAGGTGCTTTTGAGTAGCATCGCGGGGGTAAAGTAACTGGGCCATAAGAAAAATTGGGTTAATGGTACGACAAAAGAATGTGTTTGTTTGATTGTACCTGCGAGGTGCTTATTGGGTTGAGGAATGTAAGTTTTTTGTGAGGATTGCAGGGTTTTTATCTGGAGGCTGTAGCTGATTATTTGCTAATTTGAAGTATATCAGTTTTATCTCTTTGCTAGTGGGTTAGTTGATGTTCATTTTTTTCTACTATATAACAAAATGCAGCTTAGTGACTTCTAGGCAACAGCCTTGAGCTTGCTTAGTTGCTGTTCAAGGTATTTGATCTTATGCTCCTTCCACTTCTGGTGGTTCAGCGCAAGTATTGCCGTATCGTACTGTTTCTT